>CAYZNN010000009.1:0-96353 GCA_964479665.1 uncultured Rikenellaceae bacterium | reverse complement strand
TTAAATCAAAGCAAGATTGTTTTAACCAACAACCTTATGAAACTTGACAAGTAGTAACTAATGCTGTCGCGCCACGGATTCGACTCAAGAACTACAGCCTTACTTCCTAAATCGGATTTTGCAGTGGCAATGACCAACTGGGAACTGTAAAAATGTACCGTAAGATTTGGGTTATTCAGCAAACTCTGGGTTTGCTTAAAATTGGAAATTTTAAAAAGTACAAGTTCCGAAGAGAAAACCTGTAATATTAAAAAGCATAGTGATACGGAAAGCAGAAACTTTTTCATGATTATAGCTTTCATTTGACAACCTGTTCAGTAAACAAAATTATCTAAAAAAACTAAAGGGGCCAGTGAATGCCCCTTAAAAAGAGAAATAAAACTATTTTTCTATAATTCACTTTTTACTACATCAATACCAGCCCTATGCAAAAGTTCTGTTCCGTCGGGGGTATGGTAGTCATCGCAAAAAACTACCCGCTTTATTCCGGCCTGAATTATAAGCTTTGCACATTCCATACAGGGCGAAGAGGTTACGTAAAGGGTTGCACCCTCGCTGCTATTATTCGATTTGGCCACCTTCGTTATGGCATTCGCTTCGGCATGAAGCACATATGCCTTTGTCTTCCCGCTATCGTCCTCGCATACATTTTCGAACCCGCTTGGGGTACCGTTATACCCATCAGAAATAATCATACGCTCCTTAACTATGAGCGCTCCCACTTTTCGACGCTGACAGTATGAGTTGCCCGCCCAAATTTGAGCCATTTCGAGATATCGGCGATCGAACTCCGATTGCCTTTCGCCATAGGGATGCAAGTTGGTTTTCTTGGTCATTGTAAAATAATTATTGCTGCATCAATTATTGAAACCCATCAATGACTGTTTATGATTGAAATTTACAATCACTCCAAATCGATAATCGGCTAAGTTTTCATTTAAATCGTAATACAGTTTAAAAAATGAAGTAAAAGTAAAACGGTTTACCACAAACTTGGAGTACTCAACTTGTGTAGTAAATAATTTTCTCTGGGGTGAATTGAATGATGGATCGACCAGCGAAATTGAACCATACACCTCTTGTCCTCGAGGTAAAATCATTTGCCAAGCATACCAATATCCCATTTCAACCTTAAGATTATTGACATTAAAATACAATTTTGGGTACATGGCCCATCCCTTTTTATAGTCATGATGCGGGTTAGGAGAAGCATCTCTGCCCCAAAAGAAGAGGGGTTCAAACCCGTAAGCATTTTTACCAAAATTGTAACTCAAATTTATTCCAGTGCCAAAATTTGTGAGGGTCGAAACCGGTTTACTCGTATTGTTAATCTGCCCACCCTGGTGTACGGCTAATGCATAAAAGGGAAAATGGGCTTTAAAGCCTGAAGAAGATGTCAAAAATTTCCCCGAGAAGCCAACAGTAAACTCCTCCTGTATTGTATCGTTTGGGAATATCATATTTTCCCAATTTATCCATGCTTCACCACTAAACGGAACGGCAGATATTAATATCTGCATGCCGGTTTCGGGTATATGCGTCAATAATCGTTCAGGCTTAAAAATGGGTTCAGGAATAATCTCTCTCATACTAACATCGAGGGTTCCTAAAATCACATTCAGCCAACGATTTAATTTTGTGTTTAGGGTTAATACCGGTACAACTCTGTGGATTTCAGATTGACCAGCAAACTGAAGCAAATGAAAGCCTGCCGAAACTTTTGACCCCTGAGCAAAGCGATAACCCAAAGTAGGTTCAAGGTTAAATCCGGTAAGGGTGTAGCCTTTCTGAATATTATTGAAAAATTCGAGATTATCGAAAAAGCCATTAGCTGCTACCTCTATGCAAACTTTTGAATGAGTGGAAACCGAATCGATTTGGGCCTTTAAAAAGGATGCAGTAACAATTATCGAAAACGGTATAGAAATTAAAAAAGATAGAGTCCTCTTCATAGCAATCATTGAACGATTCTAAATTCCAAAATTAATCTTTTTAGGAATTCGTAAGCAGCTGAACACTACCTAAAATAAAAAATAGTACTTTTGGAAACCCAAAAAACGAAAAATTTTTTAAAATGATTGATTATAAGTTATTTAAAAAAACCAACAATATAATTGGTTGGGCAATATTTACCATTGCAACCATTGTATACTTTTTAACCATTGAACCCACTGCCAGTTTTTGGGATTGCGGAGAATTTATTGCAAGTGGCTTCAAACTTGAAGTTGGACACCCACCAGGAGCTCCCTTTTTCATGCTGCTTACCCGTTTGTTCACCATGCTTGCTCCAACTACCGAGTTAGTGCCCGTTTTTGCCAATGCCTTATCGGCCCTAGCCAGTTCGTTTACTATTCTTTTTCTGTTTTGGACCATTACACACTTGGCTCGAAAATTCTTCGAAACCGAAGATAAAGAGATGATTTTGTGGCAATTGGTGCTTGTAATCGGTTCAGGAGTAGTTGGTGCTTTAGCCTATACTTTTTCTGACACATTCTGGTTTTCAGCGGTTGAGGGGGAAGTATATGCAACCTCATCGCTTTTCACCGCGCTAGTTTTTTGGGCCATTTTAAAATGGGAAAATGTAGCAAACGAACCCCATTCCAATCGTTGGTTAATTCTTATTGCCTACCTAATGGGACTATCTATTGGCGTACACCTTCTGAACCTTTTGGCCATTCCAGCAATTGTTATGGTTTACTACTTTAAAAAGTATAAGGCAACCCCGTGGGGAATAGTTTCGGCCCTTGCCTTAAGCGTTGTACTTCTGCTCATTTTAATGTATGGCATTATTCAGGGTGTTGTGGTTTTTGCATCGAAATTTGAACTTCTTTTTGTTAATTCCTTTGGGTTACCATACAAATCGGGCTTTATTTTCTTTGTATTAGCAATCATTGGTCTTATTGTTTGGGGTATTAGGTACAGCACCCGCAAATCATTTCCCGTTCTTAACTCAATAGTAACAGGGTTACTTGTTGTGCTAATAGGATATAGTTCTTTCGCCATTATTGTAATCCGGTCGGCCGCCAACCCACCAATGGACCAAAATAGCCCCGACAACATGTTCTCGCTGCTTTACTATTTGAACCGTGAGCAGTATGGCGACAGGCCATTAGTAAGCGGACCCTCCTTTAATGCTCCTATTACCGACCGCACCGACGGTTCGCCAGTTTACATTCCGCGAAACGGCAGGTATGAAATAGCCAGCTACAAATCGAAGTTTTCCTACGATGAACGGTTTGTATCGCTTTTCCCCCGTATGCATAGTTCTGAAGAAAACCATGTAAACGCATACAAGGAGTGGACTAATATGAGGGGTAGAGCTGTAAGAATTCGAACAGGGGGCGAGCAGGAGGTTCGATACGTTCCCACATTTAGCGAGAATCTGAAGTTCTTTTTCAAATATCAGTTAGGTCACATGTACTGGCGCTACTTTATGTGGAATTTTGCCGGTAGGCAAAACGACCTCCAGGGGCATGGCGAAATACACAAGGGTAACTGGATTAGCGGAATACCGCTTATAGACAATCCGAGATTAGGGCCCCAAGAAGATTTACCCGCCACCTTTAAAAACAAAGCGCACAACCGGTATTACCTTCTACCCTTATTGTTAGGAATAGCCGGGCTTATATACCAATTTTTCAAAAGACAAAAGGATTTTTGGGTGGTTACTCTGCTTTTTGTGCTAACCGGAATTGCAATAGTTGTTTATCTTAATCAAACCCCCTACCAGCCTCGCGAACGCGATTATGCCTTCGCTGGTTCGTTCTATGCCTTTTCAATTTGGATTGGTCTTGGAGTGCTTGCGCTGTACAGGGGAATTCAAAAGGCAGTTGATAAAACTCCAGGGGCTCTTATTGCATCGGGACTTTCAATTGCTTTTGTACCGACATTAATGGCTTACGAAAATTGGGATGACCACGACCGATCGGGCCGTTTCGTATCGATCGATTTTGCTTATAATGCGCTGAATACCTGCGAACCCAATGCCATAATATTCACCTACGGCGACAACGACACATTCCCTTTGTGGTATGCACAGGAAGTTGAAGGTATAAGAACCGATGTAAGGGTAAGTAACCTTAGCTATTTAAGGGCCGATTGGTACATTGACCAAATGCTGCGAAAGGCCTACCAATCGGATCCCATACCCATTTCAATGGTGCCCAGCCAGTATGTAACAGGAACTCGCGATGTAGTTGTAGCTACCGATCGAATTGCTTCGCCAATTCATGTAAAACAAGCTATTGACTTTTTGTTGAGCGACAAACCCGAAACCAAATTACCTTCGCCCTTCGAAAGAAATGCAAAGGTAGATTTCTTCCCCTCAAAAAATTTGTTTCTGCCCATTGATAAGGGTACAATTCTTGCAAACAATGTGGTTCGAAAAGAGCGCATTTCTGAAATTGTTGATACAATGAGATGGCGATTGCCAGCAAACTACCTGATGAAAGATGGAATTTTTCTTATGGATTTAATGGCACATAATAATTGGGAGCGTCCGGTTTACTTTGCCATTACGGTTAGTAGCGATACATACCAGAACCTAGAAAAATACTTTCAGGTTGAAGGGCTCGCCTACCGAATTGTTCCAATTGAGGCAGGGCAAAGCGGTAGAAATATTGGGAAGGTTGATACAGAGAGAATGTTCAACAACTTAATGAATGTATACAGGTACCGCAGCATGAACGACCCCAAGGTGTACTTAGACGAAAACAATACACGAATAATTTCAAATTATCGTAACATTTTTGGGCGCTTAGCCTCGGAACTGGCGGCCCAAAATAAAAAGGATTCGGCCATACTTGTTCTCGATAAATGCATAGAAATTATTCCCCCAAGTATTGTTCCGTTTAACTTTTTTGCTTTGCAGCTCATTGAAGGTTATTACAAGGCTGGAAATAACGAAAAAGCATCGGCAACATCAAGAATCTTTATGGAGCAATGTGCCGATGAATTGAGATATTTCCTTGCCCTGCCCGAACGATTAGTTGCTAACGTCCGAAGCGATATTCAAATAAATTTATACATTGTTCAGGAACTTCATAAAATGGCAATGAACTACAGGGCAATAGAGCACAAAAAAGAACTGGAAGAGCTCTTCAGGGTTTTAGAGAGTAAAATTTCAACAGCCGGATAAACATGCTTAACCTTAGCCCTCCACGGTTCTTCACCAATTTGTTTCCAAACCTCGTTTGGAATATCCCTAATGAGGAAAACAAGGTTTTCGTCACTTTCGACGATGGCCCCACCGAAACTATAACCCCTTGGGTGCTCGATTTGCTTAGAAAACACAATGCCAAAGCCACCTTTTTTTGCCTTGGGAAAAAAGTAGAAATGCACCCCGAACTATTTGAAGCCATAAAGGCGGATGGGCATGCCATAGGAAACCATTCGTACAGCCACCTTAAGGGCTGGGAAACCCCAACAGGTCAATATGTTCAAGACGTTGACTTAGCCGCCGAATTCATACCCAGTACCCTTTTCAGACCCCCTTACGGACGAATTAAGCCCTCGCAATACCGGGTTTTAAGAAGCAGATATAAGGTAATTATGTGGGACCTCTTAAGTATGGATTACAGCCGTAATGTTACAAAGCGTCGCTGTGCTAACATTGTGGTTAACAATCTTCATTCTGGAGCAATTATAGTTTTTCACGATTCGAAAAAAGCTGAAAAAAACCTACGCTACGCTCTCCCAAGGGCTCTCGAAGCCATTTGCGAAAAAGGGTACTCGTTTGGAATTATTGAATAATAATCGGGAATACGGAGCCGTCTCCCCGAGGCGCATCCTTTTTCTTACCCATTTACCACCACCGGTTCATGGAGTTGGCCTAGTTAATGGGGCGGTTTTACAAATAGTTAATAGCCAAAAAAACTTTTCAACTAGAGTAATACCAATTCGTCCAAGCAATTCGCTTACTACTATTGGCAAGCTAACACTTAGAAAATACGTTTATTCATTAGGCCTTTTTTTTAAACTTCTTTATCATCTTGCTGTTTTTAGGCCTCACTTTCTCTACTTTTCATTAACGCCTATTCCCCCAGTACTTTACAGAGACCTAGGGTTCGTTGCACTGTTTAAGTTATTTAAAACCAAAAGAATTTTCCATATACATAGGCAGGGAATCGGTAAAATAATACAAAGGTCGAATTTCCACCGAAGGCTCTATAAATTCCTTTTTTCGAACGCTACTATAGTGCACTTAACACCACTTCTTGCTCAACGGGAATTGTTGGATACATGTATTATTGATTCGAAAAGCGTTCGTATTATTGGCAATCCACTAGTAGCCCCGGTACAGAAGATTGAAACGGTAAAGAAAGAAAAGCAACTACTTTTCTTCTCAAACCTAATTGCACTTAAAGGGATCGATTTGCTAATTGAAAGCATGAAAATGGTTATTATCGATGAGCCACAAGCAAAACTTGTAATAGCTGGTGGCGAAATCGACCCTTCCTACACACAATCTTTACAAACTAAAATTCAGGCCCTTGGTCTTGCCAACAACGTAACTTTAGTTATAAATCCGAAGGAAAGCGATAAGATTGAACTTTTCAATCAGTCATCGCTGTTCATACTCCCATCGGTCGATGATTGCTTTCCGCTGGCAATAAACGAAGCAATATGCTATAAAATTCCCGTTTTAACCAGTAAAATAGGTGGCCTTAATTCGGTTTTTTTATCCAATGAAGGTGTAGTTTTTATCGACCCAATTAATGCCGATACCATTTCAAATACAATTCTCTGGGCGCTAAAAAACAGATCGGAGCTAGGCATTGAAATTGAACGCGGTGCTACACGGGTCGATAGGATTTCACAGGATTTCACAGAATACATACTTGCACTTTTCAAACATTAAAAATGGCAAAAAAGCATAACGAACTTCTAAGGTTAGTTGTTTTCGCGCCCTATATTAAGCCCATTTATATGGGCGGTGGGAACAACGCTCATTCGTTTGTTGGCTTTTTACGCTCAAAGAAATTTGATGCCAGGCTGGTTTGTAAATCATCGATTGGCAAACCAGTTCAAGTAGATAGTCTGAATGGTGTAATACAATTCCGATGGTATAACAATTTGTTTTTAAAATATGTTAGTTTAATCTGGATTATTGCAATTAGCACATTTCAGTGCTCCCGAAGTACACATATGTTTTTTGTTGGGGTCCATTTTCCTGCTATGCCTATTCTGCTTTTAATAAGTAAGCTATTCCCAAAAAAGGTTGTATTCCGGTCAACTCTCCAGGGCGATGACGACCCTATCTCCATTAAAAACCGAAAGGGTTTAATGGGCTGGTTATTACGTTTCTCGATTAATAAAATTGACGTTTTCCATGCAATTAGCCCTAGCATGGCCGAGGGTTTCCGAAAATCATTTCGTTGCAATGCAAGAATAGTAGAAACGGTTCAGGGAATCAACACCAATATATTTAACACTCAAAAAAGAGCCAACAGGGACATAATTTGTAAAAAATATGGCATCGAATCGTCCCATTTTATTATATGTTCGGTGGGTTTTATTATAAACCGAAAGGGGTTTCCTGAAATTTATAATATAGTGAATGGGCTACGGGGCGAGCTCACCTATTTGGTAGTTGGTAATGAACTGTTTGAAGTTAACCACCCCTTACGTTACATGAATTCAGAGGTTATTAAAAATATAAATATGGGGAATCAGCTTCTGGGCAAAAAAGTAAAGTTTACAGGCCCAATAAATGAAATTGAAGAGGTATTTAGCTTGAGCAATATAATTTTACTGAACTCTAGCCAGGAAGGGATCCCTAACGTTCTCATCGAAGCAATGGCTTGCGGAACTGTACCCATTGCAAAAAGAATTGCTGGTGTAACCGACCAAATAATTGATCATGGTATCAATGGATTTTTGTTCGACCAAATAGACGAAGCCCGCACAATAATTCAAATGCTTATGCATAACCGGGCACTTCTAGATGCCCTATCGCAAAACGCTGCTGAATACGCAGCAAAAAAATTCTCGTTTGAAACGGTATGGAGCAAACTTAATGTGTAGAGGCGCAATGCTATTTCAATTTTGCCATAACGGCTTGGGCAACTTTATCGAGAGTGAATTTTTCTTGAATTGTTTGAGTGGCTATTTTCGAAATTTCTGTTCTTATGCTTTGATTAGCAACCAGCCTTTTTAAAATACCTATAGCTTCTTCCAGTCGGTTAAAACAAAACCCATTCTTCTCATTATCAATCAGAAAACCATCCAAACCAAGGCTTTTAGGAACAATAGGCACAACTCCACATGCCATTGCCTCAAGCAGGGAATTAGGTAGCCCTTCGGCATGGGAGTTCAAAATGTATACATCGGCTACCCGAAGGTACTCTTCAACATTGGCTACCCAGCCCGTGAAATGAACCTTATCGCCCAAAAGTTTTTTCCCGGCACTCTCAATCCTAACCATTTCCTTCGGATCATGCCAGTCATTTTGGACTGTTACATTTTTGGCACCAAGTATTAAATATTTGAATTCAACATCCAGTTCATACATCACATTAAATAGCGATTCATAGCCTTTTCGGCTCACCAAATTTCCAACTGAAACTATTATAAAATCATTAGAAGAAAGACCCAGCCTACTTCTTAATCTTGATTTTTCTTCTGCCTCAATTGGTCTAAATCGATCAATATCGACCCCAGCCCAGGCCCTTACCATCTTACTGTTCGTATCAGGAAAAACGGTTAAAAAATCATTTAGGAAAATTGGTGATACTGGGTAATACACATCCAACCTACCTAAAACACACTTTCTTAAACGGCTTCTGCTCGTGAGCACTGACAGGTTATCGGAACCGTACATGGTTGATCGGAAAATTGTATTCATTCCTAACGCTTTGGCAACAAACAGAGCCACCAGATACCCTGGGAACGATCCGAAAATAAGTAAGTTTTTGTGCTTAAATGATAACCTTAAAATGAAAAGCGGAACTAAAAAACGTATTACCACCTTAATCCAAACAAGGTTTTTACGAAATGGAATCCTTCTAACTTCAATTCTAGGGTTAAGTTGGATTTCACTATTGCTTGCAGCTATACCATATGTGAGAATTGTAACCCGGCATCGCCTATAGCTCAATTCAGTTGCCAGGGAATAAGCGCTCCTTCCAGACCCCGAGCAACTCTGCCATGCATTTGGAGTAAATATTATGGTTCCGCTTTTATTCAAAACATTTTTCTGAAGAGTGAGCAAATCTTATGAAAAACAGCATTTAATATAAACTTAATCGACTCAGTTATTAAGTAGTAGAAAACCCTTATGCTCAAATTGACTTTCGAATTTTCATAAGAAAAGAGACTGCGAAACTCCTTTGTAAAAAAATCTATTGTAAATAGGTCTTTTTCGTCCAATTCATTTTGCCATGCGTTAATTCTGAGGGGTTTTGGTTCAAGCGGAACGAGCTTGTGCAAATGCTTTTGCGATTCGGGTATTCTTTTATAGTAGTTTCCTTCAGCTCTAAATGAAATGGTAATTGGATGACCCCATACATTTTGAACCTCTGTATTGGCAATGAAGTCTTCATATTTAATTATTTTCATTTCATACTTCGCTTCTATCTCAGTCATTTTTTTAATATACCGATTCCAGCTGAGCGAGAAAGAAACTGCACTCTGCGCAAAGGGTAATCTTCCAATCGAGTCTATGTTTCCTTTTTGTGAGTTGAAAATGCCTCTTGGGTCGCGAACAAGTCCAACTGTAATGAATTTGCTTGCTTGAATTAACTTCGGGTAGGTTCTTAAAAAATCGATCACCTTTGTTCCTTTAAATGCAATGGCATTGGCCTCAGGCAATACTTTATTTTTATAAGCTTTTAATATAAAAACAAAGGCATCGAAATTGGTTTTTACATTTAAAAGGCCCTTTAATTCTTCGGAACCAAGATTCCAATGTATAAATTTCGGGTCGTTAGCAGACCAATCGAGAACCTTTTCAAATCCTATTTTGGTAAAGTGGTCGAAAGGGTGCATTAGCAATTCGTAAATTAACACCTCAGCCTCAAGGCACACGCACACATTAGCATACTTACTCAATTGCTCGAACAAAAAGCTCGAGCCCGACCGATTTTGGTATGCAAGCAAAATAATGGACTCCATCTCCTGCATCAATTCTGATTATTGAGGGGATAGCCATACTGCTCAAGTTTCTCTCGCCCGAATATGGGAACCAATAACTCGTTGCTGCTCTGGTAAAAATCGATTAAATGCTTGGCTCTTGCCTTGCCTAGCAAATGTTTAAGCTTTGGTTTTCTGCCAAATAAAGTTAACCCATTAAATATCTGATAAATTCTTATGCTTAACTGATGCCAGTATGGGATGTGTATCAAGTAATACTTGTCCCGTCTATTGTATCGTGTAAAAATATTTAAGAATCGTAATATAGGATAAAGGCCTCTGCGCAAACCATCGTTTCGGGATGAAAAATCAAGGGTATTCGTTTTTAATTCAATGTTATGCTCTAAAGAAAATTTATCGATAAATGCCTTAGGATTTTCAACAAAATCTTCGAATAAATAAACAAAAACATGGCTCCTGCCAAACAGATTGTTGAGGTAATTGATTATCGAATGGTAACATAGGTATTCGGGGTGAAACCTTTGAAAATTATGAACCCTGTGCCAATATGGGTCGGAGCCAAAGAAGCGCTTAGCGCTTTCGGTGCCTTTATTTTTATAGATGTACTGAGAATATTTGGACACCAGCATATCGGGCTGATTTCTGAGAAACAGAACAATTCTAACCTCATCGAATACCGATTTGATTCTGTGAAGCGACTCAGCAGCAATGAATGGATTTCCACCAATAATTCCTTCGTCGCAAACTATAGTATTGCTATTAGCAAAATATTGCTTGCCTTTTTCATCCAATTCGAATTGAAACGGCAAGAAATCCGTAACTAGCTTTCGAAACTTATCTCTATGCAAATAATTCCAGTTGGAAACGTATGGATAAAAACACTGCTGAAACCAAGTGCTGCCCGTTTTTGGATACCCTACATGTACTATTGCCTTTGCCATCTTATAAATAAATTGAGCACTGTTATGTACAAAAATAGCGTATAAATCAAATATGACTTGAAAAAAGAACACAATGTTGTATCTTTACTTTTTAAAAAGCCTTATTTTTTAAATATAAACCGTTAAGGGCCATGAACAAAATAATAGAAAAAATACTATTTCTTATAATTTGCTTCTCATTGGTATTATTAAAACCATTGACCGCACAAAACTGGGAGTGGGCCGAACAAGTTGGAAGCGTAAATAGCGACCAATTTGAGAGTATTGCAATTGCCAATAACCAAATATATTCAATTGGCCTATTCCGAGGAACTGCCAGCTTTAGGAGTTCACCTGGAGCCGAAAACAATTTGGTTGCTTCACTTACTGCTGGTGGTTTTGTTGCATGCCATTCGCTTGCGGGAGTAAAAGTTTGGGCTAATGTAATTGAAACAACTACTGAGATACAACTGAAAGGAATATTTTCCGACGCAACAGGTAATATATACATTACGGGCAGCTATAGCGGAACACAAGCAATATTTCATAGTATAAACAGCGCCAATAACATAACTCTTGGCGCAAGCCAAAACCACGATGCCTTTATTGCCAAATACGATTCGAATGGTAATCTTTTATTTGCATCGGTTGTTGCCCAAAGTTCCAATCTCGACCGTGGATTTGGAATTCAAGTAGATGCTTTGGGCAATATTTATATTGGAGGTTTCTGGAGGGGTGGAACTATAAATTTTTTGGGTTCAAGCATAAGTGTTCCCTATGTAAGCTCAGACAATTGGGGCAATGGTTTTGTTGCCAAATTCAATAGCAGCTTTGTTCCATTGTGGGTAGCAACAATTGTTGGGTCGGCAGATGGTGCCGCTCGGATTAATGGGGGTATTTCTTTAGCTCCAAACAATGGAATTTACGGCTCTGGCCCTTTTTATAAACAAATTTATTTCGACAAGACCTACCTTGCTGATGGTAGCAGTTTTTCGCATCCCAACACCATATACAATGCAGGCACAACCGCAGCACAAGATGTAATTGCTTTTAAGTTAAATAGCGATGGAACACTCGACTGGGCAAGGCATATTGCCAACAACAACTTAACCGCTAATAGTGGCAATGCTATTTCTTCCGATACTTCAACTGGAGATGTTTTCATTATCGGTAATTTTGGATCAAACATAAATATAGGAAATGCTCCCGGTTTCGACCCTGTTGTTCTAACATCAAAGGGTGGAGAAGATAACTTTGTTGTAGCTTACAATGTTAATGGCCAAATAAAATGGACCTATTCATTTGGAAGTGGAGGCACATCTAATGAACTTATCAATTCAGTTTCATATAGGAATGGGGTCGTTTCAACAGGTGGAATGTACAGAGGCGTAATGTACCTTGGACAAACAACTGCGGTTCAGGATACTCTTACCATACTAAATACTGGAGAGGCCTTTCTGGTTAACCTTTCTGCTGAAAATGGCAACTATTTGGGAGCAGTTCGTGTTGCTGGATCTTTGGGAAATGAGGAAACGCTCACTGTTAAATTGGATGC
Source organism: uncultured Rikenellaceae bacterium (assembly GCA_964479665.1). Lineage (GTDB taxonomy): Bacteria > Bacteroidota > Bacteroidia > Bacteroidales > Tenuifilaceae > UBA2287. The sequence goes on along the minus strand of CAYZNN010000009.1, from coordinate 83,786 downwards.
TCAAGGAAACACAATGGTTGGCGGTTACTTTGCCTCTCCTTCCATTGCAATTGGTAGTGCAACCCTTACAAATACTGGTGTACAGGATGGCTTCATGGCAAAGCATATTAATTTCAACATTCACCCTGTTACCTCAAATGTTACTTGCTTTAATGGCGAAGATGGCACACTATCCATTAACATATCGGGAGGCTACGCAGCCCCTCTAAGCTATGTTTTAACTTTACTTAAGAAGGGAACTATTTCAAGCGGAATCTACACGCAGCCACTTCTTTTCGAAGATCTCAAGGCGGGAACCTACAAATTGGTATTAACCGACAATCTTGGCAGGGTGGTTACAAAATACTACCATATAACCCAACCCAATAAAATAACTACCACTGCGGTAATTAATCCTATTGTTAAAAATGAGTTTGGGGTTATTACTTCTAACGGCAGCATAACCCAAACCGTAACCGGGGGAACTCCGGGTTATACTTACCAGTGGGATCATGGTGGATTTACCACAAAAGATATTAGCGGTCTTTCGCAGGACAAGGAGTATACTGTAACCATTACCGACGCTAGGGGTTGCTCAATGGATACCTCCTATTTTGTTCCGGTTGAAGGTGTTTTTGCAATATACTTGCAAAGTAAAGCCGATGTAAGTTGCCACGGTGGAAATAATGGGGCCGCAACAGTATTGCCCAATGCCTTTGGAGTGGCGCCAATAACATACCAATGGAGCGGACCAAGTGGAATTCTGGCAGAAACAACTAATAGTGCTTCAAACCTCGAAGCGGGAAATTATACTGTTTTGGCAACCGACAGCGACTCAAAAACCTATTCTATATCCTTTACTATACTTCAACCATTAGCACCATTAAGTGCTTCCATAATAAATTTCCCTCCAATCTGCTACAACGAAGGCAACGGCAAAATGATACTGTCGAGAACAGGTGGCACTAGGCCTTTCAGTTACATTTGGAAGGACGAATTGGGGAATACGATTAGCATTTCTAAAAATTTATATAATATTCCAAGTGGAGTTTACTCTATTTACATAACCGATGCCAATGGTTGCGAGTTTTCAATTGAGGATCATTTTCTTGAACAACCTGCTCAATTAGCTGCAACATTCAACACTACTTACGTAAGTTGCTACAACGGTAACTATGGTATAATACAAGTTAACCCTTCTGGTGGAACAGGCGCCCATCAATTCTCTCTAAATGGCGGGCCATTTCAAAGTTCAAATATTTTTTCGGGCCTACCCCAGGGGACATATAGCATTACTATTATTGACGATAACAATTGCTCAAGAACCTTCGAATCGATTATTATTACCCAGCCCTCTCAAATAGTAGTGAATCCTATAGCAAATTCACCTACATGCCCCGAGTCGACAAATGGGAGCATTGGAATAAGCGTAACGGGTGGTACTGGGGTTAAAACCTTTATATGGACGGGTCCCGGCATTTCAAATCCATTCCAACAGAATCAATCAGATTTGGGTATAGGTACATATAATGTTCGTGTAACTGATGAAAATGAGTGTTTTGTTGATCGAGAAATTATTTTAACTGCTGCGAACCCCTCGCCCATTGCTGAACTTGTTTCAACCGAGCCATCTAATACAATTTGTCAGGGATCTCCAATAACTTTTAATGCCTCGGGTGGGGTTACCTACGAATTCTACCTAAACGACGAGTTAGTTAAAGGACCGGGGCCTTCTTCGTACTATACCTCCAATGCTCTTCAAAATAACGATGAAGTTTATGCTGTTGTTTTCTCTTCTGCGGGTTGCAGGGCCATTAGCCCCCTTATAGCTGTTACTGTCAACCCGCTTCCTTTTGCCTATACCATTACTGGCGGTGGAGGTTACTGCCAAGGTACAGTTGGAACAACAATTGGACTTTCTGGCTCACAAACAGGTGTTAATTACCAACTCCTGCTTAATGGAGCACCTATTGGTGATCCTTTAAGCGGCAACGGACTTTCACTTGATTTTGGAAACCAAATCGCAGAGGGAACCTACACGGTGATGGCCACATACGCTACCACCCTGTGTGAGCAAATCATGAACGGAAGCACCACTGTTTCCATTAATCCGCTTCCAGTTGTAAATGTACCTGCCGATTTTTCAATATGCTCGGGTAATGAGGCTTTACTAAATGCTACTGGAACCGCCGATACTTATGATTGGGATAATGGGGTGGTAAACAATATACCTTTCATTCCAACTGAACCAACAACTTATACAGTTATTGGAACTATTACTGCAACGGGTTGTCAGCAAACAGCACAGGTTCAAATTACTCTCGAGCCGAGCCCAACTCCAACTATTGCCACAACCCATCCGCTCTCCTACTGCGAGGGGCAAACCATCGCCACCACACTCACCGTTGCCCCTGCGGGCGATGCCTACCAGTGGTTCCGCAACGGCGAACCCATCGATGGGGCTACTACCAGCAGCTACATAGCCACACAAGAGGGAATGTATACTGCTGAGGTTACCATCGGAAACTGCACGGGAAGCAGCAATGCACTTGAAATATTGATAAAATCTATTCCAAATCCTACCATTTCCACGGTTGATCGGTTGGGTTGGTACGAAAACGAAAACATTGAAGTTCTTTTATTAACCGATATAGATGATGCCGACAACTACCAGTGGTTGCTGAATTTAAACCCAATTTCAGATGCAAATAGCAGCACTTATAGTGCAAATACCTCTGGAACATATGCTGTTGAAGTTACAATAAATGGATGTACCGGAGTTAGCAACAGCATTGATATAATAACCCTTTCAAATCCGATTGTTGCCATCGACGATTACTTTGAACTCCTTGTTAATGGTAATATTACTGCCAATGTACTCACAAACGATGAGGGCTTAGTTGGTTCCAATTTAGTTGTTAACATTGAGGTTTATGTTACAAAGGGAATGGTTCAAGTAAATTCCGACAACACCTTAACGTATACTCCCGACTACCATTTTGCTGGACACGACTCCATTACATATCGTGTTTGCGACGAGTATGGCAATTGTGGTACAGCAAAGGCTCGTTTTTATGTTAAAACTGAGCGATTAATCATACCCGAAGGCTTTTCGCCCGATGGCGATAATATTAACGACACCTTCCAAATAATTGGATTAGAGCAACTTGGAGGTTTGAGTGTAAAAATCTATAATCGTTCAGGCATTTTGGTTTACAGCAATTCCGATTATAAGAACGATTGGGATGGCACTTCAAATGCTTTCTCGGTTGGAAAAACCCTTCCGAACGGAACCTACTATTACTTTATTGAGGTGGGCTCGACTAAGGAAAAGTATTCGGGAAATGTTTTCTTAAAAAGGTAAAAAGGCAAATATGAATAGACATTTGAACAAATTGGCCGTTGGAGTAGCCGCTCTTTTTGTATTAGGAGTTAGCCAATCTTACGCGCAGCAGGATCCAATGTTCACCAACTACTTGCAAAATCCAACCGCCTTTAACCCCGCAGTAGCTGGAACCATTGATGGTTTAAACTTAAACGTACTCACCAGACACCAGTGGATTGGAGTAGATGGCGCTCCTAACTCTTTTAGTTTTGGGGCTCATACTCCCTATATTAAGCAAAATATGGGACTTGCCTTTAATGTAACGACCGATAAGGCTGGCCCTCTAAGGATGACCCACATTACAGGTTCTTACTCATATCAAATTACTGTAGTAAAAGGGTTAAAACTTTCAATGGGCCTGAAGGCAGGAGTTAGTAACTATATAGCCAAAGTGGGAGGACTACTGGTAAACGACCCTTCAGACCCACAATTTCAAACCGACGAAACAAGGACAAGCCCCAATCTGGGTGTTGGATTCTATTTATACTCACAAGATTACTACGCAGGTATTTCAGCGCCCCGCCTTATTGAAGCCAGACTGAAAAAAGAACAGAGAGATAACCAGGAACCCTACAGCCCACAAATATACCTGATGGGCGGTTATAAATTCCCAATTAATAGGGATTGGGAAATTATCCCCTCGGGTATTATTGGAATTATGATTGGTCAACCACCAGCTGTTGATATTACTGCACAAGTTGACTATTTAAAAAGATTCTCGTTTGGACCACACTATAGAATTGGCGATGCCGCTGGTCTCTTTTTTAACGGGAAGGTAAATAAGGATTTAACACTAGGGTATGCCTTTGACTTTTCCCTTAATAAACTTTCGAAAATCAATAGTGGCACACACGAATTTATGATCCGCTACACTATTAACGGATTGTGGTAAAACTCTTTATTAATCCCCTCGTCATGAGCCCCCTTTTATCAATGGGGCTTTCTTTTTTGCATGTCTTGTTTATCAGCCAGTTAATCTATTTACAATTCATTATAAATTCCTTTGCGATTCAAAACATATGGTCTATTTTTATAGCAAAAATTAAATAATGAATGTTCTGGTATTAGGATCAGGAGGGAGAGAGCACGCAATTTCGTGGAAACTTAGCCAATCGAAGATACTTAGTAAACTTTACATAGCCCCAGGGAACCCTGGTACACAGTTGCTTGGGATAAATGTACCCATTAACCCATCCGACTTCGAAGAATTGAAGATGTTTGTCATTAAAGAGGGTATCGATTTGGTTTTTGTAGGTCCGGAAGATTTCTTGGTTAAAGGGATATACGACTATTTTAAGTTACAACCCGAACTTAATAAAGTGAAGGTTATTGGGCCTTCTAAAAGAGGAGCCCAACTCGAAGGAAGCAAGCGTTTTGCCAAAGAGTTTATGACAAAATATGGAATCCCTACCGCTTCATTTAAAAGTTTTGTGCAATCCCAGCGGAAGGAAACTCTGGATTTTCTCACAAACCTTCAACCACCCTATGTTATAAAGGCCGATGGACTTGCCGCAGGCAAGGGGGTAGCTATTTGTGGAACCCTACCGGAAGCCACAGCCGTTGTCGACGATTTTTTTTCGGGTAAATTTGGAGAAGCAAGCAAAACGATTGTAATTGAGGAATTTCTCGAGGGTATTGAACTCTCTGTTTTTGTATTAACCGATGGGCAATCGTATGTTATTCTTCCCGAAGCAAAGGATTACAAACGTATTGGCGATAACGATACCGGTCCCAACACCGGAGGAATGGGAGCCATATCGCCTGTACCATTTGCTGACTCTGAATTTATAAGAAAAGTGGAGGAGGAGGTAATTAAACCAACAATATACGGGATAAGGAACGAAGAAATTGAGTACGTAGGGTTTATCTTTATTGGGTTAATGAATGTAAAGGGGAATCCTTTCGTAATAGAGTACAATGTTAGGCTCGGAGATCCCGAAACCCAAGTAGTTATGCCACGAATTAGCGGAGACTTTTTAAGTCTTTTAATTGAAACTGCTAATGGTAACCTTTCAAAGTGCCAAATTGAACATACGTCTAATTGGGCTAGCACTGTAATATTAGCTTCTGAGGGTTATCCGAACAACTACAGAAAGGGAGATAAGATAGAAATTGAGGGTACTGTTATAAATACCATTCTTTTTCATGCTGGTACTTCAATTAATGAAAATGCGGAGTTGATTTCTTCGGGAGGTAGAGTAATGGCCTGTACTGGCATTGCTGACTCAATAACCAACTCAATTGCAAATGCATACAAATTAGTAAATACAGTCAATTTTAATGGTAAGTATTTCAGACGCGACATTGGGCAGGACCTATTGCATTTAAAAGAAAAAAATAAGCCATGCTCCTGAGCTTCTTTCAGCGACCCTTACCCATTAGCATTTCGGCAGTTGTTGGAATATCTATTCTGATATGGTTAAATACCATATTGCATCCGAGTATAGAAAGGGTTCTTTTAATGGAACCACTTTCCCCCTTATCGCCCCATATTAAGGTTCTTCTTGGCAACAACTACCAAGTCTATCTTTGGGTGGCCTTTGCATTTAATTTGTTTTCTGGTCTGTATTTAATACAACTCAATTCAAAATACATTTTAATTAAGTATAGAACCTATTTGCCCGCATTGTTTTACATTATCATTACCGCAAGTAGCCGATCTATACAGGCATTCAATCCGTCAATTATTTCTGCCTTTTTTATTATTTTATCAATCGACAGCTTATTCTCTTCATCGCAGGAAGGAAGTGAACTTGATAAACTTTTTAAAACAGGTTTTACCACTGGAATAGCTTCACTTTTTTATTTACCTGCTGCCATAGGCCTTCCTCTTGCGTTTGTTGGCTTATCCTTATTTCGTTCATTTAGCCTAAGGCATTGGTTAGCCATTCTTTTTGGATACTTGGCCCCCTGGTTTTTTATGACGGCATATTACTTTCTTTCTAAAGAGGATACTCAATTTCTTTTTACTGTTGCCACCGACTTTTGGGCACACTCTAAACCGTTCTTCCTAACCAACCGGGTTAACATTTCGCATCTAATATTAATCGCTATTTTTTCTGTTTTTGCCCTATATAGGTTATTGCTCACCCTTTCAACCCAAAAAATTATAACCCGAAAGTACTATAGCATATTCATCTGGCTGATTATACTTGGCTTAAGTTTGGTTTTCCTTTTGCCAATTGGGTCTTTTGAGGTACTATATATTATGGGCATTCCTTTGGCATTTGTTTTCTCCCACTATTTTTCATTTGTTCGAAGCCGCTTTTGGGGCGAGTTATTATTTTCTATACTATTCGCTATAACCATTATTCTTCAATTTGTATAAAACTACGAAAGGGGCTTAAGACCCCTTTCGCTTTATTTAAAAACCTTAGCACTAAATAATTAGCATTGCATCGCCATAGGTTCCAAAGCGATACTTCTCCTGAATTGCCACCTTGTATGCATCGAATAGCAGATCGTAACCAGCAAAGGCCGACACCATCATTAGCAAGGTTGACAGGGGCAAGTGGAAGTTGGAAACCATCATATCTGGAATGCTGAAGTCGTAAGGAGGAAAAATAAATTTGTTGGTCCACCCAGTGTATGGTTTTAATCGACCATTAGTTGAAACTGAACTTTCGAGGGTTCGAAGCACGGTAGTTCCCACTGCACAAATTCTTTTCTTATTGTCCTTGGCGAAATTCACAATGTTAACTGCATCCATAGGTATATTAATTTGCTCCGAATCCATTTTGTGCTTGGTTAAATCTTCAACATCAACAGTACGGAAGTTTCCCAAGCCCACATGCAATGTAATTTCGGCAAAGTGGGCACCCTTAATTTCGAGGCGCTTGAGGAGCTCTCTACTGAAATGAAGGCCCGCCGTTGGTGCAGCAACTGCTCCTTCGTGCTTTGCATATATGGTTTGATAGCGCTCCCTGTCTTCGGGTACCACATCTCTACGAATAAATTTTGGCAGTGGGGTTTCTCCCATTCGGTAGAGGGTTTCTTTAAACTCCTCGTAAGTACCATCAAAAAGGAAGCGAAGGGTACGACCCCTGCTAGTTGTATTGTCAATAACCTCTGCCACCAGTACATCGTCATCGCCAAAATACAGTTTATTCCCAATTCGAATTTTTCTGGCTGGATCGACCAAAACATCCCAAAGTCTCTGCTCTTTATTTAACTCGCGCAAAAGAAAAACTTCAATTTGAGCTCCCGTTTTCTCCTTATTTCCGTAAAGCCTTGCAGGAAATACCTTGGTATTGTTGAAGACCAACACATCGCCCTCATCGATATAACTTATAATATCCTTAAAAATCTTGTGTTCAATGGTTTTTGTTTTTCTATTAACCACCATTAAGCGCGATTCGTCCCTATTTTCGGCAGGAAACTTAGCAATTAGGTCTTGCGGAAGGTTAAATTTGTACTGTGAAAGTTTCATATTTAGTTGGATTGCTGATTATTATTTCATTGGTTTTGAAAAGTACGGAACTTATACGTGCTTTATTTGTCTATGTTTCAACTGTTTTTGTAATTGCTTGGAGAAAGTGTTCGCTAAAACCTTCAATTGATAGGGCGCCCTCAACGCCATAAGGGCCGCTAGCAGTTCGTCGTAGTTCTACCAAATGCCCGCCAGTATTGAGAGCAGCACCAATATCGCGAGCTAACGAACGGATGTATGTACCCTTGCTACACTGTACCTCAATGGTTAAGTAGGGTTCAATATAGTGGATAACAGAAATTCGTTCAATTTCAATTGGAACCGCTGACAACTCCATTTCTACCCCTTTGCGGGCCAGCTCATAGGCTCTTTTGCCGTTAACAAATTTTGCCGAGTAAATTGGTGGCACCTGCATTTTTATTCCAACAAAACCCTTCAACTTCTCCTCAATCATTTTTTGTGTTATGTGGTCAATTGGGTATTCCGCATCTATAGGCGTTTCTAAGTCGAATGAAGGAGTTGTGGCACCCAACCGAATTTTGGCAACATACACTTTGGAATGGCTTTGAAGGGTATTTACCATTTTAGTAGCCCTCCCAACACATACAATAAGAAGGCCAGTGGCAAGCGGGTCGAGAGTTCCGGCATGGCCAACCTTCACCTTTTTAACCCCCAATGCTCTCTTCAGCACTGATTTAACCTTATTTACTAAATTGAATGAGGTCCAATACAAGGGCTTGTCGAACAGAAGTACAGCTCCCTCTTCTAAATTAATATTCCCTGCAAACCCTTTCTCCATGCCTCTATTATTATGCTAAAAGAAAGCAAACTGCTCCTGCTAAAAGACAATATAGGGCAAACCATTTAAGGTTACCCTTTTTAACAATACCAATCATAAGCCGGCATGCCAAATAGCCCGAAATAAAAGCTGAAACAAAACCAAAGACAATTGGTAATACTCCTACTCCTTGTAAACTAGCATTATTTGTGTTTAAAATTTCAAGGAAATTGGCCCCAATAATTGGAGCAATTACCATTAAAAACGAAAACTTGGCTAACTCATCTTTCCTATTGCCAATCATTAATCCAGTTGCAATTGTAGCCCCCGAGCGGGATATCCCCGGGATAACCGCAAAAGCTTGTGCAATTCCGATAATAAAAGCATGAACAAAACCAATGGGTTTAGGGTTGCTCCTTCTTATTACTCCCGACAAGAATAGTAAGAGTGCTGTTACAAAAAGCATTGAGCCTACAAGGATTAGGTTTCCGTTGAAGAATGACTCTACAGTATCCTTCAATAAAAAAGCGACCAGACCAACCGGAACCATCGAAACTATAATTTTCGAAACATACTCAGTTTCATTATTCCACGAGAACTTAAACACCCCTGCCAATAAGGTTGCTATTTCCTGTCGGAAAACCACCAACGTGCTAAGCACAGTTGCCCCATGAACGGCCACTGTAAACGTAAGGCTTTCTTCAGCATTAATAGCTAAAAGAGCCTTGGTTATTTCTAAATGCCCCGAACTACTAATTGGAATAAACTCGGTTAACCCTTGAATTAATCCTAAAACAATTGCTTCAAAAATGCCCATAAACTAGTCCTTGGGTCTCTTCATTATGGCATAAATTTCAAATATAAACCCAAAAAGGATAACGAGGGGTGCGAGTGTAATACGCCTAAAGCTAAAGAGTTCTGCTTCATTAAAAATGTTCGGATCAGTAGATCCGCCACCAAGCATAAGAATAAAGCCTAAAACAATTATGCCAAAGCCAATTAGCAGAAGCTTGTAGTTTTCCTTCCCTAAGGGGAATAATTTTGTGTCGTTGCTATTATCCTGTTTTATCTTGCTCATAGGTTAGGTATTGAATTATTTAATAGTACAAATCGTCGGTTTTTAAACGTAAAAACTTGTTAACTGCAAAAAATGTTGAAACAAGATTTATTATTACGCCAATAGCAGTAACTAAGCCAAAGAGAATGGCGAGCAGCTCGACTTGCTCGAAGTTTAAAATTTCGTAAAACTCACTTTGAACCAAATATACCACTCCACTAAGCAGCAAACAGGCCAAAAATGAAGCGTATACTCCGTGCCAAATGCCTCTAATTAGAAAAGGAGAGCGTATAAAACCCCAGGTGGCACCAACCAGTTTCATGGTATTAATTAAAAATCGTTTGGAGTATACCGCAAGCCGTATGGTATTATTCATAAGAACTAATGCCACAAAAAAGAGCAGACCACTAAAAAGCAATAAAATAGCACTAATTCGGCTAACGTTTTCGTTCACCAAATTCACTAACGACTTTTGGTAAAATACTTCTTTCACTGGCCGTTGGGCCATGAGTTCATCTTCAATTTTTCTGATGCTATCGGGGTTAGCGTAATGTGCCTTAAGCCTAACCTCAATGGATGATGATAAAGGGTTATATCCCAAAAAACCAATAAAATCTTCACCAAGTTCCTTTTGAAGTTCCCTCGCTGCAACCTCTTTTGAAATGTATTCGGTTGAACGAATGTAAGGGGTAGCATCCAGCGTTTTACGTAAAAAATTGGCCTCAACATCTCTCATATCATCGTGGAGAACCACGGTAAACCCAATATTTTCCTTAACATAATCGGAAAGTTTTTTTGCATTAAAAATCAAAAGCATTACTACCCCAATTGTGAAAAGGACAAGAGAATTGCTAATTATCGACGATAAGGAGGAACTTCGGAGCCTCCACTTGGTTATTTTGCTTTCCGTTTTCATAATGAGGCACAAAGTTAGCTCATGAAATGCGTTTTGATACTTGTTGCAACTAAAAAACCTCTGAAATGTTCAACATAACATTTTAATAAAGCAAAATATTATAGTCTAAACTTTTTCTTAATAGTTCAAATATGCATTAACTTTGCGGGGTATTGGTTCGCATAGCGATTAAAAGGGAATGCCGTGCCCCGCTGTAATTCACAAGGAATTCGGCAACAGTTCCCGCTGCTGTGATCCCCTGCGTTTCGGAGATGAAACCATTTTGTTTTCAGCAAAAAGCCACTATAAACTGGTTGTTTATGGGAAGGCGTTGAAAACGGGGAAAGTCAGAAGACCTGCCAATATCCTATCCAGTTCAGATGCGCTTTCGGGATAAAAGCGAGGATGAATTTCAACTCATCCAATAAAAATTTCCCGCGTATCTGCTAGGTACGGACTGTTTCACAAAAACAGGAGGCCCGGAGGGTTTGTCTGCCATAACGAACCTCCGTGCCCCTGTTTAACTAGGTATGTTGCTTTTATAAAACGAAATGAAAACAGGGGGATTTATATACCTAACTTTAATACTAATGGCTTGCGCGCCAAAGAGCATGTATGGTCAACCGTCGTTGAACGACACCATTAAGTTAGACCCCATCTCCGTTTCCCGCTTGAAAAAGAAAACCAACCCCATTCCCGGCACAAAAATCGAAACCGTTGATTCGGTAGTTATGAAAGATAAGTCGACATTGACACTTGCCGAACTTCTTGGGGAAAACAGCACTATTTTTATAAAAACATACGGAAGAGGGTCCATGGCAACCGCCTCGTTCAGGGGAACAAGTGCATCGCACACTCAGGTTTTTTGGAATGGTATGAAAATTAACTCTCCGATGAGCGGGCAGGTCGATTTTTCTCAAATACCGCTTGTTTTTGTCGATGATATCAGCATTCACTTCGGCCAGTCGTCAATGAATTTTGGCTCAGGCGGTCTTGGCGGGTCAGTTAACCTAAAAAGCACACCCAATTGGCAAAACAATGGCATAAAGGTCATTCAGTCCATTGGAAGCTACGAAACATTTCTAACGGGGTTAATGTCGGTTTACGGCACAAAAAGAATTAAGGGACAAACAAGAATTTTTCGAGAATCATCCGAAAATAATTTTTCATATATAAACAAAGCCCGTAAGGGTTTTCCCATTGAAAGGCAAACCAATGCCGACTATAATAAAATGGGTGTTTTACAGGAAGTTTACCTTCGCCTGAATACCCGTAATATGCTTTCGTTCAAATCGTGGGTACAAGAGAATAATCGTGGCATCCCCAAAATAATGTCCAACTCTCCAGTAAAAGAGCACAATAGGCAGAAGGACTTTAACACAAATTCAATCCTCGAGTGGAACTACTTCGGTAACCAAATTAAGGGCTTTGCATCGGTTGGCTTCTCTTCTCTAAACTTTCATTACAATTATTATAAATTTTCTGTTCAAAACGATACCATGGCCATTGTAAATTCTTCAAGTTTTGCAAAATCTTGGCAGGGGCGTGTAGGTACTGAGTTTAAAATTAACCACTGGCTGAACTTCAGCATTGAAACCCGATTTCAAAACGACTGGGTCGATAGTTACGAGAAAAAACTAATGAGTGGCTACAAAAAGAGTATTTGGCAAAATTCGCTGCTTTCGAAATTAGTAGTGAGTCCCAGTAAGAATCTTAAATTCTCCGTTTTGCTTAACGAGGAGATGTATGGGTCAAATCTTTCTCCTGTAATGCCAGCCTTCTCGGCAGAATACAGTTTACCAATTGAAACAAAAATAAAATTTAATGGGTCGGTTGGACGTAATGTCCATTTCCCTTCGCTTAACGATCAGTATTTTCAACCGGGAGGGAATCCTAACCTGAAGCCCGAAATTGGCTTATCCTTCGAGGGAGGTGTACATTACGCTTTTGAAAATTTATTTTTTGCAACCGATATTGGTGTTACATTTTTTCGATCGGAAATAGAAAACTGGATTATGTGGCTGCCCCACCTGAAGGGCCACTGGGAGCCCATTAATATTAATAGGGTTGGGACGCAAGGCAGCGAGTTTTCTATATCTGCCCTGCTCCGCAGGGGTAGTTTGAGGTTCAAAATAATTGGTCAATACACCTACACCCTGTCATCGGTTAAGAATTCGGGAGGGATAATAAGCCCAATATGGGAGGGCCGTCAATTGCCATTCATTCCCATTCATTCTGGCGGAGTGGTGCTAAGTGCAAATTGGCGCTCATTTTATACTACCTATACTTTTACTCACTTCTCTGAACGCTATACCACCACTCGCTCCAACACCAATTCGTACCGAATGCTATATCCGTATTACATGAGTGCAGTATCAATTGGAAAAAATATCGAGATTCGAGACAAAACTCTAGGCATGCAAATACGAGTTGACAACCTATTCAACGAAAGTTACCAAACCATTTTGTGGCGTCCAATGCCCGGCAGAAACTTCAATCTAATTTTCCGTCTCGAAATATAAAATGAAACACCCATGTTAACGGCATTAACCCACACAACAATGACTATCAAATGGAGATTCCATCCCAGCCTCGCCCAGACTGGCGGCAGGCAGGTACACCTTTGAAAAATACTAAATAGACAGATGAAAAGGATTAACCTCGTAATATCACAAATTGTTGCTAGTGTCTTTTTATTCGGATGCATGGACGATAGCGTAATACCGACATCACCGGTCGATTTATATGGAAGTCGGGGGGTTTTTATTGTGAATGAAGGAAATTACTCTTGGGGCAATGCAAGTCTTTCGTATTACGACTTCGACACGAAACATGTAACCACCGACATTTTCTCTCTAGCCAATGGAATTCCGCTAGGCGATGTGGCCTACAGCATGACCATTAGAAACGGTAGGGCATACATAGTTGTAAATAATTCGGGCTGCATTTATATTGTTGACTCAAATACCATGCTTATTGAAGGGCAAGTCAATGGACTTGTTTCGCCAAGACACACTCTTTTTCTGAACGAAAACACATTACTTGTAAGCGATCTGTATGCACGGGGCATTAGTTTGGTTGACATACCAACCCGTTTGGTTACAGGGAAAATTTCTACCGGAAAACCAACCCTCCCCTTTTATCAGCACCCCACTGAAAATCTCATTCGTATTAACAATACGATTTTCACAAATTGCTGGAGCTACGACAATAAAATTCTGCTTATTGATACTGATCAGCTTAAAGTTATCGACTCCATAGAAGTAGGAGTTCAACCCCTTCACATGGTAACCGATGTCAACGGTAAAATTTGGGTAATGAACGATGGTGGCTACCTGGGGAACCCGTTTGGGTTCGAGAAACCCTCGCTTATGCGAATCGATCCATTTACCCTACAGGTTGAAGTCCGACTCAACTTTCCCTCGTTTTCCGATGTGGCAGGTCGATTGGCAACCAATCCTGCGGGCGATACACTTTATTTTATATGCAACCACCTTTACCGAATGCCAGTAAGTAGCAATACGCTTCCAGCACAACCATTTATTCAAAGGAACGGAAGGAACTTTCGGGCTCTTGGTATCGATGCCCATACCGGGAATATACTGATTGCAGATGCAGCTGACTACCTAAGTGAGGGCAAAGTATATATTTATAGTCCTTCGGGACTACAAATTGAAAATTTTAGCGTAGGAATTATTCCAACTGCCTTCTGTTTTAATTAGGTATCCTTTCCCTTTCGAAATTGCTTAATTATTTCGTAAACGCTCATGCCAAAAGCCAAAATGGCAACTGCACCCGATGCAAATAGCAACAACAGGCTCTTCTCTCCCGTTTCAACTCTTACCCATACCCAAACCATTAACAAAATAAGCGCTACAAAAAATAGCAAATACGATCGCACCCCAAAAAAAGGGCTAGGTGAACTCCTATGATTACGACGAATGGATATCATTGGTATTTTAATTTATGATTAAACTATCAATTCCCAATAGTTGCTCCAAAAACAAGGTACAAATTCTCTTCGTATGGATTAGCGACAAGTTTAACGAAAATGGGTAGTCGAAACCCACTACTTATACTAAGGGTTTGCTTTGCCCCAAAACCCACATTTACCAAATTAGCCCTTGGAGCATAATATCCCTCGAAAGGTGTACCACCTAGAAGAAACTCGAATTCCCATGCCTTTCTATATTGCCAGGTATAACCTGCCTCAATATAAGTTGAATAGAATTTGTTCCCTGTTACATTATCATTGTCATCGCCCCAAATAAGAGTCGATGCCATTACCCAAAAGGGCATGCGTTCTGTTCCCCCATAGGTTAAGGTAGCATCTACGGTGTGTTGGGTTGAATGCCTATTAAAATCGAAAAGACGATTGAATTTCAATGTTTCGTTAGGGCAATAATAGTCGTAAACTGTAAATGTAAAGTTAGCAATACTATAGGAAGCATAAAGATTCACTTCCGAGTAACTATTGTCAACAGTATAGGCACCCCAGAGTCCGAACAAAAAATTCTTTTGGCTTACGCTTAAAGAGGGTTGTACATTCCAAGCACTGCATGTTAGGTTTCCGCGCCAAATATGTCGAGACTGAAAATTGGCCGAAAGATGCACGCTCAGCGAATCTGAAGGTTTTGGAACTTTATCATGCGTATCGCTTGAGGGGCTAGTGTTTGTAGACGATACCCCTGAATAAATGAAAAAACCAACTATTACAAGAAATATTTTTTGGTAACTCATTTTAAAAATTTTGGCAAAAGTATAGGTTTATACTTAAAAGACATTGAAAAAAACGATGTTATGCAACTACTTGCAATCCTTTAGTTGACCCAATTAAAAAGTGTTCAGCATTTTTACTTATTTTTGCAAGTCTTTGTTTTAAAAATATAACTGAACTTAAACACTTTTGCCCCCATGACCCAAGAGGAACTTTTCAGAAAACTGATAGCACATTGCAAAGAGTATGGTTTTGTTTTTCAGAGTAGCGAAATTTACGATGGACTTAGCGCTGTGTACGATTACGGACAAAATGGTGTTGAACTAAAGAATAACATACGCCGCTACTGGTGGGAGGCAATGACTCGCCTTAACGAGAATATAGTAGGGCTCGATTCTGCAATCTTTATGCATCCGCAAACGTGGGTTGCCTCGGGACACGTGGGAGCGTTTAACGACCCCCTTATCGACAATAAGGATAGCAAAAAGCGCTACCGTGCCGACGTGCTTATCGAGGAGTGGATGGCCAAACAGGAAGAGAAGGCGAACAAGGAGGTAGAAAAGGCTGCCAAACGATTTGGCGATAGCTTTAACGAGGAGATGTTCCGCCAAACCAACCCAAGGGTTATGGAGGTTCAGGAGAAGATAAACGCAGTAAACTCCCGAATGGTTAAGGCGCTCGACACCAATGACCTACCCGAAGTTAAGAAGATTATTGAGGATTGCGAAATAGTTTGCCCCATTTCGGGGTCGCGTAACTGGACCGAAGTACGCCAGTTTAACCTAATGTTCGACACCAAAATGGGCTCGGTTTCCGATGACGCCAGTACCATTTACCTTCGTCCCGAAACGGCTCAGGGTATTTTTGTGAACTATCTTAACGTGCAAAAAACCGGACGAATGAAAATCCCTTTCGGCATAGCACAGGTTGGAAAAGCGTTCCGTAACGAAATTGTTGCCCGTCAGTTTATTTTCCGCATGAAGGAGTTTGAGCAAATGGAAATGCAATTCTTTGTTCGCCCTGGTGAGGAGATGAAGTGGTACGAGTTCTGGATGGAGAAACGCTTGCGCTGGCACAAGGCAATGGGCTTAGGCGACAGCAAGTACCGTTTTCATAAGCACGAAAAATTGGCGCATTACGCCAATGCAGCATCCGACATTGAGTTCCAGTTCCCATTTGGCTTTAAGGAGGTTGAGGGGATACACTCCCGCACCGACTTCGACCTAAGCAGCCACCAAAAGTATTCGGGTAAAAAGCTACAATACTTCGACCCCGAAACCAACGAAAGCTATGTGCCATACGTTGTTGAAACCTCAATTGGCCTCGACCGCACATTCCTCCTTATCCTTTCATCGGCTTACACCGAGGAGAAACTTACCAAAGAGGACAGCACAACCGACGAAAGGGTTGTTCTCCGCATCCCTCCAGCGTTAGCACCTGTTAAGTTAGCCGTTTTCCCACTGGTTAAGAAGGATGGACTTCCCGAAAAGGCTCGCAAAATAATGGACGAACTTAAATTCGACTTTGCCTGCCAGTACGAAGAAAAGGATACTATTGGAAAGCGCTATCGCCGTCACGATGCCATTGGTACGCCTTTCTGCATAACTATCGATCACCAAACACTCGAGGACGACACCGTAACCGTTCGTCACCGCGATACCATGGAGCAAGAGAGGGTTCCTGCGTTGCGCCTCCGCGAAATTATGGACGATAAGGTGAGCATGAGAAAACTGTTGATGAGTATTTAGTTACAGTTGTCTGTTTTAAAAAAGAGCAAACGCGCCTACTATCAAACCGACAACCAACAACCTACAACTGATAACCTATATTTTGCCCAAAGTCCTAATCATATCATACTATTGGCCCCCCGCAGGAGGAAGCGGAGTGCAGCGTTGGTTAAAAATGGTAAAATACATATCCCAATCGCATTGGGAACCGATTGTTTATACCGCCATCAACCCTGAAGCGCCAATAAACGACGACTCCTTAGCAATAGATGTTCCTAGCAACCTCATGGTAATTCGTCGTAAAGTACTTGAGCCGCATCAACTATTTCGGATTATTACACGCTCCTCATCTAACATGGGGCCTGGCTTTACTGCAACATCGGGTAATAGGTTTAGTTGGATAGGTAAAATTGCGATTTGGATTCGTGGAAACCTTTTTATTCCCGACTCGCGTGCTTTGTGGATAAAGCCTTCTATTCGTTTTCTTAAAAACCACTTAAAGCATAATCCGGTAGATGTTATAATAACCACTGGCCCGCCCCATAGCATGCATTTAATTGGGCTCGGATTAAAGCGCAAAACTGGCATTAAATGGATTGCCGACTTTCGAGATCCGTGGACCAATATTGATTATGCAAACGATTTGATGCTAACCAAGCGGTCTAATTCAAAACACAAAAAACTTGAGAAAGAAGTCATTGAAAATGCCGATGCGGTTATTGTTGTATCGAAACAAATGGGAAACGAATTTGGGTTATACAAGCAGGCAAACCTTCATGTTATTCCTAACGGTTTCGATGAAGAAGATTTTTCAGCACAACCCATTCAACAGTCCAAACATATTATTTTAACCCACGTTGGAACCATCCCTCCCAATCGTAACAATACTCTTCTTTGGGATACCTTTGCCAAACTTGTTGCCTCTCAGCACGAACTGGCCACCCGTTTAAAATTGGTTTTTGTGGGGAATGTTGATGCAACCGTTGTAAAATCTATTAAAACAAGCGGTATCGAACACCTCTGCCAGTTCGAGGGCTATGTATCGCATAAAAAAGCTATTGATTTCATGGCTGAGGCCACTGCTTTACTTCTTTTAGTCAACGATAGCCCGAATGCTCAAGGCATATTAACAGGAAAACTATTTGAGTATATGGCTGCTAAGCGACCCATTTTAGCATATGGACCCAAAAAAGGGAATCTAGATGAATTACTAGAAGAAACAGGTGCCGGAAAACTATTTCAGCACAATGACCCTCAACAGGTTGAAGAGGGTTTAGGATGGTTAACTGGCCTACACAAATCAAATTTCAAAGCATACAATCCACAAGCAGTAAATAGCTACTCCCGAAAGAACCAGAGTTTAAAGGTTGTGAAATTATTGGACCATTTAAAAGGTCGTTAATAATTCTGTGTTGTTGAAAATTGGGGATAACATTGCCCTCCAGTTATCTTTTTGTTTCGTAATTATGATTTATATTAGACGACTTAACAACCCTTTACTGTTATGCGCTATTGGCACCACCTTATAATACTCATTCACTTAGTATTTCCTCTGCATTCTCAGGAAAGCTCAGATTCAATTTCGCTTTTAATGCAGAAATCGACATTATTAACCCCATTTAATGCCGACTCAGCGCTCCATTACGCCAAAAATGCGAACTATTTAGCCGAAAAAAACAAAAATCTTAATGCCTTAATGAAAACTCAACTTCAAGTTGGGTTTATTTATTATAACTCCAATAATTTCGATCGGGCCCTACAGCATTTTAAAACTTCGTTAGAAATTGCCAGAACTATAAATAACCCCGAGGGTGAAGCCATTGCTCTAAACCGAATAGGTAATGCCTACCAACTTAAAACTAACTTTTTTCAGGCATTGGAGCACTATATTTTGGCCCTCGAAATAAATTCGAAAAATAATTATCAATCAGAAATAGCTCGAACTCTAGTCAACCTTGCCAATGCTTACAGTTCGGTAGGCCAATACCAACGATCCATTGAACATTTCTTAAAGGCAATGGATATTCATGAGAAAACCGGAGACGAAGAGGGTATGGGCTGGGCCTCCCTAGGGACTGCAAGGCTCTTTAAAACCATTGGAATGCTCGAAAAGGCAATGCAATATGCCGAAACCGCTTTGAACCATTACCGCCGAATTGAAAAAGCAACAGGAAAAACGACAGGTATCACCCTCTGTTTAAACGAAATGGGCAGCATATACCAAAAAATGGGCGACACCAAACGTGCTCTTGAGTATGTTCGAATGGTACTTGAAATAAACGAGCGAAACAATAATTTGCATGGTCAGGCTGCAAACCATATCAATTTGGGTAGCATCTTTTTAGAACAGGGAAACATTTTCGAGGCTGGCTTTCATTTGCAAAAAGCCTTGCAAATGAAAATTAAAGTGAACGACAGCATCGACTTAGCTATGCTGAACAGGTATATTGCTGAAGTGGAACTAAAAAATGGGAACCATGAACAGGCTATACGCTACCTCAATACAGGAATGCAATTCGCTTTAAAACAAAAGCAACTCTCAGAAATTGAGCAGAACTATTTTGCACAAAGCAAAGTTTACCAAGCAGCAGGAAACTATAAAGCTGCGCTTATTTTTTTTCAAAAGCATAGTAATTATAGAGACAGCCTAAACGCTACAGAAATATCGAAACTCGAAATGCAATATGAGTTCGATAAGCGCGAAAAGGAACAGGAGTACATGGCTCAGCAACGCGAAGCGTTTCACCAGCTGCAACTCGACAGGCAACAAGTTGTTACTATATTCTTTGTTGTTGCCTTCCTGCTGGCAGGGGCTTTGGCATTGTTTGTGTTTTATGCTTATAAAGAAAAGCGTAGAACAAACATGCTTTTGGTTGCCAAAAATGAAGAAATTGTCCGGCAGAAGAATGAAATTGAACAGCAAAAGGAAGAAATTGAGCAGCAACGCGATTACGTAACAAAACAACGCGACCAGATTGCCGAGCAACAAAGGCTCATTACCGATAGCATTCTATATGCAAGTCGTATTCAGAACGCAGTTCTTCCAACTACTCGAATTCTAAAGGAACTTCCTTGGCCTGCCTTTATACTTTACAAACCTAAAAACATTGTTAGCGGCGACTTCTACTGGTCATCAGTTCTTAAAGACGGTAGGGTACTTCTAGCCGTTGCCGATTGCACTGGGCATGGAGTGCCTGGGGCCTTCATGAGTATGCTGGGCATTACTTTGCTTAGAGAAGTAATTGCGCACGAAACCAAGCCTACACCTTCTCTAATTCTTTCCAAACTCAGAGAAATGGTCATCGATTCGCTTATTCAGCGAACAGGGCAAATTGAACAATCAGATGGTATTGATATGGCCATTTGCATAATAAATCCCGAAGATCTTCAAATGGAATTTGCCGGGGCATATAATAGTGTTATTGTTGTTCGTAACAATGGCTTCGACAGTACAGCCTTGCCAACTAAGGCCCGGTTAAACCAGTGCAATGAATACAACCTTCTCGAAATACGTGGCGATAAAATGCCCGTAGGGCATTATGCAATCGGCCAACAACCATTCTCAAACTCCTCGTTTCAACTTGAAGCGGGCGACTCCCTTTACCTTTTTACCGATGGCTACATCGATCAGTTTGGCGGTTTAAACAACACCAAGTTTTTACTTCCAGCATTCAAGAATCTTCTTTCAACAGTTCAACATTTGAGTTTGGAAAATCAATGTAATGAACTCGATAAGACTATTGAGCAGTTTAAAGGGCCTCAAAAACAGGTTGACGACATGCTTGTATTGGGATTAAAACTTTAGTTAACCCCTTTTATGGGCTGTAATAATCACACTTTCAGTGTGTAAATAGCCGTTGCCATTGGTTATGCTCCCCGAGGTAATGGGGTTAATTGCGGCCACCGAAAAACCCTGTTCCTCCAGCTTGTTGCACTGAATCTCAATCTCTTTTGCCAAATCATCGGCATCAACAACGCTATATACCTCATTGGTTTCGTTATGGGTCCAAAATGAGGAACGGGTGTGGATTGTTATCGTTCGATACATACAATAAGATTTTATTTTAAGGTTTACGTTAGGACAAATTAGAATGTTATTTGAAACCTAAAAAAAAACGTGGGTTTATAGTAAATCCATTTCTTTTTGTAATTTTAAAGCGGCACAAATTGTTATAAAGGTTTTTGGCTTATCTCTATTGAAGTTTCTGCAAATTTTAAAATTTTTAAGCATGAAAAGCAGGTTTAAAATGCGCATTCGAACAAAGATGCTTCTTTTTGTTCTACTAACCTCTATACTAATTCTTTCTGCAATCGGCATTTATATTCAATATAGAACCTACACCATGGCAGAAAACGATGCCGAAAACATGGCTAAAAATTATGCCGAAAACATGGCTAACCAAATTAAAGCTGAACTCGATCTCGATGTTGGATTCTCCAGAGCTTTGGCTCATGCCTTTTATGGTTTTCACAAACTCGACTCCATATCTCGGGATTCTTTATATTTTTCCATTGTTAGAAACCAAGTAGAGCAAAACCCACGATACATTACGGTTTGGTACAATTTTGAATACTCTGCCATTAGGAGCAACTATAAGAAAAACTTCGGACGCAGGTCGATTTCCGCTTTTCTGAAGGATGGTGAAAGCCGAATACTAATAGAGCATAAAAACGTTATGGGCGATAATACAACCAGCGGTTACTATAAAGCAAAAAGCACAAATACAGAAACCATCCTCGACCCCTACCCCTACTCTTTCGATGGGGTAAACGAGTTTTTAGTTACTAGTATGTGCGTTCCTATTCGTAGAAATGGCAATTTTGTTGGCTTAGCCGGAGTTGATATACTTCTCGACAAATTTCAAAATAATATCAAAAAAATTAATCCTTACCCAAATACTGTCTCTTATTTACTATCTCACAATGGGACTGTAATAGCACATACCAATCCAAGCTTGGCCGGAAAGAGTTTTGCCGAACTATATCCTGAAATTGAAGCCGAACATAAAATTGACTCAAAAGTTAAAAGGGGATCCGACTACACCTTTGCTTGGAATGAAAATAGCGAGGTTCGAGTCCATTTCATTGCCCCAATTCACATCGAAGGGACCAATACTCCCTGGTCCATAGGATTGTCTATCCCAAGAGATGCAATAATGGTTGAAGCCCGAAACGCTATGGTTAGCGGTATTTTTGTAGCCCTTATCGGGCTTATTATTCTTGGTATTGTTTTATACTATATTTCCTCTTCCATTACTAAGCCCATTCACGAAACCACGATGGTTCTTAGCGACTTAGCTAAAGGAAACATTGACCGGTCCAAAGCACTTAGCGTTCAAAGTGGCGATGAATTAGAGGAAATGGCCAATTCGGTTAATCAGCTCATTGAGGGGCTAAACCAAACCGAAAACTTTGCTCGAGAAATTGGACGAGGCAATCTCGAAGCCCAATTTCAACTTCTTGGCCCAAAGGATATATTAGGCATATCCCTTCTCGAAATGCAGAAGAGTCTCATACATGCCCGCGAATTTGAAAATGAACGCAAGGAAGAGGAACAGAAGCAGAACTGGGCTACCCAGGGAATGGCTCTGTTTGGCGATATACTTCGCCAAAATAGCAATAACATTAAGGATTTCACATTTAGCATTATTCAGAATCTGGTTGGGTTTACCAATTCTAATCTTGGTGGCATATACATTATTAATGATAATGAAAAAGAGCATCCTGTTCTTGAAATGACGGCATGTTATGCATACGATAGGCGAAAATACCTCCAAAAAGTTATTGAAGTTAACGAGGGGCTTATAGGCCGTTGCTACAGGGAGCAGAAAACAATTTTCATGACCCAAGTGCCCGAGGATTATATTAAAATAACAAGTGGCCTAGGCAAAGAAAGGCCCCGTTGCCTAATTATTGTTCCTCTAAAAACAAACGACGATATTCTTGGAGTACTTGAAATTGCTTCGTTTAGAGAATATCAGCCGCATGAGGTCGATTTCATTGAAAAAATTGCTGAAAGCATTGCTGCTACCATTGCTAATGTTCGAATTAATATTCGAACCGCAGAATTACTTGCCAAATCGCAGCAGCAGGCCGAGGAAATGCTCGCCCAAGAAGAGGAAATGAGGCAAAATATGGAGGAATTACAGGCAACACAAGAGGAAATGGAGCGTAAAAGGCACGAACAGGAACGTGTTCAGGAAACCCTTAATCAGGAACTTACTCTTCTTAATGCTTTAATGCAGAACATTCCCGACTTTGTTTACTTTAAAGATACCAACAGCCGATTCCTGCGAATCAGCAAATCGATGGTTAAACTCTTCAATGCTAGCGCAACCAACGACTTAATTGGCAAGTCCGATTTCGATTTCCATTCCCAGGAGCATGCCCAAAGAGCCTTTATGGAAGAGCAGGATATAATGCGAACCCGGAGTCCCATTGTCGACAATGTGGTTCACGAGCAATTCAACGATGGTCGTGAGCAGTGGGTTTCAACTACTAAAATGCCTTTGGTAAACACGCATGGTGAAGTTATTGGTGTTTGGGGTATTAGCAAGATTGTAACCGACCTGAAACGGGCAGAGATAATTGCTCAGGAGAAAGCGAACGAGGCTACTTTACTTAAAGAAAAGCTAGCAAAGTGCGAAGAGGAATACAAGGCAGTTGTAAAGGCCCTCGATTCATCTACGCTGGTTGCTGAGTTTCTTCCAAATGGCACGTTTATTAGAGTCAATAAACCCCTGTCGGACCTTCTTGGAATCAGTGAGTCTGGAATTGCAAAAAAATTGCATAGCTCCGTTTTGCGCATGAAAGGGGAAAGCGATTCCGACTATGAAAGCTTATGGTCCGACCTGCAAACTGGTGTAATTAGAACCCGTTTATTTAAAGGGATTATTAACAATGAAAAGGTTTCGTTAAATGAAACTTACTCCCCCATTGTTAATGCTCGAGGCAAAGTTGATAGGATTATACTAATAGCCTTCAAAACGTAATTTTTTTGCAATTATAAATCCTTTAAGTTTAAAGAGACTTCGTACCCTGCGTGCGATCGTATATTTATTGTATTTCCCCCCTCGAAAAGAAGGTACTGTCCCTTAATCCCATCGAGTATTCCGCTAATTTCTGGAACTTTATCGAATGTCAACGAATTTACTTTTTGCGGATATTTGGTAACCGTGAATTCTATCGAATAAACTTCATCGGATGCTCCTTTGAATTCAATGGAAGTATGCTTGAGTTGATGAAGCGCTTTCTTTTTCATTTCTAGCAAATCTATTTTTTCGTCAATTCCTTGTAGCATTTTTCTCCAGTTGGTTTTATCGGCAAACACCGTTTTCAAAACCACCTCAATTACTCCAGCACTATAACGGTTTTTCGTTTCTAACACTTTAATGGCGCTGGTTGCTCCTTGATCGACCCACCGTATTGGTACTTGATGGTAACGAGTTACCCCAACCTTTAGCCCTCCCGAGTTAGCAAGATAAACAACATGATTAATCAGGCAGTGATTTTCGGCATATTTCAAATTGCGGGCAATACCTTCGTGTGCTCTACAAAGTTCGGGGCGAAGAACACACTCCTCCGTTTCGGGAACGGAAATGTAGCATGGATAGCAAAAACCCTGTCCAAAAGTTTTTTTTATCGCTTTTCCACATGCAACGCAGAAAATTCGACCACTAAATCGAAGGTTTAGTCGTTTGCCTATAAACTCACTTAGTTCTACTTCGTTATTACTTCCAAGAAAATATTTTGGAACCACATGCAGTAAGGTACCAGCATTTGTAAAAGTCATCTTTTGAAGCAGCATAATTGGTCTTTTTTTCAAATGTATAAAATAAATACTCATCGCTCCGGTATTTCAGTGTTTTCTAAAAAAGTTAATTTTTAAACTTTTTTACTACCTTGTTTTGCATATTACCATTTTACGCTCTATATTTGCATTACAAAAATACCATTTCATGCACAATAACCTTGTTTATAATGAAAAAGATTGTTCCTATTAGTTTAGCAGGCATACCCTTTTCACTCGAAGACGATGCTTTCAATCGACTTGAGCGGTATTTGGGTGACTTAAAAAGCTACTTTTCGGGGGAAAAGGATAGTGCCGAAATCATTTCGGACATTGAGTTTAGAATTGCAGAGCATTTGAGAACAAAAGCTCAAACTTCCGAAAAAGTAATAACCCTTTCAAACATTGAATGGGTAATTGGCATTATGGGGCAACCCTCCGATTTTGGTGAAAAAAACAAAAGCAATTCAAGCAGTACCCCGTTTTCTGGTCCTCGACGAATGTACCGCGATCCCGACAATCGATTGCTAGGAGGCGTTTGCGCCGGAATGGGAGCATATTGGAATCAGGACCCTCTCCTGTTTCGAATCCTGTTTTTGATAGCAGCCATTTGGGGTGGAGTTGGCATTGTTGTTTATATAGTACTTCTAATTGTAATTCCCGAGGCTTTAACTGCTGCAGAAAAGCTAGAGATGAGAGGGGAACCCATAAATGCTGAGAACATAGGTCGATCCCATTCAAGTAAATCTTAAAAGCCATGAATGTTGAAAATGCAAATGCGCAAATGCGCAAAGGAGTGCTTGAACTTTGCATTCTATCCATCCTTTCTAGGGGCGATGCTTACACAACCGACCTAATTAATATGCTAAAGGAAGCGGAAATGATTGTTGTTGAAGGAACCCTTTATCCAATGCTTAACAGGTTAAAAAACGCTGGTTATTTAAGTTACCGTTGGGAGGAATCGCCACAGGGCCCACCAAGAAAGTATTACACACTAACGGAAACCGGGAAGCAGTATCTTTCGGATATAGATAAAGGCTGGAGCCAGCTTGTCGACACTGTAAATACCATCAGAAATAGCAACTAAAACAATCATTTCATCATCTCAAAATATTAAAAAATGAAAAGGACCATTAAAGTTAGCCTAGGCGGAATGGCTTTTAACATGCAGGACGATGCGTACCAAAAGTTTGAAATGTACATTAATAGCCTTAAAGAAAAACTGGGGGCAAATAAGGATGCTGATGAAATAGTCCGCGACATTGAAGAGAGAGCCTCCGAATTATTTTCGGAGTTGCTTGCGGGGCAAGCAGATATTACCATAGATATTGTAGAAGGCGTTATTGAAACCCTTGGGAACCCCGAAGAGATTGCTGACACCGACGAGGGCCATGCTACTTCAACGCAGCAAACTGAAGAAAAACTGAATAGAAGGCTATACCGAGATGGCAAAAGGGCTATCTTGGCTGGAGTATGCTCCGGACTAGGAACTTATTTCAATGTTGATCTGGTGGTTTTCCGAATTATATTTGGTTTGCTGCTCTTTGTGAATGGACTTGGTTTGCTGCTTTACATTGTACTTTGGATTGCTGTTCCAAGAGCCACAACGGCCAAGCAGCGTCTTGAAATGAAAGGTGAACCAATAAACATGTCGAACATTGAAAAGGACTTGAAAAGAGAGTATGATGAGGTTCGAAAAAACTTGAATAAAAAGGAGGTTAGCCTAACAATTGACAAGGGTATATCGGCATTTAGTAAAATTCTCATTCCCATAGTTAAGTTTCTTGGGGTAATAATTAAAATAATTGGTAGTTTAATTGCCATAATTCTAATAATTACTGGCTCGTTAGCACTTATTGCTGTTATTGGATCCATTTTCTTTGGTGGAGTAGCACTATCGTCGGTCGCCCCCTCATTTACAGAATTTTCGTTAAACGAACTTTTAGTCTCAACTTTCGATTTGGGCTCAACTGCCTGGGTTACAATCCCTCTCTTTTTAATTATAGCAATTCCATTACTGTCACTAGTATTTTTAGGAATACGTATTATTTTCAATTTCCGATTACGTAGTGCCTTAATTTCATCGTCGGCTGCTGTAATTTGGGTAATGGCCATAGTTACCCTTGCTGTAACTGCGTTCCTTCAGGCAAGAAGTTTCACAATTCGCGAATCAATTTCGGAAATCTACACGCTTTCAGTACCCGAAAATACCAGTAAGCTTTATATCGAATCGACTTCAACTGCCGACAGTACTTGGGTTAAACCCTACGATACCATTACGTTAGATGAGTATAAGATTGGATTATTAGAAGACGGATTTGCCATCTTCGGGAAACCCAAAGTATCATTTGGCCCGGCAATGGGTAACGAATTCGAAATTGTTGTGGAAAAGAAATCGAGAGGTGGAACAAAATCTGGGGCTATTCAGAATGCAAGGAATGTTCAATACGATTTTATTTTGCAAGATTCCATACTAAAATTCAGCCCTCACTTTAAACTGCCCAAAGGGCAGCAATGGCGTGTTCAGGAAGTTAATATCACCATTAACCTTCCTCGTAACAAAAGAGTTTATGTATCGGATAGCATGCTCGATATTCTGAACCATGAGCAAGAACTTTGTCACTGCTGGCCCGATGAGCTGATTAATAAAACATGGATATTACGAAATGAACGAATGGTTGAATACTAAGCTCAAGTAGCATTTCATCGAAATTGAATCAATGCCATTTCATTTTTTCAATAAAGTTTTGTGCAATTCAAAAAAGCATTATATCTTTGCCTCGCTTTTAAAAAAAGCACATAGGATTGACCTATGGTGTAATGGCAGCACAGCAGATTTTGGTTCTGTTAGTCTAGGTTCGAGTCCTGGTAGGTCAACTAGCCCCTTTTTATTTAAAAAGGGGCTTTTTTTCCATTCTTCATGTTTTCTTGTTCGGTTTAGGTTTTTTAGCTTTAAGCAAAGCTGACAGTAAAATTATTAGTTGCAAATTCGTCGTACCTTTGTTTCAAGTACTTATTTCATTTGAACCCGCGTCCATGAAAAATACAACCAAAAAAACTGTTTTTCTATTATTGCTTATCGTTCCCTTTGGGCTTAGCTCTTTTGCACAGGATACTTGGAACTTAGAGCAGTGCATTTCCTACGCTGTTGAAAACAACATACAGGTTAAACTTCAGGAAATGAATGTAAAGGCAAATGAGATTAATCATTTACAATCCAGGCTAGATGCTCTTCCTTCACTCAATCTCAGCGGTAGCCATTCATACAATTTTGGCTTAGTAACCAACATCCTTACAAACACAAACGAAACCGTTAATACCCAATCATCCAGTCTCTCATTAAGCACGAGTGTTCCGCTTTACAATGGCTTTCAACTTACCAATACTCGTAAACAGAGCCATTTTAACCTAATGGCCTCAGTTAGCGATGTTGAAAAAGTAAAAAACAGTATAGCCTTAGCCGTTGCCTCATTATATTTACAAATTCTTTATCAAGAGGAACTTGTGGATGTGGCAAAAAGGCAAGTAGAACTTTCGGGGCTTCAGCTGAATAGAACGGAGATATTGGTATTGGCAGGCAGCATCCCAGAAGGAAACTTGTATGAAGTTGAAGCCCTTCTGGCATCTGATGAACTCCAACTGGTAAATGCCCAAAATCAACTTTCCCTTTCATACCTTAACTTAACCCAACTTTTGGAACTTAAAACAACTGAGGGATTTAAAATTGCCAAACCTCTAATCCCACTATCTGAAAGTTCAGCACTAGCAAAGCAGACCCCAAATCAAATATTCGCTATTGCCGAAAGTATAATGCCACAAATTCAGGGAGCCCGCTTCAGGGTACAAAGTTCTGAAGTGGGTTTGAAAATTGCTCGTGGTTCCTTGCATCCAAGATTATCGTTAGGCGCAAGTTACGGATCAGGAGCACAGTATCGAATTGAAGACAACTATGATTTCACAGGGGATCCAATTCAAACTCAAATTAAAAACAACGCCAAACAGTCAGTTGGATTGAGCCTTAGTGTTCCTATCTTCAACGGCCTAAATGCTCGTAACCGAGTTAAGTTGGCTCGAATAAACCTAATGAATGCTCAATTAGCCATGGAAAGCGAACGAAATGCCCTATATAAGGATATTCAACAAGCCTTCACAGATGCCATGGCTGCTGAAAAAAAACTAGTTGCGTCTGAAAAAAGTAAAAATGCCGCTGAGGAATCGTATCGATACACTGAAAATAAATTCAACTTGGGATTAGTAAACGCTTTCGATTATACAAATGCAAAAAACAAACTAGCTAAAGCTGAAACGGATCTTTTACAATCGAAATACGAACTTATTTTTAAGTCAAAAATACTCGATTTTTACAGAGGCAACCCCTTAAAGCTTTGAAAACAGAAAACATCTGATCAAATGAAAAAAAATAGAATCCTCCTTATCGCACTAGTTGCAATTGTTGCACTCATAATTTTTGCCATTGTTGGCAAAAAAACCGGAATGTTTGGCAAACCCGAACTTATTGAGGTTAGTGTAGAAAGACCCGAACTTCGAACCCTAACTGAAAGCATTACGGCTAACGGGAAAGTTCAACCCGAAATAGAAATCAAAATCAGCTCAGAGGTATCTGGTGAAATCATTGAACTCAATGTTCGCGAAGGAGATCAAGTTAAAAGGGGACAATTACTATGCAGAATAAAACCCGATACTTATATCTCAATAAAAGAGCGTACAATCGCAGCCGTAAATTCATCGAAAGCACGTTTGGTGCAGGTTCAAGCGCAACTTGCGCAAAGCGAATTGGCATTCAACCGAAGCAGGCAACTATACGAACAAAAGGCCATTTCCGAATCGGAGTTTGAAACCGCTAAAACATCATACCAAGTAGCTAAAGCCGATGTTCAAGCAGCCACCTATAACGTTGAAAGCGCAGAAGCTTCGCTCAGGGAAGCCAGCGAAAACCTCAATAAAACTACCATTTACGCTCCTGTAAGCGGCACCATTTCGAAACTTAGCGTTGAACTTGGCGAAAGAGTTGTAGGAACAGCTCAAATGGCAGGTACTGAAATAATGAGAATTGCCGACCTTTCGCGAATGGAAACCCGCGTTAGCGTTAATGAAAACGATATTGTAAGGGTCAAGTTGAACGATACCGCTCTAATTGAAGTTGATGCGTATCCAACCGAAAAGTTCAAGGGGCTTGTAACCCAAATTGCCAATTCGGCCAGCACCACCGGCCTAGCAACCGACCAGGTAACCACATTTGAAGTACGCATTTTTCTTTTAGAAAATTCTTACAAGCACCTTATATCCAGAGGTATAAATACCCCTTTTCGCCCGGGCATGTCAACTGCTGTCGACATTCAAACACAAACAAAGAGCGATATACTTACCATTCCCATACAGGCAGTAACAACCCGAACGGACTCGATTAAAATGGCTGCAGAAGGTTTTGTTGAGTCCAAAACAACAGAGAACGAAACGAAAAAGTCAAGCGCCAAACTTCAGGAGGTTGTATTTATAGCCGTGGGCGATACCGCGAAAATGGTTAATGTTAAAACTGGAATCCAAAACAATCAGTATATCGAAATTCTTGAGGGTCTTACAACCGAAAATGAAGTTGTAACTGCCCCTTTCAGTGCAATTTCACGTAGACTTTCCGAAGGAAAGCTAGTAAAAAAGGTTACCCCCGATAAACTGAGCAGAAAAACCAAGTAGCAAGCATATGGCTAAAATTCTTTGCATTGAAACAGGTACCTCTACCTGTTCGGTTGCGCTTTGCGAAAACCTCAAGCCATTAGCAATAAGGGAAAATCACGAAGTAGAAAGTAACCATTCGAAAAATTTAGCCCTTTTCATTCAGGAGGTTCTTGATTTAGGAGGAGCTGCAGCAAGTCAACTAAACGCTGTAGCGGTTAGCATGGGACCCGGTTCATACACAGGTCTGCGCATTGGTGTTTCTACGGCAAAAGGTATTTGTTATGCTTCCAATATTCCACTTATTGCAATAAATAGCCTAACGGTTTTAGCACAGGGGGTGTTATTAAGTGATAATAGAAACCTACGCGACGATTATCTTATATGCCCTACTATCGACGCAAGGAGATTGGAAGTATACACTGCGTTATTTAACAAAAAGCTGGAGTTTATTGAAGAAACTAACGCTCATATTCTTGATACAAATAGCTTTAGTAGCCCCCTTGCTAAAAACAAAATTGTTTTTGTTGGAAATGGAGCACTAAAGGTTAGCTCGGTAATTAGCCATCCGAATGCCCTATTTGAATTGAACATTAAGCCATCGGCACGATTTATGATACCTTTAGCTCAAGAAATGTTTGAACAAAGCAAATTTGAGGATGTTGCCTATTTCGAACCTTACTACCTTAAAGACTTTGTCGCTAAAATGCCAACCAAAAATGTTTTGGGCAATGCTTAAGCAAATTTCATTAACTGCATTACTCATTTTAGCTGCATATAGTTCCATTTTTTCGCAACAGAAAGCAGCTTTTAAGCAAGGCGAGCGGCTTAAGTATTCTGTTCATTACGGTCCTATAAGAGGGGGTGAAGCCATTATGGAAGTTCGTTCCGGAGCATATGAAGGGAAACCATCGAATCATCTATTTTTAAGTGGGAAAACCGTGGGAATGGCTAATATGCTTTACAACGTTCACGATATTTATCAAAGTTTTACTAATCCTCGAACCGACTTACCATACAAGGCTACTCGCGACATAAATGAAGGTCGGTACAAGCATTACAGCGAGCAAGTTTTCGACCACTGGAGCCGAAACGATTCAACAATTGTGCATAGTACAAAAGTGGGCACCGTATTGGCACCTAAAAATAGCAACGATATTCTTTCTGCCTTCTACTATCTTCGTAACCATCTAATGTGGAAAC
Source organism: uncultured Rikenellaceae bacterium (assembly GCA_964479665.1). Classification (GTDB taxonomy): domain Bacteria; phylum Bacteroidota; class Bacteroidia; order Bacteroidales; family Tenuifilaceae; genus UBA2287. The sequence continues at coordinate 52,136 of CAYZNN010000009.1, read as the reverse complement.
CAATTAAGGTTGGCGACACCCTAACAGTTACTACCTATTTCACCGATGAGGTTTTTATACTAAAGGCTCGATTCATGGGTTACGACAATATTAAGCTGAAAATTGGAACGATAAGGGCCATGCGTTTCATGCCCATTGTAATCACTGGCAGAGTATTCAAATCGCAGGATGACATGACTGTTTGGTTTTCAGCCGATAAAAATTTTCTACCAGTTCGAATTAAATTCGACATTTTCGTAGGTTCTGTTTACTGCGACTTAATCGAATACAGAGGGTTATTGCACCCTTTCGATTCGCTTAAAAAATAGATTGGCAGATAAAAAAAGAATGCATTTATCGATTTTGTAAATTAGGTAATAGCTACTTTTGCCAAAATTTTAACAAAAATACCTATGGCAACAACCGCTGATTTTAAAAATGGAATGTGCATAGAATTCAATGGCAAACTCTATACTATAGTTCAATTTCAGCATGTAAAACCTGGCAAGGGTGGCGCATTTGTGCGCACCAAATTAAAAAACCTTGAAACCGGCAAGGTTATTGAAAATACCTTTACATCTGGCGTTAAAATAAACCCTGTACGCATTGAACGCAGGCCATACCAGTTTCTTTACAAAGATGAATTGGGTTATAATTTCATGCATCAGGAAACCTTCGAACAAATTAGTCTGAGCGAAGATCTTGTTGAGAACCCTGACCTTTACAAAGAAGGACAATATGTTGAAATGATGGTACATGCTGAACAAGAAACCATTTTAACCTGTGAGTTACCACCGTTTGTAGAACTGGAAGTAACATACACTGAACCTGGCTTAAAAGGAGATACAGCATCCTCTACTGCCTTAAAACCAGCTACTGTTGAAACCGGAGCAACCATTCAAGTTCCTCTTTTCATTGAGATTGGTGAACGGATAAAGATTGACACCAGAACACGAGACTATTATGAAAGGGTTAGATAAAATAAAGGGTTCCGATTGGAACCCTTTTTCATCTCTACTTTTTCCTATATAATTAAACTGCACACAAAACTTGAGGTTTTTTTGCTATATTAGCACTTAATTAAGAGAGGATTTCTTGAACTATGGCCTTCAACACCTCATCGAAAAGACTTAAGTTAAGCACCTTTAAGTTGAATGCGTTGCTAAGTATGGCGCAAGCTATTAGCAGCGAAATGAAAATAGAGGATCTGATTGACCGTTTTAGAACCATCCTTAATGACGACCTTGAAATTGACAGGGTACTTTTTTTTAAACGCGAAAAGGAGTGGGAACTTCTTCTTAAAACCAATTGTACCGATAAAATTATTGAAAACATTGATGTTGACCGCGACCTGATTCAGTATTCGGATATTACTTTTGTTAGCACTTCTGACAATTCGGTTCTTCAGGAGTTTGACATAATCATTCCAGTAATACAAAACAATCTGCAGCTCGCCTATATTCTTATTGCCGACACCAAAGAATTTGCGAAGGGAGTTAGCGCAACAATTAAGCATTTAAACTTTGTACAAACCCTATCCATAATAATATTCGTTGCCATCGAAAACCTAAGGCTTTTCCTCAAAACCATTGAGCAGGAAGCCATGCGAAAGGAGTTAGAACTGGCTTCGAAAATGCAGAACCTGCTAATCCCCAGCCCCAATAGTCTGCCCCAAGGTTCTAAACTCAGTATTCATTCGTACTATAGGCCCCATTTTGAAGTTGGCGGCGACTTTTACGATGTAATTCAACTAAACTCTTCTGAGGTAGGTTTTTGCATTGCCGATGTTTCTGGGAAAGGCATCTCTGCTGCGCTCCTTATGTCGAACTTTCAGGCCAATCTCAGGGCATTATTTAACTCTGAAATATCTTTAAGGGGGTTAATTGATAGGCTTAACGAACGGGTAATGGGAACGGCCAAGGGAGAACGTTTCATTACTATCTTCATTGGCAGGTTCAATACATCGAACGGGTTATTGGAGTATGTGAATGCAGGACATAACCCTCCCCTTCTATACAATACTAAAAATCGAGAAAACTTAATGCTAAAGGATGGCTGCGTTGGGCTAGGTATGCTCGATGATATTCCGCACATCAATGTTGGCTCCTTATACGTTTCTCAGCACTCTAAGCTACTTTGCTATACCGACGGCTTAGTAGAATACACCAAGGACGATAAAGTTGAATTCGATACAAAGTCTATTGAACGTGCCATTTCAAATGACCTTTCGTTAGAACAAAATATTGAATCCCTAATTGAAGATCGGTTTGGTAAAGACGGGAATAAAGATTCGGGAATATTCGATGATATTTCTATTCTGGGGTTTGAATTTAAACCCTAAACGGGGTTTTCCCGCTCGCTTATACCATAGTTTCTTTCCATTGAAAAGTGTAGGTTAATGGCCACAATTATTGCAATGAACCCCCAGAAAGGGGCTGCAATTTTGTCGGCATCTAGGAAGTTGTTGAGAAAACCATGAAATACATAAGTAATAAGTCCAATTACGCAGGCTATATTAATTCTCCTGTAGCGTTTGTCGGGGATTTTCGATAATCCCTTCAACCCGGTTGAAAGGGCAAAAACAATTATTAACACATAACCCAGAACTGCTAAAACGCCAGCTTCGGCCATTAAACCTAGATATTCACTATGCGCATTGCCTCCTGTTCCAAAGTTCGTTGATATAATAGTCCTATTCTGACTTCGTTGAAAAGGAGCATACAAAAACATATAGGTTCCGGGCCCCCATCCAAAAAAGGGTCGTTCAACAAACATATCGAGGGCCGCATTCCACCTATTTACCCTCTCTTTGTTAGAGGCATCAGTTCTAATGTTATAAATTGATTGAACGTGCTCCATTAGGTTTCCGCTCGACTCCGTAGTGTTTTTCTCCATGTGGCTAATAATGTCGCCAATAAAGAAGTATAGGAAAACGGCAAGCAGAATAGAGCCTATTGCAACGGTTCGAAATTTTACTCGCAATGCGATTAAAAGCCAAACCCCAAAACCTATAATTAAGCTAAGCCAGGCTGCCCTAGAATAGGAAAAAACCAAAGCAATTGCAAATAGAAAGGTTAACCCTCCTATCAGAAATTTTTTCAACTGGCTCTTCGCATGGAAAGTGAAAGCCACAAGAATTGGAATGCTGAATGCAATTGCAGCGCCATAGGAAGTATGATCGATAAAAAATGGTGTACTAGCACCATGTGCTGCCTTTTGATTCAGAAATCCTAGGTTTACCTGCTTATACGATGCCCAAAGAATTACAACTAGCATTCCTGCAATGTAAGCCCAAAGAAATCGATCGATATTGCTCAAGTTTTTTCGAAAAAGCATGTATGCCATATAGAAAAAAACCCCTATGAACCAGAACCTCACCAAAAAGTATTTGAGCGACACAACAATCATTTCGCTTGCAGCTATAGTTACTAGGATCCACCCTAAGAAAAAGAGTATAGCCCAAAATACTGGTTGACTCAAAAGTTCTTTTCGAAAATATTGTTCGCTTAAAGACTTAGCAATTAAAAGAACCAAGAGAAAAACTAGCATTGGTTCGGTTGGAAACCAAAAATCGAATGGCAAACCAGGTACAATCCACCTAAGAGTAACCGAAAGGGGTGCTAAAAAAACGAGCGTATAAAACACCCTTGAAGGCGAAAAAATGGCCCAAATGCCAACAATAAGAAGGATTGGTATTGCTAGGAAAATATAAGTTTGTTTGTAAACAAAAAGAGCTGATACAAGCACAAAAAGAATGCTTGCACCCAATAATATCAAATTCTCTCTATTTGCCCTACTCAGGAACATTTACTGCGATAATCTTTTTAAAGAAATCGAAAACAATGATGGCAAAAATTGAAAAAAAGATTGCCGAGAGCGTTGACATTATTACTATAAGAGCCTTCTTTGGGTATGCCTTCTTGTCGGATGGAATAGCCTTGTCTACAACAAACTGGCTTGGAATACCCTGCTTCGCTTCAATCTTGAGCACTCGCATGATGTTTCTCAGGTCTCTCAGATTGGTTAAACCCATATAATAGTTATTAGTTAAGTTGGTATGAGGGAGCCCCAACTTGGCCAAATCATCGTAAAGAGCCCTTAGTCTTTTCTCAGCTGATGTATTATTATTCTCAATAGCACGTGCAAGGGCACGATAAATTTCTCTTGTTTGTGCTTCGAGGTGAATGGCACCTGCTCTCATTACAAGGTCTAAAGAGTCGCCAATCGTGTTCACGTCTTCGCTGGCTAGTTTGTACTGTTCTTCTAATACCGCGAGCGCTTTTAAGGCCATATCGGCCTTTATGCTGCGCATTATGCTATCGGATACGAGTACAATTTCGTTAGCAACTTCTGCTGCCTTTTCGGGATCCCTATCATAAACTGTTATTTCAACAGAATTGTACTTAGTAGGACGGAACGAAATATCGGAAACAAAAATATCATAGGCCTCCGAGCGAACATATCTCGCTTCCGGGTTAAGCCCCCAGTGCTTAGTAAGATTCTGTTTTTTAATAACAATATCCCTTAGCGTTTGGGAGGAGAGTATTTGTAGCAACTGCTCTGCCTCTTCCTTATCTCCAAAAACAGTTAAACCTCGTTGAAAGGTAGTGTTTATTACTTCTTTCGAAGATTGATTTGAAACAGGTGGATACAATATGGCCACCGATTTATACATAGGAGTTATTAAAAAAGAAACTACAAGAGAAACTACAAAAGCAAAGACTGCTATATAAGCAATAATGCGTCTCTTTTCCCAAACCATCTTTACAAGGTTTGTTGCATTTAGGTTAAATTCTGGGTTGCTATTCATGGTCAACAATTTATTATAAGGTCACTTTTATAATGAAATAGTTTTTCTTCCCTTTTTGAATCAAAATATATTTTTCGTTCAGAAGGAAAGTTGTATCGATTTGCAATTCGGGGTCCGAAATTCGCTCCTTGTTTATTGCTACCCCGCCTCCTGCAACATTCCTTCTTAAATCACCTTTCGAGGGAAAAGCGGGAACATGCTCAGCTGCTAATACCGAAAAGGGTATGCCTGCACTTAGGGCTTTAGCATCTACTTCAAACTGGGGGACCCCTTCAAAAATGGTAAGGAATGTTGACTCGTCAATGGCCTTTAATGCGTCGGAAGTAGAATTACCAAAAAGGATTTGAGATGCTGCTACGGCCTGATCGAATTCAATTTTCGAATGAACCATAGTTGTAACCTCCTGTGCAAGCACTTGCTGGAGTTTACGCATATGGGGTGCTTGCCTGTGTTCGTTTATGTGCGATTCTATAGATTCGCGCGAAAGGAGCGTAAATATTTTAATATACTTCTCTGCATCCTCGTCGGATGTATTTAGCCAGAACTGATAGAATTTGTAAGGGGAAGTCAATCGGGGGTCGAGCCAAACATTCCCCTCTTCGGTTTTACCAAATTTACTTCCATCGGCCTTGGTTATGAGCGGACAAGTTAATGCGTATGCCTCGCCTCCCAATTTACGACGAATAAGTTCGGTTCCGGTGGTTATGTTCCCCCACTGGTCCGACCCTCCCATCTGCAATTTACAATTGAATTTTTGGTACAAATGGAGATAATCGGTACCCTGCACCAATTGGTATGTGAATTCAGTGAACGATAGGCCATTTCCACTTTCTCCGGCAATTCGCTTTTTAACTGAATCCTTGGCCATCATGTAGTTTACGGTTATATGCTTCCCAATGTCGCGAATGAAGTCGAGGAACGAGAATTCCTTAATCCAATCGTAGTTATTAACCATTATGGCCGCATTGGGGTTCCTCGATTCGAAATCGAGAAATTTGGACAACTGTTTTTTCAGGCACAACTGATTGTGGCGAAGGGTTTTCTCGTCGAGCAGGTTTCGTTCCTGCGACTTCCCCGAAGGGTCGCCAATCATACCAGTTGCACCTCCAATAAGGGCAACAGGTCGATGCCCACATCGCTGAAAGTGGATAAGCATCATAACCGAAACGAGGTGCCCTATATGAAGCGAGTCGGCCGTAGGATCAATTCCAACATAAGCAGTTGTCATTTCTTTGGCAAGCAGTTCCTCAGTACCTGGCATTACATCGTGAATCATTCCGCGCCAGCGTAACTCTTCTACAAAATTCAACATGGTAGATTATAATTGTTAAATATTAATGAAGGAGGCAAATATAAGAAAAAGACTGCCAAATATAAACTCCTCCCAGCATATAGGTTAATCCCACTGATTCGAAAAGGATTCCTTTATTTTTCCTCGAATCTCATCGAAATGGAGATAAGGGAATATTGCGGGCGACACATTGCGGACAGGTTTGTAAAAGAGCGACTTTTCCTCGATATTAGTTGGAAATATCCTGAATTTATCTTCAAATTTTTCGGCAATTACAATGATTACACTCAGAATTAAAACGCTTTTAACAACACCAAACACAACCCCTAAAATACTATTGGCAAAACCCAGCATAGCCATATCGAAAATTTTGCTTACTAGCTCTCCCAGAAAATGCACTGCAATCAGAATAACCACAAAGGTTATTGCAAATGATATTAGTGGTAAGTATTTTGTTTTAACCGAAAGGTTTTCAACTAGGAAAGTAGCTGTATAATCGGAAAAATATATTGCCCCCCATATTCCGAGGAGCAAACCCGCAAGCGAGGCAACTTGCCTTACAAAACCGCTCTTATAGCCACTAAACCCGGCAAGAATAAAGATGGCAAGAAAAATTAAGTCGAAGTAACTCATAACGCTTTAGTTTTGTGATTAATTATTAAAATATGGGGTTTTCTCTTTATTTTTTGAGCCTTCCAAACATTAATGAGGCTGTAAAGTATAACACCAATAAAAAGAGCCTTCCATAGTATGCCCTTAGCAATGAATAAAGGATCTGAAACTGCCATTCCAGCGTAGTTTGATAGCAAAAGAATTAATGGGATGATAATAGAAATAAACGGTTCTTTTTTTTGTAAGAGATCCAAAAAAGAAGATAGAACCAACTCCAATCGAAATAGCAATGGAGAAAGGGTTTACTTGCTGTGTAAGATTACCCGAAAAAATTATAAGCCCACCTATGACGATCAAAACAAAACGTGCCTGCTTTGTAGTTTTACCAGTATCAAGCATATGCTCTTTGTTCATTATTTGATTGGCAATAAAAATCGATTTCTCCTTTTCTGTTCCTGAAAAAGGATACCCACTCGAAGAGCATTTTTCGTTTGGGTTCTCAACTCCGTGACTGCAAACAGGACATTGACTGAATGAATTGTACATTTATTGCACTATACTTTAGTTTCTTCTTTCAACTATATAATTTGCGAGTTCAATTAGCGACTCCTTATAGGGATTATTCGAATAGCCACCTAGATTCGCAATGGCATTTAGTCGATATTGGTTCATTACATTTTCGGTGTAGGCTATTCCGCCATTCTCGTGCGCAAATGCAACAACCCTTTCGACTGCCTGCGAATCGCGTTTGCTTTCTCGGATTAACGACCTTATTTCCCTCTGCTTCGATTTTCCTACTTGGTTTAGTGCGTAAATAATTGGAAGCGTTAACTTCTTCTCTTTAATATCGTTTCCTGTAGGCTTTCCTAAAATACCTTTTGAGGTATAGTCGAATAGGTCGTCGCGTATTTGAAAAGTCATACCCAGATTGAATCCGAACTCACGCATTTTTTGAATTTGTTGTTGCGTGGCCCCTACAGAACAAGCACCATTAACTGTGCACGATGAGATGAGTTCGGCGGTTTTCATACCAATTATTTGGTAGTAAGTTTCCTCATCAATATTCATTTTTCGGGAGCGTTCAATTTGAAGCAGTTCCCCTTCGCTCATTTTTTTCACAGCATTGCTCATGTTGCGAAGCAAATCGATCTGATTCGACTCAAGCGCCAGCTGAAGCCCTCTCGAGAGTAGAAAGTCGCCAACAAGAACTGCAGCCTTCGAACGCCAAAGTGCATTAATGGAAAGAAACCCTCTTCTTTCGTAAGCCTCGTCTACTACATCGTCGTGAACGAGAGTAGCAGTGTGCAGAAGTTCTATCATAGCCGCAGCCACTTTTGTATTTTGGCCGATAGTCCCATTTAGTCCGGCAGACAGATATACAAGCAAAGGCCGAAGCTGTTTACCCTTAGTACGCAAAATATAATTTGTAATAACCGACAAAAGGGGCACGCTTGAGCGCATTGTTTCTCGGAAATAGGGTTCAAAATCGTGCAGTTCCTTGGTTACTGGTTTTCTTATAGTATTCAAAAGTGACATTTACGGCAATTAGAAATGAACAAGCAAATTAAGTACTTTTTAATGAATTATATTATTTTTTTTAAAAACCAGAATTTAACCAAATCATTAATTTATATATTTATATATTTGCATGAGTTAAATATGTATTGAGATGAACATTAATGTTGAAATGCTTGAACAGGCTGCCTCTACCCTAAAGGCCCTTGCCCACCCAATGCGCATTGCCATTCTGAATATGCTTGAAGACGGCAAGCGCCTTACTGTATCTGAGATTCATGAAAAACTAAATATTGAGCAGTCGGCTACATCGCATCACCTTGGAATACTCAAAAGCAAAGGGGTACTTCATGCGAAACGGAAAGGTAAGAACACTTTCTATTTTTTGCAAAACGAAGGCATGTCGAAGATTTTGGATTGTCTTGGTAGATGCAATACCAAATAAAACCTACCCAATATAAACTATTCCTGTTTTGTACTATTTAATGTTCAAACACTTATAAAAGATGCCTGTCATTAGAGTCACCAAAGAGTTTACTTTCGAAATGGCCCACGTACTAACCGGATATGATGGACCATGTTCCAATATTCATGGCCACTCCTATCGTCTTTCTGTTACAGTAATTGGATCACCAATATCCGACGAGAAAAATACAAAATTAGGAATGGTAATCGACTTTGGCGACTTAAAAAAGATAGTTAAGCAAACCATCCTTAATCGGTTTGACCATATTCTTCTACTAAAGAAAGGAACCGACCTATCTGCCCTTGCATATGCTGGCAAACTTCAAAGAACAGAAATTGTTGACTACCAGCCTACCTGCGAAAACTTTTTGCTTCATATTGCAGAACTTATAGCAAGCAAATTACCGAAAGGAACAAAACTGCATCACCTAAAACTTCACGAAACCCCCACCAGCTATGCCGAGTGGTATGCTAACGATAATTAGTATTCGCGGTGTAAAGCAAACCCTTTTTTAATTCATTTGAACTTAATCAGCTACTAAAGCTGTAGTTAAAAATTACCTGAATTTTCTCAAAATATAAGGGAATACCCCAATATGTGCTTACTCGCAAAGCGATAACATTGCCCAAATTTTTCTTTTCTAAAACCTATTCGTATGAAGAAATTATACTTGGCAGCGATTCTCTTTTGCTTTGCATGGCAAACATACTCGCAAAGTTTTGTTGAAATTGGAAACGGAACCGCAAGTTCGTCGTTCCCCTATACCTCGTGGAACTACTCATGGGCAAAAGCTCTTTACAAGTTGTAGCAACTCAATGGCAGCAAAACTATTGTAAAATTTGCTGTTAACTACACAAGCACTACATCGAAAACGCTCAACAACCAAAAAATTTACATGAAATGCGTTGAGGCCACTTCGTTAACAGCCGATTACGAGAATCCAACCTCATCGGGTTATACTCTTGTTTTCGAAGGCAACCTAACCTTTTCACAAACAGGCTGGCACGAAATTCAGTTAACAACAAACTTTGAATACGATGGATCGAAAAGTTTGGTAGTTCTATGGGAAAATAGGACAGGTTTGTCGCCTTATGCAGGATTTAGCGCAACCGAGTCGGTTATAAAGGTTGTAGGAAGCGACACCGCTTTCCCAACAGCAAACGGCTGGGATCCTTATCCAAAAGCGCTCCCAAATGTCCGCTTTTACTACGGGGCAGGTGCGGCTCCCGAAACACCACAGAACGAAACTCCAACCTCAAATTCCAAAAAAGTTAATATCGACACCAATTTATCGATTCAAATTGGAAATAATTCCACTTTATACGACGTGTACTTTAGTACCAACGAAACGTTGGTTTCAACAATGGACGAAAGCATAAAAATTGCATCGGATGTGGAGGTTACCGAGCCGGGAATTGCTACAATTGTGCCTCCAAGTACGCCGCTTCAATCGAAAACTACCTATTTCTGGAAGGTTGTAGCAAAAACGCAACCCACCAAGCTGAATCACCAGTGTTCAATTTTCAAACCCAAAGGGTAATAATCGAAATGCCTTATGCACAGGGTTTCGAGGACAACGAAATTTGGACTCCCGGATGGTATGGCGATTTAACTTTAACCGACTGGCACTATCAAGCAAATCCAATAAACTGGAATAAATCGAGCGAAGTTAATGCGTATAATGGTTTAAGCAGCGCAGTTTGCAATCCGAGTGGAACAGGAGGCGATTATGTTCTTGTTACCCCACGTATTAACTTGCCTGCCAATCATTACGTTTCGTTTTGGTGGAGAAACAACTCAACTATAGTTGGTAAGGTTGAAGGGGCCGATGCAACTTATGCAGAAGTTTCAACAGATGGAGGCAATTCGTGGGCCGAACTTGGCGTTTTGTCGCCCGCCACGCCAAACGAGTGAACATGGAATTTCTTCGACTTGTCGAGTTACGAATCGTCTAACTAACTCCTGCCTTGGAGATACGCCCGCCCAGAGGGTCAGAGTGGTTACCCAATTTTTATCGACGACATTGCTATTGACGAAATTTCCGATGGTGGCGAAATAACGCTAAGCAACAGCAGTATCGACTTTTCGAATTTGGCCATTACTGGGTCTATGGAGAAATCGGTTACAATAACCAATACCGGCACGGGTTTTCTGAATATTACCAACGTAAGCGTTGAGGCTCCATTCTCGTGTTCGTTTGCTGCCATTTTAGCTCCGAGCGAAAGCGCTCAAGTGGTTGTAACATACAGCCCAGCAGCCGTGGGGGCAGCAAGTAAATTGCTTACATTATACGTCCAAGGCGATTTTACCAGTAATAATACAATCGACCTGTCGGGAAATGCGGTTGCCCTTGTGTCCAACTTTTTCCACCCATTCGATGCAAGTTTGTGCTTGCCTTCAGGCTGGAACGCATTAAATAATCCCAATCACGAGTTTACATCGGTTGCCATTAAATCCGATAGCTGGGCCTACTCTACACCCAATGTTGCCAAGTTTGTAATGTTCTCGGAGCACAATTACCCAGTTACGCTAGTAACCCCAGGCTTGTCGAATTTCGATACGCATCAACTTAAATCTTACGCTAAACGAGGAGGCGATTACAATGTGTCGGTAATTGTTGTTTTTATGGCCAATCCATACGATGTAAATTCCTTTGTAACGGTTGAAACGATTACTCTTACAAACGAGTACCAGCAATTTTCTATTTCTATGGAACCCATGGCGGGTTATCCTTACGTTGGAATTCGCCATGGTGGAAACCCCGAAACATCATCGGTTACCTCAATCTGGGTCGACGATGTAAGCTGGAATACAGCAACTGGCACAACACCAAATTTAGCACAAGTTTCGAAGCCACTCAATGGTGCAACCAATGTTGACATTATGGTAAACCTCAAGTTGCAATGGATTAATGGCGGAGGCGAACCAACGGGCTATAAACTTTACATGGGCGAATCGGACACCGATTTCTCAATAATTAACGGACAGGTTTTCGAAGGTAGCAGCAATACCTCCTATACCTACACCGGTGCGCTCAGTTCTGCCACTACTTACTTCTGGAAGGTTGTTCCCTATAACGCCAATGGCGATGCAGTTGATTGCCCTGTTTGGTCGTTTACTACAATGCCCAACCCAACCATCACAGCTCTCACTTGGTCTGAAAATTTCGATGCTGTTGTAACTGGCCCAGGTTCGAACTACCCACTTGGCTGGACAGTTGAAAACACAAATAACGACGGTCCGACATGGGATGCGGTAAACAATAATGCTACCCCGGAGTTGGCGCATTCGGCACCCAATGCAATGAATATTATTTTCAACTTTTACGATATGAACGACTGGCTAATTACTCCTCCATTCGAACTCGAAGCCGGACAGAGCTATAAGCTTAAGTTTTGGTTCAGAACCATGGGCGACCAAATTGTACCAAATCCTTTAGAGCGTTTAAGCGTTTACCTTGGAACAAGCAACGTATCAACCTCCATGCAAACCACTGCAATTTATCAAAACTTGAACCTCAATAATCTAGAGCGGCTCGAGGCAAACGTTAATTTTAACGTTGCCACCAATGGAGTTTACTTTATGGGATTCCATGGTCACAGCGAAGATTTTCAGGGCTACCTGCTAATCGACAATGTTAGCGTTGACTTTAACACAGGAATAACAAGCGGGGAGAGTATGAACGGAGCATTAAGTTTATATCCGAATCCCGCTAGTAATCAGGTTAATATTGCAATAAAGGACAACAATAACCTACCATACAATGTAAAGGTTGTAAACGCTACTGGACAGGTAATTCTGGAGAAAACAATGGCAAACGGTTCAGTTTCGTTAAACGGAATTGCATGCGGAATGTACTTTGTAGTTGCCGAAACAACAAAAGGTCGTTACGTTGGCCGTTTGGTAGTGAAATAGTATCGCTGCTTACTCTCGAATTGCACCCGTTCGGGCATAGGCAGTGTGGTAACGGGTTAAGGTTAATGGTGCAAACGAGGGGAACATTCCCCTCGTTTTTTATTATTTATCCCAATAATTTAGGGAGTTACAGGTTGCAATGTTTTATACATTTTTATTTTACTTTTGCGTAAACCTGTTTGGCTATTTATGAGACTCTTTCTTCTTTTTGCTTTCCTTTTAGCCTCCCTGGGGGCATTATCCCAAAACGCCGGTTCAGGGGCCCTAACTATCATGTTCGTTGGCGATGTTATGGGGCATGGTATGCAAATAAAATCAGCATTCGATGATAAAACTGGAACCTATTCGTACGATAGCGTATTTTCTCGTGTTGCCCCTGTATTCAAACTAGCCGACGTAGTCATTGCCAATTTAGAAGTAACCTTAGCTGGTGAGCCCTACGCAGGTTATCCACAGTTCAGTTCGCCCGATGCGCTTGCCGATGCCCTAAAGAGTTCAGGTGTTACCACTCTGGTTACAGCAAATAATCATTCTGTTGACCGAGGGAAGAACGGCATTATTCGAACAATCGAGGTACTTAACCAACGCTCAATCCCATTTGCTGGAACATATAAAAACCAGGAAAACAAGGACTCAACCTATCCATTGCTCATTGAGCAAAATGGAATTAGGGTTGCACTACTTAATTACACTTATGGTACAAATGGCATACCTGTACCTGCCCCCGCCATTGTAAACCTAATTGATACTGCTCAAATTCGAAACGATTTTGAAAAAGCAAAAAGAATGGAAGTGGACGAAGTTATTGCCTTTTTGCACTGGGGTAACGAATACCAACGTTCGCCCAACATTGAACAACTTAAACTCACTTCGTTCATGCAAAATTTGGGAATAAGAATAGTAATTGGTTCACACCCGCATGTTCTCCAGCGAATGGAGTGCTCATTCGATACTGATAGCACGGTAGGTCGCGTAGCAGTTTATTCCCTTGGTAATTTCGTTTCGAACCAACGAAACAGACATAGGAACGGGGGAGCCATTGCTGCAATTCGGATTGAAAAGGGTGAAAATGGCACTCGAATTACGCATGCTGGCCACTTTTTAGTATGGGTACACACTCCTTTTAGAAACGGGAAACGGGTATTTCAGGTTCTGCCGGTTTCGCAATACGAACAAATACCTGATTATTTCGGCATTGACGATGAACTACTTTTCTCCGAATTTGCTTCCGATTCGCGCAAACTTTATGGAAAAGAAAATTATAATACTCCCGAAATTCATTTCAGAAATGGCACATGGCTACTGCCATGGATTAACCTTGAGGAAGAAAAGTTGCCCCCCGAAAAGTTGCGAAGAATTATTCCCTGGAGAAAGAAACGGTCCCTTGAACAGATTAAACTTAAAGCAATATACACTCGTTAAAACCTCCTAATAGCCATAGTCGAACATATTAAATCTGTTCGAAGCATTTGGGTTTCCCTTTCCTCATTTGCAATGTAATTCAAAAAGAGATTGGCCTTAGTAGGATACACATTTATTAGTTCAAGGCGCCTCTTATTAATACTACCCAAAATAAAGTCATCGGCATCTTTATAAGTACAGCTCTCAACAATCTCCTCATCAACCAGTATCATACCTGCATCCGAAATTTGCTGCAGTATGTCAGACTTTTTAAAAACCTTGGAGTTTGAGAAAGCAGAACTTTCATTGCTATATCCATCATCAATTATTATTAGACCACCGGGAGCCAAGCAACGAGACAGTTTTGTGAGAGTTTCGAAATAGTTTCCTAAAACAGGTCCAATAGCACCCAATATTATTATATTGAGGTAGCGAATCTAGCTTCAGACAGATGTCTTCAACCTCAAACAAGCACAAATGGTCAACTTCGAATTCAACTGCTTTTGATTTGAAAAGGCAACAAATTCAGGCAAAGCATCGATTCCGTGGCAATGGCACTTCAACTCAGCAGCAACCCGGATAGCAACCGATCCCTTGCCACTCCCCAAATCGAGAACCTTCAAATTCTGAAAGGATTTGAAAAATTTTTGCATGAAGCCAATAACGGTTGCAGGGTCGGTTCCAATCTCCCATATATCCTGAAGAATATAAGGCAAATAGGAAAAGAGTTCGCTATTTGAACCATCCATGGCCCTTATAACGCTCTCCTCAAGTGCTATAATTATATTGTTTCGCTCCAATTGCTTTACAATACTATAAACTTAGATGAAAAGAACACCGAACCTACTCTGAGCCTTGCAATAAATAATCCTAAACCATTGGACCTAGAAAAATAAACATCATGTTTAAACTTTCCGCTATGGGGGTTTCCTAAACTATAGGTTACAATGCGAGCACAAAGGGGACCATGTGTATAGAGATACAAATTCTCCGATTTATTTAAGTGGAAATTCAAACTTATACGCTCGCTTTTCGGGTTGTAAGAAACCAAAAAAATTTTTAAATCTAAATACGCAAATAGATCGCTTGAAGGCCCAAGATGTTCAAACGCGCCAATATCATCGCTACCGTTACTAAATCTTGGTTTCCCTTCGCAATCGAACATAGTAAAACTGTGTCCTGGAATAAAATTTTGACACTGATCTATAGCAGGGGAACTCTCTGCTAATTGAAATGGATTATCAAGATTTGCTGAAAATTGGGGATCGGTTACCTGGCAATTATTTACCGTACCGTTATATCCACCCCCAGAAAAATCTGATGCTCCGTGCTCAAAAATGCTATGATAAAATTCTGGAGCCAATTCCCCATTGACAATATAAACTAGCCGTCCATAGCCTGCATATGCAACATTACCCCAAAAAATTGAGTTGTAAACCTGCGGGTTACTACCCTCATTGCAGTAGATTCCACCACCGTATATAGTTTGGTTATTAACTATCGTTTTATATGCAAGAGCAGGCGATGCAGCAACATGGGCAATAGCACCCCCAAAAAAGGTAGAGCCATTTCCAACAATCAGATTATTTAATACTAATCCGCCTGTATGCGCCCGCAAAGAGCCAAGCGCACCTCCTAGGGCGCTGAAATTATTCTCAAACACACTAGCATCTGGTGTTGGTATGGTAAATTCAAAACTGCAAGCGCTACCAATTCTTGTAGAAACATTGTTTCGAAAGGTATTTCTGTAAATATACGGTAAAGAGCTAACGCCGCATATTACACCTCCATAACCCCATAAAACATCGTTCCCTGCATAGTGATTCGAGAATTCATTATAATTAATCATCCCTGTGGTGTTTTTAAGAATATTGCACCACCATCCTTAAACGACCTGTTATTTGAGAAATGACAGTTGGATATTCGCCAACAATGGGAGTCTTCGATATAAAAACACCACCATGTTTTACAATAGTATCTGACTTCGAAAAATTAAAGCGGTAGAATTCAAAAATGGTAGAGTCACTTCCTTCGGACTTACTGACCAGCTTAATCCCATTCCAACCTCCCAATTCAAAATCGAATTTATGAAAAATAGTAGTATCTGTGGTAATGAAGCGAATACTATCCACCTGACTTCCAATTGCATCGATGGAGCCTAAAATGCTTATCGAAAAGAATCCATTGAAGTGAACAACGCAACCCGGGTTTATCAATAATTTTTCTCCTTTGGGAATTCGATATTACCAATAACATATACGGTATCAGCATCCCATTGTCCAAAAACCTTGCCCTCCACTTCAGTGGAGTTTTGTGCAAACATACTGAAACCGAAACATTAAAAAACAATTACAAAAAAAAGACTCTTTTTCATATCTAACTTTAATAAAATTAGTATTCCGGAATCATCTCCATTCCTAATACTTTCGCAACCATCCAAAGTTCCTTTAACCTATTGTTTGGAACCACCAGGTGATGATTGCCTAAAGGAGAATTGACAAAGTAATTTTTCGTTTTTTCATCAATTTCAAAGACGACTTGAGTTCTGCAAGCATCCTTTATGTATTTAGAAGGAACTACGCGTGCAGTTGCTGCAAACATCCGCGACAAATTACTATCGACCCTAAATAGGGTTACTTCATTGTATCGAAAATTGCCTTTTATGGCAACTCCAAGGTCGGTCTCGAAATGTGTTTCGAGCGAAAAGGCACTTAACATATCGGCTGGTACGGTACAATGCGCAAGAAGCAATCCGGAATTATTAACACTAGCCACATTGGCCATCCAAGGAACAATACCAAAAATCTCTTTCGAAATCATCATCCCAATCATGCTGCAAGTATCCCCCTCACAACCAGCAGGAATTCCATCCATTGAGAGTTTAGACAGAGCCAAACAGGCTGTGGTGTTACACTTCTGTGCCAATGGGAAACACTCTATGGTTAAGGCCGATAAATCGTTGCTTCGAATAACATCTACCAACGACTCGTACACCCTTCCTGCTACATGAACTTCTAAATAGCTCTGTTTTTTAAAAAAATTCATAAAGTCGCTGGCCACTTCCTTATCGTTCGATGGATTGGCCACTTCCCAGGGTAAATCGATTTGCTCAACACCCAATTTAGATTGAATAATGAAGGGATCGATTACAGATGCGACCAGCCATTCGGAGGGTTTTCCGATAAGTCCGAATTTTTTCCCGTTCAATCGTCGCAAACCGTTCTTCACGCTATAAAGGGCTTCAATTACCTTATGAGCCTCGGCATCATTTTCATCGATAAGCAGGCTCGAAATTCCGCTCTGGTTCATCCATGCCTTTACTTCGGTTGCTGCTGCCCACGAGTTCTCAAAAGACGAAGCAATCATAAGATAAAAACTGTTCCTATGTAGCGAATGCAAAGCAGCCCGCTCCGATCCGCCGGTTAAAAAAACCAACATATCGGGCTGTTGGCTTACAAACTCTATTCGATCCTGATGAAACAGCTTCGAAAGTCTCTTTTTTGCGCGTGTGAAAAGGGTTGTATCGGCCGCAGGGAAGGCCAATAATTTAACTCTCAATTTATCGTTCATGGGTAATTAAAAATAATTGGGCTATCCAAAATGTCACTTCTTGAATCCCTGTATCAACCATGTGATTCCCTGTTATTTATTCTTCTTCACGAATTAACACAACGAAATAACATGGATTTTGATGGGGCAAATAACGGCCATTTGGAAAGTCCAAGGTTTCTTACCTACTGCAATTTATTGCACAGAACTATTTATATTCAGCGCAATATCGAGAAACTGGTAAATATCTAGTGGGTTTCCCTCTATTCTTTCTTCGCTTCGAGTATGACCCAGCCTAACGGCAACAAGATTGAACTCGGGAACAATGAAAATGTACTGACCCTTTATTCCCCGTGCAAACGATACGTTAATTCCCTTATGGTTAACAAACCACCATTGCAAACCGTACCGCTGATTTAGCTTACCTCCCAATTCGGGGTCGGAAAGATGACTGGCTGGGGCAAGAGCCAAATCGACATACTCCTGGGATACAACTTGTTCTCCACCCCAATTACCTCTGTGAAGCATTAACCTCCCTAATCGGGCAAAATCGCGCGCATTGGAATTGAAGCAGCAGTATGCTTTTTCGTACCCCCCTTCCCTATCAAGGCTCCAAAGGGCATCATGCTCTGCACCAATAGGTTTCCAAATACGCTCTGATGCGTATTGGCTGAGGGTTTTTCCTGTTGCTACAGCAACAATATGCGACAACAACTGTGTGTCGCCACTCAGGTAGTTGTAAGCTTTGCCCGGTTCTGCTATTACTTTCTGATTAACAGCCAACGAACGGACATCCTTTCCGTAGTAAGCCTTGGTTGTTATTGAAAAAAGGCTGGCATATGCTTCATCCCAACTTAATCCCGAACTCATTTGAAGCACCTGCCTTATGGTAATATTGTTTCTCTCGTCGCTTTTAAATTCGGGTATAAAATCGGAAATTGGTTGATCGATGCTTTTTATGAAGCCATCGTCGATTGCACAGCCAATTAGCAAGCTCACAATGCTTTTGGCCATTGAAAATGAATTCGATAGCGACTCTGTTCCGTATCCATCCCAGTATGCCTCCCACAGCAACTGTGAGTCGCGAGCTACCAAAAAGGCAACGGTTTTATACCCTTCTAAAGTAATTCGCTCTTCGAGCGTAAGGTCGTACGAATTATACATTGGATGCAATTGCCAGGGTTGTGGCGCTCCCTTCTCAATAGTTCTGTTGGCAAATATTTTATAATCATCTATGTCGGGTTTCTGGTGAATGAGAGCCCGAACAATGTAATGATTTTGAGGCACAGCAAGGTAAACCCCAATGGCCCCAAATAGGAGAATCAGAACAAAAAGTATATGTTTTCTTTTCATGGCAATGGGTTTTTAAGTTCAATTCTATGGGTTAACTGCTTAGTTTGCCTCCAGTAAATCAAGAATTTCGTCGAGTTTTGGGGTTAAAATAATTTCGGTCCGTCGGTTTTTCTGACGGGCTTCAGGTGTTTTGGCTGGATCGACAGGTAGAAATTCGCTTCGGCCCGATGCTGTAATACGCTGGGGATCGATTCTGGAATTGGTTAATAGAATTCGCACAATCGACGTTGCCCGTTTTACACTTAAGTCCCAATTATCGAGCAATTCACCTCGTGCAGGGAATCGAACATCGTCGGTATGCCCCTCCACCATTATGTTAATATCCCTATTTTGCTCTAAAACGGGAATAAGCTGCTTTAATGCAGTAACTCCATTTGTCTCAACAGCATGGCTTCCCGATTTAAAAAGCAATTTTTCGTCGAGCGAAACGTATACTTTACCATTTTGAATTTTAACGCTCAAGCCCTTGCCTTCGAACCCGAAAAGTGCATCGGAAACCCTTCTTCGTAGCGCTGTAACGGCAGAGTCCTTTCTGGCGAGTATTTTTCCCAATTCTATAAGTCGGGCATTTCTTTCATCGAGATCGGCTTTCATGGCATTGAATTTAGCCATGGACTCATCCAGCTCCTTCCTTCTATTATTCAACTTTCGCTCAAGCTCCTTTAATGCGTCCTCCTTGATCTGAAGTTCCTCTTGGGTTGCCTGCAGTTGTGCAAGAATTCTTCGGGTTTCCTTTTGATTTCCACTGGCAAAACCTTCCTGTACCTGCTGAAGTTCAGCATATCGACTACTAAGCCTGTCGTTATCTTCTTTCAACCTAATTAGCTCAATTACCCTTGTAGCGCTATCGCGTTTCAACTGCTCCAATTCTTTGTCGAAAACCCGAATTTTGGCATTGGCCTCGGTGAGTTTAACGTTTAGCCCATCATTTTCAATCGAAAATCTTTCGCGCTCTTCCTCGCACTTCTGATTCTGATCCTGAAGGTTTTGAAACTCTTTAGCAGGAACACAAGAAAAAAGGATAGCAACCGTTACAATGGGAATAATTAGAACTGTTTTTTTCATTTCCAAGGTTTTTGCATGAATTAATAACTCGAGCAAATATATTAATTATTATGGTTCGCTTGAGGATCAGTTTATCATTTTTACAGCAATTGCCGTTAGGTTTAGGTTGAGTTTATGTTAATTGGGCAGCTTCAAATTCTCAACTTTAAATTATTATTTTTGTTATATATTTATCCCAAGTTAATTTTATGTAATGGCGAGTGAAAAAAAACTTCTTGGAATTATTAACAATCCGGAAGATTTAAAAAAATTGAAGTTGGAAGAATTACCTCAGCTCAGCAAGGAGCTCAGGCAGTTCATAATCGATGTGGTTTCTTCAAATCCCGGTCATTTTGGGGCTAGTTTAGGGGTTGTGGAGCTCACTGTAGCGATACATTATGTATTTAACACACCCTACGATCGTATTGTATGGGACGTTGGCCACCAAGCATATGGCCACAAAATACTTACTGGCCGTCGCGATGTTTTTCATACCAATCGCAAGTATGGTGGCATAAGCGGCTTCCCAAAAAGAAGTGAGAGCCCCTTCGATTCGTTTGGTACAGGCCATAGTTCCACTTCTATTTCGGCAGCGCTTGGCATGGCAATGGCCGCTCAACAAAACAACGAAAACAGGCAGGTTATTGCTGTAATTGGCGATGGGTCTATGACCGGTGGTATGGCCTTTGAAGCCCTTAATAATGGTGGAATGCTTAAGCCCAACATGTTGGTTATCCTTAACGACAATAATATTGCCATTGACAAAAACGTTGGAGCCCTTAAGGAGTATTTGGTTGATATTACCACTTCGCAAACATACAATAAGGTAAAAAACGAAGTATGGGAAATGCTGGGGCGTATCGATCGGTTCATTCCCCGCTCCAGAAATCTGGTTCAAAAACTCGAAAATGCCTTCAAGTCTGCTCTCATTAAGCAGAGCAATTACTTCGAGGCTTTAGGCTTTCGGTACTTTGGTCCAATTGATGGACACGATGTGGTTTACCTTACTCAGGTACTTAACGATTTAAAAAATATTCCCGGACCCAAAATTCTCCACTGTTTAACAGTAAAAGGTAAGGGTTTCGAACCAGCCGAAAAGAATCAAACCATTTGGCATGCTCCCGGGGTTTTCGACAAGTCGACCGGAGAACGCATTATTAGCAAGCCCGAAACTCCCACTCCCCCGCGTTTTCAGGATGTTTTTGGGCAAACCCTTTTGGAACTCGCTCAAGCAAATCCAAACATAGTGGGAGTTACTCCGGCTATGGCCACGGGTTGCTCCATGACCTTTATGATGGATAATATGCCCAATAGGGTTTTCGATGTGGGCATTGCAGAACAGCATGCAGTAACATTTGCAGCAGGACTGTCTGCTGAAGGCAAATTACCTTTTTGCAATATTTACTCATCCTTTCTTCAGCGGGCATACGATCAGGTAGTTCACGATGTAGCCCTCCAAAACCTTCAGGTTGTACTTTGCCTCGACCGGGCCGGGGTAGTTGGCGACGATGGTCCAACACACCATGGTCTATACGATATTGCCTTCCTTAGGGCAGTGCCCAATCTCACCATTTGCTCACCCATGAACGAGGAGGAACTTCGCGACATGATGTATACTGCCCAGCTCCCTGAAAATGGACCCTGGGTTATTCGCTATCCCCGTGGAAATGGAATTATGCCCGAATGGAAAACGCCATTAAAAGCGCTTGCAGTGGGTAAGGGGAAATTGGTTCGGCACGGAGTCGACATGGTTGTGCTCTCATTGGGCCCACTTGGCAATTATGTAAGTGAAGCTATCGATCGGCTCGACCTCGAAGGCATATCGATTTCCCAATACAATATGCGATTTGTTAAACCACTCGACGAAAACCTTCTGGAAGAATTAGCATCGCGTTACAATACGGTAGTTACTATTGAGGATGGATGCCTGAAGGGTGGATTTGGTAGTGCAGTAGCTGAATTCTTTTGCGACAGGGCTTACACTAATCGGATTGTTCGATTGGGGTTCCC
This sequence comes from uncultured Rikenellaceae bacterium, assembly GCA_964479665.1. Taxonomy (GTDB): domain Bacteria; phylum Bacteroidota; class Bacteroidia; order Bacteroidales; family Tenuifilaceae; genus UBA2287. Next base: position 30,191 of record CAYZNN010000009.1, on the reverse strand, counting down.
CGATAGGTTTATTGAACATGGCACTCCGCTCGAACTCTACAGAGAAAACGGACTCGACATTGAAGGCATATACAATACCCTTCGTAGCTTAATTGTTACAAAACTAGCCGGTAACGCCCGTTAAATCCTATTTACAATCGTAACACATTGCAAAGTAAATAAAATAGCATTGCAACTTTTTGGGCGATAAAAAAAAAGCGTTTATCTTCGCAGACCGAAAATCAAAATTGCCCGGATGGCGGAATTGGTAGACGCGCTGGTCTCAAACACCAGTGGTAGCGATACCGTGCCGGTTCGACCCCGGCTCCGGGTACAAAAAAAGGCTCTACAACTTTTTTGTTGTGGAGCCTTTTTCAATTCATACCCATCGGCCTTGTAAATCAAAGTGAAATAATATAATTCAAAACAATTTCTTAACTATTAGCAAAAAATCTGTTAATCTATTGCCAATACTTTTGACCCAATAAGAAAGGCATGGAAAAGATTCTTTTTTTTTACTTAAAAACTGGCGGAGGCCATCTTGCTCCTGCTAAGGCTGTTTCTGATTGGATTGCAACCAATGAACCCAATAAAGCTGACATTAGATTAATCGACGGGTTTGAAGGCGCATCGAAAATACTGAAATGGATTATTGAAGATGGTTATAGAAATTCTCAAACGAAATTTAAATGGGTTTTCGAATCATTATATTTTATTAACAAACTCAGGCCCATCGCTTACCTTACAAGTTTTCTTGTAGGTGCATTTATTTATACCATTTTACTAAATATCATCCGCAGGGAAAGGCCGTCAAAGATTGTTCTATTCCATTTTTTTCTTGTTGCCCCTATCCGTTGGGCTTTGAAAAGAAGTGGAAAACAAATACCTACATTAACGGTTGTTACCGACCCCTTTTCGGCACATCCAATCTGGTTTCTAAATAAGAATCAGAAATTTGCTGTTTTCAGCAATACACTAAAGGAATATTTAACTACCATCCGAAAAATCGATTCATCCAATATTGAGGTATTCCCTTTCACCATTGGGGAGCAGTTCTCGAAAACCATAGAATACCCACTGGTTAAAAAAAGAAAAGAGTTGCTGGGTATAAACGAAAATGAAAAGGTAATTTTAATATTGGGGGGAGCCGATGGTATTCCAAATGCTAAAAGATTGCTTTTAAATTTAGCTGCTATGCAATCGCAAATTGTTTTGGTGTGTGGTAGAAATACAAAACTATTTTTTCAATCTCAAAAAATAAAAACCCATTTAAACTTTTCGAACCTAATAATTCTTGGGTATGTGGACTATGTTAGAGAACTACTTGCCATTTCAGAAATTGTAATAACCAAATGTGGAGCATCAACTTTTATGGAAATTTTGCATAGTAAAAAGATACCACTGGTAAGTAGCTATATATGGGAGCAAGAGAAGGGAAACGTTGATTATATATGTAATAATCAGTTGGGATTATATGAGCCAAAACCCGAAAAATTGGCAAAAGCAGCAAAAACCATTCTTGAGGAACAGGAGAAAAAAACGTTTTTTGTAAGAAACATTGAAACACTAGAGCTGGCTAATGGCACTCCAAGTCTATCTCAGTTCATTCTAAACGGAATTTAGTTGTAATGAACTTGCTAATCTTATCCGACTTGCATCTCGACTGTGGCGATCGTTTTGGCACATTTGGGTGGAAACCCAAAAAATTTATACGGCAGATAGAGAAACTAATCGAACAGTATAGTATTGATAATGTTGTTCTTAATGGCGACGTATTCGACCTATATAAATATACTTTTAAGCAGGTTTATAAAGCCAATTTTGAATTAATAAGCTACTTTAAAAGGAATGGATTTATTTTCTTGAGGGGTAACCACGATATCCTAAATCCATTTGCAAAAGATTCGCATATCATCTCAAACTCCAAGGGTAAAACAATATATATTGAACACGGCCATAATGCCGACTTTATGAATGGCACTAGGTTCGGTAGGGCCATTGGACTTCTAGGATTTTATATCCTCAAGAAAACCATTCACAATTCCTTCATTCAAAAGCTCTATTTTAGAGTAGTTGAATACGATGATGAAGTGAATCGAATTCCTAAAAAGTATAACTCGTATCGCTACCTAAAGTATGCATTAAAGTTGCTTCGAAACTACGATGTAGTAATACTGGGTCACACTCATAAACTCGAGAGCCATAAAACATACTACCTAAACAATAAGAAAATATACATAAATAGTGGTACCTGTTCATTGGGGCGCTTACAGGCATTAGTATTAAATACGGAAACTCTAGAGTTTGAAATGATAAAAGTGAATAAACGTGAAGGTGCTAAGAAAGAGGAACAAAAAGACAACAAGCCAAAATACAAATTGTCCATTTCTGCTTGAAATAAATATAGATATCAAAACATGAAACCCACTACTTACAAATCAAATGGCCCAATTCTAATAAGTGCTGAAATGGGTTTAGGCCACATACGTGCACTTTACCCTTTGCAAGAAATTCTTGGGGTCAATCAACTAATACTTGGCCAAACCATAGGTGAGGTTTCAGGAAATCGATGGGCTTGGCAAAGAACCCTTAAATTATACAATTGGGTATCGCGAAACAGTTCACTGCCAATAATTGGTCGGCCTTTGCATGGATTAGTGGATACTCTCCTTGCTATTCCACCTTACTCTGAAAAACTTTCCAAAAAGGGAGCAACCCTTCCTCTTTCGCTAGTTGAATTGGCTGTTAAACTGGGAGTTTGCAATGAAATTGATGAAATACCCCAAGACCCACTTATTATTACTTCGTTTTATGCTCCGGTTATTTATCATGGTCTGAAAAAGAAAAAGAATCAGTTAATATGTCAGATATGCGACTCCGATTTGAGCAGAGCTTGGGTTCCTCGTAATCTCAATGAAAAAATTCACTATATCGCACCCTGTGCAAGGGCATACAACAGATTAAGAAGTTACGGTGTAAATAAGAGCAACATTCATTTATTTGGGTTCCCGCTTCCTCATACACTAGTTGGGGGACCCGATGAATTTGAGGCGAAACGAAACTACACAAATCGGCTCAGTCGTTTACGATTGCACAGAAGCGAAAGAAATAAGGATAATGCCCTAGAAATACTTTTTGCTATTGGAGGAGCTGGGGCGCAAGTAGGAATTGCCATAAAGGCGGCAAAAAGTCTCGCTACGAACATTAAAAGCAACGAGGTTACCTTTACCATAGTAATGCCACCAAAAAGTTCTATTAATAATGATTTAGCGGCAGTAAAAATGGAACTTTTCGAAAACACTTTGAACTTTCAAATTGTTTATTCCGAAAACTTAACCCAATACTTTAATTCATTTACCTCTCTATTAGCCAATTGCGATGTTTTATGGACCAAGCCAAGCGAACTAACCTTTTACTCAGCACTGGGCATTCCAATTATAATTGCGCCCCCAATTGGTCCTCAAGAAAAAGCGAATTCCGAATGGTTAATCGAAAATCAATCTGGAATTGAGCAATTAAACCCAGACCAAACAAATATTTGGTTGATGAACATGTACCGTTCAAACACATTGGCTCGTTTAGCCCAAAACGGATGGCATGCTGGTAATAGAACCGCTTTGTACTCACTAATTGAACTTATCGATAATCTTCAAGCCGCAAAATTGTATGAAGAACAATTACTAATTACAAAAGATTAGGATTTTATTTAATAATTATTAGGAATGGGACGGTTATCGTTAATTAATTTCTAATTCGCTTGCAAACTTTCGGTTTCCAACAAACTCCCTACTCCAGCTCCCTTTTGCAGAGGTTGTTTCAACCATACCTACAGATCCTATTACTTGCCCAATACATAGTACTTTAACAATATTTTCCTCAAATTCATCGAAACATGGAGTAAAGGTAGCTTGAATGGCTACATGCTTTCCCAACCTGTCGATTCGATGAATGAGTCCTTTGTAGCTTTCTCCCTTAACAATTCTCATCCAATCCTTCCTATTTATACCTTCTTGTCCTGGTAAACTACCTGAAAATATTGTTATTGGTTCATCTGTACTTTCAACCATAATCTGATCGTAATAGTTTCTGTTTGCTTTGAGAATTTGTCCGTCGGGAGCAATTTCAATTACAATGTGAGAGTTTTCGAGTGCATTAAACATTACTTCGAGATCAGAAATTCTTTTGGTTTTAAGTTTCAGCTCTTGAGCGAAGTTAATTTTGGTTTGGACCAACTGACTGTTTTTTTGTTCAATCTCTTCGTGCAGTTGCCTCTCTCTCAATAATATTTGCTCCTGAGTACTCTGTAGTTCCTCCATATTCTGACGGAGTTCCTCCTCATGCTCAGCCAATATTTCAGCTTGCATTTTAGTTTTATCTAAAAGGATTCTGGTACTTACTTGAACTTTAACCATTTTTAATGTAGTAGCAATAGAGGCAGCCACTTTTGCTATAAAATCGAGTTCAAACTGGCTCAATTCTTTTAGAGAAGCCATTTCTATAACTCCCATAACCTCATCATCCGCTTTTAAAGGAATAAGTACCAAACTCACCGGTGGAGCCTCCCCCATGCCCGATGATACAAAAAAATAATCTTTTGGAATTTCTGTCATATAGGTTATTTCACCTTCGAGAAAGCACATGCCTACCAAACCTTCGTTTTTAGCTATTTTACGTTTAATATACTTTCTTCTATCGTAAGCATAAGCCGAAATAAGCTCCAGTTCACCCTCGTCGGTCGAAAGGAAGAAGCCGCCGATGCAGCATCCGGTAAATTTTATTAAATTTTTAAGCGTTTCGAATGCCAAATCTTCAATGGTACCATCTTTATGTCTTAGTATTTCTGCAAAAAGCGCCATGCCTTCATTTGTCCAAAGACGACACTGTGTTTCGGCTGCCTGTTGCTCTCGCTCTTTGGAAACCTGAAGGAGTTTTTTACGCATTTCAATGAGTGCACCACCCAAATCGCCCTGATTTCCAAAAACGTTTACCTCAGTTTCCAAGTTTCCATTTCCAACCTGAATTGCAAATTCGCGTGTGCACCGAAGGTTCTCAACTAGCACATTTACTGAATCAGCCATTTGTGAAATCTCGTTGTTTCCCTCAATATCTATATTGCTGGGCAACTCCCCTTTGCCTAGCCGAAGAATATAGGTTCGAAGTTTACGAATTGAACCTACAATATGATCCGATACCCATACAATCAACCCAACTGCAATGGCTGAAAATATAACTAATACGATGAAAAGAGCATAAATTGAACTATTTATTGACCTTCGAGAATCTGAAAAAACCGACTCGTGGATGAATTGAACTTGCCGTTCAAAATCCTTACTGCTCGTTTTCAAATGTCCTAAAAGTCCATCATTATCACTGAGGCCAATCTCAATATCCCTTTCGATTAACGTATTAAAAAGCCTGCCATAATCGCCCAGCGAAGCCACTAGCTGCTCGTTCTTTGAACTATAACCCTGCTTTCTCACCTCAGAAATGAAGGTTTCAAGCACTTGCCAAAACCTTTCTTTATACCTTAATTCCTTACGCAAGAGGTAGTCTTTTTCATGCCTTCGTAGGGTAAGCATGTATGTTTTTAAACGGTAGTCGGTTCCCTCGTTAAGTAATGCCTCAACAGTATGAATAGATTGACGAAACTTCCCTTCAATTCCATAGTCCTTAAACCCTTTTTCCCTAATAAGATTTGATGTTTTCTTGAAGTTAGTATTGTAGGTTTGAAATGCTTTATTCGCTTTTTCAACTTCAACTTTATAGTTTTCCCCAACGTTTTCACTTTTTGTTAGTTGATTCAAAAGAGTCGTCACCTCATTCGACAAAGAATCGAATTTTTGGGTTATTTGGCTTTTGCCATTTTCAAAGAATTCGGGGTTAAAGGTTTCTCTCAGAAGGAAGTCTTTTTCGGCATTTCGAAGTTCGAGTTCTAGTCGAAGTACCCTTTCAATCTTCATAAGCAGTTCGAACTCGTTAAACGATTTTCCAATATAAAAATTGGTTGACAAACCGATTGTAACTAAAATAGTAAGTACCACAAATGCTGTAATTAGAAGCATTTTTTTAATTGAAAATATTCCCAAATTCATGTATCGCCAATTTTTTGCAAATGAAAACCATTGGTCTTATTTCATTATAAAGTCTATATGAAAGTAATGTGAACTTTAGGTAGTATGTTGGCTTGCATTTAAGGCACAAGATTTGAACCTGACACCAAAAAAATTGACTATCTTTACCTTACCATAAACCATTTGTATGTCTCAAAATAATGAGAAAATGAAAACAACTATTATTACAATTATTGGCATTGCATGTTTGGGTGTTGCTCATGCTCAAAACCCGAATGATGCCATCGTTTCGTCCAACTCGTTTGCTTTGGACCTATATAAATACCTCTCGAAAAACGAAAAGGGTAATATATTCATTTCTCCATATAGCATTTCCATTGCCATGGGTATGACCTATGCAGGAGCGAATGGCGAAACTCAGGCAGAAATGTCGAAGGTTCTGTACTTCCCAATTAACGACAAAGGCTTTCATAAAGATTTTGGAAAAACTCAAAACCGATTATTGAACTCAGGCTCCCAAGGTGTTAAAATTTTTTTAGCCAACAAGCTTTGGGCCGACAAGCAATATAAGTTCAAATGCAGCTTTACCCGTGGTGTTCGTAAAAACTATAATGCACCCCTGGGTCGAATGGACTTCAGGAATTCTCCGGAACCTTCGCGCCTCGAAATAAACGGTTGGGCTGAACAACAAACCAAACGCCGCATAAAAGAACTATTGCCCAATGGTGCTATTACCGACCTTACTACGCTTGTATTAACTAACGCCATTTACTTTAAAGGGCAGTGGGTCAATAAGTTTTCACCCGAAAACACTCGATCCGATGCATTTTTCCCCTCAGCAACCGACAAGGTTCCCTGCCAGTTCATGAACCGAGAGGGAAAATATCAATATGCCAAAACTGAAAATTTTTCAGCCCTCGAAATCCCATATGCTGGTAAGGAGTTTTCAATGCTAGTGCTTTTACCGCACGATGGTATTGAACTGGAAGAAGTTGAAAAAAACCTATCGCTTGAGACTATTACATTGCTGGCTGTCAACATGAATGAGTTCGATGTTCGAGTTTCATTCCCAAAGTTTAAATTCGAAAATAAATACGAACTGAAGCCTATGCTAAGCGCACTGGGAATGCCAACTGCATTCAGCAATCGCGCCGACTTCACTCGCATGTCGAAGAAACCCGATTTGAAGATTGACGAAGTATATCACAAAGCATTCGTTGAGGTTAGCGAAGAGGGCACAGAAGCTGCGGCCGCTACTGCGGTTGTTATTGTTCGTAAGGCAATGCCCATGTTTGTTGATTTTATTGCTAATAGGCCATTCATTTTCTTTATTAGGCATCGCGAAACGGGAGCTATTGTTTTTGTTGGAAGAATGGCAAACCCAAACTAAACAATTGGTTTGTGAGTAAGCATATTGCATCTCTTATTCGCCAGGGAGAGCACCAGCAACTCGACTTTAAGCATTCCATAAGCGATTCGAAAAAAATTGCCCGCTCACTGGCAGCCTTTGCCAACACCGTTGGAGGTACGCTTCTAATTGGTGTTAAGGACAATGGTAATATTATTGGCATTAATTCCGACGAGGAGTACTACATGGTTGAGTCAGCAGCACAAATATATTGCAAGCCTGAGGTGCAATTCAGCGTATTGCGATGGGAAATAAGTGGCAAGGTTGTACTTGAAATCAAAGTTAACAGCAGTAAGCACCTGCATAAGGCTCCCGATAAGAATGGTCAGTGGAAAGTTTACTTCCGTTCCAACGATGAAAACTTAATAGCCTCTCCCCTTCAGGTTAAGGTTTGGAATGCAATAAGATACAGAAGACCCATTAAAATTAGACTGGGAAAGTTCGACGATAATCTGAGAAATTACCTGAGTGAAAACGGGAAAATTACAGTTAAGGAACTTAGCAAATTTGCCTTCATATCGAGTCGTGAAGCCGAAGAGGCACTTATAAACCTTGCCGTTTTAGGCGTTGTACGCCTTGTTTCGACTGATGAAATTGAATATTTCGAAATTGAGGAGGGCAATGAATGAACTTCTAGATTTAAATACCAATTTTTATAGCGTTAGCCAACTTAAAAATATATATATAGCTGGTAAGGTTAAAACCGAAAGCAGAGTGGTTACAAATAAATTGGCGGTAGCCAACTCATGGTCGGAGTTGAATCGCTGCGACAGAACCACCACAATGGTTTGGCATGGCATAGCAGCCTGCAATATGAGTACAAAGAATGCGTTTAAATCCATTTTAATGGCAAAAACCTGCAACCCGAAGAAGTACAACAGGGATAACAAAACAGGTACAAAAAGCAACTTATTGAAACTGATAACATAAACGCTTTTCTGTATAATTGCTTTTCGCAAATTTATTGTTGCCAAAAGCGCACCAATATACACCATGGATAATGGGCTGGTGCACTTACCTAGCCCTTCGAAGGCAACTTTGAGAGGTGCAGGTACCACTAATCCAAACACTAGGAACACCGAACCAATTGCTAATGCTATTGTATTTGGATTTATTAAACTTTTCCACCCGGCCCTATGCGAGCCATTGCTCACTTTGTAAATTCCGTAGGTAAAGGTTACAGCGTTGGATGCCAACTGATACAGCGCTCCATAAAAAACACCAATTCCATTAGGGAATAGCGCATCGAGCAAAGGGAAAGCAAGAAAAACCGTATTACCAAGAATTGTATGCAGTGTATGAACCGCTTTGCTTGCATCCTTAAGCCCTAAAAGCCTACTCGACAGCCAACCAAAAAATCCTAATACAAAAAAGTTAACGAATGCAAGTAAAAATACTAAGGCCCCACTTAAAACAAGGTTGGGCTTAAACTCCATTCCTGTAAAAGTTGTAAAAATTAAGAAGGGTAGCGTTACATCAATAATAATACGAGCAAGACTATTCTTGATTTCATTCGAAATGATTCCCCGCCAAAAAGCCAAGACCCCAATAATAATAAGCACTGCAAAAATTAAGAGCTGCTTTAGAATAATCTCGGTTGCCATTTGTTAAATTTATCCAACAAAAGTATCAAAAAGTTTATAGGAGCCACTTTTAACACACTATATTAATAGAAAAATCGAAATCCGAACCTTTTTTTGTGAAACAAGGCTTCAGTTAGCATAACGTATTAAAAAATATGCTAAAATTGCATCAGAACCCTTTTGCAATTTTTTCGTTATATGGTAAATATGTTAAACCTAAACACTAAAAATTTCTAATTATCTTTTAAAATGAAACCGAGGAAGGATCTGCGGAAACCGGAAAAAAAGATTATTCCCATTTCCGATGATTTGAAAATGGGAAGAAAACTTAAACCCATTAAAAAAGAAAAAAACGTTAAAAAAGCTCTACTTCAAGAAATTGACGAATTAGAGGATATTGACTTGAATTTTAACACCGATGACATTGAAGAATATGATGATGAAGAAGACGAGTAAAGAATAATACTATATTCCACTAGGGGCTTTGCCCCTTTTTTTATCTTTAAAAATCAGAGTTTTATAGACTAAAAACTGTATTAAATCAAAATTGCTTCTATAACATAAATATTCGATTGACTTGAATTGTTTGCTACCCTATATTTACATGAATATGCAATACAAAAAATTTCCATATAAGTTTCTTCTGCGAATTACTCTCGCAACCCTAACTCTTGCTTTACCTCTATGGGTTGGTAGTAATAATAATTCTAACCAGGATTCGGCCAAAAATCTTCATGAAAGTTCAACAAACGAGCAAAAACTAGAAGTGCTAATAACATACTCAAATAACCTTAAAACAAAACAACCGCGCGAAGCCATTGAGTATGGCAACATGGCCGCCGCCTTAGCGTTGAATCTTAATAAGCCCGAAAAACTTGCTCTGACCCAAGTAATTCTCTCGAAAGCCCACTATGTGATTGGGAGTTACGACATAGCCCTCGATCACATAGAAAAGGCCGAAGCTTTTTTCTTATCAAGCAACGATAGCCTAGGCCTTGCAGAGACCTATCAGATACTTGGGCAAATATATACCCGAGTTGGAAATTTTAAAAAAGCGCTCGATTACACACAGAATGCCTTTAGTATTATTACCCATTTGGGCAATAAGGATCGTTTGGCCGAAATAGTAAGAGAGACTGGAAACATATATTTTTACTTTGGCGAAAAAGCCATTGCCCTCGACTTTTATCAAAAGAGCCTAAAAATTAGCGAGGATATAAAAGACATTTCGGGAATGGCGAAAGCCTACAACAACATGGGTAGAATATACTCCGAGATGCAACGATTCGATCTGGCTCTCGAAAATCTTAAGAAAGCGCTCTCGCTTAAGAACAAGAGCGATGACCCCATTGGCTACGCCAACACGCTCCTGAATATTGGTACGGTGAAACTTAATAACAAGGAGCTCGATAAGGCGGTTACGTTTTTTGAGGAGGCAAATCAGCTTTTTACAAGCGTTGGGAATCCAGAGGGTATGGCCAATAGCCTGTATTACATGGGCCGCTCATACTTTGAGGCTAAAAAAAGCAACCAGTCCATTGCAACACTCGAAGAAGCTTGGGAACTGGCTTCCCGCACAAAATCGAAAACCCTTTTGGTTAATATAACGAAATCGTTAGCCGATGCTTATGCCGACAGGGGTGATTTTCGAAGAGCATTTCTATTCTTTAGCGAATACAATTCGCTTCGCGATTCTGTTTTCAGCGATGAAAAGAGAAAATTGCTGGTTGAACTAGAGGCTCGCTACCAAATACAAGCAAAACAGCGACAAATTGAGCTTCTTACAAAAGACAAGCAGTTGAAACAGTCGGAAAAGACGACAGCTCGTATAGTTATAGCCCTACTCATTTCTCTAATTCTGTTGCTACTGAGCCTCTTCTATATTGGTTTTGTTCGATTCCGCTACAAAAGCAAAGCGAATTTCAAGTTAATGCAAGAAATTTCGCAGCGCAAGGAGGCTGAAGCTAAATTGCAGCAATATAAGCTGCAATTAGAAGAGCAGGTTGAAGATCGTACCCGTGAACTTCAGGCAGCTAAAGAAAAGGCTGAAGAGTCGGACCGACTAAAAACTGCATTCCTGGCCAATATGAGCCACGAAATTCGAACACCGATGAACGCAATTGTGGGATTCTCATTTCTGCTAACCGATCCGGAATCGACGGAGGATGCAAAGAGTGAGTACACAAGAATTATACGGAATAACGGGGAAATGCTCATGAATATTATTAACGATATTCTTGATATTTCACTTATAGAATCGGGTCAACTAAAAACAAAAATCCGCGAGGTGCAGGTTATAGAAACAATAAACGAAGTGGTTCTGCTATTTGAAAAGGAGAAGGAGAAACTTCGAAAGCTTCATATCCCAATCGTTACCGACTTCGATACTATACCTCAATCGCTTGCAATTAATACCGACAGGGTAAGGCTAAAACAAATATTATCGAATCTGCTTTCCAATGCTCTAAAATTTACAGAAAGTGGTTGTGTTTCGGTTGGAATAAGAATGAACGACGAAAACGAATTGCTTTTTTACGTTAAGGACACTGGCATTGGTATTGCCCCTGAAAGGCATTCTTCAATATTTGAGCGTTTCAACAAAACACACGACCCCGAACAAAACAAGTTTTTTCAAGGAACGGGACTAGGACTTGCCATTTCGAGCGAATTGGTCAAAACCTTGGGCGGGAAAATTTGGCTCGACTCAATGCCGGGAAGGGGAACGACCTTCTACTTTACCCTCCCCAATTTTTTGTTGCAGCCTAATAAAAAAGAGAAAACTAAAACCGATTTCTCAAAAATATCAGAAAAACTTTCCGGAAAAACTATTCTGGTTGCTGAAGATGTAGCCACAAACTATCAACTCATTAAGGCTTTTTTTTCGAGCACCAATGTGGAGCTTATTTGGGCAAAAAATGGTGCTGAAGCTGTAACCATTTTTAATATCCATAAGAATATTGACATAATTCTTATGGATGTTCAGATGCCTGTAATGGATGGTCTTAAGGCTTTACAAAAAATTAGAAAGGTTGATAGTAAAATTCCTGTAATTGTTAATACTGCTTTTTTCATGACCGATGAAATGGAAAAAAGCTACGCCGCTGGTTGCTCCGATTATATGACCAAACCCATAAGGAAGGAAGAACTCTTTATGAAACTTTCCAATTTTCTATCGTAATCTTTAGGGGTTACTTTGCTTTCACAATCGATTTGTCCTTAACGTACACTTGACGTTCAAAGGCCTGATCGAGCGAAATGAAAGTTTCAGTGTTGAGAATACCCGGAATATTCTGAATTGTATTTACAAGTACCTCCATAAGGTGCTCATTGTCGCGGCAATATATTTTGAGCAGAAGGGCATAACCTCCGGTTATAAAATGGCACTCAACAACCTCCGGAATATTTATAAGGGCTTCTACTACGCCCTCGTACTGATTGGCCATTGAGAACTGAACACCAACAAAAGCACAAACATCGTAACCCAAGGCCTTGGGTTTTACTACCATTCTAGAGCCGGCTATAATTCCTGCCTCCTCCATTTTTTTAACTCTCTGATGGATAGCGGCCCCTGAAATTCCACACTCCCTAGCAATTTCAAGGAATGGCATACGGGCATTCTTAACTAGGTAGGATAGTATTTTTTGATCGACCGCATCGACTTGAATTTTTTCCATATTCATTTCAATTTAACACAAAAAGTGTTGTAAAAATAATAAAATGGAATTAAAAAAGCCGAGTTTCATAAAACTTATTGATTTCTGAACACTTAAATAACGCAAAAACGAACAAGCCCTCAACAACTTTTTGCCAATAAAATAAAAAGGAGTAAATTTGTCTGGCATTTAAACAATGGCCCTGTAGTTCAATGGATAGAACGAAAGTTTCCTAAACTTTAGATTCAGGTTCGATTCCTGGCGGGGCTACAAAGGGCGCATTAAGCGCCCTTTCTTTTTATTTTTTAATCCTCATAAAGCAGGCTCTTCAACATTTAAAATACTCAAACTCCTTATTTATAATGAGTTTTAATTGCTAAATACCCCTTTTTTACCACTTAGCAATTAACTGGCTATTTTATCCTATTTTTGGTAGGTTAAAAACTATTCCAATGCCCAAAAAGTTAATCCTGTTCGATGCTTACGCCCTTATATACCGGGCATACTTTGCTTTTATAAGTAGGCCCATTAAAAACAGCAAGGGGCTAAACACATCGGCCATTTACGGTTTTACCAAAACCATGCTCGATGCACTAAAACGATTCGAGCCTTCGCACGTTGCCGTTGCGTTCGATGTAAGCGGAAAAACCTTCCGAAACGAAATATACTCCGAGTACAAGGCCAACCGTCAGGAGACCCCCGAGGATATTCGTTTGGCTGTTCCAATTATTAAAAACCTTTTACAAGCAATGAACATTGCTGTGGTTGAAAAGCAGGGTTTCGAAGCCGACGATATTGTGGGAACCCTTGCCCTGGAGGCCGAAAAGGATGGATTTGAGGTACTTATGATGACCCCCGATAAGGATTATGGACAGTTGCTAACCAATAGGGTTCAAATTGTAAAGCCATCGCGTAGCGGAGCCGATATTGTTATGGTTACAGCCGAAGAGTTTTGTAGGGAGTATGGCATTGAAAACCCAAAGCAGTTTAAGGATATTTTGGCGCTTTGGGGCGATACATCCGACAATATTCCGGGAGTGCCAGGAATTGGCGAAAAAACGGCCGCAGCCCTCATTTCGAAATATGGTTCCATTGAGAATATGTACAGCCGTATTGGCGAACTCTCGAAATCGCAGCAGGAAAAGCTTCTTGCCAACAGGGATATTCTCGACAGGGCCCGAGTGCTGGTCGAGATTAAAACCGATGTTCCCGTTGAGTTTAACCTCGACAGTTTTAAGCGTTCTGAACCGAATATTACGGAACTCAAGGCAATTTTCGACGAGTTGGAGTTTCGAAGTCTTGCCCGCGAAGTTTTTGGCGAAGCCAAACCTGTTGAAAAGTCCAAGGCCATTCAGGGTTCATTATTCGCCGACAGCAATTTTGAGCCAGTTCAACAGGCACAAACCCATAAAACTTTTGCCGATTTCAGCAAGAATTACCAGCTGGTCAACAGCGAAGCAGAAATCGATAAGTTGATTGCAACACTTTCGGTTCAGAGCGAGTTTTGCTTCGACTCCGAAACCACTGGCCTCGAACATCACACTTCGCAGCTGGTGGGATTGTCATTCGCCATTAAACCCCATGAGGCGTGGTATGTTCCAATTCCTGCCGACAGGGCAAAGGCCAACGTAATTCTTTCGAAATTTAAGCCCCTATTCGAAAACGAAAGCATCGGTAAGATTGGGCAAAACATTAAATTCGACCTTTTAATGCTGAAAGCATACGGCATTGAACTGCGCGGTAATATGCTCGACACCATGCTGGCTCACTATCTGCTTGAGCCCGATATGCGGCACAACCTCAATATTCTCTCCGAAAACTATTTGGGCTATAAGCCCATTGAAATTGAGGCGCTTATTGGGAAGAAGGGCCCCCGCCAGCTAAATATGCAAAACGTCGATCCGAAAACCATTGCTACATACTCAGGCGAGGATGCCGATGTGGCGCTGCAGCTCAAAAACATACTTTTCGATAAGCTCGAAAAGGAGGGGTTAACTCCGCTTTATAAAAAACTCGAAGAGCCACTTATCGATGTGCTGGCGCAAATGGAGTACAACGGAGTAAGCATAAATCCTTCGAGCCTTAACGAGTTGGCCGTTGAGTTGAACAGAGACCTTGTTGCCCTTAACGATGAGATTAAGCAAATGGCCGGAGTGCCCGACCTTAACGTTTCGTCGCCAAAACAGCTGGGCGAGGTGCTATTCGAAAAAATTCGCATAGCCACCGATGTAAAAAAAACCAAAACCAAACAGTACTCCACCAACGAGGAGGAACTGGTTAAGTACCGCGATAAGCACCCAATAATCGATAAAATACTCGATTTTCGTTCGGTAAAAAAGTTGCTCTCAACCTATGTAGAAGTGCTGCCAATGCTAATCAACAAAAAAACGGGGCGAATTCATGCATCGTTCAATCAGGCAGTAGCCTCCACCGGTCGGTTGAGTTCGAATAATCCTAATCTGCAGAACATTCCCATTCGCGAGGAGCGGGGTCGAGAAATTCGACGGGCATTTGTTCCCGAGAACTCTGATTTTGTAATACTCTCGGCCGACTATTCGCAAATTGAGTTGCGCCTTATGGCGCACATGAGCAACGACCCTAGCATGCTCGAGGCCTTTCAGAGCGGCGAGGACATACATGCTTCCACCGCTTCGAAAGTTTTTAGGGTTCCCCTTGCCGAGGTAAGCCGCGAGCAACGAAGCAGGGCAAAAACGGCAAACTTTGGTATGATTTACGGAATATCGGCTTTTGGTCTTTCGCAGCGCCTCGACATTTCGCGAACAGAGGCCAAGGAACTTATCGATGGGTACTTTTCGACCTACAAAGGGGTAAAGGAGTATATGGATTTTTGTGCCAAGCAGGCGCGCGAGAAGGGTTATGTTGAAACCATTTATGGCCGTAAACGCTACCTCCCCGATATTAACTCGGGCAACGCCATGGTGCGTGGGCTGGCCGAACGAAATGCCATAAATGCGCCCATACAGGGGTCGGCTGCCGATATTATTAAGGCTGCCATGATTGCTATTCACTCCCAATTTAAAAGGCAAAGCCTTAAAAGCCGTATGATTATCCAGGTACACGATGAGTTGGTATTCGAGGTGTTTAAACCCGAACTCGAAACGGTTAAGCAGCTTGTAAAAAATGCTATGGAAAATGTAATTGCCCTAGAGGTGCCGTTGGTAGTTGAAATGGGAGTGGGTGACAATTGGCTCGATGCGCATTAGAGTTCTACTTCCCGTCGAAAACTTTTCGTGAATTGAGTTGCTTACCTTGTATACTATTGAAGATAAAGAAGATTTTCGTATTATTTGCCCTGCTTGGGTTGTTTGCATGTAAAGAAGAACCCGATAATTCACGCATTTACGGAAATGCAGACATTTCGAAAGTCCTTGCCATTGCTACCTGGCGGATGAGCCAGTGCATTGATTCGGGAACCGATAAAACCGGAACCTTCCCGGGCTATTCAGTCACATTTCATGCAAACTGAGCCCTCTCTGCTACAAAGGGTAGTTCGACTGTTTATGGCAACTGGAACGTTACCGATATTTTGGGTGACGACAATCCCGGCGGACTCGACCTCAATATTTCGTTTACTGCTCCTGCAATTTTTGAAGACCTATCGGACGATTGGGATATTAAATACGTTTCGAACCAAAGAGTTGAGTTGGAACTTGTAAGTGGGGGTATTGGCGGAACTGATATACTGAAATTCGAAAAGAATTAGCGTTTATAAAGATTTATTTATACCGTACAACTACAAAGGGATTTTGGGGTAACGCACGGAATATGGACCGTGCATCTTCTCGTGGTATTTTAATGGTTAATCGGTAATTATAATTAATTGCCTCTTTGCCTAATAAAATGCTTAAATTATTGCTTTTTATTCTTCTTCTTTCTTGTTTATAATAACTATGGTAGTTTTTTCTTCCCCCTACCAGCTCCGTTTCCTCCTGTTCAATTTCAACTACTAAGGAGTTGGAGAATTGGTAAAGAAAAAAAACATCGGATTGTTTAGGTAAGGTGGGGGCGGCATTTGCCAGGCTGGCTTCTGTTGTGTCCTTAGGTGCCTTTTTAACAACAATAGGAAATTTTTCAATACTTGATATTCCATCAATCGCTTGCATAGGCCCCGAGAAAAGGCTGTCGCGCAGGAACAGCGGGAGCTTACGAAGCCCCTTACTAGCCGTATAATTCGATATTTTTGCTTCTAATAGGTAAACGCCTTTAAAGGTTAGAATTGCAATGCTGTCGTGCAGGTCGATTAATAAGGACATAGAGTCGGCTTTTGACAAATTGAGGGCCGACTTAAGAAACGCCTCATGGTGCTCGCTTGCCCGAATGGTATTTACAAGGTCACCCTTCTCGCTTATAGTGGTATGCTTTGTGTTTAAACTTTTACGGTTAGCAAGTTCCGACATTTGTTTTACCTCTCGGCTAACTGGAATAATTCCAAGTAAAAAAAATGCAGCTAAAGCGAGCACTATTTGTATCAAAAGGAAAAAAAGAAGAGGCCTAAGTGGAATCCATTTTAAAGAAACTACTATAGCAGTAAATGCTCTTTGAATTTTATCTTTATAATCGATTTTCGATTCCATTGGGGTTGCTTTTAAAAAATGTAAACCTTCGAGCCGAATTCGAGGTTTTGGTATACTACCTTTAAATCGTCGTCGCCAAGACGAATGCAGCCATGGGTTACTGGAAGTCCCAGGTATCGCTGGTACAATGTTCCATGAATAAGATAGCCCTGTCCGAGACTCAGTGCGTAATCGCCAAGCGTTCCTGACTCATATCGATCGGGGTGGTTTTTTGGTGGAACTGGTAACCCCTCCTCAACAAACGCCCAATCGGGTTTAATCCAAATAGGGTCGGCAACCTTTCCAAGAATTCGAAATTGTCCCTTGGGTGTTTTGAAAACCCACTGCTGATTCTCTCCAGCATCGAGCATAATATAGCTTCCCGTTGAGCAAATATTCTCACGAATAATTTTTTTTCTAGTTCTTAGAACAAAGTTGTTTTTGGTAGTATTCACAATCAGGTAAGGCTCTTTTGGCGTTAGGCTCTCAATGCGCTTTCGAAGGTTCAAAATGCGTTTCTGTGAACCATCGAGTTGCTTCTTTAGTGCTAAGGTATCCTTCTCAACAAGTTCATCTAAAGGTTCGGGGAAAGAGTAAAATGAGAAGGCAAGTTCCTTTAAATCTTCTGCATTATAAATACAAATACCTGCCACCGACACGGTAACTGAAAACGAGACAAAAGCCACCAGCGCTTTCCAACCAAAAGGCAGGTATTTTTTTTGCTTAGGTATAAACGTTGTTGTCTCCATAAAATCTCTATTTAATCGGTAGTCCCAATTATTTCCTTCAATGGTTGGAGCGACCCTACAATAGCCAAAGGTGTACCCACACTACAAAGGGCAAAAAGTTTATCCATATCTGGGTTTTCCAGGGCCACACAACCCTCCGTCCAATCGATTCCCTTTCCCCCTCCTCCATGAATTTCAATAAAACCTCCAATATGGGCGTTTCGAGGGATATTTCCCCTAGCCTTCTCGCGTTCGAATCGACGTTTATCTTCTTCGTTTGGAAAGTTAATTAAAAGCGCCTTATGGTAAATGGTATTTTTACCACTTTTCTTTGCAATTATTTTATATTTACCCTCAGGGGTAGCTCTATCGCCACTTTGTTGCTTATCGCCTAGCCAGTTAACCCCAAGTTCCACTTCTATCTCTTTAATTACTTTGCCCGATTTATAAACATAACATTTTCGTGAAAACTTGTCGACTACCAAACTTACACTGTTATTTTTTATTGACCATTGCCTCATTTCCTCTTTTTCGCGCTGCCACTGATTGAAACTGGAGAAATAGTTGGTTAGCAATTCGAGGGTTTGTTTTTTTAATTCGGAAATGGTTTTCTGGTTCGATTCCAAATACTTTTTAGCGGCTATTAGGTCGTTGCGGTTAAATGCCGACTCAATTTCGTCGAGTTTAAGTTTAGCAGGGGTAATTTTTTTTCGAATACCATGGTTTAATGGTAATTTGCCCGTTATCATTTCAATAAACTTGGCGCTTTCTCTTAACTCTTTTAGCGATGATACAATACGAACATGTAATTCTTTTTTTGATTCTATTGCTCGAGTTTGAGCTTCTTTGGCAAATTCTATGGCCTTTTTTGCAAGTACCGAGGTTTTACTGTAATTTCTTCGAACAGGATTCTTGCCGTTGTTTAATTGCCAGTCGGCCATAGCCTTATTCCATGAATCTTCTGCGAGTTTAAGTTGGGTTGTTGCATAAACATTAGCTTCGTACTTTTTTGCTAAAGCTATTGCCTTTCTAGCATCCACTATTAAAGCAGCGGGAGGCTTAGGGGCAAAAAAATTAATGGCTCCCATTGCTAATAATGGAATCAGAAGAATTACAGATATTGCAAAAATAACTTTACGCTTGCCCAACCTCATATAGTGTCCCTTATTTTAAAAAAAGCCCTGATAATTCAGGGCTTTTCGAATTGCAAAAATAGGCAATATTTTATTATTATTTCGCCAGAAACGAATTAGCGTCTTTTCTTGGTTTTTGCAATGGCAGCATTGAGTTCCTCCTTAATGGCTTCAGCTTTAGCCTTCGAAGCATTAACCTTATCCTGTGCAGTTAAGTAATCGCCATTGGTAACAAGGGTATTAATTTCGTTAACAGAAGCTTCAATAACGGTAATATCGTTTTGAATAGCTTCTAGAGCGGCTTTCCCTTCTTTACCTTTAGGGGCTTTAGCAAGTAGCGCTTTGTTCTCAGTAATAAGGGTTGCTAAAACAGCAAGGGTTTCTTGAACCTCTGTACGAACCTGAGCTTTGCGCTCATCGGTTTTAACTTTTAATGCATCGGCATCGGCGGCAATTTTAACCAATTTCTCAGTAACAGGTTTGTAGTCGCGCGTAAGGAAAAATTTCGATTTCTGAGTTTCAATTTCAACGTTTGCAGCATTCAATGAATCCTGAAGGGCGTTGAATTCTGGAGCCAAGTAGCGGTTTGCTTCAACAGCTTTTGCAGCCTCAACAGCAGCTTTAGCAGTATCGAGTTCGGCTTGAGGTAATTTAGCGCAACCAGTTGCAAGCACAACCATTAACGCAAGGGCTGAAATTTGAAATACTAACTTTTTCATTTTTAGAAATTTAAGTGTTAGAATAATTATTAAGTTACTATGAACGCACAACCTTCTACAATCGAAATGCCAGATGTCGTATCTGCCTACATATCTGTGCTTTATATTGATTGTTTGTTAAATGGGCTTTCTCTATTCATCCTCCACCAACGCCACACAGCACTGATTACCTGGCTATTACCATTTCGACATGTATTTACATTGAATTTTGGGTGTAAAATAAATTTACACTTTGTAAATATTATTTGCACTTACACGGTTGAATTTGGATTTTTAAGATTGTACTTTTCAATTCGTTCGTGAAGCATTACCCTCGAAATACCTAACAATTTTGAGGTTTTTACCTGATTCCATGCTGCTTTATTGAGAGCCCAGAGTATTAAATCGTTTTCAAATAATTCTATGGCCAACTTATATATATGGCCCTCCTTACCAACTATTTCCTGACTTAAATAGTTGAATAGACGGGACGATTCCCGAGGGTCCTTGTTTGCTGAAACAAACAACTCATCCTTTAGCAACTCAGGAGTAATCAGATTACCTTTTGCTAGTATAACTGCCCCTTTTAGCACATTTTCGAGCTGCCGAATATTGCCTGGCCACGAATATTCTTGAAAAATCCGAAGGGTTTCGGGATGAAGCGACATTAATTCGCCATTTTGCCCTTTACTATATTTGCGTATAAAATGATTACAAAGCAAGGCAATATCATTTTTCCTCATCCTGAGAGGGGGCAAGGATATGGTAATAACCTTAAGACGGTAAAACAAATCCTCGCGAAAAAGTCTACTGCGAATATCCTCTTCAAGATTTCGATTGGTTGCAGCAACAATACGCACGTCGACCCTTATGGGTCTATTCCCTCCGAGGCGCTCAAGGGTAGAATCCTGTAGAACCCTTAGAAGTTTCGACTGTAAAGGAAGACTCATATCGCCAACCTCATCGAGGAATAGGGTTCCCCCGTTAGCCTCTTCAAATTTCCCCACCTTTTGTTTATCGGCTCCTGTAAATGCGCCCTTCTCGAAACCAAAAAGTTCGCTTTCCAGAAGCGTCTCTGGAATTGCGGCGCAATTTAGCGCCACAAATTTTGCCGATGACCTATCGCTGTATTTGTGAATGGCCCTTGCAACAAGTTCCTTCCCGGTTCCGCTTTCGCCAACAATTAGAATATTAGCATCGCTGGCGGCTACCCTGCCAATAAGTTTAAATACTTCTTTTATTTCTGGGCTTTCGCCCACAATTGTTTCGCTGGTATCAACTGCTTTTTTAAATTTTTCGCCCTCAATATTTGAGGGCTTAATACTTTCGGTTGAACTTAGCGCTTCTTCAATTACCATTTTGAGCCGGGGTATATCGAATGGTTTTTCTACATACTCGTATGCTCCATATTTCATGGCATTAATCACCCTGTCGCCCGAACCGTAGGCTGTAATAATGATTACAGGAATGCTAGGTACTAGTTCCTTTATTTCCTTAAGCAGCTGAATGCCATCCTTGCCTGGCATTTCGATATCGAGAATTACAAGGTGGGGCATTTCCTTTCGAAAAACCTGCATTCCCTCATCTGCATTTCCTGCCTCAATTAATGAATACTTTGAAGTGGCCAAAATCTTTCGAAACGAGTACCGAACGCTTTGCTCATCGTCGACAATTAGCAGTTTGAACATGTGCAATTTTTATTTAACAAGTGGCAAATAAATTTTGAACTTTGCACCAACTCCGTTGGTATTGTTTTCAGCCTCAATCCATCCCAAGTGCGTACGAGCTATTCCCTGCGATATTGAAAGACCAATTCCAACGCCTTTGTCGCTACCCTTAATAAAAGGCTCAAATATGCTATTAATTATTGCATCGGGAATCCCTGGGCCCGAATCGGCTATTGAAAATAATACGTATTCATTTTCTTCTGTTTCAGCTGAAACAACTATAGCTCGTTCGGTTACAATTGTTAGAATTCCGCCGCTGGGCATTACCTCGATAGCGTTCATTAAAATATTCAAGAATACTTGCTTGAGGTGACCAGCATCGGCATTCACAAGCAGCTTATCACTAGCCGTTATTTCGTTAACTATAATGGCGTTCTTTTTAAATTTGGGTTTCAGCAACTGAATAACTTCAGAAAGGTAATGCGAAGGGTCAATAATTGCAAAAACGGGGTCGGATGGTTTAGCAAATTTCAGAAAATCCTTTGTGAAACTTTCCATTCTGTCGATCTCGTTGGAGATAATATTCAGGTCGTCGATAACAGACGGGGGAACATTGCCCTCCTCGCGAATAGAATAAACTAGCATTTTAATGGCAGCCAAAGGATTTCGAATTTCATGGGCGATTGTAGGGGCAATTTTGCCTAACGAAGCATATTTGTTTGAATGTTGCAAAAGTTCTTTGCTCCTGTTTAAATCCTCGTTGGCTCTGTTCATTCTGTCGATTATGGCTTTAATCCTCTCACCAAGTTCATCGAGTTCGCCACCATGCATAAAACTTACCTTTTCGAAAACGGCCTTGCCATCAGCACTTCGTACCTTTAGAATGAGCTGACTTATTGGGCCAAAAAGAACTCGAGACAATAGCCATCCTATAAGCAATCCGGCTACAATGCCACCAATACCCAAAGAAATTAAAATCGTAAGAATGATACTATTGGTTTTGGCCAAATTTTGTTCGTGCTGTAACTCCGATTTACGGTTTAGAACAATAAACTCGTTGCTTTTGTTTTGAATTGTGGGTAGTAGGTCCTGCGCAGAGTGTAACAAAAGCGCATTGGCTCTTTGTAACTCTCCGTTTTTGAGATTTGCTACAACTTTAAGAACATTCTGCTCATGGTTGGAAAACAGGGCTGAAATCTGTTGTATTAATAATTCGTCTTCAGGAGAATTGGCACGTTTTCGAGCACGCTCGAGATGATAAATAAAAACCGCTTGCCGCTTACGAAGCGAATCGAGCCAATTATCGGATTTATTAATATAATAAGTAAAGGTTAGCCCTTTCATTGCGGTTAATTCATTCTCCATTTCCTTTGCCTCATTTACGCTGCTCCTTGCTAGGTCGATGAATGCCTCCGTTCGCTTTTGGAGTTTATAAGTATAAGCAACAACCAAAAATACGCCACCCATTACAATAGCTAGGACCATGAGTACCCAAACAAATAGGCGATAATTGAAAAATTGAATTTTTTGCAAATCGAAATATTATTTTGAAACAAATTTAGGTTGAAAAGTGGTTCTAAAAAGAAAACCTATCAATTATTAATGCTCGATATTATCGATCTGTTTTCGATAGCAAAAAGCAGAAGGTTGTTTGCCCCGTTAATGCCAAGTTTAAGCGAAATGTTGGTCCGGTAGTTCTCAATGGTTTTAAAACTATTGCCAAATTTATTGGCAATTTGTTGCGTTGTTAAACCCTCCGATATAGATAAAAGTATCTTTTGTTCGGTAGACGTTAGGGCTTTTAGCGTCTTTACAATTTCATTCTGGGCCCTATTAACTTTGGAATAATTTGAAATAACACGCCTCGCCATGTCGCTTATGAATACCTTGCCATTTGAAACTTCGGTTAGGCAAACCGGAAGTTCAGTAGTAGCATTCTCTTTAAGCAGAATACTTACTTGTGGCAAGTGAACTACCTGAATAAAAGTTTTGGGGTGAGTGTGTGCCGTTAGAATAATGACCCGCGTAGCCCAATGGTTTAGAAAAATTGAATTGCCACCTCAAGCCCGGTGCAAACGGGCATATCAAGATCGGTAATGGCAATATCTGGCCTGAACTTTTCAATTAGGTTAATTGCCTCACCACCATCTTCAGCTTCTGCCACAACCCTATATTTTCCAAGGCCACTTATAACCGACAGCAATCCTTTACGGAAAATTGGGTGATCATCGGCAGTTACTATGGAAATTTCATCTGCTTTCATTTTAAAGGAATTTCAATAGTAAGGGTAGTGCCCTGTTCTAAAACCGAATGAGTAAATATTTTACCGCCCATTTTACTTACAAATTCTTTGCAAAGCACTAATCCTAATCCTGTTCCCGAACTGGCACCTTTTCTTTTGGCAAGTTTCTCTTCGCTCAGTTCGAAAATTTTGTCGAGCATATGGGGTTCAATCCCTTTACCGGAGTCTGCTATCGATATTTCGAATCTATCTTCAACAATTCGACTTGTAATTTGAATTTTACCACCCGCTTGGGTAAACTTTAATGCATTGGAAAGGATGTTTCGAAAAACAAAAAGAAATATGTTGGTATCAGTGGTTATGCTATATTCGTTTAGCTGGCTCAGGTTGAGCACTATACCCTTTTGCCTTGCTATTACCTTGGCCGAAGCTATTTCGGGTTTAAGGTATTCAGCCACACTGAACGTTTCGAACTGGCAGCTAATCGACTCGTCCTGCGAAAGAGCCCAGAAAAGTAAATTATTAATCAGATTAATTGTTCCTGAGAGAGCCTCTTCAAGATGTACCAAATCGGTTGTGGGTTTTTCCTGATTATATTCCAAAGACTGCCGTAGATTGAAAACCGATGTTTTAAGTGTAACCAAAGGGCTCTTAAGGTCGTGTGCAACAATCGAAAAAAGTTTATCCTTGGTTTGGTTCAGCCTCAACAACTTTTGCTGCGAAAGCAACAGTTGCTCATTTATGGCATTCAATTTTTCGTTTTGTTGCTCTACATGCAAATTGGTCTGTGCCAAAGCCCTAGCTACTCTGCTTCGAGCTATATAAAGCATGGCAAGAACCAAAAGTAACGGCAAAATTATGGCTATTAAAGCAATAAGAAATTGCCCTCGTATACGCTCATTCTCAATCACCAAACCCTGAATTTTGGACTCCTTACGGTAAGCATCCAATTTCCGGTCGAGCATGAAAGCGGTAGAAAAGGAATATTGTTTTGTAAGCCCCAGGCTATCTTTGACACTATAGTACTTTTGCAGGGTTTTATTTGCCAGCTGAAAAGCGCCCAATTGTGTAAGTACCTCCGACAAGTTAAAAAGTGAGCTTTGGTAGGCATTAAAAAGTTTATTGCGGCTAAGCATAGTGGCCTCTTCAAGCAATGCTTCAGCCTTTCTCAAATCTCCTTTAGTTTTATATGCAAGGCTTACATCAATCATTGCCATTATAAACGACTCCAATTCCTTATTTTCTATCGCTGACTTATCAATTCCTCTTAAAGTCACTAGCGCATCATCGGGCTTACTTGTTTTACTAAGTATTTTCACTCGCAAAATATTTGAAACAAGGTTTTTGCGAATCGGCATTATATTACTAAGCGTATCGATATAAGATTGTGCTATTAATGGATTGGATGGAATATTTAAATCTGATATGGAAAGGTAAACTTTTTCAATTGTATTTAAATTTCCTGTATCTTTAACTATTGGGAGAGCTGCCAGAAAAAAGCGAAGAGCCTCTTTCGTACTACCATTTTTCCAATAGGAATCGGCCAAAAGAGTATATTACTCTGCCATTAAAATTGGCTCCGCAGGCAAAGAGTCGATTCGAACGCTTTTTGTGAAGAATTCTACAGCTTTGGAATAATTCTCAATCTTTTGGTAAAACTTACCGATTGATTTTAAACTTTGAGAGATTTCCTCGAGATCGTTGTTATTGAATTCACCAATAAATCGGGTTAATGGAATGGTGTCGTGACCCAATTGGTTATGAGCGATTCCGATAGCATTCAGAACCACGGCAACCAATTCAATATTTTCAATTTGAATAAGTTTTGGAAGAGCAGGATTTAAAACATTTAGTACATCTCTATAATTTCCTCGCACCCTATGAGTTTTTGCAATCACCAATCGACTAGCCAACTCGCCATTTAGGTCTTCTTGGCTAATTGAAATGCTAAGGGCCTGGTTAGCAATTCTTTCTGCTCATCCAGGGTGTTTGATTGCCAGATTGTTGGCAATTCTATTGAGTGAATCGATATTAGCATTATAGGTTGCCTGAGAATACAATGCCGCACTTTGGAAAAGAAACACAATTACAAAGCAAATCGAATGTAAATAGCTCGAGACGAACATACGAAGTATTAATGACGGCTAAAGTATTGGCAAATGTAGAAAAAGTAATGTGAAATTTATTATATTAAATTTGCTCGTAAAAGGAGTATTCCATTAAAAATAAAGTGAAAATAATCTGTAGAATGCAACAATTTATTCTTTCGTTTAACAAAAGTTGGATTAACAGTAAAAAGCATCTTTTTTTTCTGTAAGTTTGAAAAAAAAATGGAATAGAACCGTTCGAAATATGAAACGCTTATTATCATTAACGTTCGTTGTGTTTTTTTACATCACGTTTTACGGACAAACAAGCAAAGAACTCATTTTGCGTGCAAGCCTTAAGCACGAAAACAAAGATTATAATGGTGCCATTGCCGACCTAACCAAGTCAATTGAACTGGACTCAAAGAACAAATACGCTTTCGTTTTCAGAGGTGATGCCAAAACGGAGTTGGGCGATTTTCAGGGGGCCATTGACGATTATACAAAGGCTATTGAAATTGATGGTAAATATGCTTTGGCATTTTATTACCGCGCCAACGCAAAAGCGTTAATGCACGACCACGAGGGTGCCATTGTCGATCTCACTACGCTCGTTAAGGTTGTACCCCTATTTGCCATGGCTTACCTTAACAGGGGAGTATCTCATGCTAAATTAAAAGACTTTAAAAGCGCCATTTCCGATTTCGACAGGGCCATTGAAATTGATAAAAATTATGCTATGGCCTGGGTACATAGGGGCAATGCTCGCGTTGAAATACGTGATATAGCACAGGCAATTAACGATTACAGCCAAGCCATAATTATCGACCCTCAACTTGCTGAGGCCTACTACTCTCGGGGCTTCTCAAAAATTCTGATTGGTCAAACGCCAGGTGGTTGCATCGATTTACAGAAAGCTCGTGAGCTTGGGAATGTAGAGTCGCTGATACTTATCAAGGAGTTTTGTAAGCAAACTGACAAAAAATGATAGTAAAACTTGAGCATTAAAAAAATTCCTTTTTTATTTCTTCTTGTATTCGGTTTGGCAGCGAATGCTCAAACTGGCGACAGTTATTTCCTTACCGGTTTGAACTTACTTGAGCAAAAGGATTATAGCAATGCAATAACTTTCTTCTCCTATGCAATCCAAACGAATCCCAAAAAGGCATCAATTTACTATGCACGAGGCTTGTGCTATACTGAAACAAAAGATCATCAAAAAGCAATCGACGACTTCAGTAATTCGCTAGAAATTAACCCTCATCAGCCGCTTGCCCTATATAATAGGGCACTAAACAAGCATGAAATAAAGGACTTTCGAGGAGCCATAGCCGATTTAAACCAAGCCAGCATTTTCGAACCCAACATGCCCAACCTTCACTTTCAGAGAGGTCTTGCCAAATTTGCCCTACCCGACTATATGGGCGCTATTTCCGACTATTCGCAAGCACTCATTTTCGATGAAAAGAACAATCAGGCGCTTTTCAACAGAGCCCTCAGTAAAATGGCAATTAGCGACTTTGGTGGAGCAGTTCAAGATTTAGAATTTCTTCTCGAACGTGAACCACACAATGTTGAAGCCATATACTACCGAGGGCTATCGCTTTACCGAGCAGGTCACAAATTGAGAGGTTGCGAAGACCTTCGAAAAGCACGTGGCATGGGAAAACAGGGTATTGATACCATTGTTAGGGATTACTGTAACTTTTAGAATCGTTTTTTACTATTTTTGTCGGGTTAACCCTTAATTCAAATACAATGAAACGTATTGCTATTGTAGCCATTATCCTTTCGGGGGCACTTTTTTTAACCTATTATATGATGCGCCCTAAGTTTGCTGAAAAAGCATTCAACGAGGGTCGACTGTTGGCTGACTCAGCGCAATGGGATCAAGCTATAGTAAAATATAACAAGGCAATAAGAATGAACGATAAGGTTGCCGATTACTTTTTTTACAGAGGTTTTGCGCTTCAAAAAACCAACAACGATACGTCTGCATTATCGGACTTTACAAGAGCCATAGAACTTAATTCGAGCAACTTTGAGTATTTCATTTACCGAGGAGTTGGCCTCAGAAGGGTTAAAGAATTTGAGAAAGCTATGGCCGACTTCAACAGATCAATCGAATTGAACGACTCTAGTTCAATGGCATATTACCAACGTGGGCTGCTAAAAGCTTCGCTTCTGGACTATGACGAAGCCATGAAAGATTACGACCGAAGCATTCAACTCGACGGATCGAACCTGGAGGCGTTTTATAGTAGGGGTGAATCGAGGGCTAACCTGAACGATTTTAAGGGAGCTATTGCCGACTATGATAAAATGATTGAAAATGCTACCAACCCAGCTGAGGCGTACAAAAAACGTGGAATTTTTAAACTGAAAATACAAGACTGGGAAGGTGCAGAAAAGGACCTAGCCTTGTCCATAGAAAACAACCCTTACGACAAAGAAACCTTTTTCAATTTGGGCCAAGTTAAGTTTAACCTTCGAAAGCTCGACGAATCGATCGATTTGTTTGGAAAAGCTATAAAGTTGGACCCCAATTACGATGTTGCATATAGCGCCCGAGGCGGATCGCATATTGTTAAGGGTTCGCACAAACAAGCACTTGGCGATTTCGACAAGGCAATTCAAATAAATCCTAGTTTCAAAAAAGCTTATTACGGTAGAGGAATTGCCAAAGCTTACATTAAGGATTACAAAGGTTCGGTTGCCGATTTTAATAGGGTAATTGAATTGGATCCCGAATACATACAAGCATATTACAATAGAGCCGTATCAAAGGCAATTCTGGGCGAGCACAAAAGCGCTCTTCCCGACTACGACAAAATTATTGCAAACGACCCTAAGAATGCCGAAGCGTATTATAATCGAGCAATTTCGAGAATAAATGTCCAGGACACTGAAGGAGGCTGCAACGATTTTCGAAAAGCTGTTGAACTGAATTTCGAGCCAGCCAAGCCCATGCTTCGGATGTATTGCGGAAGCAATTAGGGCTTAACTAAATTATTTAGTGCTTCAAGTAGATGCGAGCAGTAATTCAGAGGGTTAGCAGGGCATCCGTTGAGGTGGACGGTAAAATTGTTGGTCGCATTGGCCAAGGAATTCTTATGCTTGTAGGTTTCGAGGAGGCAGATAGTTCCGAAGAGCTGGACTGGATGGTGGGCAAGGTAACTAAACTTCGGATTTTTAACGATTCCAACGGAGCTATGAACCTCGACATTCAGCAGATAAATGGCAACTTTTTAATTGTGAGCCAATTCACTTTACATGCTTCAACCAAAAAGGGCAATAGGCCATCGTATATTCGGGCAGCGAGCCCCAGCAAGGCCATACCGCTTTATAATTCTTTTATCGATAAACTAGAAGTTGCGGTTGGCCGAAAAATTGAAACGGGAATATTTGGGGCCATGATGAATGTTTCACTTGAAAATGATGGACCAGTAACTCTAATTATCGACACTAAAAACAAGGAATAATGGGAGAAATGGGCCTTTCTGAACTTCAACTGCGAGTGGATGAATGGATAAAGAGCACAGGTGTTCGATACTTCAACGAGCTGACCAATACTGCCATTCTTATGGAGGAGGTGGGTGAATTGGCACGAATAATGGCCCGAAAGTTCGGCGAGCAATCGTTTAAAGAGGGTGATGCCGATGGTCATTTAACCGACGAAATGGCCGATGTTCTCTTTGTGCTGGTTTGCCTCGCCAACCAAACCGGAGTTGACCTCGAAAAGGCAATGAATGATTCTTTTCAAAAGAAAACCCAACGCGACAAAAACAGGCACAGAAACAACCCCAAATTACAATAATACCCGATTAATTTTTGGACAAATAATACACTATTAAAAACATTTGCCCCTCATTTTTCCCAGACTTACTACTCCCTAGGGGAGTAAAGAAATAATTCATCAATGTCGTTTCTTGGGAGTAATTTTCATTGGTATGATTTTTTTATTGAATTACTTAACTACATAACCCAATTGCTTAAGGTGGTACTACAACGATACAAATATATAATCCTCATAAAATGCGCCTTGAGAACCAAAACAAAAATTTCATTTACTTAGTGGCTTAAGTTTTTCTGGATTTCAATTGAATTCCTATATGTCAATACAAACAACATTGAATAATCTATCACTCTTATATTAAAAAACGGGCGTAATAAACATTTCTAATGCTTTTTATTTTCCGTACAACAGCCAACGTATTCCAATTAATGTGATACTTGGAAGTCAAGTAGCGGAAGCAGGCTCTGCTGGGGAGCAACCTGCCAGGAATGCCTTGACCGGGCAAAATGGTTACAAAGGCTGGCTTCCACCAGCCTTTTCCTTTGTAATTATTTTACTCGCCCGATGCCTTT
>CAYZNN010000008.1:0-101672 GCA_964479665.1 uncultured Rikenellaceae bacterium | reverse complement strand
TCAAAGGAACACCTGCCTGCCTTCAGGCAGGGATGGTGCTCGCCATGACTCTATGGACTTATCTTTCCGTGTAGCGTTTCTCTTGCAAGAATCATGGATTGTGCGCGTCAATAGTATATTCATGGCTCGGTTCATTTGCCTCTTTTTGCTGCAAAATTAATCTTATTGACTGTTTTTACCAGCCCTCAGCGCTTTTAGTTTTTAAATATCACAATCGCTCGGTATTTATTTCCCAAATGTTTCTTCGGCCCAGTTTGCAATTAGGGCTATAACGATGGGTACCTGAGGTTGATGCCATTGTCAGAAATTAATCTTGGGGGGATTATGTAGTATGTTGATAACTCGAGCAGAGTGGCTCAACCCTGAGAAGAGATAAAAAAATGAAAAAATTGATTTTTGGGTTAGTTGTTGTAATTTTACTTACTTTGTGCTATCGATTTGCTGGTAACTCTGTGCCTTTTCTGTGAGTTACGTGCACGAAGTGTGCCCAGCGCATTCAAATAATAACTTCAGGCATACATCGCTTATCGTTAGTAATCAGAGTTTTCGATTGTAAAACTTACCCTTCAACACAATGAAAAGTTCGTACCGTTTTACCATAATATTTTTGGGCTTGCTGCTGCTTTTTGCAGGATGCAATAGGAAGAGCCACCTGATTTACATGAGAAATGCCGACCAACAATTAGCCAAACTTCCAGCACCTCCTGTTTATAAACTCAAGCCTGGAGACATACTATATGTCCAACTGATTACTAACACGCCTGGGTTAAGTTCCGCTTTTAACAATCCTACAGGCAATATTAGCAGTTCACAACAAAGTTCTGAGGCCATGCTGTATTTCAATGGCTATACCATTAGCGACTCGGGCTTTGTTTCGTTGCCGTTAATTGGAAATATTAACGTAAATGGCCAGTCGGTGTTCGAAGCACGAAATACAATTCAGACAGAGATTTCGAAACATTATATCGATGCAACTATAAATGTAAAGTTGGCTAACTTCCGAGTAACGGTTGTTGGCGAAGTGCGAAGCCCAGGTGTTTACCGAATTTACAACGACCTGATTACCCTATTTGAGGCGTTGGCTTTAAGTGGCGATATACTAGAAAATGGGAATAAACAGAATGTGCTCGTTGTTAGAAACGTTAACAACGAAATGAAAAGTTTCCGGGTAAATTTGAATAATGCCGATGTGCTATACTCTGAGGTATATTACCTTATGCCAAACGACATAGTTGTGGTTGAACCAACCACAAACAAGGTTTTCAGAATGAATTTGCCCTACATTACACTGTTTTTCTCAACCATTAGCACAGCATTGGTACTTATTAAATTTGTATTATAGCCTTGCCAATCCGAAAAATATTGAACAATGGACTCCCAAAATAATTACTTAAACCTTCAGGAAGAACCTTTCGATTTAAAACGGTATTTCTTCCTTTTTCTGGGCAACTGGTATTGGATAGCCTTCTGCATGTTTACTGGCATTTTTGTTTCGTATTTGGTAAACCGATACTCCGAGCAAACCTACTCGGTGCAAACCTCTCTTCTGGTTGGCGATGCCGATGGCAGACGCATGAGCCAGGGCATGCAGACTTTTCTGCGTGAAATGAACCTGAACCGCCAAACCAAACGCATTGAAAACGAAATTGCCCTGCTCAGCTCCTACTCCTTTGCCCGTAAGGCCATTGACGAACTCCCCGAGTTCCTTGTTACCTATGTAAGCGTAGGCCGCCGCGGCATTGCCGAGTCGAAAATGTACAAACGGAGCCCCTTCTCGGTTGAACTCGATTCGGGGTTTTCGAACCGTACAAATTACCCCGTTAACATTTCTATTCTGAATGAAAATGAATACAGGCTCGAAATTGACGATGGTACTGGCGTTAACCAAATTATGAAGTTTGGTGAAAAGTTTACCAACGAGCACTTCTCGTTCACCATTTGGCCCCGATGGGCCGATGTGTACGTGCCATCAAAATACCAAAAAAAATTCTACTTTATAATTAACGACCCTCACACCCTTGCCTTGGTATACCGCAGCAAGCTGAGGATTGACCTAAACGATAAGAATGGGGGTATATTAACCCTTAGCTCGTCGGGGTTTGTGGCACAACAGGAGGCCGACTACCTAAACAAAATAACCGAAATATACATTCGTACTGGCCTGGAGGATAAGGCATTAATTGCCGAGAATACAATTCAATTCATCGATCAGCAACTGCAGCAAATAATTGATTCGTTACGCCGTTCCGAAATTATTCTTCAGAACTTCCGGGCAGGAAAGGGCATTATAGATTTGAGCTTAGAGGGCAAGGCCATACTCGACAGGCTCGAACTGCTTTACTCGGAGCGTAACCAGCTGAACCTACAGCAAGAGTACTTTAAATACCTCGAAAACTACCTGAAAGCCAAACGCCCCCTAAAGGAATTGGTTTCGCCTGCAACCATTGGGGTTGTTGACGACAACCTAACCGAAACCGTTAGGCAAATTAACACATTGCAACTTGAAAAGGAAACCCTGCTGCTCTCGGTTAAACCCGATAATTTTCAGGTTATTCGTATCGACCAGAGTTTAGCAAGTTTAACCTCTCTGCTGTTCGATAAGCTGGAGGGTATGCGCGAAATAAACAACCTGAGGTTGCGGGAACTGGGAAAGCGGGTTACTGAGCAGGAAGCAAACTTAAGGCTGCTGCCCGTTACTGAGCGCGAGCTGCTTAATATGGAACGTAAGTATGGCATTCACGAAAAGTTTTACACCTACCTGCGCGAAAAAAGGATTGAGGCGGGAATTGGTCGCGCATCGAACATATCGGACAATAAGGTAATTGATAGGGCCATGACCGAAATGGCTCGAACCATTAAGCCCAACCGCCGGTTGAACTATATGATTGGAATTTTCCTGGGTTTAATTGTCCCCATTTTTATTATACTCATTTTCGACCTGCTGAACAACTCCATTCGCGACACCTCGCAAATAACCAGTAAAACCAAGGTTCCTCTGGTAGGCAGCATTGGTAACAACCCCTACGAGACCTTTTTACCCGTTTTTCATAAGCCCAAGTCGTCGTTTTCCGAATCGTTCAGGGCACTTCGTACCAACCTCGATTTTCTTCTGGGTTCGGAGCATAGGAAGGTAGTTCTAATTTCATCGACCATTAGTGGCGAGGGCAAAAGTTTTATTGCATCGAATCTGGCAATTAGCCTTGCCCTTCTGGGTAAAAAAACCGCCCTGGTTGGTCTCGACCTTCGCAAGCCAAAAATTCAGAATCTGTTTGGAATCGATAATTCAAAGGGCGTAAGCACTTTTCTTATTGGGCGCGACTCCCTTAGCGATATTACTGTAACTACCGAATTGGACAGCCTGTTTGTTATTCCAGCAGGACCCATTCCGCCCAATCCGGCCGAGCTGGTTGCCTCGAAGCAGCTGGCAAGCCTTTTCGATGATTTAAAGAGCATGTACGACTTTGTAATTATCGACTCGCCACCGGTTGCAATAGTTACCGATGCTGTTATAATAAGCCGTATTAGCGATGTTACCCTTTTTGTACTTCGCCATAGGTACACTTCGCGCAATGTAATGGGGCTTGTCGATGAGCTTTCGCAAAGCCAAACCATAAAGAATATGGCCCTTATACTTAACGACTTTAAAAAGCCGCGTGGGTATGGCTATGGTTACATGTACGGCTATGGTTATACCTATGGTTATGGCTACTCGTATGGTTATGGCTATGGCCGGTACGGCGAGGATGGCGAAGGCTACTATACCGATGAGGAGGTAAACAACTCCCTTTACTCCAAGCTTAAAAAATGGTTCTAACCCAATCTCTTTTAAAATAGTTCGTGGTTTCAATTTCAAAGTTAACCCGTTTCTTTTCGCAAGGGCACGAGCGATCCATTAGGGCAAAAAAGAATATTCTTTTTTCTTTTCTCATTAAAGGAACATCCATTGCTGTTAGCTTTTTACTAGTTCCCCTTACAATTCATTATGTAAATCAGGAGCGCTATGGGATATGGCTAACCCTATCATCTATTGTTTCGTGGGTTGGATTTTTTGATATTGGCCTTGGAAATGGTCTACGAAATAAGTTTGCCGAAGCAAAAGCCAAAGGCGATATTAGGCTGGCAAGAATATACATAAGTACAACCTACGCAATTCTTACCATAATTGTAGCAGCGGTTTGGCTTGCTTTTGTTATTGCAAATCCGTTTATCGATTGGACTAAGATCCTTAATACCTCTTACGAGTTACGAAATGAGTTGCAAAATCTTGTTTTTATTGTTATTACTTTTTTCTGCCTCCGTTTTATTTTTTTGCTGATAACAACAGTTCTAATAGCCGATCAAAAAACGGCACGATCTTCCTTTTACAATTTACTGGGGAATATCCTTGCGCTGGCTTTTATTTTTATTCTAACTAAAACAACTCAGGGGAATTTAAATAACCTTGCAATTGTACTAGGGGGCTTACCTGTATTGGTTTTGGTAGTTGCCACTGTTTATTACTTTAATGGCTATTATAAAGAATATAAACCCAGATTAGCATCCGTTGATTTTAGTCATGCTCGTGAGTTGATGAGCCTTGGAGTTAAGTTTTTTGTTCTCCAAATTGCAGCTCTAATCATTTACCAAACCAACAACATAATAATAGCGCAACTATTCGGACCCAGCGAGGTTACGGTTTATAATATTGCCTATAAGTATTTCTTTTCTGTTTCAATGGTGTTTGGCATAATCATAACACCTTTCTGGAGCGCTTTTACCGAGGCCAATGCAAAAAACGATATTATATGGATTCGTAATACCATTAAAAAATTGGTGATGATTTGGGGGTTAATCTGCTTGCTGATAATTGCCATGCTTACTTTCTCAAAACCATTCTACCATTTATGGGTAGGAGATGGTATTCAAATACCATTTAGCCTATCGTTAACTATGGCAATTTATCTTATTGTAAATACCTGGTGCTCAATATTTGTGTATTATCTAAATGGGGTTGGAAAACTAAAGCTTCAACTTTATTCGGGCATTATTACAGCTATTATAAATATACCATTATCCATTTTTCTGGGTAGGTTATATGGTATTGCTGGGGTTGTTGGTGCAAGTATTGTATTAGGACTTATTGGAGCAGTATGGGCGCCAATACAATATCATCTTCTTATAACACAAAAGGCTAAGGGAATTTGGAACAGGTAAAGCACAATATTCTTATTTTATCATCGGGCCTTAAGCTGAATGAGGGGAATCTCTCCTTTTCGCTTATGAATGAATTGGCTAATCGAGGTCATAATGTTCGGATTGTTACCGATTATTACACCGAGAATCATCCGAATATTAGGTCGTACTATAAACAAACAAGAAGCTTTTTTAGAAAAAATATTGGGCGAATACAAATCTTTTTTTCCGGGTATTTAAAACGGCCAAAGGTCAATAACCGTTACTATTTTCAGGATATTTATGAGCCTGTTACCTTTAGGCGCACCTCTCGTTTATTGCGATTAGCGGGTTTTACTCCCAATGCAATTTTTGTGCACTACAATCAGGGATTTGTTAACTCAAAAAACCTGAGTGAGCTTAGCAGAACGACTGGAGCCCCAGTTTTTATTCATTTAATAGATATGGCTCCACTAACCGGAGGTTGCCATTATGCTTGGGATTGCAAACAATACCTCAACCGGTGTGGTAATTGTCCGGCATTAAAGTCATCGAAAAAAAGCGATTTATCCACCAGAATATTCAAATACAGGAAAAGGAATTTTTCAAAAGCAAATATTAGAATAATTGCTGCTACCGAATGGCAACTTGGGCAAGCAAAACAATCGGGAATTTTTAAAAATAATCCGATTAACAAAGTGCTTTTTGGTTTTAACGAGTTATACTTTAAACCGGCATTGGATAAAAAATCGATTCGAGCCAAATACGGATTACCCACCAATAAATTTGTTATACTTTTTGGAGCATCAGGACTCGAGGAGGAGAGAAAAGGGATAAAACATTTTATTGAGGCTATAAATATTTTAGTTGAAAACGGACTCGGAGAAAAAATTCATATTCTGCTGGCAGGGAAAGCAGAAAGCAATTTTCTTGAAAAACTAAAAGTGAATTACACCCTTTTAGGTTATATAAACGTGGATGATTTGATTAGGGCATATCAAATTAGCGATGTTTTTGTGTCAGCTTCTATTGAGGATTCTGGTCCAAGTATGATTAATCAATCTCTACTTTGTGGTTTACCTGTTGTTGCTTTCAATATGGGAGCAGCTCCCGATCTTGTTATTAATAACGTTACAGGATATAAGGCAATTCTCAAGGATTCCAATGATTTAGCGAATGGCATAATTCAAATAATAAAGCTAAATGAACTTGAGTATGAATCGTTGAGCAAAAGTTGCCGTAGCTTTGCCATTGAAATGTGCAGTGTCAGGAAAGAGTGCGATTCATTAATTCAATTAATCGGAAATGCAAGGGTTAATTAAGCGGCTCGATTGGGATTCGCAATTCTTTGGTTTTGAGGTTGGAGTTGCCTATTCTTTTCCAAATAATTTTAACTCTTTAGATGTTAAAAACCTATTTCGGCTAATATATTTCTTAATTAATCCTACCGATGAGAAATCGAGGCTCAATGCCCAAAAGCATGGAGCAGTTCTAATGGATACCAAGGTAACCTATGCTTTAAATATAGATAATATTGAAACCCCCGCTATTACTTTTATTCCTGATAATAAGGTGATTGAATATAACGAAAAAACTGTGCACTCTGCGTTATACGATTTAGCCTTTCAGAGCGGGGAGTTCTCGCGGTTTAAAAAGGATGAAAAGCTTCCTAAAGGCTCCTTCCTGAGAATGTATAGCCATTGGATTGAAAGATCCGTTAGTGGTGATATTGCCTGTAAGATTTTTGTAATAAAAACCGATAATAACATTGTAGCCTTTGCCACGCTTAGTATTGAAAACAGTAAAGCAAAAATTGGCCTCTTTGCTGTTGACAAGAATTTTCAAGGGCGTAAGCTCGGTAAAAACTTAATGAATTATATTATTCTTTTTTGTAAAAAGCAAAAATTAGCAATATTAGAGGTACCAACCCAAAAGGAGAATATTGGGGCCTGTAAATTTTATGAAAGCATTGGATTTAAGATGAGTGAAAGCCTTCTTATTTATCATTTCTGGATATAGTGTTAATTTGTAATTATTTATATTTCTGAATAATAAAACCATGAAAATAATAAAATCTGCACTTAAGAAACTCATACGTTTTTGGGGTTATGATATTCATATTGCAAAAAGAAAACCAAAAGATAACCCTACTTTCTGGTATGATTTGGAACAAAAGACAAATTATGAGTATGATAAAGCAGCTTTTGAAGCAATTTCAATTGTAAGAAAACATAGTATGTCGCCATATATTAATCTTGCTTTATTATTCGAGCAGGTATTACATTGTGAAAATAAAGGAATTAATGGAGCATTTGTAGAATGTGGCGTTTGGAAAGGAGGAGCTGTTGGAGTTATGGCCTTAGCTAATTTGAAATATGGCTCCCAAAGGCGCGATCTATATTTGTTTGATATTTTTGATGATATATGTGAGCCAGATCCCATAAACGATGGTGAAAAAGTTTTGAACGATTACC
Source organism: uncultured Rikenellaceae bacterium (assembly GCA_964479665.1). Classification (GTDB taxonomy): domain Bacteria; phylum Bacteroidota; class Bacteroidia; order Bacteroidales; family Tenuifilaceae; genus UBA2287. The sequence continues at coordinate 94,047 of CAYZNN010000008.1, read as the reverse complement.
AATCTCTTACGAAAGAGTCTAATTCTTATTCCGGTAAATTAACCTCTGTAAAAGGAATTTATAATAGCTTTGGAGACCCAGGAACGATTGCAGAAAACAAACAATTGTTGGGTGAAATTATCAAATATCCTTTAGAGAATATTCATTTTCATAAAGGGTGGTTCCAAGATACTGTTCCTCAAGCAAAAGACTCAATCGGTGAGATTGCTATACTAAGACTCGATGGCGATCTTTATGCATCAATTAAAATTTGCATAGAAAATTTTTATGATAAAGTGGTAAAAGGAGGACTAATAATAATAGATGATTATGGTTATTATGATGGCTGTAAAAAAGCAATTGATGAATTTCGAAGCGAAAGAAATATCAATTCGTTTATGAATTATTCTAATTATTCATGTAGGTATTGGATTAAAGAATAATAATTATGATACCCTTCAACAAGCCCTATCTAAGCGGCAAGGAGCTCGAATATATTGGTCAAGCTGTAGCATCGGGTAAAATTTCTGGGAACGGTGATTTTACAAAAAAATGTCATCATTACTTTCAGCAACGCTATGGTTTTGGTAAATGCCTGCTTACCTCCTCGTGTACCGATGCGCTCGAAATGGCTGCAATACTTGCCAACATTCAACCGGGCGACGAGGTTATAATGCCCTCGTACACCTTTGTTTCTACTGCCAACGCTTTTGCGCTGCGGGGTGCAAAGGTAGTTTTTACCGACAGCGAACCCGAACGCCCCCATATGGATGCTACACTTATTGAACGCGCTATTACTCCCAGAACCCGGGCCATTGTGCCAGTTCACTACGCCGGTATGGCCTGCGATATGGATAAAATAATGGACTTGGCTGGTAAATACAATTTACTTGTTATTGAGGATGCAGCACAATCAATTGATGGTTATTACAAAGGACGCCCATTGGGTTCAATCGGTCACCTTGCCGCATTATCGTTTCACGAAACAAAAAACATTATTGCGGGCGAGGGCGGGATGCTTGTTATCAACGATAAAAGGTTTGAGCATCGCGCAGAAATTATTTGGGAAAAGGGTACAAACCGTGCCGCTTTTTGGCGGGGCGAAGTGGATAAATATGGCTGGGTAGATATTGGCTCATCCTTTTTACCATCCGAGGTTACAGCAGCCTTTCTGTGGGCGCAGCTCGAAAACCTCGACGCCATACAGACCAAGCGCAAGGACATTTGGAGCTGCTACATGCAGGGGTTGGCCAATTGGGCTACACAAAACGAAGTGCAACTGCCCGTTGTACCCGAGTACACCCAGCAGAACGGGCATATTTTTTACATGGAATGCACCTCGCTCGAAATTCGCACCCAACTGATTGCACACCTGAAAAAACATGGAATTAGCGCGGTTTTTCACTACCTGAGCCTTTCGAAGAGCCCCTACTACACATCGAAATATGAGGGAGAACCCACTCCCCGCTCCGACCGCTACACCGACTGCCTTGTGCGGTTACCCCTGTTTTTTGAACTGACTACCGATGACCACCGCCATGTGGTTTCTACCATAACTTCGTTTAACTACCATTAAACCGTACAATTGTACGCTTCGATAACAAAAATACTTGCCTGAGTTGTTCTATATAAAAGGCGAAATTTTTACATCTCTGGCAATTGAAACATCGAAACGCAATGAAGTAAGTATTGAAGCAGAAACTGTTTGGTAAACCAACAGCAAATATCTGCTTTTTTGAAAGGGATGCTTAAATAATTGGAAATCATAAAAATAATAACGACTGTTCGATATAACATTCATAAACATGGCTACCTGCCCACCGTTCAGGCGGGAAGCCCATTGCTTGTAAAGGTCCTATAACCACCGGCTTAAGCAAGTGGTTATGGCTGCAGAGTTTAAAAGGACTTTAATCCTTATTTTGCTATAGTTTTTAATGCTACTTTTAACTACAGCCAAACTTTATTGCAAATAGAATAGACATAGCACTTTAAATTATTAACCTATAAGTGAAGAATAAAAACATCACCTATTTTGTGTCAGCCATGTTTGAATGTTTTGCTATATTTGTGTTTAATATAAGTTATAGTTGAAACATGACCGACTACATTAATAGGCCATTGTATATTGAAAGGATTAAACCCTTTATCGGGAAATCGCTGATAAAGGTATTGGTTGGTCAAAGAAGAGTGGGAAAAAGTTATCTTCTGATGCAGCTAAAGGACCTTATAAACAAGCAGGAACCTAATACTCATATAATCTATATTAACAAGGAACAAAGTGAATTTTCATCTATAAAGAATTCGGACGACCTATTTAATTACCTAAGGGAAAACATAAAAGGGAACGGAAACGTAGCGCTGTTTATTGATGAAATTCAGGATATTGAATCGTTTGAAGTTACGCTTAGAGATTTGGCCACCCGAAAGAATTTCGATATTTATTGTACCGGGAGTAATGCTAACCTGCTATCGGGCGAACTTGCAACTTTCCTGAGCGGTAGGTATATCGAAATAAAAGTTTTTGGTTTAAGCTACGCTGAATTTTTAATGTTTAATAAAATTTCCGATTCGGTCAACTCATTTCAAGACTATATAAAATTTGGGGGACTCCCCTACCTCATTAATCTTAACAACGATATTTCTGTTGCGTACGAATACTTAACAAGCATTTATAACACAATACTGCTTAAGGATGTAGTTGCTCGATTTAATATTAGAAATGTAAAGTTTTTAGAAAACTTGGTTGAATTTTTATCAGACAATCTAGGTAGCTTAGTTTCCTCAAAAAAAATTAGCGAATACCTTAAGTCTCAGAAAGCCAATATCTCTACACAGGTTGTCATTGATTATCTCAGCTATCTTGAAACTTCATTCCTAATATTTAAAGTAAAACGTACAGGAATTGAAGGGAAAAAAATATTTGAAATCGGTGAGAAGTACTTCTTTGAAGACGTTGGAATCCGGAATGCAATTGTTGGCTATAAAGCAACAGATATTCATAAAATACTTGAGAATATTGTTTTTCTGCACCTAAGAATGGCTGGTTATTCTGTGACTGTTGGGGTGGAAGGGAAGAAGGAGATTGATTTTATTGCACAGAAAGCAGGCAATAAAATCTATGTTCAGGTTGCATACATGCTAACAAATCAGGATACCATTAATCGTGAGTTTGGAAACCTGCTCGAAATACCTGATAATTTTCCAAAATATGTTGTTACAATGGACGAGATATCAGAAATAGCAACATACAAGGGCATTATACGAATGCACATTAAAGACTTTTGCTTAAAAATGGTTAACACGTAATTATCCGTAAATATTGCAGAAAACGTTCTATGTATAAATTGAACCGCGCAATAATAAACAACCATTTGGAAAAGAAAGTTTTTAACAACAGAAAAAAACAATTATAACAACTGCCTTGTGCCATTGCCCCTGTTTTTTGAATTGACTACTGACGACCGCCGCCATGTGGTTTCAACCATAACTTCGTTTAACTACCAATAAAATATGAATAACCAACAGGTACTGCTACTCACCGGAGGCACTGGTTCGTTTGGCAACGCTGTGCTCCGTCATTTCCTCAATACAAATCGGTTTTCTGAAATACGCATTTTCTCTCGCGACGAGAAAAAGCAGGACGATATGCGCCAATTCTACCGAAACGACAAAATTAAGTATTACGTTGGCGATGTGCGCGATAAGCGCAGCGTGGATTGGGTAATGCGTGGGGTCGATTATGTATTTCATGCGGCTGCGTTAAAACAGGTTCCTTCGTGCGAATTTTTTCCCATGGAGGCAGTTAGAACCAACGTTATGGGCGTTGAAAATGTAATTGATTCGGCACTTGAAAATGGTGCTAAGAAGGTGATAGCGCTTAGCACCGACAAGGCTGTTTACCCCATTAATGCCATGGGCCTTTCGAAGGCTATGGCCGAAAAGGTAATGATAGCTAAGGCGCGAAGCTGGAATGGTAACCTTTTATGTGGTACCCGATATGGCAATGTAATGGCATCGAGGGGCTCGGTTATTCCACTGTTTGTTGGCCAAATAAAAGCAGGAAAGTCCATAACTATTACCGACCCCGGTATGACGCGTTTTATGATGACACTCGACGAAGCTGTGGATCTGGTACACTTTGCCTTTGAGCATGGCGAGTCGGGCGATATATTTGTTCAAAAAGCACCTGCCGCTACCATTGAAGTACTGGCAAATGCACTATTCGAACTTTACAATGCTCCTAAGCAAATTACCGTAATTGGAACCCGGCACGGAGAAAAACTTTACGAAACATTAGTTAATCGCGAAGAGATGGCAAAGGTTGTTGACTTGGGCGATTACTACCGAATCCCAGCCGACAATCGCGACCTGAACTATGCCAAATACTTTAACTTGGGCGAAACCAATGTTTCGAAAGTTGATGAGTACACATCGCACAACACCCAGCAGTTGGATGTTGAGGAAATGAAAAAGTTACTCATGAAGCTTCCCAGCATACGAAGCGACATTAAAGGTGGCCCCATTGAAGAAATTTACGAACCATAGCCAAAACATGAGTACCCCAACAAGAATTGGAATTACCGGTTTCTCGGGCTTCATGGGAGGCCATTTGGTAAATACTCTTAAGTTCTTACCTGTAACATACCAAATTGTAACCATTGCCGACGATCTATTCGAGAATCCAATAGAACTTTCGAAAGCGGTTACACATTGCCATGCGGTTGTTCATCTGGCTGCAGTTAACAGGCATTCCGACCCCCAGTATATTTACAATACCAATGTGCAACTTGCCGAGAAACTGGTTGCAGCCTGCCAATTGGCGGGAGCCAAGCCCCACATCATATTCTCGTCGAGTATACAGGAACTACAGAATAATGAGTATGGCAACGGCAAGCGCAGAGCAAGAGACGTGCTGGAGCAGTGGGCTCAGAAAACCAATTCGCAAGTAACAACGCTTGTTATACCCAATGTTTTTGGGCCCTTTGGAAAGCCATTCTACAACTCGGTTGTTGCAACGTTTTGCCACCAGTTGAACCAAAATCAGGAACCCAAAATTGAAATGGACCGCCAAATTCCATTGGTGTATGTAGGCAATGTAGTTAAAGCTATCGTATCGGTCATTGAACAAGCCCGCCCGACTAATGGAGTTAAACGTATTGAGTTGCCTCACGACAGGTTGATTATGGTTAGCGAAATACTCGAAATGCTTCGAACTTACAAGGATTTGTATTTGATACAGGGAATGTTTCCAAACATTTCCGGCCCTTTCGCCCTGAACCTATTCAATACTTTCCTTTGCTATGTTAATCACTCGCAGCACTTTCCGGTTCCGCTCAGGCTCAACGCCGACGACCGCGGAGCATTTGTTGAAACCGTAAAAACCCAAAGTGGCGGGCAGGTTTCCTTTTCCACAACGGTTCCGGGGATTACTCGGGGAAATCATTTTCATACCCGAAAGGTGGAGCGCTTTGCGGTTATTAGCGGGCAGGCTCGTATTGCCTTTCGGCAAATAGGAACCGGCGAGGTACTCCAGTTCCTTATCGATGGGGCAAAACCAGCGTATGTGGATATGCCCATTTGGTTTACACACAGCATAACCAACGTTGGCAGCAGCGACCTATACACCATTTTCTGGATTAGTGAACCCTTCGACCCCGCCGACCCAGATACATTTTTTGAAAACGTTTAGCGACTAGCCTATAGCAAATGAATCTTCTGAATGAAAGATTTTAGAACATTACAGGTATGGCGGAAAAGTCATAGTTTAACTATTGAACTTTATAAAGAGACGACTTTATTCCCAAAAGAAGAGGTATACGGAATTACTTCTCAACTTAGGCGGGCAATGTCTTCAGTGCCAACAAATCTTGCAGAAGGGTGCGGACGAGGCAGCGATAAGGATTTTGCTCGGTTTGTAAAAATAGCCATGGGCTCTGCAAGCGAGTCGGAATATCTTATTCTATTGTGCGGAGATCTTAATTATTTGAGCAAAGAATCTACAGAAAAGTATGTTGAGCAAATAAATGAAGTTTAAAAAATGCTTGTTGCTCTTATAAAAACGTTGAAACGGAAGTAGCGGTTAGTTTCTAGCATTCAGCGATTAACCGTTGGCCACCAGCCGTTAGCCGATAGTAATCTGACACGGCCAACACAATGCTCTAACTGCTATAAGTTAACTCTAGCCTCTTAACGCTAGATGCTGAATGCTAGAAACTAACCGCTAGAAACTAACCGCTAGAAACTTTAACCAATGAAGCCCTCCCTAAAAGTAATGGCCGTTGTGGGTACCCGCCCCGAAATTATTCGGTTATCGTGTGTGCTGACCCTGCTCGATAAGCATGTAAACCTAATTCTGGTTCATACCGGACAGAACTACGATTACGAGCTGAACGAGATCTTTTTTAACGAGCTGGGCATTCGTAAGCCCGACCAATTTCTAAATGCCGATGTATCGAGTCTAGGAAGTACAATTGGCGATATTCTGTTAAAAACCGAGCAGGTTATTAAGCAGGAGAAACCCGATGCGTTTCTGGTGCTTGGCGACACCAATTCGTGCCTTTCGGCCTATATGGCCAAGCGCTTGCGAGTACCCATTTACCACATGGAAGCCGGAAACCGCTGCTTCGACATAAACATACCCGAAGAGATTAACCGCAAGATAATCGATCATATTGCCGATTTTAATCTGGTGTACACCGAGCACGCACGCAGGCACCTGCTTAGCGAGGGCTTGCCCCACCGAAGGATTTACCTTACCGGTTCGCCCATGCGCGAGGTGCTTAACCGCTTTAGGAGCAATATTGAAGCATCGGGAATTTTAACCGAACTTAACCTCGAAGAGGGAAAGTACTTTGTTGTAAGCGTTCATCGCGAAGAGAATGTGGATAACCCCGCAAACCTTGCTAAAATTATCGAAATTCTTAATACGCTGGCCAGCAAATACCCTATTCCGGTGGTGGTTTCAACCCACCCCAGAACCCGGAAACGGATTGACCAAATGAACGCAACCTTCGATAGCCGCATACTGTTCCTGAAGCCTTTCGGCTTTTTCGACTATGTTATGCTTCAAAAGCACTCGTTTTGTGTAATCTCCGACAGTGGCACCATTAGCGAGGAGTCGGCCATTCTCGCATTCCCTGCGGTTACGCTACGCAATGCGCTGGAGCGCCCCGAGGCCATGGATACGGGAAGTATTATCCTAACTGGAATTGATGTTGATACAGTAATGCAAGCGGTACTGATTGCTACTGCACAGGAATTAAAAGAGATACCCGCCGACTATAGAATTGATAATACCTCGGAGCGGGTGCTGAACCTCATTGTTGGAACGGCAAAGCTAAGCAACAAGTGGCATGGAATTGAAAAGTAATGGTTTAGAAAACCATTCTCATTCCCATCCTCAAAATAAGCGAAGTGAAGTGTTTTTTTAAAATACATTAACGAGTTGGCGCTCATTGTAAGTCTGAAATACGAATCGTTGTTCTGAAAACACCTCCCCTGCTAATGCTTGATAATCAACAATATGCGCAACCCTGTGGCTGAAAATCAGAAAATTGAATGGAAAGAGTCTTGGAGAGATGGATACCTTAAATGGATTTGTGGTTTCGCAAATGCCACAGGAGGTAAATTGATTACTGGGATAAACGATGAAGGAAATGTTATTGGAGTTGAAAACTCTAAAAAACTGCTCGAAGATATTCCGAACAAAATTCAAACCCAATTATGAATTATCTGTAATGTTAATCTTATAAAGGAAAAAGCATTAGAAATAATTGAGATGATGTAAAGCCTTATGATATTGCAATATCCTATCAGGGGAAATACCATTATAGAAGTGGTAGCACCAAGCAGGAGTTGAAAGGGAAGGCTTTAAATGATTTCCTTTTAAAAAAGTCGGGAAGAACTTGGGATGACGTTATTGAAGCTAGGGCAACTCCAGATGATATTGACCCAAAGGCAATTGAAGCATTTATCAAAGCGGCTGAGAGTAGTAAAAGAATGCCTTTCATTGAAAATGAAACAAATAAAGAGATAATTCTTGACAATTTATTATTGAGGGAAAATGGAGGCATAAAGCGTTCTGCAATAGTTTTATTCGGGAAGAATCCTTGCAAGTTTTACATAAATGCCTATGTGAAAATTGGACGTTTTGGGAAAACTGACGATGATCTGCTATTTCAGGAAGTAGTGGAAGGGAATGCGTTTCAAATTGCCGATAAAACACTTGAAATGCTAGATAAAAAATTCCTAATTTCTCCTATTTCATATGAAGGACTTTATAGGATTGAAAAATAGGAATACCCCTATATGGCAGTAAGAGAAGCAATTATTAACGCAATGGTTCATCGTGATTATTCTGGAGCACCAGTTCAGATTAGCGTTTATGACGACAAGATTATGATATGGAATGAGGGTAAGCTACCTGATGGCATTTCAATTGAAGACTTAAAACAAAAACATTCATCAAGACCATACAATCCAACAATTGCAAGCGTTTTCTTTAAGGGGGGTCTAATTGGGGCTTGGTGCAGAGGAACGATTAACAAAATCAGTGAATGTGTAAAAGTAGGACTTCCAGATCCTATTTTTGAATCAGTTTTTGGGGGAATTTCCGTGAAACTCTTTAAATCGTACACAGAAAAACAGTTGATTGAAAAGGGTTTGAATGAAAGACAAATTAAAGCAGTTTTTTTTTGTAGAGAGAACGAGTTTATTAACAATAGCACATACCAATTAATTTGTAAAACCTCGGAAAGAACTGCAACACGAGATTTGGAATTTCTAGTTGAGGTTGGGGTTTTTGAAAAAATGGGTGAAGAGAAGGGGACAAAATATAAACTTACTCGTGCCTGATAGAGGGCGGTTATTTGGCGGATATAACATAAGTTTGGCGGAAATATGGCGGAAATAAACAACTTGAACCCAATATGCCACTTTTGATGTTCCATTGAACTCCGCTAAACAAAGATTCGTCCCCCCAGAAATTTTTGGGGTTCCGCCTGGCAATATCGCATTGCTTTGCTTACAGCTATTTTTGTAGACAATAAATACATTTTTAATGGAGAATTTTAAACCCCTTGTTTCCATTGTTATTCCGGTTTACAATGGAGCCAAGTACATGCGCCAGGCCATTGACAGCGCCCTGGCCCAAACCTATAAAAACACCGAAATAATTGTTGTAAACGATGGCTCGAAGGATAACACCGAGCAGATAGCCCTAAGCTACGGCGATAAAATTCGATATTTTGCCAAGGAGAATGGAGGGCAATCATCTGCCTTAAATTTTGGTATTGAGAAAATGAGGGGCGATTACTTCTCGTGGCTCAGCCACGATGACGTTTACTACCCCAATAAGATTGAAGAGCAGGTAAAAGTATTAACTCAGATAAAAAATCCCACCGAAGCTTTTATCTACTCTAACTACGAAATAGTTGATAAAAACACAAAGCATATTCGATTTGTAAATAATCCGCAAACACCTTCCCATGAATTTGTATACAGAATGCTTGTTAATATACCTGTAAATGGGTGTACCGTGTTAATTCACAAATCATTATTAGAGGGAGTTGGACGCTTTACGCTAAACAAACCCCACACATCGGATGTTGAGCTGTTCTTGAAGTTAGGTTTGATGGTTGACCCATACCATTTACCAATGGTTTTGATAAAATCTAGGAGTCATGGCGAGCAGGCAACCTTTAAAAATTATAAACAACATTTGTTTGAGTCGAATCAATATGGCATTGATTCATTGAAACTAATACCATCAGATAAATTATTAGCAAGTTCAGGGAAAAGAGATTTAGCTTGTGTTTATAGAGAATTGGCAATTATTTGGTCAAAGAGAGGATTTTTAAATGCAGCTCAAAAATCAATTTATTTATATTCTAAAAGCAGAAAAAATCGATTTTTGAAATTTCAACTATTTTTTGTTTGTGTGTTTTGGTATTTAAGGGTTAGCCTAAAAAGAAGAATTAAAAAGGTTATAACCAATTAATAATTACAATTGTCATTTATGAATATTTGTAATAACTATTTTAAAAGTTTAGAAAAATATCCGGATAATTGTGCATTACAAGTACAGAATCATCAATTATCATATAGTGAACTTTGGGGTTTAGCTAATAAAATATATAATGAAATAGTAAATTCAAAAAACTATTCAAAAACCACCTATATAGGAATATTAGCATATCGCACTGATCTTTTTTATGCATCAGTTATTGCAATATTAGCTTCAGGTAAGGCATTTATGCCATTCAACCCTAAGAACCCTGTTGAACGGGCTAAGGCAATGATTAGTTTAAGTGAAGCAAAAATTTTAATTGTTGGAACAGAATTCCAAAATCAATTTAATGAGATTGACCTATCAAATAGTATTCATATTATAACCACCGATTCTAGCAATTTTAAGCATCATTTGGTAAGTCAATTGGGTGATAGCAAACACATTGATATGAAAATTATTGATGTGCCCGAAAATAACCCTGCATACCTTCTTTTTACCTCTGGTACAACAGGTGTCCCTAAGGGAATTCCAATATCGCAAAATAATTTTATAGCTTATATTGATTATATTTCTGAGAATTATCCATTAAGAAATTCAGATAGGTGTACACAAGTTTTCGATACAACATTTGATCTAAGCATGCACGATCTATTTGTTACATGGTCAGCAGGTGCAGCACTTTGTGTGCTTTCTACAAATGAATTAATTTCACCCATTAAATTTATTCAGAAAAATAGTATTACTGCTTGGTTTTCTGTACCATCAATGATTATTTCCTTGTCAAGAATGAAATTATTAAAACCGGGTATTCTAGATTCAATTAGGATATCATTCTTTTGTGGAGAGGCATTTACTGCAGACTCAGCAAAAAAATGGAATGAAGCAGCTCCTAACTCTCGTATTATTAATCTTTATGGTCCAACGGAAACCACTATTGCTGTTGCTGAGTTCGAAGTAAAAAGCGATAGTTATAGTAGTTCTAGAAATGGAGTAATTCCAATTGGCAAACTATTCAGTAGTCACAATTATTGTATAATCGATCAATCATTTAACCCAGTAAAACAAGGCGAAGAAGGAGAACTTTGTATTTGCGGGCCGCAGGTATGTTCAGGGTATTTAAAAAATGAGGAAAAAACCAAAATACAATTTATAACTATTCCACAAAGGGGTGGACAGAATATATATTATAGAACAGGAGATTTGGTTGTTGAAAATGCCAATGGAATTATAGATTACTTAGGACGTATCGATTTCCAAGTTAAAATAAGAGGTTATAGGGTTGAATTACAGGAAATAGAATCGAGTATAATTAAATATATCCAAAAAGAGCCGGTTGTTGTTATTAGTTTCCCTTTTAATAGCTCTAATGCTGATTATTTAGTAGGCGTTGTTCCTAAAGAATCAAAAGAGAAAGAAAACGATATTATATCCTATTGTTCTTCGGTATTACCAGAGTATATGGTGCCTAAAAAGATTATTTATTTAGAACAATTTCCAATCAACATAAATGGAAAAATTGACAGGAAAGCAATAATAAAAAATATGGAGGAACTTTTATGATTAATCAACAGGAAATTTTTGTATTTATTAAGCAGAGAGTTGAAAGCAAAGCAAATAAATTTCAAATTGTTTTAGAGGAAGATATTAACGAAACTTTTAGTATTACCGGATCTGGTCTATTCGATTCAATGGATTTTATGAATTTGATTGTTGAGGTCGAGGAGAAATTTGGCGTAGAGGTTGATTTTAGCGAATTTGAGCCAGAAGTTTTTACTACAGTTGGCGGTTTTATTAAGTGTGTGAAATAAAAAATAATTATATGATTGTCCGCTAACGTTCCTAAAGTTTTATATTTGTACAAAATTTATTGAAAATGAATTTTATAGATTTTGTAAAGCAGCATCCTGATGAGAACAGTTGCATTCAACATTTCAGGAGAATTAAGGAGGAGAAAGGCATTGTTTGTGCGCGATGCGGACATACTTCTCACTACTGGAATAGGGCACATAAGTCACACGATTGCAAGGCGTGTGGCTACAGAGCCACGTTGCGAAGCGGAACGGTAATGGAGTCCTCCAAGCTGCCTTACCGGTACTGGCTCTACGCCATTTACCTCATGTCTATGACCAAGAAAGGCATATCTGCCGCTGAGGTGCAGCGCCAGTTGGGTCATAAACGCTATGAGCCGGTTTGGACGATGATGCATAAAATCAGGGCTACCATGGGGCTGAGGGATGACAAGTACGAAACGGACGGCGTAGTGGAATTGGACGACGCTTTCTTCAAAACGCACAGCGATGCATCCTCCGATGAACCCACCAAGCGTGGTCGTGGTAGCCAGGAGCAAAGTGCAGTGCTGGTTATGGCTAAGGTTGACCCGAAGTGAGGGCGACCGCCTTTCGGTACGTTAAGATGATTGTTATTCCCAACCCATCGTCCAGCACCATGAATGATACCTTGTCAACATATGCAAAGCCAGAGGCTGTAATCAAAAGCGATGGATGGCGAGGTTTCAGTAAGATTAGGGAGGTAGGCGCAAAAAACACATAAAAAAGATAGTCCCACCGAAAGAGGCCTCCAAAGCTCTACCGTGGGTTCATACCATGATAAGTAACGCGAAGCGAAATCTTCTTGGAATAAACCACCAAACAAAAGACGAATATTTGCAAAATTACTTGAATGAATTTTGTTACAACACAAATAGACGGTATTTTGGAGTTAATCTGTTTGATAGACTCCTAGTTGCAGCGGTTGAAGATACTTGATATGGAAAACATAGGTACAATTACGGATAATCATATAATTAAAAACAAAGCCATAACTGGATAATCATTTTAATTAATAAATTTAAGAAAAATGGACTCAAGTATTATAATTAAACGGGTTAACAAAGATGATGTTGAAATTCTAAATGAATTAGAGGGTCAATTTTATGATTTATATAAAAGTATGGAAGATAAAAAACTAATACTTAAAATTACTGAAAATGGTGGCTCAATTTGGAGAAAATCAATTGAAAGTGCCTTGAATAAAACACATCTTATTGTAGTAGCATTAAAAAATAATAAGCCTGTTGGCTTTACATGGGGGCAAGTTAATTTTTGCCCATCCTACCTTGGTTCATTGCTAATAGGCAAGTGGATTGCTATTTATACAGAGCCCAATAGTAGAAATCTTGGCATTAGCAAACAGTTATTTTTGGAAATTGAGAAGTGGTTTATAGAAAAAAGAGTACATTCAATTGAAGGGCAAATGTTAATTGAAAACGTTCATTCACTCAATGGGGTGCTTAATATGGGTTTTGAAAAAGAGCTATATCAAACAAGAAAAATATTAAGATATGAGTAATGTTATGTACTTTCTTTTTATTTATTTGAGAAGTATTAAGATTCGAACTCAAAGTTTTTTACTAAAGCTCTTTTTGCTTTTATTAGGTTGCAAAGTTGGTAAAGGTTTTAGGTGTCTTGGATGGCCAAACTTCAGGATTTATCCTCATAAGAATATTTATATTGGAAATAATGTTTCAATAGGTAAAAACATAACCCTTCAAGTTCAAAAAAATGGAAAATTAGTTTTTGAAGATAATTCAAAGCTAACACAAGATGTTATTATTAGTGTAAATAAATATGTGAAAATCGGGAAGGATTCAGGTGTAGCAGAATTTTGCTCAATTAGAGATGCAGATCATGGGTATAAGAAAAATCAAAAAATGTGGGATCAATTATTGATTTCTGAGGAAATTGTTATAGGCAATGATGTTCAAATTAGTAGGGGTTGCTCCGTGTTCCGTGGTGCAAAAATCGAGGATGGGGTTATAATTGGCGCTAATTCGATGGTTTTTCGCAATTCAAAAACAATTCCCTACGGTATTTATATGGGAAATCCTCTCAAATTAATAGGGAAACGGGGTTAATTATAAGCCTACTCTTGAATTCCAATCAAAAGAAAATACTAGTTATTCCTGCGCTTTTCCCAGCATCGCAAAACGATAATAAGGGAATTTTTGTGTGGGATTATATAAAATCGGTGCAGGGCAGCTACTCTGTTGCTGTTTATAATATCCGGTTATTTGGCGAGGCGGCTGGTGTTTCAGTTGAGAACGAGTGGGGAATTACCATTCACAGGGAAAACCTGTTCAAGCCAACAAAGGTTACTAAAGCGCTAAAACATCTGCTCTATTTGGTTTGGTATATTAAAGCAATTAAATACCTAAAGCATTTTAAAGGGGTTGATCTAATTCATGTGCATGGCGGGCTTTTTTTAAATGGGGTGCTCGGGTTGGTGGCGTCCAGTCGTTTAAAAGCGCCGGTGGTTTATTCCGAGCACATGGGTCGTTTCTACGAGGAGTATAGCAACCCAATAGTAAGAACCGCTGGTCAATTCATATTTAAGCGTTTTGTTGGGGTGCTTTTGGTTAGCAATTATTTACGTAGGAATGTAGAACGTAGGGGTTTTAAGCCAAAGCAAACATTTGTGGTATATAACCCAGTGGATACCCAGCAATTTTTACCCGGTACAAACAGAATTAGCGGTAGGTTGGTATTTGTTGGGCGGTTCGATAGCAACCGTGGCCCAATAAGAGTTTTGGAGGCTTTTAAAAGGGCAAAGGATACAAACCATGAGCTGAGCCTTGTTATGGTTGGAACTGGAACCGAGGCAAGATTAGCCGAGGAGTTTCTTGCTAATAATCCTGACCTGAAAAGTAGTATTACCCTTTTGGGATATCAGAATAAGACTCAAATTAACGAGCAGCTGCAGCTGGCATCGGCGCTGGTTTCGCCATCAATTGTGGAGAGCTTTGGAATTTCTGTGGCCGAGGCCATGTCGTGCGGAATTCCTGTAATTGTTGGAAAGAATACTGGCCCCACCGAATTTGTCGATCCCCAAAGCGGAATACAAGTAAACCCAAAAGATATTGATGAAATTGCTCAGGCAATGATCCATATTACTGATGCGAACCCTAAATACGACCCCCAATATATTCGAAAAAACATAACCGACAGGTTCAGCCTACCCGTTTTTGGAGAGCGATTAAAAGAAGTTTACCAATCAATTATAAATGCTCATTAAATGAGAGTTGCTGTTGTTTGTGGTCACTTTATGCCCGAGGCGGGTTATTACGAGGTACATATTTCCGAAGCGTTGGCAAAGCAGGGGCATCAGGTTCGCGTATTTACATCAAACAGGTCGAATTTACAATTGAAACATGAAAAAACCTATCCATCGGGTCAGATTGAACAGGTAAAGCCAAACCTTGAGTTGTATCGGTTTAAGTCGCTTTTCAGAATTGGCGCTACCATTTATTCGAAAGGGTTACTCGCTAAGGTTAAAGAGTTTAAACCCGAAGTGGTGTTGGCCATTGGCATAGCAAAGCTGTTTCCTGCTCCTGTACTAAAATCAAAACAGAGAAGGGTGTACGCTCTTTATTCAATTTTTGGTGAGAATAGCGAGTACTACACATGGCATAGTCCTAAGGCAATAATAAAGAATGCAATTAAAATAGTTACCCGCAAACTGCTAAAACAGCCCTTTTATCGGAAGGCAATTCGTAATAGCGATAAGGTATTCCTTTACACCCCCGAAACATACGAGTTTATTGCCAAATTGGTAGGGAATAGTTTTGAGAAGAAGTTGAAAAGCAAAGCTATTGAAACAGCCTTGGGTTTCGATGAATCGGTTTTCTATTTTGATAACACCGAAAGGGATAGAATTAGGGCAGAACATGGAATTAACAGCGATGAATTTTTATTGCTTACGGTTACCCGATATAGCAAATCGAAGAGTATCGAATTTTTAATTGACAGTGTTGTAGAGTTTCGAAAACAAGGATATCCAATTAAATACTGGTTAATAGGGTTTAATAACGATTGGAGTTTAAACTATGTAAAGGATTATATTCGGCAAAAAGGGGCTGAAGAGTTTATAATCTGCTTCCCTTTTATGGATTATGAGAAATTAAGAGGATATCAAGCAGCCGCCGATATGGGAATTTGGTGCCAGGTTACAATTTCAATTCAACAGAGCATGGGCGTAGGATTACCCGTTTTGCTCGAGGAGAAGGGCTCGGTATCGCACCTATTACAGCCCAATTTTAATGGATTATACTTTAACAAGAGCAATCTAGTTGAGGTTTTAAAGCAATCAATTCAAAGATTTAATGCCAACGATAAGGGTGCGAAGGAAACATTTCGGAACGAGATAGCGACTTCCAATCGCACAAGATTTTCATACGGCATGCTTGTTAAACCAATAATTAGCCGTTAATGTGTGGTATTTGTGGTGTGCTAGTTCGCGAAAAATGCGACTTCGACACCGACCTTAGGGAAATGAATGGTGCCCTGTGGCACCGAGGGCCCGATGAAGATGGGTATTTTATTGGCTCCAACCTGGGCATGGCCATGCGTAGGCTCAGCATTATCGATTTGGAAACGGGCAAACAACCCATTTACTCATCTAACAAACGGTTTGCAATTGTTTTCAATGGCGAAATTTATAATTACAGGCAACTAAAATCCGATTATCTCTCCGATATGCAGTTCACAACCCACTCCGATACCGAGGTTGTTGTGAATATGTTCCAACGTTTTGGCACCGATAGCTTAAAATACCTCCGAGGAATTTTTGCCTTTGCCATTGCCGACATCCAATTGAATACCCTTTTTATTGCTCGCGACCATTTGGGTGTAAAGCCACTATTTTATTATAAATCCAAACGGGGTATTTGGTTCTCGTCCGATATTGGGTCGTTTAAAAAATTGAAAGAACAAAACCTTGTAATAAACGCATCGGTAATTCCACAGTATTTACAATTTGGTTATATTCCTACCCCCCATACAATTTACAAAAATGTATTTAAGCTTCCACCGGGTTGCTACATTACCATTGACCAAGAGGCAAAATACCAAATTGTAAACTACTATAACCTGGCCGGTAAATTTCAGTACGATTTTAACGATAGCTACGCTGTTTCGGCTCAGAAGGTACGGAGTCTTGTTACAGAATCTGTAAGAGAGCAGTTAGTAAGCGATGTGCCTCTGGGTGCTTTTTTAAGCGGAGGTGTCGATTCGTCGATAATTGCAGTTGAAATGGCAAACAGCCTTGGTGAAGGAATAAATACTTTTACAATTGGCTTTAAGGGAAGTACCAACCATGCCGACATTGAGCTATCGCGTTTGCTTTCGACCCGTTTGGGCACCAATCATTTCGAGGAAATAGTTGACCCCCATGCAAATGCAACTATCGATAGAATGGTTGCACACATGGGAGAGCCCTTTGCTATAACCTCGGCGATTCCCATATACATAAACTCATTGGTTGCTCGTAAAAATGTTAAGGTAGTCCTTTCGGGCGATGGTGCCGATGAACTTTTTGGTGGCTATGGCCGATATGTTCTTATAGATCGTTATCGTAAATTAAACTGGCTTCGAAAACTCCCCATTAAGCATGCGGATCGCCTTTTGTCGGAACTTGTAAAACTTTCGGGGTCTCCAAAGGTTTCAAAAGGTTACCGCCTCAAAATCCAATCTCTTTTTAACTTTTTACAAAGCAGAAATAAATTTGAAGGCTACCTTTCGATTATGGGAGTTAACAATTTGAATATCGTTTCGCAGGTTTTCCCGTCGTTTAACTACCATGATTATTTGCGCAACGAGACCAGAAGATTCGATGAACATATTGCAAAAATTGGGTTTTCTCACAGTGCCCTGATGCTTTACGATTGTCAAACATCGCTTGTTGATGAAATGCTAAACAAAGTCGATTTTTCTTCGATGCTGGCTAGTCTAGAGGTACGGGTTCCTTTTCTCGATTACAGAATTGCTGAGTATGCATTGTCGCTTCCCGACCAGTATAAAATAAGTAGCGGTATTCACAAGAAAATTCTAAAAGAGGTGTATCGCGAAGCTTTACCACAACAAATTTTGAATGCTCCCAAGCGTGGCTTCAACCTTCCCCTCGAAAGTTGGATACGGAGGGATTGGGTAAAAGAGTATGCTGAGACATTTAATTCGAACCAATTATTGGAACTAGGGATAAATGGCACTCAAGTGAGCAAAATGTTCAATCGCTTTCTTAAAGGAGCTCCATATAACGGTAAATTGTTTTTTTATCTTTTTATCCTGAACAAATGGTACGCTCATAACAGGTAAAGCGGGTTACCCATGAATTTTACTACTTGGAAAATATGGATGCGCTCCCTGCCCTGGAAATACCGGTGGTTTGTGTACCTTATTTTGCTCAGGCCCATTATCGACAATTTTTACTACCTGAAAGAAATTTCTCCTTTACTTTCGCCCTTATACTGGGCAGGAGTTTTGACACCAATTTTATGTTTGCCTATAATACTAAGAGCGGGTTACCTAAAAAATACTGTTAATAAATTATTTGATTTTTGGTCCATATTAGTAATCGTTAGTGCATCGTTGCTTATCTTCCTACCCTTCGATGCTTTTACTATTTTTCAATGGTTTCTTCGTTTAACCATGCCGGTTTACCTTTACATGTTTATAAGGGTAATGGTGCGCAACCGTTCCGACTTTCTGGGCATTTTAACCACCTTTCTTTATGCTTGCGGTATTGCTTCTTTTGTGCTTCTATACGAACTGGTTTTTAACCCTATACGTGTTGAATACTCTCGTGGTTTGGAGCGAATTCAGGGTGGTTATGCCGATGTTATGAACTATGCCATATACCTGTCGTTTGGTTTCCTAATAGTAACCTATTTCTACCTATCGTCTAAAATGGGGCGTGCAACCATAAAAATTCCCTTTGGTTTTCTGGCTGGGGCCTTTATTTTGGTGGCTGCAGGGATGGTGAGCATTTCGCATACCTCATCGTACGCGGTTATACTTGCACTGCTTGGCCTTTTTACCCTTTACAGCATCCGCCGTTTTGGGGTGGCTGCCCTTTTCATTGCCACGGCCCTAATAGTGGTTTCGAGCTTCTATTGGGATACTTTTTACAGCGAACGGTTGAGCCCCATTGTGGAGCGCGAAATGGAGGTTTTTGAGGGCGAAAGGGAGCAAACCCAGCTGTTTCATGGGCGCATGAGCCGTTGGACCTACGGCCTGGAAGCCCTAGAAACTGCTTCTCCCTTTGCCCTGCTGTTTGGCTACCCTTTTACACTTCGCAATCCTTTATTTCAGGTTGGCATAGGAATTCACAACGACTACCTGAGGGTGTTTTTTCTTACAGGCGCTGTAGGCTTTCTGATCTATGTGCTTTTTCTTATGAGCCTTTGGAGGCGAAGGCGTTTTTTGTTGTTGACCGACAGGTATATATTAACCGGTGCCCTAGCCATGCTGGCCATATATTCGGTATCGACCACTCCAACGTTTTATGCCAACTTTCTGTATATTCTCTTTACCATTTTTGCCTATATTTCGTTGCCTCCGGCAGTACTGCGCGATTAATCCGTTTAATTTGGCGAAGTACGGACAATTCGCTTAGTAGGCGTAGAGCTCAAAGTTCTATTTGTATTAAACCTTCCTACCATTGAACCCTGAAAAACCAAAAGTTTTCATTTTAGGCAAGCTACCACCACCCTGGTATGGCCCTGCCATTGCAACATCCATAATTTTAAATTCAAATCTGAAGGATTTTTTCCGCTTAACTCATATAAACACCGGAATCAACAGTAGCCTAAGCTCCATGGGCCGCTACGCTTGGTGGAAACCTTTTGTTGGCTTTTTCAGGTACTGGGTTTTCGCTGGGCAGCTAATTGCAAAACGACCCCATTTGGTTTTAATTCCCAACGGGCAAACAACCGGAGCCTTTTTAAAGGATTCGGTTTACATTGTATTGGCCCGCCTGCTGGGCGCAAAAGTCCTGATTCAGCTGCGAGGAAGCAACTGGCTTACATGGCTTAGCCAATCGGGAAACTTAAACCGTTGGTTTGTAAAGCGTGTATTACGATTGACCTCGGGGGCTATTGTTTTAGGCGATAATTTACGCTATCTGTTTCGCGAAAACTTTCCCGAACACAGAATTTTTGTGGTTCCCAACGGAGCAAACTTTGAATTTCCGAAACGGCTCTTTGTTGTTCCCGAAACCTACCAGCTGCTCTTTTTCTCGAACCTTTTTCCAACCAAAGGGGTTGAGGATGTACTGGAGGCATACCAAATACTGCATCAGAAAGGAATTTCAAACGTTCACTTAACCCTTGCGGGTCAATGGAAAAGCAAGGCTTTCGAAGAGCAATGCCTCGAATACATTGAGCGCCACAACCTGAAAGTTACCATTCTTCGTCCCACAAGCGGAAGCGAAAAGATTAACCTGTTTGCAAAAGCCCATATTTTTGTATTTCCGCCGCGAATTCCCGAGGGTCACCCCTGGGTGGTGGTGGAGTCAATGGCTGCAGGGCTTCCAGTTATTGCAACCGATCAGGGCTCTATAATTCAATCGGTTCATAACGGTTATAATGGTTATATAGTCGACACCCAAAATCCAACCCAAATAGCTTCGCGACTATATGAATTAATAACGAAACCAGAATTACTTGAATATTTGGGAAATAACAGTAGGATTTTGTATGAAAAGAATTTTACGGAACAAATTATGATTAGTAAATTAAGTGCCGCTATTTATGGTGTTTTAAATCTATAACCCTTCTAATTTGTGCTGTATGTCTCCTTTACATATTTTATATCGTTTTTTTAAATAGCATGGCCATAACCATCAACTTTTTGGGCGATATCAACCTGGGGTGCTTGTTCGAGAACTATAGGGGAGGGGTTGGTAAAAAAATTGAACTAGGAATAAATCCGTTTGCAAATGTAAAACAGCTTTTATATAATGCTGATTTAAATATTGCCAATCTCGAGTGTGTCCTTTCCAACGTTTCAGAAAAAAAACCACCCCTGTGCGATATTCTTAGGGCCCCAGAGTATTATGCAAAAATTCTCAAAGAAAATCGAGTAAATGTAGTTTGTTTGGCAAATAATCACTCATTTGATCACGGCGAGACTGCTTTTATAAGGATGAAGGCTGCTCTTAGAGAAAATAATATTTCATTTTTTGGAGAGGCCCGAAATGCAATTCAGTGCGAACCAGCTTTCCTAAATATTAATGATCAGGTTGTTGGACTGCTTGGATTTTATATTGAAGAAACTTTATGTTCATCTTTTTTTGGTCAACTTGTTGCGCATATAAAAAAACAATGTATCGTTTCTAAAAATCGTTGTAACTTTCTTATTCTTTCATTGCACTGGGGTCATGAATACACAAGTGGGCCAGTGTCGTGGCAAGTTGAATTAGCAAAGGAATTAATTGACGGTCATGGTGTAGACGTTATTTATGGCCATCACCCTCACCGTTTACATGGTTATGCATTATATCATAACAAATTGTTTATTCCAAGCCTCGGAAATTTTATTTTCGATGATTATGTTAAAAAAAATCGAATTACTTCTATTATTAAAGCTACAATTGAAGAGGCTGGCCATATTTCTAATGTTGAACAAACACCATTGTATATTAATAAAAAATTTCAACCAACTATAAGTAAGCGATTGAACCAATACATTGATTATATTAATAATCAAACGGTTAAAAGTTTATGTCTGTCAAAATATCATTTACTATTATGGGATAGGAAACAAGCCAAGGTGTCTAAAAGGGGTCATTTAGTAAATAGAATTAAAATTCGCATTTTGTTTATTTTAAGGTTTTACATATTTCTCCCATATCTTTTTAGCCTTTTAAAGAATAGAAATGGCCTTCGAAGATAAACTGTACCCCTTACTAAAGCACTACCACAAAATGCCGGCGTGGCTTCGCAACCTGGTTGGTAAAACCTATGCGCTGCTTCCCATGGGCTGGCGCTACGGTAAACTGTATGGTTACTACTCGCGAATGCTGAAGCATTCGCCATACTGGAGCAACGAAGAGGTACACGATTACAATATGAAGCAGCTAAAGGCAACGCTGGTTAATGCATACATCAACACCAGCTACTACAGGGCACTTTTCGATTCTGTTGGATTCAATCCTCACAACTTTAGCAGCGAGAGCCAGCTTGGGCAAATACCCTTTTCGAGCAAGGAAACCCTGCGCCAGCACAAGGAGCAACTGCTAAACAGAACCATACCTAAAGGCAGGCTTATTTATGTTACAACTGGCGGCACGTCGGGAATTCCGGTTGAGCTCTATTTTACCAAGGGGCACGAACGTACCCGCGAGTACGTTTTTATGACCAACCAGTGGAAACGGATTGGCTACAAAACAACCGACCGTATTGCCCGAATACGCGGTACCGTTGTTGACCTAAAGGGAAATAACACCTTTTTTAAATTCGAACCCATTAAAAACAGGCTGCTTCTTTCGAGTTACGACCTGTACGAGAGCAACTTCCCCCTTTATGTTGAAAGGCTGCATAGGTTCGATCCGCACTTTATACATACCTACCCTTCGGCCATTCTTCCGTTGGCAAAGTATATTCATACCAATAAAATTCGTTTTAAAAGCCTGAAAGGGCTTTTTTGCAGCTCCGAACAATTTTTTCCCGGACAGCGCGAAACCATTGAGGGGGCCTTTGGCGTTAGAGTGTACTCGTGGTACGGCCACTCCGAAAACACCACCCTGGCGGGTGAGTGCGAGGTGAGCCAGCATTACCATATTTTTCACGAATATGGCTACACCGAGCTGATTGACGAACAGGGAAACCTTATAACCCGGCCGGGTATCAGGGGCGAAATTGTGGGCACCAGCTTCGAAATGGGTGCATTCCCAATTATTCGCTACCGCACGGGCGACTACGCCGAATACGCTCCCGGAAAATGCAGCTGTGGCCGCAACTACAAACTTATTACAAATGTAGCAGGCCGCTGGCTACAGGAACTTATTCAAACCAAAAAGAGCTCGGGCATATCGTTAACAGCTCTCAATTTTCACTCCAACCTGTTCGACCATGTGGTGCAATACCAGTACTACCAGAACGAAGTTGGAAAGGTAACCATACGCATAGTAAAAGGGAGCTACTACTCTGCTCTCGATGAAAAAACCATTCTGGAGGAGCATACATTAAAACTCAAGGATCTGGTCGATTTCTCCATTGAGTATGTCGATTCGATAGCCCGCACCGAAAGGGGCAAACATAAGTACTTAATACAGGAAATTCCCTGATAGTCCCATTGAACACCGAATCCATTGTAAACGTGCCTTTTTTTTGAAGAATACAGCAGCGTGCTTTTTTTAGAAATTTAAATCCGTTTACACGGTGAGTGCTCTTTGCGGTGGGCCTTAACCTTTACTTACTGAACTTTTACAATTGCGAACTACTTCCAAGAACATTTTTAAGTTCCTGCATTCCAACAATTGCCATTATCTCAACAACATTTTCGTTTATTCTATAGTAAATGGTATCACTACCACAAGGACATCTTCGATATCCTTGTTTTATATAGTCAATCGAATGAAAACGGCCCTTGAGCAATAATTTCGAAGTGATCGAAAAAAGTATTGAAGTATTTGTCGGCTTGTTTTATTCCAAACTTTTCTACACCGAAATGATGAATGCGAATCAAATCCTCTTTTGCAGCATTACTTAATTTATATTCAGCCATTAAGCCTTTTCTTTGACTGATTTAATATATTTTCTTTGGTGTCGCTAGTGAATCCGCTTTTTTCAGCTTTTTCAATTTTTTCTCTTATCCAATCAATTTGATTATGCTGTTTTCGAGCTTGCCTTATCAAATCGTTTACAAGTTCACTTTTACTCGAATACTCTTTGTTGTCAACTTGAGATTTTAACCATTCATCGTTTGGTTTCGTAAGCGATATACTTTGTCGTGGCATAGTACTGATTTATGGTGTAAATATACACCAAGAGCGAACCGGGCGCAAGTTTTTTCGCAATTTTTGGTAACCCTATTTTTCTAATCGCTACTTTTCAATATAACAATCAAAATCAGGGCTACCTGCCCTCAGTTAAGGCGGTAAGCCCTGATATAATTAAAGCATTTAGAAACCACAGACTTTACTTCGACAGGCTCAGCAACCGAGGCTGTGGTTATCCGGTGCTCGGCGATGTTTAGCTTCGCTGAGCTCCCTGTGGTCGATTGCAACTTCGTCGGAATTCACTGAATACGTGCCAGATTACGAGGAATTTAGTTGCACTTTGTCTTTGTGGATAATCTTTACTTAGAAACACAACCTAAAATTATAAAAGCAACAACTTAACCCCCATTCGCTTTTCGCACAATACTATAAGTAAAATAAACTCCTAAACGCATGCAGCAATTAACGCAACAGCTCAAGTCGGGCAAAATGGAAATTCTTGAGGTTCCCTTCCCCGCCTTAAACCATGGCTATATAATGGTTCGCAACCATTTTTCGGTTATAAGTACTGGCACCGAGGGTAAAACGGTAACCGATGCCCGAAAGGGATACATAGCCAAGGCTAAAAGTAGGCAGAAAGAGGTTAAGCAGGTTATTGAACTGATTAAAACCAACGGCTTGCTCAGTACCTATAAATTGGTAATGAATAAACTCGAAGCGCCATCGGCGCTGGGCTACTGCTGCGCTGGCGAAGTGATTGCTGTGGGAACGGGAGTTTCGAACTTTAGCGTTGGCGACTGGGTTGCCTGTGGCGGCAATAGCGCTTCGCACGCCGATGTTGTGGCAGTTCCTAAAAATTTGGCTGTAAAAATTCCACGGGAAGTGAGCCTAAAGCATGCTGCCTTTACAACCCTTGGGTCCGTTGCCATTCAGGGAGTTCGACAGGCATCGCTGCAAATGGGCGAAAATTGCCTTATAATTGGCATGGGGCTTATTGGCCAGCTAACCTACAAAATTTGCGAAGCCTCAGGTTTCAGGGTCGTTGGCATCGATGTTTCACAAAGCCAAGTCGATTTCTGTAAGAAAATGGGTATGGAAAATGTTTTCCAACGAAATTCCGAAGGGATAGAAGATGCCATTCAGAACCAATTGCATGGTTTGGGTGCCGATGCTGTTATAATTACCGCCGGAACCTCATCGATTGATCCTGTTGAGTTTGCCGGAACCATGGCCCGCCAGAAAGGACGTGTGGTTATTGTGGGTGCTGTTCCTACGGGTTTTAGTAGGGCAAACTACTATAAAAAGGAGCTCGATTTGCGCATGTCGTCGTCGTACGGCCCCGGACGAAACGACCTTTCGTACGAAGAGAAGGGGAACGATTACCCCCTGGGGTATGTTCGATGGACCGAAAACCGGAACATGCAAAGCTTTGTCCACCTGCTAGCAACCCGAAAAATTGATATCGACCCCCTAATAACACATGTGTTCGAACTGGCCAATGCTCCCGAGGCTTACGAAATGATTCTGGCCAAAAACGAAGTTTTTTCGGGCGTTGTTATTGAATACGATACCGAAAAGGAACTTGAAAAAAGGGTTGTGCTAAACAATAAATCGGTTGCAGCAACCGAACCCAATGTTGGCTTTATTGGGGCTGGCAACTACGCACAGGGCTCTCTTCTTCCCAATATGAAGGGACACTGTAACTTTATTGGTGTGGCAAACAGCCGTGGCAACACTTCGCTTTTTGTAGCCAAAAAGTATGGTTTTAATTACTGTGCCGAAAGCGACGAGGCTCTTTTTAACGATAGCAGCATAAATACCATATTTGTTTCTACCCGCCACAACCTACATGCACCCAACGTACTAAAGGCCATAGAGCGCGGTAAGCATGTTTTTGTTGAGAAGCCCCTGGCCATGAACGAAGAAGAACTCAACTCCATACTGGCTGCCTACGAAGCATCGACTCCGGCAACTCATGTTATGGTTGGGTTTAACCGGCGGTTCTCACCCGCTGTAACTGATACCTTGAAACTGCTACCTAACAACCTGCCCCGCTCCATTGTAATGCGAATCAACTCCGGTGTGCTTCCTCCCGAACATTGGGTTAACGACCCCGAGATTGGTGGTGGGCGAATAGTTGGTGAGGCCTGCCATTTCGTTGATTTGGCCATGTACCTTGCCAATAGCCCCATAGTTTCGGTTTCGGCCGAAAAAATGGAAACCCCCAACAGCCCTTCAAACACTGTATGCATTCAGTTGAAAATGGAGAACGGTAGCGTTGCCTCTATTAATTACTTAGCCAACGGCAATAAGCAGGTTGCCAAGGAGTTTATTGAGGTTTTTTGCGGGGGGACAATAGTGCAAATCGACGATTTCAGGAAACTTTTCGTTTGGGGACAAAGAAGTAAAAAAATCAATTATGGCAGCCAAGACAAGGGCCATGCGACCTGCGTTCGCAGTTTCCTCGGGTCGATTCGCAAGGGGGCTGCCTGCCCTATTCCCTTTGTCCAATCGTACCTAAGCATGTTAGCAACCTTCCGAGTTCACAATAGTATTGCACAAAATCGCAAACTCTCGGTTTAAATGGATATTCAGAATTCCCTTGATTTATTACGCGGCTACATAGAAAGGGAGAACTACAGGGGTTACGACCCCTACGATGCTCTGAACTCTCCCCTCTTTAAACTGCCGGTATTTCGCTCCAATAAACTTATCCGCTTCGGTTCGCAGCAGCTGGTAAAACGATTGCCAATAAATGTTAGGCCGCTGCTTTGGGTGCCCAAGGGTATAAACCCAGTTACGCTGGGCCTTTGCATACAGGGTTACAGCTACCTGTGGCACATGCGGGTTGAGCAGCGTAAACAACTCGAAGAAACCATAAATGGTCTCATCGATAAACTGGTGCTGCTTGTTCCGTCGGGCTTTTCGGGTGCCTGTTGGGGTTATAATTTCGACTGGGAAGCCCGCTATGCGAATATTCCTGCCTACCAGCCCAACGTGGTGGCAACGGGGGTAATTACCAACGGACTTTTCGAATGCTTCCGCATTACCGGAAACCCAAGGGCTCTGGAGCTCTGCAAAAGTGCCACTCGGTTTGTAAGCCAGAACCTTAACAGAACCTACAATGGAACAAACTTCTGCTTTTCATATTCTCCTTTCGATAGCCAGCAGGTATTCAACGCCAGCATGAAGGGTGCCCGGCTGTTAGCTCAGGTTTACAGCATTGAGCCTAACAAAGAGCTGAAAGCATTGGTAGTTGCAGCCGTTCAATTTGTAGTAAACAATCAAAACCCCGATGGTTCATGGTACTACTCGTTAAAAAGTACTGGCAAGTGGATTGATAATTACCACACCGGCTATATTCTCAATTGCCTCGACGATTCGATAAAACTGTGTGGCTTAAACGGTTTCGACGAGAGCCTACAGAAAGGTGTAAACTACTACCGAAACAATTTTATTGGAGAGAATTATGAACCAAAGTTCTATAACAATTCTCTTTACCCCATCGACTCTACTTCGGTGGCACAATGCCTTTTAACACTTTCGCGCTTTTCGTTCCATTCCGAAGCGTTGGGAGTTGCTCGCTGGGCTGTCAAAAATATGCAGAGTAGCAGGGGCTATTTTTATTACCAAAAGAAAAAGTTTTTTACCCACACCACACCTTTCATGCGGTGGAGCAACGCCTGGATGTTTGCAGGCTTGGCGTTTGTAAACTATAAGCATAATAACATAACCCTGTAATGCGTATTCTTTTCTATATGGGGCATCCTGCCCACTTTCATTTATTTCGCAACACCATTTTGCAACTGAGGGGCAATGGTCACGAGGTAATAATAACCAGCAAAAAGAAGGATGTTCTTGAAAATTTGCTGAGCGATGCAGGGTTAGAACACCACAACCTATTGGCCGAAGGGCGCGCCGACAGCAAGCTCGCCATATTGTGGGGAATGATAAAGCGCAACTACAGACTTTTTAAGCTGGTTCGAAGGTTTCGTCCGCAGTTGCTGGTAGGCACTTCTGTAGAAAATTCGCACGTGGGCAAACTGCTGGGCATTCCGGTTATAAATGTAAACGAAGACGATGCTAATGCTGTGCCCCATTATGCCCGACTGAGCTACCCAAGTGCAACGGTGATTCTGAGCCCTAACCCCTGCAATAATGGAAAATGGGAAGGAAAAACCATTAAGTATCCAAGCTGCCACGAATTGGCGTATTTACACCCGAAGGTTTTTTCGCCCAGCACAGCGAGTGTTCAAAAATATATAAACCCTTCCGAGCCCTACTTTCTTATTCGGTTTGCAAAACTTACCGCCCATCACGATTCGGGAATACGAGGAATATACCCCAAATTGGCCCAACAAATTATCAATTTGTTAAAGCCACACGGGCGGGTTCTAATTTCTTCGGAACGCAAACTCGACGAAGGCTTAGAGCAATATAGGCTAAACATCAGCCCGCTCGATATGCACCATGTAATGGCTTATGCCAAAATATACATTGGCGATAGCCAAACAATGGCCGCCGAGGCGGGGGTTTTGGGTGTTCCCTTCATCCGCTTCAACGATTTTGTGGGGCGGCTTGGGTACCTCTCCGAACTCGAAAACAATTTTGAACTGGGGTATGGCATTCATCCCAATAGCCCTGAACAATTAATTGCAACAATCGAAAGGTTAATAGCAATGGAAAACCTGCGTGAGGTATTTCAGAGGCGTAGAAATAATTTTCTGAATCAAAAAATTGAATTCTCAGGCTTTCTTACCTGGTTTGTCGAGAATTTTCCGCAGAGCATAACTAAAATTAGGAATGAGGGCACCCTGTTATGGGAGCAGTTTAAATAGTGCTATAATTGTTTGCATTCAAAACAGAAAGGGCTGCCCTGTGGCAGCCCTTTCTGTTATACTATCTTTTTACTACTGAACTATTAAGCGAAGTGTTTCGGTTATGCGTGGAGTATTAACTTTAATAAAGTAAACCCCTTTACTGAGCCCTTCGAGCTCGATTCGTTCTTCGAAAATTCCGAACATACTGCTGTGCTTCTGAACCTTAACCACTGAGCCTTTTATGTCGTAAATAGTGTACGAAACATCCGATACCTTTGCCAGCTCAATATTTAAAACAACGTAGCTACTGGCTGGGTTTGGATATAGCGAAATGGTTTCTGCCGACTCTAAATCGAAAACCTCATTGTCTTTTGCTCCCGGTGTTGAAAACGTGACAATGGGGGTGTAAGATGACCATGCACCATTTATCCATGTTCTTACTCTTATTTTATACGTTCTATTTGGTAAAACTGAAATTGTTGTAGGGCTTGAAGTTGCAAGAAGATAATAATACTCTGTTGGAACTATACTATTTTGATAATAAATTGCATAACGCTCAGCACCTTCCCCTTGCCAATTTACTGTTGCGCTAGATGAATTAATGTTTGAAATAAAAACATCAGATGCTACTATTTGTTGCCCGCTTGGTGTTGAAAATTGTACTGAAGGGGAGTAGTTGGTCCAGTTTCCATCAACTAAAGTTCTTACTCTCACAACATAGGTTCGTTCAGGAAGAACAGAAATTGTTTGTGGGCTTGTTGCTACGTTTTGGTAATATGACTCGGAAGGATTGTTTAGGTTAAAATAGTTTAAACCATACTGAGTTGCTCCCTCTCCTACCCATGAAATAATTGCAGAAGTTGAGGATATATTATTTACACTAACCTCGCGGGCAATAATTGGTGTTCCCTGTCCGGTTGTAAAAAAGACTGTGGGACTGTATGCCGTCCAAACGCCATTTACAAGTGAACGCACGCGTACCCCGTAATTGGTTTGTGGTGCTACCACAATACTGGTTGGTCCTGCTGGAACAGTAATATAGTTCTGAATTTGTGTAGCTGTTTCGTAATAGTAAATCCCATACTGATCTGCTCCGCTTCCGGTCCACGTTATGGCTGCCTCAAACACGCTTGGCTGGGCCTCTACGTTTATAGCAACTTTATCGTTTAAAATGCTAACATTACGGGTTGCATTAACCGTTGTAACAGTTTGTGTTCCTTGAACAGGGTGGAAACCGTCCTTCGATACTGTAAATGGCATACCCGATACAGTTTCAACCTGAGTAAAAATGGTTTGACCACTGGCATTGGTGCGTTGCTGGCGCGAATTAAATTCAACCAAAGCATCGGCAACCGGAAGAGTATTATTGGTAACATTAAAGGTTACGCTGTAGGTTTTTCTTCTGAACCTAATGTTATCGACACGCCAGTGGGTAAAGTTGCCAGGGGTGTAGTAATATTTAAAACCAATATGAACGTTTGCCAAATTAATGGCCGAAAGGTCGATAAGGCCTGAGTTTGTCCAAACATTATCTATTTCAGGTAGCGTGCAATTAATTTCTACCCAGGTGTAAAGATTGGGATCTCCTGTTCCAGGATAGCTTGTGGAGTAGTATACTTTAAAATAGTTTTCGTAGTCGTCGCCACCGTCGCGCCTCCAAGTATCGAAATCGAGAAGCAGCTTGTTGGTACGCATATTAATTGATGGAACTATTAACCAATCCTCCTCTATATCTTCCGAGTCACCGCCATTCATTTGAGCCGCCTTGGTTTGCTGGTCATGTGTCCATAAAATGTTATTTCCCTGTACATTGCGAACCAACAAATTTCCAAGCCCCGCCTCGAATGTTTCGAGACTAAAATATGTGGGGTCGACCGAGTAGTTTCTAATGGAAGAGAGGCTACTAGCCTGCTCATTATCTTCGGCATATACCTGATAGTAAACGGTAGTTCCACTTGGCATGGCTGGAATATTCTGCTGAGTTACATAGGTTGATCCTCCCTGAAGAACCATGGGGATGGTATTGGTGAGAAGGTCGGGAAGCTGACCCCAACGAAGCTGAACCAACTCAACCGATCCGTCCTGATCGGTAACATTGGCTGCTACCGATACGCTGGTGGTTGGCTGAATGAAATTGGTTGGCGCCTGAACTACGTTTGAAATTTCGGGCTCCAAATTCTGCTCTGCAGTAAAGCCGGTCCAGGAAATATTATCCAAAACCAGCTGTCTGTTCGATGTTCCTCCGGTTATATGGCGTATTTCAATTACCACATCCCCCAGTACATTAATGTCGTTAACGGTAAAGGTATGAACGGTTGCATCGGCTCCCGATACTGAACCGAAAGTTTGAGATACACCCTTGCTTACTCCGTTTACCAATAGTTCTCTACCTGTCTGTCGCCAGATCCGGTGAATGCTTTGCGCATTTGAACCGAAAAACTACCAATTCCTCCGGGAATTGTACTAGAAGTAATTTTACTTTGCGGGCTCGAACGCCTTAGTAATATTCCTTTACCATCTATAGGAAAGGTTTGTTCTCCCGAACATTGAACGTAATTCCATGTAATTTGATTATTACCAATAAAGCTTCCATCAACGTAAACTGTTCCTGCAATGTTTAAATTGTTAAACGTTTCGAGTCCCTGACCATTGGCTACCATGTTGAAGCCTAAAAGGATTCCCATGATTGCCATCCCTGTCAAAAATCTTTTAGTTCTCATAGTGTTAATTATTTGGGTTGGTTATTTATTAAAAACACATAATCTTATGCTAAGTTAACTCCAATTTTTTAAAAAAAGAAGATAGAAAAAAAGTCAACGAAAAATAAAAACATATATTACATGTGGTTTGCTCCTTCCCCTTGGTTGTGCTGTTGAGTTCTCAATTCCAAATCGTTTGTACTTCCTGTGTAGTAACCCCCATCGAAACATTCAGGAATATACATGTAGCCTTGCATGGTTTGTATTTGTTGTTCCGGTGGTTTCGAGAGCCTCAACCACCGGAGTTTCTGTGCCAAAGGCTCTCGAAGGCACCTATTATCTACTCCCCAAACGAATTTGGTATATGGTACTGCGGGCCTGTTTCGGGTAATTTATAAACATTTAAATTAATACTTGG
The DNA here is from genome assembly GCA_964479665.1 of uncultured Rikenellaceae bacterium. GTDB lineage: Bacteria > Bacteroidota > Bacteroidia > Bacteroidales > Tenuifilaceae > UBA2287. The sequence goes on along the minus strand of CAYZNN010000008.1, from coordinate 62,349 downwards.
ACCAATGGTTCCTAATCCGCATCCCGTGCCGTCGGAAATGCTGGTAATGTTGTATGTAACTACATTGGGGAGCACAGGAGCAATCCAGGCGGGATATCCGTTTGGCAGCGTAAAATTATAGGTGTAAGGTCCAGTTCCCGATAGTTGAGGTGCAGTAACCACTATATCGCTCCAAACATTCCCTTGGCTATCGGCCATAGAGAAGGTGAAGGGAGGGTGCCCGTTGAAAGTAATTTGGAACTGCACCGGTAGTCCCTCGCAGGCAGGATTATCGGATAATACCGCAGTAATTTGGGCAAACGATGAGGTACCAACATTTACATTTGCCAATCCGGCCATCCAAAGGGTGCACGAAGGATGCATGTTGTTGTATGCTCGGATTGTATACTCACCGGCTACATCGATTCCGGTAAATTGGATAGGACTCCCTGTTCCAGATTGCTGATTGCCAAGTATTAATCCGTCGCGGTACAATTCGTAGGTAAATCCATTTTCAGATCCGCTAAGGGTAATATTAGTTGTCGCGCTTCCGCATATTGTTCCGCCTCCGCCTACGTTAAACACCGTTGGGAGTGGGTGAACTGTAACCGTTACGGGACTTCCGTAAACAACACCATTAACGGGCCCCGCCTGTGTTCGAACGGCCGTAAGTGTATATGTTGTTGTTGCAGTTGGGCTTACTGGAATTACGTGGGGTGAAGTGTTAACCGTAATCCAGTTGGTTGTAGTCGAACCATCGCTATACTGTATTTGCCAGGGGGAGTTGCCAGTTAGGCTGATTGTTAAATTATAGCTTTCTCCGTTGCAAATGGTTGCATTTGATGAGCCGATTTGGGCTGTTGGTACTACAACAGGTACAACCGAGCCTATTGTGAAAAACTGATTACTTCCGCTAAAGGTAATATTCCCCGTAGTTGCTATAGTGCCATTTGCAGCAGTTCCCGTTACCGTGGAACCACCTCCGGCAATTTCCCATCGGTTGTTAGTAGCCGACCAAACAACAATACGCAAATCGTTTAGGTTGCCAACTCCCGCTGCCACATCGCTGGTGCCAGTAAGAGTAAACTGTATTGGCATTGCGTTTCCGTTGGTGCCATTAATTCTCCAGTACTCGGTTTGACTAATGGTTTCGAGGGGTGCAAGCCTGCTGGTATGTGGCATGCCCGCTATTGTTGGACTTGCGTCGAAATACTCTCCTTGAATTTGTGTTTGAGTTGCGAGAAGGCTTGGAAAAATTATTCTTTTTTGTCGATTATTTTTGCCTACAGGTAAATATTTAACAGGAGAAATATTTATAAACTTAGCCTGCAAGGCACCTTCAACAATTGCTGCACCATGGCTTTTTAAACCATCGGTGTTGCGAGTAGCATTAATTAAATTCGATGCATTCAATACTCTTCCATTTGATAACTTAGTGAAAACCTGAACCTCAACTGGCCCATTAAGGCTCAATGTGGAACTATGATTAAAAGTTAGATCTCTAAATTTGTTTGCTAATGTAAACGTTCCAATAAAATTTTGTGGTTGATTTCCAATGGTTTCGAATAATTGTGAAGTGTATGCTGTGTTTAATGTTGCACCAGCAGCCTTTTCAAGATTACGATTAATTAAAATGTGAACTCTTTGGTCTGTATCCCAAAAAGCTGTATTTAAGACTTGTGCATTGCCTTGAATCGTTGTCCTTCTCAATACAGAGCCTGATGTTAAACCTGGCATTTTAAGTGTTGAACTGTTTTCAACCCTTAAATTTCCACAAATGCTAGTATTAGTACTTGGCATGGTCCATGTTGCGTTGCCAACAAAGGTTAAATTATTGTATTGTGCTGTAGCCTCTGGGTTTGGCTTGGGAACACCCCCTCCAATGCTACCTCCAAATTCCAAAGTTCCTCCACCACAATTACAAAAGGCTCTGAAGTCTCCTGCAGGCAATGCGTCCCTTTGCAAAGCAAGTGTTCCAGTTCCTTCAACGTAACCAACCACTTGTATTTGTCCTAAAATGTGGTTAAGGGTGGTTCCCAGGTCGAGCCTTCCGTTAATGGTAGTTTTATATGCCCGGCGGAAATTTTGGGTTACTGTAACCGTATGTCCGGTGGTTATGCGTACCCTTTGTCCCACGGGTCCTCCGGCGGGTACAATGCCTCCGTCGTCGCGAACCCATGTCCCAGCATCTTCCCAGTCACCGTTTCTTGTAGAGATAAAGAGGGGAACTACATCGGGAATGTGAGGCTGAATACCTGCGGTATACTCGCCACTTACATTATCGGCTCCCTGATAAACAAAGTTTATCCAGTTGTTGCCCTCATCAACTACCACTATGCCAGGGCCCTCTTCGTACTTGGCCCACGAGTCGTCGTACAAACGTGCACCTATATAGGCGGCCTCGTTGCCAACCACATCGGTTTGCAAATAGTGCGACCTTATTAGTGTTGTAAAATTACTCGTGTTGCTGCTATTTAAAATCCAATAGTACTGAAGCACATCGGTTTGGGTGTCGTCGAATGTTATGTGCTTACGGTTTACAGGGTAAAGGTTAATGGTTGCCTGCGTTGCACTCGATGCAACCCTAAAGTTTACGGGTGTATACTTCTTTACGGTACCATTGTCGACCCCAATGGGGAAAACAAAGCTATAGGTATAAGCAGGGTCGGTGTCGAGATAGGGATTCGATGGAATTGCCGAAGCAACGGTTGGGAAGGTTTTTTGAATTCCTTGCAGAAAGTCGCCTCCACCCACTGCTATCATTTTGGTGTTGCTAAGGCCCGTTCCAATAATGTTTGCATTTAGCCCCAGGGTTAACTTGTTGCTCTGCAGCTGAAGAATACCGTTGGTTAGGGTTAGATTATTGTCGAGCGAAATGCTATTTTCGAGCTGAACCCCGCTGGCATTATCAACTTCAATGCGCCCGAATAAACCTAAACCAAATACCCGTTGTAGCGCTGTTCCTGCAAAGCGCATTCCTCCTGCTGCGGGGTTAGAACTTGCGTGTGAAGCGCTGTTGTTAACATTGCCCCTCAAAGTAATGGTGTTGCCGCCATCGATAAGTTGGCCACTGTTTATGTACAAATCGCCATCGACCTCCAGCGCCGATGAGGGTTGTAGGGTTACCGAGGTTTGCGGATTAACAACTACGTGCTTGGCAAGTACATTGCCCGTTTGGGTTTGAGCCAATCCCACATAGAAAAGGGTATCGGTGCCTATGTTTGCCGTTCCGTTATTAGTTATATTTCCGAGCATCCAAAGGTTCAGGTTGTTGCCGTTGAATGTGGAACCGGTGTTAATATTCAGATTCCCGTTAAGTGTTAGCCCATTTACCTTGAGCCTTGCTGTGGTTGCTCTTGCAACGGTTCCAACCGTTAGGTTGCGTAGGGCTATTTCCGACTGTATGTCGATGGTTTGCCCAACGGGTGTATTATCGTCTCCTATGCTAATGGTTCCCAGTACCGTTGCTGTGGATGGCGCAAGATACAGGTCGGCCATATTGGCTGAGGAGCGTGAGCGGCCAATGGTAAACGATCCGCCTGTGTATATAAATCGGCTATTGGGGTTTCGCACCTCAAAAATGGGTCGGGTAAGCGTAGGTGCCGCATTCTTACCTATTAGCACCGTACCGTTCGTTTGCGTATAGCGTAAAGTACCCAGCTCGTTAAGGGTATTGCTTCGTACCTGTGAACCAACCGTTAGGGTTCCGCTTTCAACCCAAATATGGGCGTTTCCCGAAGAAGAGTACAATATATAGTTGTTAACGCCTGCTCCCCCATCCAGCAGCATGCTACCGCCATTCACGCGCAGCAAACCATCGAGGAAAATACCCGTATTGGCTCCCGTAACGTTGGCTGTTCCTGCGTCAATTCTGAGAGCCGCAGTTGATGGTATCACAAAATCCTCTCCTCCTGTTGATAGGTTGATGTTAATTCCGCTATTGTTCAGTATCAACGTTCCGTTTTGCAGCAGCAACGCTTTTTCCAAAGATGTACCGTTGGTGGGGCCGTTGAGGGTGAAAACGTTGTTAAATGTATATGTGGCGGTTTGATTAAGTCCTTTGTTTACAACTAGCTTGTATAGCGAAGGATTGGTTCCAGCAATGTAATTGTACTGCTCATTAGATGTGCCTGTCAGTTCTAATATAACATTGTTCGACGTAGCTCCGCTATTAAATAGGTTTAGTTGGCCATTGGTTTGGATTATACTGCCTTTAACAATAAGCCTATGCTCTAGGGAGGATAAGGTTGTGTTTAATGATCGTATTTCGTTCGTTGCATTATTGCGAATCTGAAGATTCTGAATTTCTGCGGTTCTGGCATTGCCAGTTGTATTAAATGAAAGCCGACCAGGTGTAGTTCCTCCCCCTAGATAGAGAAAATTATCAACTTTAAAATCGCCTACCGCAGTGTTGTGTGTTATAAATTCTGCTCCCTGGTCAATGGTAAAATTCCGTTTAACCCAGAAGTTTTCTTGAAAAGTAGCCCTTCTGTTACCAAGTGCTGCGCCTCCCCCTTCAATTCTTAGATTGGGGTACTCTGTAGTGATTCCGGTAGGTATATTATAGTGCCCATCGGTTTCCATGAAATAATTGAAAACGGCCAGTTCTTCATCAATAAATACTGAAAAATCTGCATTAACATTGGGAAAAAGACCTGGTTGAGCTCTCATCATAAAAGTTCCTGGGCCATGAATAATACCAGCTGATAGATTAGCTCTTGCTGCTGGGGCAGTAACTCGTAAAACCAATCGCGATTGATACGCCCCTGGCGTTGGGTTGGGTATAAACTGAATGTCTGCACACTCAACTGTTTCATTTGCTAAAATATTCATGGAATGGTAGCCTCCATTTGATGCATGACCTCCATAGCCAATTACGGCTATATCGCCAATCTTTGGGAAATCGCCTGCTGCTGGGCGATTTTCAGGAAAACTACCATTATGCGGAGTAAACGACCAGTTGTTGCCATTATTCCAGTTACTAGTTAACGCATACCAATCATTCGTAGTTAGTCGTGAGTAATAAATCTGTATCGAACCTTGGAATACCTGAGACCTTCCGGCTGTGAATTCGCCGTTTTCAATAGTATTTATAGGAATGAAGTCTAAGATTCCTGTTGGAGAGTTTGCGTTGCCAACAACAAGATCACCAGTAGCGGTTCTTATATTTCCAACTACTTTACCCGGAACAATATTTGCCCAATTGTTTTGTCCAAAAAGGTCGTCTTTATATGCAAGAAAATTGTTTCTTACATTTGGCTGGGTAGCAAAGTTTGAATGCTTTACCCTCCAATAGTATAAAAGATATTTTCTGTCATTAACTGCTACATCGTCACTTAAAGTAGCCAATTTCCGGGGCACACCATTTATTTGAACCTTTCCGGTACTTGTTACATTCAAAAAGATTGGATTTGCCCAGGCATATCTGAAAACACTATTGTCAAAATTTTTTGTTCCAATAGGAAATAAGTATGTTCCGTTGGCAGTTATTGTACGGGTTAAGCCGCCATCGCCATGGTTGCCATCGGTTCTGAACATTCTGTTGTTTGAATAGAAGGCTACAGTATTGTCGTGCAGTGTTCCCTCAACGTCGAGGTTGAATGTTTTTAGGTCGAAAATACCATTGGCAAGCGTCATGGTGCCCGTTACGGTTTGGTTGGCCAAAAGGTATGTAACTTGGGTTGCAAGTGCTGCGGGATGAGGCTCGTTAACCTCCAGATTGCTAAATCGTCCATTACCATCCCCCCCAATTTCATGCACCTGCAATAGAACCGATGCTGCGGTTGCCCCGCTTGCCGGTGTAATGGTTACGGCTGGTGCCGCTATGTATCCGCTTCCGGTGTTGGTTACAATTATTCCTACCAAAGGTAAGGCGTTGCCTGCCGCAGGAATACCATCGAAAACAGGAATGGCCGTTGCCTGAGTTCCTCCAACGGGAGGAGCAGCAAGGGTGATGGTTGGCACAGCAGTGAAGCTACCTCCGTTGGTTACATTTATTTGGGTTACTCGGCCCCTCTCGGAAATGCGAATCTTTCCATCGCCCCCTATGGTTCCCGAGTTGGTAATATTTCCTCGAACCACTAGCTCCTTGCCTGTTTGAATGTTAAGTGTTGACCCCGTCGAAACGCTTAGGTTATTCTGAACCCTAATTGTATTTAGAGTGGCCGTTAGTGTCCTTATTCCTCCTGTAACCGAAAGGTTATGAAACAGCTCCGTAATGTCTCCATTAAGCAGCGCTGTTCCGTTACCCGTGAAAGTGGTTGTGTTACCTCTCGATCGGTATATACTTCCGGCATTCGAAATTAAATTTCCGGCAACCGACAGATTCCGGCCTACACCATTAAAACCTCCCCACTCCCTTCGGGCAATAAATTCGGTGTTGGCGTTGAGCGTAAGGCTCCCCGAAAGGCTCAGATCGGTATTAAGGTAAACCCTAACGGTGTTTGCTGCATTTAATCGCGAAACCATTACATTGTGCAAATTGCTGGTTGAGAGTACGTCGACATTGTCGTTTCCGTTAACGTTTATGTTGAACGTTCCTCCGGTTACATTATGATTTGCTGGAGTGGTAGTAATACAAATTCCATTGCTTCCGTAAACATTATTGCCCGTTACTGCATTAATGTGTACGGTTCCTCCGCTCATGCTGAATACCCCATTGGGATCGATAATACCAAATATTGGATATGCGGCAGTGGTCTCTCCTCCCCCTTCGGGGTTTATTGTGCCAACGGTTCTGTTTCCACGAACGTACATTTCTCCATTTGTCATTACTATTGAGGTATTTCCTCCAGCGCCTCCATGGGCGCTACGGAATTGGGCCACATCGCAAATACCACCCTCGATACGTATAGTTGCCGATGCATCGCTCCAAAAAATGAAGCCTGCACTATTTCGGGTGCTGAAAAATCCGCTGGTTATTCGAAATTCACCGTAAACCGACATGGCCTGATGGCTTGTTCCATCAATAACCCCAAGAGTTCCAGAATATAAATCGGGCGAGGCGGTGCGCGCCGTTGAGTAAACCCGAACCCCTGCATCGGCAATCCATAACGAAGCGTTGGCCGGAACGGCATAGTCGCCATTTCCTCCAGCATCGCCTGCTCCAAAACCTTCGGAAAGACTTGGGATTTCAATGTTGCCCATCAATTTGAGAGTACCTGTTCTAATCCACAGGGCTTTTCGTATCTCGGGATTGGCTCCTGTGAAAATTCCGCCCGTTCTTCTACCCACGTTATTGGGTCCATAAAGTCGGAAATGATTGGCATTCTGTGCGTCGATGGTAAGAACATAGGTTCGATCTATTCCCTTATCAACAATAAGATTGTAAAAATTTGTTGTATTGTTGAGTTCTACCAGAGCATTGGTCGCTCCATAGAAAGTTACTGTGGCTGCTCCGTTGCTGGCAAACTGCCCATAGTTGGGTGCTGTTAGGTTGGTAAAATTAATTGTTCCGTTGTTAACCATGCCTCCACCAATTCGCACCTGATGGAAAATGGAGTGGTACTGACCCAGCGGGGGCATTACACCGGGTATTGAGTAGGTTCCAATGGTGTTTCCGCTACCCACCGAAATTTGGGCTCCGGAATAAACCTCTACGTTTTTTGCTATATCAATGCTTATAATGGCGGTTGACGAGTTGTTTCCAATTCGAAAATTTCCTCTTTCAATATTAAGGTTTCCGTTGAGGTTGTAGTTTGCGAGCAACGAAATTGTATTGCCTGTAGTTAGGTTAACTACCATATTATTGAACACCCTTTGCGTAGCCAGATTGTAGGTTCCTCCATAGTACTCAACGGTTCCTCCGGTTGCTCCGTTTGTAAAGCCTGTTGCATCGCCCGAAGGGAAATTATCGGCTGCCAGTTTAATTCTTCCGGCCGGCTGCCCGTTAATGGCTGAAAAATAATGTCCCGTTGTTGTTCCAAAGTCGATTGTTCCATCAATTACATCGAGCGTACCGCAAGTGGTGCCGTTTTGGGTAACCGTTACAATTTTGTTATTCGTAATCACTGCCCTGTCGAGCAAGCCGGGTATTTCCCCAAAGGGATTATCGGGCTCGGTAGGCTTCAGGCTCCACGTATTAAAATCGTCCCAATTGCCCGAGTTGAGCGAATACCAGGTTTTCAATTCTTGGTCCGATTTGGCAATTGTATAGTACCCGGTTGTGAAATTAGCATTGGTTATATTGAACCAAACCTTGCCATCGGACGCAACTCCCGTTCCGCCAACCACTGCCGTAAACGTTCCCGATGTTCCGGCGCGGTACAGCAAGTAGTAGCCCTTATCGGTTTCGAGGGTTATGCCTGTACCTGCAAAATTAAAACCTATCCGTATGTCGGTTGTTCCTGCATTTTGGGTTCCTCCTTGCCGTCTTTCGATATAGTAATCCCTTTGCCAGCGGTCGATTAAAGTTATTCCAGCTAGGATTGGCAAATCTGTGTTGGTTACCCCATGGGCGGTTCCGCTGTTGCCTGCAAAAACAAACTCGTTTGTCTCATTCAACGATGCGTTGCTCTCTTTTAAAAGGATTCCCCCCCTGCATGGGTTGTTTCGGTATGCTTGTAAGTTCCATCGGTGGTTCCTATTCCAACAACATTACGATTATACGTGCTATTTGTGTATAGGGAGTTAGAAGCTAGAGCAATTCCGTACTTTACCGACAGGTAGTTGTCGACAATAATCCTTTGGGCATCGTTCAGTGCCGAAGTATACTGAATAAGTTCAGCCACATCAACATCGTAGTAGTTTGTTGTATAACGCCCAATGGCAGCGCCCTGATTGTTGACCAGAAGTGTAATATTATTTTCGGTTGCTCCCAGCAAATTACCATTCTGAAATATGGCCCTACCCCACGGAGAAGTAGTATTATTGCGAACAGTGCTGAATATTGAAAATGTGCTTGCAGTGTTTATATCGAGGGTTCGGCTAATATCGTTACCATACTGTGCTTGGGTAAACTGGGTATTATCGCGCCAACCCCAGTGAAGGTTCTCGTTTGTTGTTGTTGCCGTTCCGCCAAGAACCATTTTAAAACCCAACGACCTTCGGGCTGCTACAGCAAAAATACTGTAGGGCGAGCCAACCAAATGCACTCCGTTATAGTTGAGCCACGTTTGGGTTCGGTTGGGAACGGTTGGCCGAAAACGAACAACAGGATTGCTGCCAATAATATTAGTAGAAAAAATGGGCATATTGGCTGTTGTTGACTGAGTTGCATGATTGGCATTCCCCGATAAATCGGTCCAGTTCAACACATCGGCTCCATTGGCCAAACCCAGCGAAGAGGCATCGAGCCAAAGAGAAATTCGTGGCTGTCCGTTTTCCCCATTGGCATTTCCAACACCAGCAGGACCCACTTGGGCACTAGATTGGCTAACGGCCAACATGGCCATGCCAATAGCTAGTGTTATGTGCCATTTCTTCCTATACTTATCCCTCGTTCTCATATGTTAATTCTTAAATAATTCTCCATATTAAACACCAAAGGCAAGACCTAACCGACCTTGCCTTTGAAAACTGTAGAAAAAAAACGATTCTTGAGCTCGGTCGCTTTTAGAACCTGTTTAACCACCTGTACCTTCGAGCGCTGTCGCCCAGTCGCATACCAACCATAAGTTCGTGCGATCCCATTCGGTTAAATGCTGAAACATCGCCAAAACCATAGTCGAACGCATAACCAAAATAGAACTGCTGGTAGTTCATACCAAACATGGTAATAATGGTGCCCGTTGTTCGGTATGAAAGGCCCGCCCAGTAATCGTTCTTATAGTAGGTTTTAAAATTCAAATCGAGGCTAAAGGATCCCCTTTCGGTAAGGGTCATCATGGTTGATGGTTCAAAGCCCCAATCGGCCCTTTTTTCCTGAAACTTGTACCCTCCCAAAAGATAGTAATGCCTAAGCATTCGGTAGGCACTTGCCTCGTTACCTAGGCCAAACTGTATTGAGTTCTGGAATAAGCTGGTTGCCGAAATGCCCGCATAGTAGTTATCGCCACTCACTAAAAAACCAAAATTTGCATCGGGCGAAAAATCGGCATTGGAGCCTATTAAGGGGTCTGTGTAATTGGGGTCGTAAAGATCGCCCTGCTTCACATTGGCTTTAAATTGAAAGGCCGAAAGCGATACACCAAAACTCAATTGGGTTTCTCTTAAATATATGTGGTAAGAGTACGTTCCCTGTATGCCCGTTCTGCGTATTTTTCCGTTTAAATCGTTAAAAACATATCCTCCCATTCCAACTCTTCCGCTTGGTTTGCGCCTACGTACCCTATTTTTTATAAGTCGGCTACGGTTTCTGAAGCTGGTTTTAAGTATACGGGTTTGCGCACTTAATGCGTAGGTGCTTGGCCCCTCGCTGTAACCCAACCACTGCTCGCGCGCAGTAAGGTTGAAATCGGTTATCCCCTGATAGCCAGCAATAGCCGGATTGAGCAGGTAGGGATTCATCATGTACTGACTGTACAGCGGTTGCTGCTGAGCGGAGGCTCTTGCAATCAGAAATGTGATGATTATGAATAGGGTTGCTCTTTTCATGAGTTAAATCCTCGCTGCTTTTTTACCTTACAATGGTTACGCTACCTTTGTAGGTAAACGTTTTGTCGTCAACGTTAATGCGAATAATGTAGTGGTACGAATCCATGGGAAGATCCTTGCCATTAAGGCCCTTTCCGTCCCATGGTTTAAACATTCCTTGCGATGACCAAACCATTTTTCCCCATCGGCTGTAAATCTTAACATCAACATCGTTCAGGAAAACCCAAAGGTGCTGGTTTATGCCATCGGGCGCTGGGAAAAGCCAAGTGTCGTTTACGCCATCGCCATTTGGCGTAAATGCTGCTGGTATACGCAGGTTCGAGTAGTCGGCTGCAGAAATAATTATTTCATCGGTATTGCTACAGCCGTTATTATCGATAACTGTTAATCCTATTGTTTGGGTTCCAAGTGTTCCGTCAACCGTAAGGGTTGGCGTTACATCGCCTGTGCTCCAGTTGTAAATCATAACATTGTCGCTAACCTGGCGGGGAAGTGTTATACTTTGGGTTCCGAATAGTACAGTATCGTTGCCCAGCCAAACCATGGGCAGAGGATTAACAAATGTTTCAATCTCGTTGTAGGTACAGCTCCATGCACTGTTAATAAGTTGCACCTGGTAGGTTCCGGCTTCGCCGGTATAGAAAACCTGCTCCGTGCTTCCGTCCTGCCATAGGTAGCTACGGAATCCGGCACCAGGATCGAGGGCTCCTTGTTGTCCAAAGCATATGGTTACGGTTTCGGGAACCCCATCGAAAGGAATAAAAATGGTGGGGGTGTTGAGCACTATGTGCTCCTCCCAGTAACCCGTGCAACCAAAGGGCGTTAACTCGGTAACCTGGAAAGTATAAATGCCCCCGGGCATGGTATTGTCCCAATATACCCTTACTTTATCGTTATCAACTATGTACTTACTTTCTGGAACAAGGGTTCCGTTGGGAAAAAGCAGTTGCCATGAAAAGGTTGACCCGTTAAGTCCGCTTGCTACGCCATAGTCCTCGTAGCCTCCATCGGTAGGACAGGCCATGGGGAGGTCGTACGGATTTTGTGATCTAGCCATAATGCTGGCTAGCACAAAAAAAGGCAATAACAGAATTATGGGTATATATTTTTTCAAAGCCTAACTTTTTTCAAATTTTATAAAAATTGTGGTTGTGAACGGGGCAAGGGCCATAACCCCCCAGATGGAGGCAACCCTCTACAAAAGCAACCCGAATATTAAAAAAGAACGATTTGTAACCTAGAACCCAAGGGGAAGTTGCCTCCCCCTTAGATTAAAATGCTAAACTATACTATTAGTAAGCAAAGGTGTTGGGAATGTGGTAGATTGGTCCGGTAACGGGACTTGGATTTACAATATAAGAAACTGTTGTAGTTCCCGTGAAAGCATGTGCAAGTATTGTTCCTCCAATTACATCAGATTTTTCGCTAATAGCCGAAACAACTCCAGCAGCTGCTCCTCCAGTTACAAGGGGTGTACGAGCCAGTGTATAAGTATAGCGAGTGCGGTTTCCTGCTGAAAGATTAAGTGCTGAAGTATTGAAAGAATAGGTGTAAGGAGAAGTAGCACCCAATAGCGTAGGCGCCTTTAGTTTGCCTGCGGTTGGGAAGTTAACAAAAGTTGTGTTTGTTGAAACCGTAGCTATAACAGCATCAGATGGGTCAATAGTTTCTACTACTTCGGTTACAGCAAAAGCATAAGCGGCAAGGGCAGCAGGAACATTCTCGGTGAAACTCATTGATACTGTTTGTGCTGCAGTATTTCCACAGAATTGGGTAAGGGCAGCTGAGGTAATGGTGGCCGTTGGAGCAGCAATAACGTAAATGTTTCTTGTTTCAGCAGATGCATCGGTACAACCAATACCAAGGGTAGTTGATTCAACTACCTCTAGTAAAAAAGGGCCACCAACCTGAGGATTAGTGAATTCTACCCAGTTTTGTGGAACTCCGGGCGTAACTCCAGAAGCAGGGGCACCTGTTGTAAGGCCCGCAGGGTAAGTCCATGTCCAACGAGCAGAAGCACCTAGGTTAGCATTTGTTGCAGCATCGTACGACGGGCTATAAACCATGTCGGGATAAACGTAAACACGGAAGGTTTTTCCTTCGGTTTGATAAATATCCTCATTAACGTTTTGGTAGTTAGTAAGGATCTGAGCATTCAGCCCAACAAAAACGAACATAGCAACTGCTGCGAGCGCCATTTTCATGAAAGTCGATTTTTTCATAGTGTAAAAATTTAGTTGTAAGTAATTGTGTTTAATTAATTTATTCTGTAGGAAATTATGTTGGTTTTTGAAACTTTAAGCCGCCCTGCGGCCTGCCGTTCCCGGGTTGTTTAACCCTATAGTTTGTGTTCGTAACTGTAACTTCTTTGTTCTCTTCGGTTTGGGTTTGCAATATTAATTATTTTTTTATTCACAACACCCTTTCTTACGTTATCTTATTGTAGTTTGTTAACAACATTTCCATTACTGCCCCACTTTTCCTGATAAACGTTGCTTCCGAAATGATTAAAATAAATGTTAATAAGTGCCCGTTTTCTAATGGGGTGCATTAATTCGCTTCTTCTTATCAATCCTTGTGCCAATCTCTGTATTTTACTGTTATACAGAGCTATCTGTTTTTTTCTATATAATCTTGTGCCCGAATTCGGTCGTATAATAATACGGTATATGCGGCTGTACGATATAACAATCAAAATCTGGGCTGAATGCCCTCCCTACCTATGCCGGCAGGCAGGCGTTCAGGCGGGAAAGTCTGTTATAATAAAACATTTGAGGTTGTCTCAGAAGTCAAAAAACAACTATATTTCACCGAGCCTTTCTGTGGCTCCTCGGTGAGTCTCTGTTTAACAATATTTTAAAAATTACACGAGTTCCTCTGATTTTTTCACAGAGAAACACAAAGGACCCAAGAGACAACCTTATGCGTTAGTAATTGAAGAACATTATTCCTGTTTCTTTTATCGGACAACAAAAATAAACCTGAAAACTTCGTGGGTGCTTTTTTGTCAGGTCGAGCCTCGTGCAATTTTTTCTATATTTGCCGTTTATTACCAAAATGTTTTGTAATGGAGACCAAAATGAGCGGCTCGAGTAAAGCCATTGCCTTTTTAAGCGCACTTATAGTTGTGCTCGCCTTTTTTTTAGTGGGAGTTGGCTGGATGTACTTTTCTGAACGAAAAAATTCAGAAAAAATTCAGATTCAACTGAACGCTGAAAAGGACACTATTGCCGAGAACCTTAAAAAGGTTATGCAGGAATACAACGAGTTGGAAACCGATAATGCTTCGCTTAATTTGAAATTGCAAGAAGAGCAGGAAAGAGCTGAAAAACTTTATAGGGAATTAAAGCGCGTTCGGCAAGTAAGCTTCGCTGAAATTAAGGAATACCAAAAGGAGCTGGGAACCCTCAGGGCCATTCTGCGCCACATGGTTGTTGAAATCGACTCGCTCAACACGCTAAACCAAAAGCTAATTGCCGAAAATATTAAGGTAAAACAGGAGGTTATAACCAGTAAAAAAACCATTGAGGGGTTAGAACAACGTACAGAAGAACTTAGCACCACCGTTGCCAAGGGATCGGTAATTCGTGCCCGCAACGTGGTTACAACCCCTCTTAACCGTAGGGGCAACGACGTTACGCGCGCCAGTCGTGTTGAAAAAATTAGGGTTTGCTTTACCCTGGTCGAAAATAGTATTGCAATAGCAGGGAATCGATTCGCCTATATCCGCATTTTAGGTCCCGATGGCTTTATTCTTGCCAAATCGTCGTCGGATTTGTTCGATTTTGAGGGAGAAAAAGTGGTTTTTTCTGCTCGTCGCGAGGTTGACTACCAAAATCAGGATGTCGATTTGTGCATCTTTTACGATAATAATGGTGAATTGGTGAAAGGAAAGTACGAAGTTTCGGTTTATTTAGATGGCTTCCTTGTGGGTGCTGGCGACTTCATGCTGAAGTAAGAGCCAAATTAGCCAAACAACAAAAACTAGAAAAGGGGCCTAGGCCCCTTTTCTATTCTATCCCCTTATGGTTTTCTCGACCTCTTCAATGGTAATGGGTACTCGCTTAGAGCCCAGTAAGCGGCTACCGCTTTCGGTAATTAAAACATCGTCTTCAAGTCGAATTCCTCCAAAACCTATATACTCCTCTGCTTTAGCATAGTTAATAAAGGCGCTGTTTATTTTTTCACTTTTCCACTGCTGAATAAGTTGAGGAATGAAGTAAATGCCTGGCTCAACGGTTAAAACAAAGCCCTGTTGCAAACGCCTTCCAAGGCGTAAATATGCGGTTCCAAACTGGTCTATTCGGGATACCTCATCGTCGTAGCCCACGAAATTTTCTCCCAAATCTTCCATGTCGTGAACATCGAGCCCAAGCATATGGCCTAATCCGTGGGGAAAAAACATGGCATGTGCGCCATTGGCTACCGCCTCTTCAATGTTTCCTTTCATTATGCCCAGGTCCATTAATCCTCCAGCAATTACTTTGGCCGCTTCGAGGTGAATGCTTTGGTATGTTACGCCGGGTTTGCATAGCGCTATTGCCTTGTTGTTGGCGTTCAGAACTATGTTATATATTTCGCGCTGCTGCTGCGAAAACACACCTCCCACCGGGTAGGTTCTGGTAAAATCCGACGAGTAGTAGGAGTTCGATTCCGCTCCTGCGTCGGTAAGCAGCATACGTCCCAATTGCAAAACCTGTGAGTGATCGTGGTTATGCAGCGTTTCGCCGTTCTGCGAAAGAATAACAGGAAACGAAGGCATACGCCCTAGTGAAATGGATATACCCTCAATAACCCCTGCAATTTCTTGCTCGTTTACGCCCGGTTTTGCCATTTTCATGGCAGTTACATGCATCTGATATCCAATATCGCAGGCCTTGTCGAGCTCCTCAATTTCACACTCCTCTTTTATTGAGCGCATGCTTACAACGGCCTTCACCAATTCTTCTGATGCATATTTGGCAATAAGCGAAGGGTGAATTCCCATTAACCTTTCGAATGAAAGAATATTTTGAGCGCGATACTGTGGGAGAAAATGTATTCTTCGTCCGTTTTTTATTGCCCTTTGAATGATTGATGCGAGATCTTTTAGGGGATGTGTGCAAAGTACCCCCACTTTTTGGGCCAGCTCGTTCACGGAGGGTTGAGGGCCCATCCATATTATATCGTTCAAATCGAAGTCGTTTCCGTATATGCAATCCTTTCCGTCCTCAATATCGATAACGCCCACCATATTTGGCAAATCGAGACCAAAATAGTAGAGAAAATTGCTATCCTGCCTAAAACGATAGGTGTTTTTAGGGTAATTCATGGGCGAGTCGGTGTTGCCATGAACAACTATAATTCCCGAGCGAATCTTCTTCCGAAGCTTCAGTCTGCGTTCGGTGTATACTTGGCCTTTAAACATGGTATAATGGATTAGTTTAAAAAAAATATTTGTGCCTAAATTTAAGTTCTTTTTTTGTGTAGGCCAAATTCTGTCAAATGTTAACCAACAGGGACGCTGTGAAGATAGACCCATTCGAACTGTTAATACAGATGTTAACTATGTGTTAATTTGTGTGAACAATATCCGTATAAACTTATTTGACTTTCTCTGAAAGCATTTTGTATAAAAAAAATTTGTTCCATTCGCTAAAATGTTACCTGTTTTTTTCCCGATTTATAAACCAACTTTTAAACCGTTCTGGGGAGGTTAAAAAACAGATAGGTTATTAGAACTATTTGTACTAACCGTTTGTTAATAACTGTAGCAAAATTCTCATTTTCAATTCTGTTTTTTGTTTTTACTGGTTAAATATTTGTTATCTGTTTTTTAATAGCCAATTTTGCAAGCGAAACTTTCGTTTTTTTTTAACGGTATTAACAGACTATCATCATCATTATTTTTTTAAATTTTAACTTTATTTTATTTTCATGATTGTTGAAAAAAACAAAAAATTTGAAAACGGATTCTTCGATTCTCCTCTTCCCAAAAATTTCGATTTAATTAACGAAATTAACAAATTGAAGAGAGAGAAAAATGCCATTATTTTGGCTCATTATTATCAGCAGGCTGAGGTACAGGATATAGCCGATTATATAGGCGATAGTTTAGGCCTCTCTGAAAGAGCAGCCAAAGTAGATGCTGAAATTATTGTTTTTGCTGGTGTTCATTTTATGGCTGAAACTGCCAAAATACTTTCTCCTGAAAAGAAAGTTCTCATTCCCGATTTAAATGCTGGTTGTAGTTTAGCTGATTCTTGTCCTCCCGAAGAATTTAAAAAATTTATTGATAAGCATCCTAGTCACACTGTTATTACTTATGTTAACACAACTGCTGAAATAAAATCCCTGTCCGATGTTTGTTGTACTTCAAGTAATGCGGTTCAAATAGTCGAAAGTTTTAGTAAAGATGAAAAACTCCTTTTTGCACCCGATCGAAATTTAGGAAACTACATAAAGCGATTAACCGGAAGGGAAAATATGGTTGTTTGGGATGGTGCATGCCATGTTCACGAAGAATTTTCATTAGAGAGAATACTAGAAATTAAAAAAGAGAATCCTGAAGCCAAACTTATTTCGCATCCCGAATGTCAGAAGCCTATTCTACTGGTTTCCGATTATATAGGATCAACTTCTGAACTTCTTAAATATGTGAAAACTGATTCGCATCAGAAGTATATTGTTGCAACTGAGTGGGGTATTCTTCATCAGATGCAGAAGACTTGTTCTGACAAAATATTTATTGCTGCTCCGCCTAAAGATAGCAGTTGTGGTTGCAATGAGTGTTCTTTTATGAAACTTATTACTCTAAAAAAAATTTACTTAGCTTTACAAAACGAACAACCCGAAGTACATGTTGATAAAAAAATTATTGAAAGAGCCAGAAAACCAATTGAAAGGATGCTAGAACTTTCGATAAAACTAGGAATTATATAAGTAAATTGAATGATTGACTCAAATATTTTAAGGAACAATAATTTAAATGAAAGCGAAAGCGAACTCGATAAAAAGGTTCGACCAGTCATTTTTTCCGATTTTTCAGGTCAAGAGAAGTTAGTTGAAAATCTGAAAGTTTTTGTGCAAGCCGCAAAATTTAGAGGCGATACTTTAGATCATGTTCTTTTACACGGTCCTCCAGGTTTAGGTAAAACAACATTGGCAAATGTAATTGCCAATGAACTGGAAGTTAACTTAAAAGTAACTAGCGGTCCCGTTCTCGATAAGCCAGCCGATTTAGCTGGTCTTTTAACAAATCTTGATAAGGGTGATGTACTGTTTATCGATGAAATTCATCGTCTATCTCCCCTAGTTGAAGAGTATTTATATTCAGCGATGGAAGACTTTTGTATTGATATTTTAATTGATAAAGGACCAAGTGCAAGAAGTATTCAAATTAAGTTAAACCCTTTTACCTTAGTTGGCGCAACAACCCGAAGTGGTTTACTAACCAGTCCGCTACGAGCTCGATTCGGAATAAAGGCACTTCTCGAATATTACAATGTTAGCACTATTTGCAAAATTGTAAAGCGCTCGGCTCGAATTTTTAATATTTCTATTGAAGAAAAGGCTGCAGAAGAAATTGCTTTAAGAAGTAGAGGAACACCTCGTATTGCTAATGCATTATTGCGTCGTGTGAGAGATTTTGCTCAGGTAAAGGGAACAGGAAGTATCGATTATTCAATTACTCAATTTGCTCTGGATGCATTGAGTATCGATAAAAGAGGATTAGATGAAATGGATAATAAAATTCTGCTTACCATAATTAATAAATTTAATGGAGGACCGGTTGGATTAAATACTATAGCAACTTCAGTAGGAGAGGACAGTGGAACAATAGAGGAAGTTTATGAACCCTTTCTAATAAAAGAGGGCTTTTTGAACAGAACTCCTCGAGGACGAGAAATAACCCTAAACGCTTTAAAACACCTTGGGTTAGAAAATATTACAAAGCAAGGTACCCTTTTCGATTAAAAGAAAGATTTCGACAGTTTTTCGAGTTTTTTTATGTTTTCCAATTTTATACGTTTACCATTCGGAGTTATAAGATTCTCCGATTTAAAATCGGAAAGTAAACGAATAACCGATTCGGTTGCTGTTCCAACAATATTTGCTAATTCTTCTCTAGTTAAAATGATATTAAGATACCCATCGTTTGAAACTCCAAAATTTTCGTGAAGCATTAATAGCGCTTCTGCTAATCGTTCACGAACTGTTTTTTGTGCAATATCTTTAATAAAACTATTGGCCTGATTCAGCTCTCTGCACGTAAGTTGTAGAAGAGAAAGCGAAAAATCGCCATTAGACCGAACTAATTGGAAAATTACCGAGGCAGGAATAAAGCAAATACTCGATTCTTCCAGTATTTCTGATGTTGTGCAGGCAGGTTCATTGCTTAATACCGAACGGTAACCAGTTATGTCACCCTTTTTGGCAAAAGCTACTATTTGCTCCTTACCATCAGAGCCCGTTTTATATATTTTAACTATTCCATCGTTAATACAGTATACACCCGAAATTCTTTTGCCTTCACGGTATAGAATTTCTCCCTTTTTATGTCTATTACAATTTTTTTCAGAATTCAGAAAAGAGAGTTCTGTTTGTGAAAGGTTTTTAAACACGGAGTTGGTTAGCGACGTGCAACCCTTGCATGTATGAAGTTCTCCCATTTTTGATAGTTGTCATTGAGTACCCTCTACAAGAACAAATTGTTTATAGTTTTTGATTAAAGTGCGGAAGAGAATAATGATAGAAAACGAACATCGTTCTCAAAGTAAAGGCGAAGGTCGCGTACTTGATATTTTAGCATAGCTATTCGCTCAATACCCATTCCAAAAGCATAACCTGTATACTTCACCTTATCAATTCCGCATAGCTCTAGCACACTAGGATCGACCATGCCACATCCCATAATTTCGAGCCAACCTGTGTACTTGCATACGTTACAGCCCTTTCCCCCACATAGATTACAGCTCACATCCATTTCAGCAGATGGTTCCGTAAATGGGAAAAATGAAGGACGTAAACGAATTTGTGCATCCTTTCCAAACATCTCCCTTACAAAGAAAAGTAAAGTTTGCTTCATATCTGCAAACGATACGTTTTCATCGATGTATAAACCCTCTACCTGATGAAAAATACAATGAGCTCTTGCGGAAATGGCTTCGTTACGAAAAACACGTCCAGGACAAATAACCCGAATAGGAGGTTTTTGAGTTTCCATAGTTCGCACCTGAATGGATGAGGTATGGGTTCGCAGTAAAATATCGGGTTTACTCTCAATAAAGAAAGTGTCCTGCATATCGCGAGCAGGGTGATCATCGGGAAAATTTAATGCACCAAACACATGCCAATCGTCTTCAATTTCAGGTCCATCAGCTACTTTAAAGCCAAGCGAAGCGAAAATTAGAAAAATTTCATTTTTAACAATTGAAATAGGATGCCGTGAACCTAAATTATAGGGATACTTTGGCAGAAAAAGATCTATATCGTTTTTTAATTCAGTTGAAGAATCAAGTTTCGTTTTTAAAATTGCAATTTTATCAGCTACAAAGTTTTTTAATTCGTTGAGTTTCTGACCAACCTCCTTCTTGTTTTCATTGGGAACATTGCGAAACTGATTGAAAAGTTCGGTTATTAGTCCCTTTTTACCAAGCATACGAATACGAAAATCGTCCAATTCTTTTAAAGCAGATGCATTGAATTGTTCAATTTCTTTCTTTATTTCCTCAATATGTGAAAGCATAAAACTATTTTTTTTCTAAATACATTTTAGTAATAACTACATTAGTTATCGGCCTGTCCGATTTATCGGTATTCACTGCGGCAATTTCGTCAACAGTATCAATACCTTCAATTACCTCACCAAAAACGGTATAATCTCCATCGAGATGAGGAGTGCCTCCTATGGTAGTATAGATTTGAACTTGCTCAGGCGTAGGACTGTACATTATGGTTTTGGAAAGAATATGCTGTAAGGTGTCCGAAAGATTTTCCGAAAGTTTTTTGTAATCTACCTGAATACCTTCCGACATTAGTTTACCAGCTTTTTCTGTAATAAGTTTGTTAAATATATTACTCTTCAACCTTTCATTTTTATTACTAATAAGTTGAGCTAATTGTTCGGGGCTAAAAATTTTACCTTGAACAATATAAAATTGAGAACCCGACGATTCCTTCGTAGGGTTCTCATCATCGCCCATTCGTGCTGCCGCCAAGGCTCCCTTTTTGTGGAAATGTTTTGAAACAAACTCAGCGGGTATTGTATATCCGGTATCCCCTTCGCCATAAGCTGCATCTTTTTCTGCCTGTTTAGTTTTAGGATCCCCAGCTTGTATCATAAAATTGTTTATTACCCTATGAAAAATTATTCCATCATAGAAGCCTTCTTCTGTTAACTTAATGAAATTATCCCTATGGTATGGTGTTTCGTTATAAAGTTTAACCTTAACTGTTCCGATAGATGTTTCTATAACCACCACCACATTGGTATTTTTTGTTACTTCAGGTGCATTGCTCTTTGTATTTCTTCCACAGGATAAAAACAAAGCAACTGATAATGAAACCAATAAATAAGTTCTCATAATTTTTTTTAGGGTAAAAGTAATGTATTGAAAAGAATAAATCAATTAAATGGCCCGATTGTTCAGTGACGAATAATTTGCTTTATAGATTTCTTTCGCTTGAATTAAGAATTGCTACTTTTGTGAGTCAACTATTCTACATGAGTTTTTTAAAGATATTAGCGGGCCAGAGTGCTATATATGGGCTGAGTAGCGTTGTACCCAGGCTTTTGAATTATTTCCTTATAGTAATTCATTCGAGAGTTTTTTTGCCTGAACAGTATGGAATTGTTACAGAAGTTTATGCATACTTAGGTTTTCTTTTAGTATTATTAACCTTTGGTTTTGAAACAGGATATTTCCGCTTTGCATCCAATGATAAAACGAATGAAACTATTTTTTCTACCTCTTTTATTACACTCCTCGCTGTAAATATTTCTTTTTTACTAATAGTACTTTTTTTTAGCAATTCAATTGTTAGCCTTATAGGTTATCCTGGCAAACCTGAATATATCATTATTGCTGCCAGCATTATTGCACTCGATTGTATTGCTGCAATACCTTTCGCTCGGCTCCGTCAATTAAATAAACCCCTAGTTTTTTCTTCAATAAAAATAATTAGCGTTTTAATAAATGTTTTTTTTAATATTTTCTTTTTAAAAATATGTCCTTCTGTTCCCTATCTAAAATATTGCGTTTACAATTCTGAAAATATTATTACTTATGTTTTCCTTTCTAACCTTTTTGCTAGTTTTTTTTCCACAGGAGTTGTAGTTTTTCTTTCACGAAACGAAAAATGGAACTATTCTTTTAAAACATTAAAAACACTTTTGGTTTATTCTATTCCCCTTCTAATAAGCGGTATTGGTGGGACAACAAATGAAACTTTCGATAGAATTTTTATAAAGTATTTGGTACCAGAAGAAAGTAATCCTCTTTATCAGCTAGGTATTTATGGTGCGAATGTAAAATTAGCAGTTTTAATGGTTCTTTTTATTCAAATGTATCGGTATGCTGCTGAACCTTTCTTTTTTAAATCGGCTCATGATAATTCCTCTCGAACAGTCTATAGTATCTCAACCAAGTATTTTTTAGCATTTACACTTTTAATTTTTTTAGGTGTAGGTTTATTTACTGATATTTTCAAATATTTAGTAGGTTCCGATTTTAGGAATGGACTTGAAGTTGTGCCAATTTTATTAATGGCTAATGTTTTCTATGGATTATTTTTTAATTTAAGCATTTGGTATAAGTTAGCCAATAAAACTTTTTATGGAATACTCTTTACATTTGTTGGGGCCGTGGTAACTATATTAGTTAATATACTACTAACCCCCAATATTGGTTTTTTCGGAGCTGCCTGGGCTCGTTTATTGTGCTATATCGTAATGTGTGTTTTATGTATAGTTGTTGGACAAAAATTCTTTTATATTCCTTACGATGTTAAAGGTATGTTAGCGACACTGTGCGTAGCCTTATTAGTTTTTGTAGTTGGTAGCTATTTTACTATTACTAATTATACTCTCTCTTTTTTATTCCGATTTTTCCTAATTTCTATTTACTTATTATTCTTCTATTTTTACGAAAGAAAACATGGTGATAACCAATTTAATCCTTCAACTTGATGAATATTAAAATAGTTAATAAATCTCATCATCCAATTCCAGAATATGCCACTGCAAATAGTGCTGGAATCGATTTGAGAGCATTTTTGAGTGAAACAATAACTTTATTGCCATTAGAGCGAAAACTTGTACCTACAGGTTTATACATAGAATTACCAATTGGTTATGAGGCACAAATTCGTCCAAGGAGTGGTCTTGCTTTAAAAAAAGGAATAACAGTTCTTAACACACCAGGCACCATCGATTCCGACTATAGAGGAGAAATAGGAATAATTCTGATAAACTTGAGTAACGAGAAAGTAACCATTGATGATGGCGAAAGAATTTGTCAAATGGTTATAGCTAAACACGAACAGGTAATTTTACACCAAGCGAACGAACTTAGTAGTACCGAAAGAGGAGATGGAGGTTTTGGACACACCGGTATAAAATAAGAACATATGACTAGGTTAATTTTATTTACATTTATTATAGCATGTTCCTTACAAGCTTGTGTTAGTAAGAGAAGTACGATATACAAAAGCGTAAACCCTTCCTATTTTCAGCATTATAATGCTGTTATAAAACGAAATATTGGTAATTATTCGTTAGCAAGCAACTATATTTATAATGCCTTAAAAAACGACCCCAAAAATCCCGCCCTCTATTACGAGTTAGCATTATTAAAGCTTAATGAAGAAAAGTACGATGAATCAATTTTTTTGCTGGAGCAATCAATGAAATTAGATACAACAAACAGCGATATATACAATAAGTTGTTGCTTAATATATATGATATCACTAACAATGGAGAGAAGGCTATTACGATTTTAAACAATCTCATTAAAAAAGAGAAAACACCTTATTTTGTATATCAGAAAGCACATTTTTTAATTAAAAGCAATAATATACATGAAGCCACAGAATTATTAAAGCAGGAAATACAAGATTCTAATAATCCAGAATTAAAATCCATTCTTGTTGAATTGTATTTACAAACTAATAACCCAGATAGTGCTATTTCACTTCTTAATCAGTTGGAATACGAATTTCCCGATAATATTAATCCTCTTATTAAACTTGGAATATTACATTCGATGAGAGGAGAAGACTCACTATCATATGATAAATATCAGAAAGCTCTTTTTATAAATCCAAACGAACCAAGAGCGCTTTATGGAGTTATAGTAAATCGCATTGAAAATAACGATTCATCAGCAAAGCAGCTTTTAAATGACTATATTAATAACAGCTATATAGAAGATGAAATCAAGTTATATGCTATTTTCGATATTTTGTCAAGGGATGCTTTCACCAAGAACAACAAGTTCTTTATCGATTCGTTATTGAATGTTTTAAGTAATAAAAATTTAAAGAATTTAAATTTTAATAAATTGCTCTTTCAGCGAAACATTCAGAACAACAACCTAGCAGAAGCTTTGATATACAATAGGAGAATTTTAGCATTAGACAGTTTAAATTTAGAATTTTATTTAAGTAAAGTTCATATAGAATTTTCACTTGAAAAGCATTTTGAAGTGATTTCAACAGCAAGTAAAGCGCTATCCATTTTTCCAGACAAAGGAGATTTTTACTTGTACAAAGCATTTTCAGAAGAAAAATATTTTAATAGGCAAAAGTCCATAACTACACTTGAAACAGGCTTAAGTTTTATAACTGATTCAAATGAAAAATCTGATTTGTTAGGAACCCTTGCCGATTATTATTACAGTGAAGGAAATAAAAAGAAAGCATTTTCTTTATATGAAGATGCAATTCGACATAATCCACTGAATTACCATTCTTTAAATAATTATAGTTATTACCTTTCATTAGACGGAGATCAATTATCGAAAGCATTAAATATGATTAATGTTGTTGTAAACGATAATCCGGATAACAGTACTTATTTAGATACGAAGGGTTGGGTTCTTTTTAAAATGGGCAAATACTCAGAAGCACGCGATATTTTACGATTAGCCATAATTAATGGAGGGAGTAAGAGTCCCGTTATTTTAGAACACTATGGCGATGCACTTTTCAAAACAGGAAATAAAGAAAGTGCCTATATATATTGGCTCAAGGCTCGTGAAGCAGGAGGTAATTCAATTATTCTACTTAAGAAAGTTAATTCTATGAACTATGTTGAGTAGATATTTTTTTTTGGCAATTTTTCCGATCTTTCTGATTAATTGTACAAATAAGCAACTTAATACAAAGATGCAAATAGAATCTATTACCGAAGATGACCTTGCCGCAGTTTTTTCAGCTTTACCCGATTTTAAAAGTGTTTATATAAAAAATACTAGTTTCTTATTCAAAAATAATTCTACAGTTCATAGTTTGCGAGCAAATTTTTTTTTAGCTTATGATTCGTTAGCCCAAATAAATATTTATACCCCCTTTTACATTAATGTTATAACTTTTAAAGCAACTAATGATTCTATTTTTCTTTCAGAAAGTAAGCATAATATTTCTTTATCATATTCAGATTTATCGCGCATTCTTGGTTTTCCCACAACTCTCAATACTTTAATTTCAATATTAACAGGTCAAAAAATATTTTCAATTAATTCTTTACACCAGAATACTAATACTACAAATTTAAATAACTATGTTTTTTTAAAATCAACGTATTCAGAAACATGTAATGAGCAATTAAAAGTATTATTACCTTATTATAAGATAGTAAGAAGAGAAGTATTTTCAGATGGAACCATTGTTCTGAAATCTATATATACATTAACTGAATCAAACGATTTTAAATTGCCTAAAATTGTTAATATTCGTTTTGCTACTATGGACGGAGAGTATGAATTTGAGTATTCTCTTAAAAAAGCCAGCATTAACATACCTTTAAATTAATGATAAAGTTTTTTTACATACTTGTTATTATTCCCTTTGCAGCATTAACCGCAACCCCACAGTCTATAAAAGATTTAGAATTACAAAGAAAAAAAACCGAAGAGGAAATTAAAGTTGCTACTCGATTGCTTGGGGATACTGAAAAGCAACGAAATCAAACGATCAATAATTTAGCAATTTTAAAAAGACAGATAGAATTAAGAAGTAAGTTAGTAAACGAGATTAACCATCAAATTGACGCATTAGAAAATGAAAAACAAAAGAACTCATTTTATTTACAAGGCCTAAATAAGGATTTACTTAATTTAAAAAAGGAATATTCAAAATTAATTCAGTTTTCTTGGCGCAATAAAAGCAACTACAATATTTTAATGTTTATTCTAGCTTCTAATGATTTTAACGAAGCATATCGAAAGATTAAATTTTACCAACAATTTTTAACGTTTAGGGAAAAACAGGGACAAGAAATAATTAAAACGCAAAAATTGATTGTAACTGAAATAGAGAACATAGAGTTAATTAAAACGAAACTTGAGGTAACCAAAGAGGAAAGACGTAAAGAGATTGCAAAACTAAATTCCGATCAAGCTAAATTTAATATTGTTGTTCAAGAATTGAGAAAAAAGGAGAAGCAGTTAAAAAGGGAAATAGAAGACAGACGAAAATCTTTTGAAGCCATTAATAAGGCAATTGCCGATTTAATGGCAGAAGAAGCAAGAAGAGCAAAGGAAAAGAAACAGGACATTAGGGATGCGCGATATTTAAAACTATCTGACGGGTTCGCTGGTAATAAAGGAAAATTACCTTGGCCAACCAGGGTAGGGATGGTCGTTAGTGAGTTCGGTGAACACAACCACCCTATAATTAAGGGCTTAAAGGTAAAAAATAATGGCATTGATATCAGCACTGAACCAAAAGCAAAAATATTTTCTGTTTTTGAAGGTGAAGTAAAGAAAATTGTTTCTATTCCTGGTGCCAATACTGCAATATTAATTCGGCATGGAGAGTACCTAACTGTATATACTAATCTTCAAAGGGTATTTGTAAAAGTTGGAGATAACGTAAAACCGCAACAGGAAATTGGAGAGATTTATACTGATAGTAATGGAAAAGCAATTTTGAATTTTCAAATCTGGAAAGAAAATAGTTTGCAAAATCCAGAAACTTGGATTTTACCCTAAAACAACTAATTTTGAGAGTTAAACTGTAACATTTATTCTTTATTCATAGTATAATTATTTTGAAATTCTTTAAACCATGAAAAAATTTCTTACAATCCAATCGAAATTAGATAACATAAGCCAAATTGAAAAATTGGTTGATGAAGTATCCGACCAATTTAAATTATCTTCCGATTTGTACGGCAAATTCTTGATTGCCACTATTGAGGCAGTAAACAACTCTATTGTACATGGTAATAAATTGGACGAAACCAAAAAAGTTGATATCACAGTTGTCGTTAACGATAATCAGATTGTAATAACTATAATAGATGAAGGAAAAGGGTTCGATTTTAATAATGTTCCAGATCCAACAACTCCCGAAAATATAGAAAATGTATCAGGAAGAGGAGTCTTTTTAATGAAAAAATTAGCCGATGAAATAAAATTTAATAATACCGGTTCTTTAGTAGAATTACTTTTTAATAGGTAGGATTGTGGCAATAGTTTTTTCGAATGTTGATGTTAGTTTCAGATTAAAGAATAGAAGAAAATATAAAGAGTGGATTAATGACTGTATTATTTTTTATGGTTATAAACTAGGGTGCATCAATATTGTATTTTGTTCTGATTATTATATTAAAAAAATCAATTTGCAGTTTTTAAACCATAATTATTATACTGATGTAATTACTTTTCCCTATATCGAAAAGAAAATTATATCTGGCGATATTATTATAAGCATTGATACGGTTAAATCTAATTCCGAACTTTATCAAAATTGTTTTCAGAATGAACTTCAAAGGGTTATTATACACGGAATACTCCACTTAGTAGGATTTGATGATAAAGAAGAATCTGGCGTGTTATTAATGCGTTCGACGGAAGATTACTGGTTAAAAAAAATACAATGTAATGATTGATTCTTTTGATATAATTGTTGTTGGAGGTGGCCATGCCGGTTGTGAAGCAGCAGCTGCTGCTGCTAATATGAACGCCAGGGTTCTATTAATTACAACAGATATTACAAAATTCGGTCAAATGAGCTGCAACCCCGCAATTGGCGGTATAGCCAAGGGACAAATTGTAAGAGAGATCGATGCACTGGGTGGGTTAACCGGAATAATTACCGATAAATCTTCTATTCAGTTTCGAATGCTCAACCGATCAAAAGGGCCCGCAATGTGGAGCCCAAGGGCTCAGTGCGACAGAATGAAATTCTCAAGTAACTGGAGGGAACAATTAGAGGGTATTCAGAACTTATTTTTATGGCAAGACACCGTAGTCGATCTTATAGTTAAAGGTAATTGTGTTAAGGGTGTTATAACAAATCTTGGTCAAACTTTTTTATCAAAGTCTGTTATTTTAACAAATGGAACCTTTCTTTCTGGGAAGATACATGTTGGTGATATTTCCATAGCCGGAGGAAGGGCAGGAGAAGGAGCGGTATTTGGGTTAACCCAAAAACTACAATCACTTGGTTTCGAATCTGGGCGAATGAAAACAGGTACCCCGGTACGTATTGATGGTAGAAGCATTAACTTTAGTAAGCTTGGAGAACAAGGGCCCGACGATGTCGAGTCCTATTTTTCTTTCTTAACAACAGGACCAAACCAATTAAAAAAAAGAAGTTGTTATACTACCTATACTTCTAGGATTACTCACGATATTTTGAGGGAGGGCTTTGAAAAAAGTCCACTCTTCAAGGGCACTATACAGGGAATAGGCCCAAGATACTGTCCTAGTATAGAAGATAAAATTAAAACCTTTCATGAAAAAGATTCACACTTACTATTTCTCGAACCCGAGGGTGAATCCACTTATGAAATGTACTTAAATGGTTTCAGTTCATCCTTGCCTGCCGAAATTCAGTATCGAGCATTAAAATCACTATCGGGGTTTGAGAATGCATTTATTTTAAGACCTGGCTATGCTATTGAATATGATTTTTTTCAGCCAACACAGTTACATCATACCCTGGAAACGAAGTTAATAAAGAACCTTTTTTTTGCCGGACAAATAAATGGTACAACCGGATATGAAGAGGCCGCCGCTCAGGGTTTAATAGCTGGAATTAATGCAACACTTTCAATTAACGACAAAGAGCCATTGGTGCTGGGAAGAAACCAAGCATATATTGGTGTATTAATAGACGACTTAGTAACAAAAGGGGTAGATGAACCCTACAGAATGTTCACAAGCAGAGCCGAGCATAGAATATCCATTCGTCAAGACAATGCAGATTTGCGCCTAACCAATATCGGCTTTCAATTTGGTTTGGCCAAGGTGGATCGTATACAAAGACTTGAGCAAAAGAAAGCAGCAATTGATAGCATTGTTTCACAAATTAGCGAAACCAGCATTGCTCCCAATGAAATTAATTCAACACTAGAAAAGCATAATACCGCTCCAATTAACCAAAAGAAGAAGCTAAGAGACATTTTATTAAGACCAGAGATCGGTTTGTTAGATATCATGGTTTTTATTTCTGTCCTGCAAAACATACCCTTTCCCGACGAACAGCTAAAATTAGAATCATTAGAGGCAAGCGAGATAGAGATAAAATACAGCGGATACATAGAGAGAGAAGCACTGATTGCCGATAAATTTTCAAGGCTTGACCATATTGCAATTAGCCCCGATTTCGATTATTCTAAGCTCAACTCCCTTAGCACCGAGGCCAGGCAGAAACTCTCAAGGATCAGGCCCAAAACAATTGGACAAGCAAAAAGGATACCGGGCGTATCGCCCAGCGACATTAATATTTTATTAGTTTATTTCGGAAGGTGATGTTTCACGTGAAACATTCCCTGTGTATTTTTAAATCGTTCCACGTGGAACAAAAACTATTATTATGGAAACAGCGGTAGGCGTTTTGGTTGATGTTTTGGGTCGAACCAGATACGGGGTCCGGCTGGGAATTGAGGGGGGTATAATTAGGTCGATAGAAAGGGTTGGCGACGTGAGCGGGCCCTATATCCTGCCTGGCCTTATCGATTCTCATGTTCATATTGAGAGCTCCATGCTTATTCCCTCTCGGTTCGCCAATATGGCGCTACGGCACGGAACCATTGCAGCAATTGTTGACCCACACGAGGTGGCCAATGTGGCCGGCGTAGGGGGTATTGAGTTTATGGTTCAAAATGCGAAATTATCCGAAATGGCTTTCTTTTTCGGGGTGCCCTCGTGCGTACCTGCATCGCCATTTGAAAAAAGCGGGGCGGTATTGGATTCAGGCATCGTAAAGGACCTATTGGCTCGCGACGACTATTTTTTTCTGGCAGAAATGATGAACTACCCCGGTGTCGTTTATAATGATAAAGAGGTATTAGCAAAGTTAGCTGCCGCAAAGAAGTATAAAAAACAAGTCGACGGTCATGCTCCTGAACTTACAGGCGAACAGTTAAGAGCCTATGTTGGTGCGGGGGTATCTACCGACCATGAGTGTAGCACCCTGGAGGAGGCAAAAGAAAAAATTTCCCTTGGTATGAAGATTCTTATACGAGAGGGGAGTGCTGCAAAGAATTTCGAGACCCTTTCGCCACTGATTGACATGTTTCCCGAAAAAGTAATGCTTTGCACAGACGATTGTCACCCAGACTACCTTCAAAAGGGCCATATAAATAAGATTGTAAGTAGAGCCGTAATGGGTGGTTCTGATGTTTATAATGCTTTAAGGGCAGCAACAATTAATCCTATTTTACATTATAATTTACCTTTAGGACAATTGCGCGTTGGCGACTACGCAGATTTTGTAATAGTGAAAGATTTAGAAGAATTTGAACCATTAAAAACGGTTATAAGAGGAAAAGAAGTTTGGTCTGCATATGATAAAACGGAAGAAAACACAAAGGAGCAGTTGCAAGAACCCACATACACTTTTAGAAAAACCCTGCCATCGGGTTGTTTAAAACTAATAGCCCAAACAAGCCGAATGAATGCAATTCAAGCAATCGACGGAGAACTGCTGACCAAACGCATTGTAATTGATAACTTAGTAGTGGGAAGCGAGGTTATTTCAAATATAGAAACAGACCTTTTAAAAATAGTTTTACTCGATCGTTATTCTGAAGATAGGCCGATAGTAGCATTTATTAAAGGGTTTGGATTAAAGAGCGGAGCTATAGCAGGAAGCATTGCTCACGACAGTCACCATATTTTAGCTGTTGGAACAAATGATTTTGCAATTGAGTCGTCGTTACAGTGGGTAATCGAGTCGAAAGGGGGTATTTGTTTTTCTAGTAATCAAGGGGATGTTCAGGGCATTAAATTACCATTTTTTGGTCTTATGAGTAACGAAACAGGACAGAGCATAAGCGCAAAGTACGAAAACATAAACAAACTAGTTAATGAGAATGGATGCCAATTGCATTCACCCTTCATGACTATGGCTTTTATGGCCCTTACAGTTATACCTGAAGTAAAAATATATCATAAAGGACTCTTTAACGGGCTGGAATTTAATCACCTTAACCAATTCTTTTGAAATAAGAGTAAATACTATCGAACCTAAACATATGATGCCTGATGTTATTGTAGTCGCATTTTCTATATGTTTTACAATGAATATGGAGGCAAGCGGCGTTGCGCTTGCGTTTTCAGTCGTTTGGGGGACAAATGCAGCAAGGGGGATCTCAATTTTTTCACTTTTTACGTTTATGGTGTTTGCTGGAGCCTTTTATGCAGGCGCCAAAACCATGCGTACAATTGCTTCACAAATAATTATACTAGCAAAGACTCATTAACTTTAATTGGAATTGTATTTTTTCTATCACGCTTTCACTCTCCATCGCGAATATTATTGGTGCACCGCAGTCAACAAGCCAGTCTGAAGTTGTCGCGCTTTGGGCTAATTCAGTTTTTTTCAACTCGGCTACTTCACTAAAATTAATCTTTGTAATTATCCCCGCTTGGTTTATTCAACCTATAATCGCGTTTCTTTTTTT
Source organism: uncultured Rikenellaceae bacterium (assembly GCA_964479665.1). Taxonomy (GTDB): domain Bacteria; phylum Bacteroidota; class Bacteroidia; order Bacteroidales; family Tenuifilaceae; genus UBA2287. The sequence goes on along the minus strand of CAYZNN010000008.1, from coordinate 30,718 downwards.
ATAAGATTTATAATGGTCAATTTTAAATAAAATCAATCTTTTTATTACTTCAAAAGACATTTTCCAGAGAAGGTTAGTAATAGTTATAGTAGCCATGTATGGTGCGTTCTCAATTGGGTCTAATAATATGGCCAACATAACAGGACCATTATATAGTATTATTGATTTTAAAGGAAGCTTTTTACTTATGCTTGTTTTGGCTGCTTTCTTATTTGGTACTGGTGCTAAAATTTTGGAACAACGGAACTTTGCTAATACTGGGAGCAAATTAATAGAAATAAATATCAGCGAAGGTCAATTATTTCGCACACATCGGCTACCTTGCTTCTATTTGCTTCGTTATATAAAGTAATACCAACTTTGTTGGTGCAATTATATGTTTTTAGTATCTTAGGTATGGGTGCCGCTAAAAATGGGTACAATTTGCTGGTCGTTAATCAATATTTGAAAAAGTTTGCAGCCGTTTGGCATATTTTACCCATTGTATCTTTTTTAAGTGCGTACATATTATTAATATTGTTTAACCTCCAAGCCTAACTATAAATATATTGGTGTTTAATATTTTTTGTAAAATGACGTCAGCAATTGAAAATACCATAATGGGATTACCAAACAAGTCGGGGGTTTATCGTTTTTTAAACAAAAGCGGAGAAGTTATTTATGTGGGCAAAGCAAAGGAATTAAAGAAACGGGTTAGCAGTTATTTCAATAAATCTAATAGTGGAAGCGCAAAACTGAGGGTGCTTGTAAGTAAAATTCATTCCATTTCTTTTGTTTTAGTTGACTCAGAGAACGATGCCCTTTTGTTGGAGAACAATTTAATTAAAAATCTAAAGCCACGCTATAATATTTTATTAAAGGATGATAAAACATACCCCTGGGTTTGTATTAAAAAAGAACCATTTCCACGAGTTTTTAAAACAAGACGACTTTTAAATGATGGAAGTCAGTATTTTGGACCATTTACTTCGGGATTTTATTTAAAATCAATGCTCGATTTAATTCGGCAACTTTTTCCGCTTAGAACCTGCACCCTTAACTTAACGGAAGAAAGTATTAAGGCAAAGAAGTTTAAAGCCTGTCTAGAGTATCAAATTGGAAACTGTCTTGCACCCTGTATAGGAAATCATACAGCCAGAGATTATGAAGGAAACATCAACTCCATAGTAAGCATTCTTAAAGGTGAAAACACGGGTATTTTAAGGGAAATGAGTACCGCAATGCTGCTTCATGCACGAAAACTAGAATTTGAGCAGGCAGAGACCCTTAAGCGAAAAATCGAACTACTAAAGGGTTATCAATCAAAAACCACTATTGTAAGCCCTAAATTGGACAACATCGATGTGTTTTCTGTACAAAGCGAAGGTGAATTATTATTTGTTAATTATTTAAAGGTAAAAAACGGCTCCATTGTTCAGGTACATAACCTTGAAGCCCGTCGGGGGCTCGATGAGGCCGATCATGAAATATTGGGAATGGCCATAGTAAATATCCGCCAACGATATGAAAGCAATGCAAAAGAAATAGTTGTTTCGCATAATCCCGACTTTAAATTAAGTGGTTGTAAGTATCTTGTTCCCACAAGAGGAGAAAAGTTAAAGTTGCTAGACTTATCAATTAGAAATTGTAGGGAGTTTATGATTGAGGTTCAAACCCAAAAGAACAATCAACTTTCTACTTCTCCTGCGCAACGAATTTTAGCAACCATGAAAAAGGATTTGAGGATGAATACATTACCTATACATATTGAATGCTTCGACAACTCCAACCTCCAAGGAACTGACCCCGTAGCCGCATGTATTGTTTTTAAAAATGCAAAACCTCAAAAGAAGGAGTACAGACATTATAATGTTAAAACCGTTGAGGGGGCCGACGATTTTGCAACAATGAGCGAGATTGTTTATCGCCGATACTCAAGGCTGGTTGAAGAGATGCAACCCATACCTCAGCTCATTATTATTGATGGAGGCAAAGGCCAACTGAGCGCAGCATACCAAAGTTTGCAGAAATTGAATTTACAGAATGTAATAAGCATAATTGGAATAGCCAAGAAACTAGAAGAAATTTACTTTCCTGGCGACCCAACTCCATTACATCTCGATAAAAGATCTGAAACTCTTAAAGTAATACAGTACGCCCGAAACGAGGCGCACAGATTTGGTATTACATTCCATAGGGCCAAGCGTAGTAAGTCTATTATTAAATCGCAACTTTTAGATATAAAGGGCATTGGGGAAAAAACAAGAATTAAGCTTTTTCAACACTATAGTTCCATTGAAGAAATTAAGCGGGCCAGCATTCATGATATTGAAAAAATAATAGGAAAGGCAGCAGCAAAAAGAATTGAAAAATACTATAAAAATAATGAACCCAAGAACTAAACAACAGATTGATAAATAGTTGCACACACCTCATATGCTTCATTTAATATTTATATGAGTGTCCGTAAAGATGACTAAAAGATAATAGAAAGCTCAATATTAACAAGCCTTATCGAGCTACTTGAATGTGAAACAATAAATCATCGATACAACCGTACTAATGCAACATCCAGACTTTTCATAGGTACCTTTACGGACACTCATAATATTTATTTTACTGCAAAAACATTTACTAAAAATATAAGTAAGGATGGTTATTAAACTATATATCAAACATAAAACAATAAAAAGTATTAAATATTGTATAAACTGTTAAAAAATAGAATATTTTACAAAAAAGTTTGTTAAATTGAAACATTTTGCTACAAGCAAAAAAAGAATGTAAAACCTAAAAAACCAAAGCCATGAGACAGTTTCTTGACAGCGGTTAATTTATTAACCCAAACACCCTAATTAAACAACTAATAACGACAATTTAAATTATTACAACATGAGAAATAGTTTATTAAAGTACTTTTTGTTTTTATCTGCTTTTTCCCTCATTCTGCCTTTTGCAAACGCTCAGAACAGAAAAGAGGATTCTAAACATTCCGGGTATCAGCAGATTTACAAAGCCAGTTATAATCAGTCGGTAATAAATAAGTCGATTGATTTAAACACTAAAGGATTGCTAAAACCCAAAAATGGAAAAACCATTAATGTGTTGGTTGCCACTCCCGATGCTGCCGATTTTAACACTCACGTACTTGCAACAATGCAGGCATTTGGAGGGGTAAACTATACAGTTACTCTCGATTTGGGTGCATTAACAGTAAGCGACATGCTAAACAACTACGATGTTGTTTGGACCTTCAATGTTAAAAAATGGGAAACAGAAACGGGAACCACACCCGTCGACTGGAGTAACAAGCTAGGTGGTTTTATCGATGGGGGAGGATTCCTTCTGGAAAGTCAATTTGTTCAGAGTTACGATGATTGGGGATTAGGATCGGGTACCTACATAACGGGGAGTAAATCACCCTTTACTAAAGCCACTCTCGATCGTCCTACCGCAACTTTTGCCTTGGGCAATATTGCCCAACCCGGCCACCCAATAATGGCAGGTGTAGCAGCTCTTTCTACCGATTATTTTGTTCAAGACGTAACCGTTCGTTCGGGCGCTACGCTTATTTGTAGCTGGAATAATTCATTTACCGACCCTCTTGTTGCCGTATACGACAACATTGTTGCTGTAAATGCGAACCCACTAAAGTCTTCAGGAACTGTAACATCTCCAGGCCTAACTGGCGATGGCTATAAAATGTTTCATAATGCCATTGTATGGCTATACAACAATCAGGCCCCCCAAGGAGCACCAGCTGCAGTAACGGGATTAAATGTTACAGCCGGAGCCATGGGTGCTTTATCTGCTACAATAGAGTGGACAAACCCAACGATTACAGCTCAGGGTGATGCCCTAACAGAACTTTCTGAAATAAAAATTTTTAGAAACGATCCTCTCGTCGCTATTCATACAATTCCTTCACCTGTAATTGGGGAGGCTGGTTCGTGGGTTGATAATGATGCTCCTGCAGGTAACAATGTGTACTATGTGGTTGCCTCAAATACTGCAGGCGATGGACCTTCAGCCTCAATGGCAGCATGGATAGGACCAGATGTGCCTGCTGCTGTTTCTGGTTTAGTATTAACCGCCGAAGGACAAGGGGGCCGATTGAACTGGACTGAACCAACAACCGGACTTCATGGCGGATACTTCGATCCCGCAGGTTTAGCTTACCAAATAGTTAGAAACCCAGGAAATGTTGTAATTGAAACCAATGCCACAGGCAATACTTATTACGATAATACAATTACCGAACTAGGTACATACTCCTATACCATTACAGCCAAAAATGCGAATGGCAATGGCGGAGTAGCAACATCAAATTCAGTATTATTACACGCCGAGGGCTTGCTTCAAATAGGCGATGGTACCGTTGTTAACCAATCGTTACCCATTGAGCCATTCTATGGCTATACTTATTCGCAAAGCATATTCTTGCAAAGCGAAATTAATGTAGCCAATAAACGAATAACCAAAGTATTCTATCAGTACAATGGTAATTCAGCATGGACCGATCAGATAGAGGTATATATGGCGCACACAAGCCTTTCGGCGTTAACGGGTTATTTACCCGGAGCTTCGTTACAAAAGGTATACGAAGGCCCGCTTGCAGTAACAACCACTCCCGGATGGGTAGAAATCGTTTTGCAAACGCCATTTAATTACAACAACACAGACAACCTTCTGGTTGCAGTAATAGAGAAAACCCCGGGCTATCATGCCTCTGCAGATGAGTTTTTCTGCACAGCAACTCCTGGTGGTGCTGTTATGAGCGTAGAAAAGCACAACGATACAACACCCTATAGCATAACCTCACCACCAACAGCATCGGGAACCGATTTGAAGGCATACCGCCCCAACATCCGTCTGTTTACCCAAGACATTCCTGTAGTTGCTGAAATTAACGTATATCCAACAGCTCTTTCGTTCGGAACGGTTCAGGTAACTGCAATGAGCACCAAAACCTTCACAATTTATAATACAGGTGGAGCCGATCTAATAGTTAACAATATATCTGTTTCCGATTACGTTAACTATAGCGTAGAGTCACTAACCTATCCTTTGAGTATTAATGCAGGCTCTTCGCTGGTAGTTAGCGTTAACTTCAATCCTGCTTCAACAGGTCTTAAAGAAGCAACACTTACCGTTGTGGTTGATCCAGAAATACAAGGTACAAAAACAGTTGCTTTAACTGGAAACGCAATACCAAAGGGAATCTTAAATGAATCCTTCGAGGGCCTTACCGCACTTCCACCAGCCGGATGGAAGGTTATTAATGGCGGAGGAACAAATACATGGGTACTATATTCAACCGACAACATAACACCTGACGGCTCGAAGTGTGCTGCAATTTCGTACAATACTACTGCACATAACGATTGGCTTATCACTCCACAGCTTAGGGTTTCAGATGAGTATAAAACATTTAAATTCTGGACCAAAAACGGAAGTACATCATGGGTTGAAGAATTCAATGTTAAACTTTCAACTACCGGCAATGATGAGGCGAACTTTACAACAACCCTTCTTGCCAACGTAGCGCCACCAAACGTTTGGAAAGATTATACGATAGATCTTTCGTCTTATGTAGGACAAACCGTTTACTTAGCTTTCCAGGCTATTTCAGCAGATAAGTTACGTTTAATGATTGACGATGTTTCGGGTTTAATCATTAACCTTAACGCTAAGGATGTTGAGGCGGTTAGTATCGCGGGTTCTCCCAACCCAAGCGTTGGAGTCGATGCTGTTTACAATGTTACAGTTCGAAACAAAGGTCTCGAGCCAGTTGCAGGTGGCGATTATACGGTTTCAATTTATAAAGAAGTAGAAGGCGACGACGAACTTCTTGGTACCGTAAATGGAGTTAATTTAGGTTATCAGCAGCAAGCCGTAATACCTTGGACCGCAAATTTTTCAGAGGAAGGATCGATAAAAATTTATGCAGTTGTTAACTATGCCGAAGATGAGAACCTTGTCGATAATACTACTCCCTCAATAAATATAACCGTATTTAGTGCAAGTACATTGTTTGTTGAAGTGGGTACCGGTACCGACCTGAATAACACAATGCCATGGAACTTCTTTTACAAATCGAGTTTAAGCCAAACCATTTATAAGGGTTCTGAAATTGGGGTTGCTGGGCCAATAACCCATTTGGTTTATAAAAACAACTTTGCAACCAACCTACCCGATAAACCTGTAAAAATTTGGCTTGGTAACTCTGATAAAACCGACTTAACAGATGGCTGGATTCCTGCCAATCAGTTAACATTGGTTTATGAGGGAACCCTAAACTTCCCAATTGGGGTGAATGAAATTTGGATTGAACTTCCCGAAGTGTTTATTTTTGAAGGAGGAAATCTTGTGGTTATGGCCTTTCGCCCAATGGACGCTGCTTATTTCAGTTCGAACGATAGGTTCTTCGTAACAACAGGGCCAACCGCTTTCCGCACCAGAACCCAAAACAGCGATTCGGCAGAACCAGACCCCAATAGCCCAACGGGTACGGTTAATAGCGCTATTTATCCAAATATTAAAATGGCCTTTAACATGGCCGGAATGGGCACATTGGCCGGAACAGTTACCGACGATCTTACTGGCGTTCCAATAGAGGGCGCTAAGGTTCAGGTTGATGGCAGCACTCGATATACCCTAACCAATGCTGATGGTGAATACAACCTACCATACCTATTTACAGGTGATTACGATATAACTATAAGCAAGTATGGGTATTACGACTTCCAGTCAAATGTAACCATTGAAGAAGATTTAACTACTACACTTGACGCAGAACTCGAAAAGTTACCAATTATTGAAATAACCGGAACCGTTGTTCGTGGAGACGACAATATGGTAGCTGTAGAGGGTGCAACCGTTGTTCTCGAAGGATATGAAAACTCTGAAACCACAACCGATGAGAATGGAATATTCATTTTCGAAGAGGTTTACGGCGGCAAAACCTATAGCCTAACAATCAGCAAAACAGGGTTTACCAATTATGTTTCGGAGGTTACAGCCAATTCCACAGATATAAACCTTGGTACAATTGAATTGTTCGAAATAGCATACCCCCCAATTAACCTTATCGCTACAATTAATAACGATAATGAGGTTGAATTAAGTTGGATGCAGTTCGATCCTAGTGCAACTACCGAATTCCGTTACGATGATGGTTCTGTAAGCGGTCAGTTAGGCTTCACATCGGGAACAGCACAGGGAGTAATGGGAAGCGTATTCCGCAGAAATGCCCAAATACTTGAGGTTTCTTGGCAAACCACATCCAACGGCGGACCCCACAATACGGTTAACGTTTTCATTCTTGCTCTGAACGAGTCGGGCATGCCAACAGGTACCGTGCTTTATTCGGTTATGAACGTTCCTAATGTCGACGGACAGTGGAGCACCCACGTGCTTCCCGAGCCAGTGAATGCCCCCAACGGGTTCATGCTTGCCTTGAGTTACAATGGGTTCTTGGGCTTGGCAATCGACAATGCAACAGAGCCATGGGTTTTCCAAAGCAATACCCATTTTTATAATGCAAACTACACTTCAGGTGCCTTTAGTACGCTCGAAAGTGCTGCGTTTACGAAAAACTTCCTGCTAAGGGCTATTGGTTACGACTACGGACCCCTTGCTAAGTCGCAAATGCCAAATTTTGCAACGACTAAAACATCAAAAACCGATGCAATAAGTGGTAGTTATCTGCCTAAGGTAATACCCGCCGGCGATCCTGTTTATGATACCAAACCTCAGACAGCCAACAGCAAGGTATTTGAATCGTACAATATTTATCGGGCCAAGTTCTATGGTGATATGAAGCCTGAAATTTGGGAATCCGTTGCAACCGGTGTAACAGAACTTTCGTACACCGACAATACTTGGGCAGCCCTCGATTGGGGTGTTTATAAATACGCTGTTAATGCAGTTTACACCAATAACAACGTATCTGAACCAGCAATTTCTGGTGAGCTTTGGAAGGATATGTTTGTACCAGTAACCATCAACGTTTCAACAAACGGCAACGACGATCCTGTTGGGGCAATCGTTCAACTTGAAGAGAGCGACGGTACTCACACCTATACCTTAACAGCTCCGGCCGGTGGTGTGGTTCTATTTACCGAAGTGTGGAGGGGCCAGTACGATATTACAATTACCCTACCAGGTCACGAAGTATTTACTGCTCTCAACGTCAACTTCTCAAATGTAACCAACGAATTCGATGTTGAACTTATAGAAATTATCGTTCCTCCCTACAATCTTGCTGTTACTACCGAGGGGTTACAAGCTGGAAATGCAAAGTTTGTTTGGAATACAGATAATTCAGTTTTCGATGATGTTGAGGGACAAACCGATTTTGCCGTAAATAATGCGGCTCCTTGGACTATTCTTGACCTTGACGGCTTGAATACATATGGCGCAAATGCAACAAATTTCCCTGGAGAAAGCGGACCGATTGGTTTCATTGTATTTAACAATGCAACATGCGATCCATCTGTTGCCACGCTTCCTGTATGGCAAGCCGCTTCGGGCAATAAGTATTTTGCCTCTATTGCGGCTAACTCAACAACCGTTTCTAATAACGATTGGCTAATAAGCCCTGAACTAGAGTTTAATAATCCTTTCGTTTTCAGGTTTAAAGCCAAATCAATAACCGACCAGTACGGATTGGAACGCTTTAAGGTTGGCTATTCTACAACTACTAATGCTCCAGCTGCATTTACTTTTGTTACTGCAGCCCCTTACGCTACGGCTCCAATCAGCTGGACCGAGTTTACCTATAATATCCCAGCCAATGCAAAGTATGTGGCCATTAACTGTGTATCGCTCGATGCATTCATTTTCATGGTCGACGATTTGTATATTGGGCCAGCAGCCAAAGCAAATGGTTCTAAGGCATTTGTGGGTTATAATATTTATCTCGATGGAAACTTGGTTGTTACAGAACAGCCTGAAACAGAGTATATGTTCTCCGGGCTAAGTGCTGGTTCACATACTGCAGGAGTTGAAAGCGTTTATACCTCCGGTACCTCAGCAATTGAAGAGGTTGTTTTCGATGTTCCAGAATCTTATGGTGCTACCTTCACAGTTACTAATGCCATCACTACCGACTTCATCCAGAATGCAACAGTTACAATTATGCAGGGGGATGTTCAGGTTGCAATGCTTAATACCGACGCCAACGGCTATTCCGATGTGGAACTTTATATTGGCGAGTACAGCTATTCGGTAAGCATGAATGGTTATGAAACGGCAACCGGTTTCTTCGTAATTGTTGATCAAAGCATTGATATTGACGTAGAACTCGAACCTTATTTCAACCTAACATTTACCGTTGTTAATGAGAATAGCGATCCGGTTAACGATGCTGTTATTACAATTAACGGAACTTCAATGGCATCAGGCGTATACTCAATGCAAGTTATTCGTGGTGAGTATACCTACTCGGTTCAAAGGGCCACGTACAATACTGTAACAGGTAATGTAGAAATTGAAGACCAGGATGTTGAAGTACCAGTAACTCTTGTTTACACCCGTTACACGGTAACCTTTAATGTAACAAGCGGAGGCGTTACATTGCCCGACGCTATTGTAACTTTCAACGGAGTTGCTTATAATCCCAATGAATATGTTATTTCTAATATTCTTCCTGGAACATATGCTTATACTGTTGTGAAAGATGGTTATAAATCCGTCTCCGGAAACGTTACCGTTGTCGATGCCAACGTGACCGTACCTGTAAATATGTTGCAATATTATACTGTAACATTTGCAGTTAACAACACATCTTCCCAACCATTAGTTGGTGCCACAATTTTAATTAACGATGTAATTGATCCCCTTACAACCAACGAAAGCGGAGAAGCAACGATTGAATTGGTAAATGGAAACTATAGTTTCTCAGTAAATTTCAACGAATACCAGGCTTATGCGAGCAACTTTACTGTTAATAATGCCAACCTTTCTGTTCCGGTGGTTCTATTCCATGTTGGTATTGTCGATGGTAACATCACTTCCGTTGCTCTTTACCCCAATCCTTTTACCAATGAAATCACTATCTCTAACGCAACCCTCTTAAGTAGAGTAGTAGTAACTAATTTAATTGGTCAACGGGTACTTGAGGTTCAACCTAATCAGAGCTCAAACGGTAAGATTGAAACCGAATCATTACCTGCCGGCGTGTATTTGATTAAGCTTTACAGCACCTCAGGAGAAGAGTCTGTTAGAAAGATGATTAAGAAGTAATATGTGAATATTTGCTTTAGAAAAAGGGCCCTAAAAACGGGCCCCTTTTTATTTTAGTTCAAAAATGAATCGCCAATTATTTGCATTGTACTGTGCCATTTAATACATTTAACGGTTTTAAAAAGCCATTTTTTAAATTTACTAACCTAAAATTTTTACCATGAGGAAGTTTCTATCCTTAGTCTCCTTGCTTGTCCTACTCTGCTTTACGGGCATGTCACAGGATTACGTGATACCGCTAAATAGCGGTAAGTCACAGTCGGAAGTGCTTGAAAATAATTCTTCAAGTCTTCGGATGGTGTTTAATTTAGCCAACATTTATGGAAATAATGTAACGGCCAAGAATGGTATGGGCTTTACGGAGTTCTACTTTTCAAAAGGTTACTTTTCTGGACAGATTGGCGAACCTAAACTACCAGCATTTAAGCAACTAATTCAAATCCCCCTTGGGGCTGATGCTGTTGTTAATGTAAAAGGCTTTTCGAAAAATGAAATTAAATTAGAGGATGTTGGTATTTTCAACAAGCTTTACCCTGTCCAGCCCTCGCTTCGAAAAGACCAAAACATTAACGATGTTAAATTCGAATATAGCGAGCAGAGCTATAAAAAAGAAGGATACATCGGTAAGCCAGTAGCGTCAATTGAAGTACTGGGAACCATGAGGGGTGTGAGAATTGCTCGCATCGAGATTAACCCCGTTGACTACAACCCAACCGAGGGGAAAATTATGGTTTATAACGACATTGAGGTTGAAGTTACTTTTAAAGGAGCTGATCACGCTCTTGAAGAGAGAGTTAGAAAGGCAACCGCTTCTCCCTACTTCAAACCTATTTACGATAGGCTGGCAAACTCTTACACAAAGGATGTTTACGACGACCATCCTGATCTTACAAACTATCCCGTGAGAATGCTTATGGTTTCGCATCGTATGTTCGAAGCTACCCTTCAACCATTCATCGAGTGGAAAACAAAAAAAGGTTTTTATGTTGAAGTTGCCTATACCGATGTAATAGGCACAACTAACACTGACATACAAACTTTTGTTCACAACGTATACAACAACGCAACACCAGAGAATCCTGCGCCATCGTTTTTAATATTTGTAGGCGATATAGATCAGGTTCCTGCTTCTGCAACAGGTTCATCTTCGCAAAAGAAAACCGACTTGTACTATGCTAGCGTTGATGGCGACTATTTTCCTGAGATGTACTATGGTCGTTTCTCTGCAACCAATACAACTCAGTTGCAAAATATAATCGACAAAATACTGTACTACGAACAATATCAATTTGCCGATCCCTCTTATCTAAATAAAACAACCCTAATAGCCGGAGTTGACGGAAATTGGAATCCGAAAGTTGGTCAGCCAACGATTAAATACGGAACGAAATACTATTTCAACCCAAGCCAAGGTTATACAACAGTAAATGAGTACGGAGTAGCAAACGACCCATTTAATCCCGGAGCTATACCCGGATATACTGGTTGTTACGAACCAGAAAGAATTAATGTAGGATTTATTAACTACACAGCCCATTGCTCTGAGACCTCTTGGGGAGATCCTCTACTTTCTATTCCTAATGTAAACGCATTTACAAACATCAACAAATATCCTTTAGCAGTTGGTAATTGCTGCCTTGCTGCCGATTTTGGTTATAATGAATGTATTGGCGAAGCATGGATTAGAAAAGCAAATGGTGGCGCAGTTTCATATATTGGTTCATCACCCAATTCTTACTGGTTCGAAGATTTTTACTGGTCTGTTGGAGCTTTCCCAATAGTAGGCGATAATAATGGTTATGTACCTACATTTGAGGAAACTACCCTGGGAGCCTACGATGCCCATGCACATAGCAGCTATGTTACTACTGGCGGTATGGTGTTTACAGGAAACCTTGCTGTTACCGAAGTTGATATTCAGGGTTACCCCAGCCACTCTTCTCCCCTTTATTATTGGCAAGCATACAATGTATTGGGCGATCCTTCACTAACACCCTTCTTTACTGAAGGAGATGCTAATACAGTTTCGCACATGGCAATTGTGCCCATTGGCCTAAGTACTTACACTGTAAATGCTCTTCCTGGCTCATATGTAGCTATTAGTAAGAATGGCGTTTTACATGGTGCTGCTCTTGTTGATGGTTCTGGCGAGGTTGAGGTTACAATTGAACCGATTACCGACGGAGGCGATGTAGATATCGTTGTAACTCGACCTCAAACCGTTCCTTATGTTGCACAGGTTCCTGCAGCAGCGCTTGAGGGCCCTTATGTAGTAATGCATGAGTATACCGTTAACGATGAGTCTGGAAACAACAATGGTATGGTTGAGTACGGAGAATCGTTTGCTATAAATGTGACTCTTAAGAACGTTGGTGCCGACGACGGAGCCAATATTACCGCTCAATTATCCGGAACGGATCAGTATTTCACAATTACACAGGGTGCTTCTGTGAGCTTTGGTTCTATTCCAGCCGGCGAAGCGGGTAATATGGTTACTGTTAATAATGCGTTTACTTTTACAGTTGCAAACAACGTTCCTAATCAATATCAGGCAACTTTCGTTGTTGAAATAACCGATGGAACGGATAGTTGGACTTCTAACCTGAAAATCAAGGCCAACGCCCCCGTGCTGACCATCGGCGGCCTGACGATCGAGGACGGCGGCACGGGCATCCCGGGCATTCTGGATCCGGGCGAAACGGCCAGCGCGGAGATCGCCATCAGCAACACGGGCGCAGCCGATGCGACCGACCTGCAGGCAGCCCTCAGCACGGCCAGCCCCTACGTAACCCTCGGTGGCACCAACCCGCTGAACCTGGGCAGCCTGGCAGCGGGCGCATCCACCAGCGCATCGTTCGAGGTAACGGCCAGCGGTGATACCCCGCTGGAGACGGCTGCGGCCTTCACCGTCACCGCCACCGCGGGCGAGTACGCCGCCAGCAAGGAGCTCAGCACGGTGATCGGGTACATCCCCGAGTACCCCATGAGCAGCACCCCGGTAACGGCCTGCATCGGCAAGTTCTACGATTCGGGAGGAGCCAATGGGCAATATGCTAATAGTGAAAACTTCACTAAAACGTTCTACCCAACCTCTACCAATTCAATTCTAGCATTCACATTTACCAGTTTTGACGTTGAAAGTGGTTACGATTACCTATATATCTATAACGGGCCAAGTACATCATCTCCCCTAATAGGCACATATTCCGGAACAAATAGTCCCGGCACTATCTTCTCAACCCACGAAACGGGTGCAATTACCTTTAAATTTACTTCCGACGGCGTTGTTGTGAAAAACGGCTGGCAAGCGAACTTCAGCTGCATCACGCTGACGGATCCCCCGGCCTGCGCTGGGAACCCTTACCCAGCCGACGGTACGGTGGGCGCCAGCACGGGGCTGACCCTTTCGTGGGACGTGGTGCTGGGCTCCAACGCGTACGACGTGTACCTGGGAGCCGGAACCCTGCCCGCAGAGCCGACGGCCACGGTGGCCACGAACAGCTACGTACCGGAGGGTCTGACCCCGGGCACGCACTACGTATGGAGGGTTGTACCGAAGAACGGGGTGGGCCCGGCCACGGGCTGCGCCACCTGGGGCTTCATCACGGGCCTCCCCGGGGGCACGGTGCTGATGCACACGGGCACGGTGAGCACCTGCAACTCGCTGTTCTACGATACGGGGGGCGCCTCGGGCAGCTACAACAACAGCGAGAACCACACCCTGACGGTGAATCCGGGCGTTGAAGGCGCACGGGTACGGGTCACGTTCCTGAGCTTCGAAGTGGAGAGCAACACGGGCTGCACGTACGACCACCTGAAGGTGTACGACGGAGCGAGCACGGAGGGCACGCTGCTGGGCACGTTCTGCGGCACGGCGCTGCCGGGCCCCTTCACGTCCACCACGGGATCGCTGACGTTCCTCTTCAAGAGCGACGGATCGGTGGTGAAGGCGGGCTGGTCGGCGCAGCTGAGCTGCGTGGACGTACCGGCCGATGAGTACGCGGTGACCTTCACGGTGACCGACGGAACGGACGCGCTGGCGGGCGCGACGATCGCCATCGGCGGGGGCACGCTGACGACCGACGCGACGGGCGGAGCGAGCCTGAACCTGCCGGTGGGCTTCCACGCCTACACGGTAACGGCCGAGGGGTACGAGCCCCAGAGCGGCACGGTGGCCGTGGCCAGCGAACCGGTGAGCGTAGCGGTGGTGCTGAACCCCGCGGTCACCACCTACACGGTGTCCTTCGTGGTGACCACCACGGATGAGCAGCCGCTGGCGGGCGCGACGATCGCCATCGGGGGCGAGGAGCTGACGACGGATGCGGCCGGCGCGGCCAGCATCGCGCTGGTGCCGGGCACGTACGCATACACGGTGACCCACGCCGACTGCCACGCGCATGAGGGCAGCCTGGAGGTTACGGACCACGACATGGCCATGCCGCTGACGCTGGTGCCCACGGGCATCGGTTCGGAGGCGCTGGCGGGCGTGCAGCTGTACCCGAACCCCTTCGGGGACCGGATCGTGATCGCCGGGGCGGACCGGGTTCGGAGCGTGGCGGTGCACAGCATCCTGGGTCAGCCGGTGCTGCGGGCGCAGCATGCCGGGGGCCCAACCCTCGAGGTGGGGGCCGCGCAGCTGCCGGCCGGGGTGTACCTGGTGACCCTCACGGGCGAGGGCGGGGCCACCCGCGTGGCCCGCATGGTGAAGCGCTAGACCATTTACAGCATACACGGAAAGGCGGGGTTATCCCGCCTTTCTCAATTTTTAAACAACGCAATTTATTGTCATTCTAAACAATCATTAAGTATCAGATTGAGAGACACATATAATCGTGTGATTTATTACACATTATACGGGAACTATTTTATATCGATGTTTTTAATAACTTGTGACCCAAATTTGTTATTCGATTTACAGGCTGTTTAACCTAAACTTTTAACAATGAAAAAACTTAACAAAACACTTGCTTTAGGGAGTTCTATTTTCCTGCTTCTCTTGGCAAGTATTGTGGGTCAAACGCAGAGTCATTCTGTGGTTTTGGGTAGCCCCGGTACGCAAGAGCAGAAAGTAACTCTTCTGTCGGATTTATCCGACAAAATTTCGCTTAAGTTTAATTTAAACGAAATTAATTTTAACGAGGTTGTAACGGATTATGGTATCGCCCAAACAATCAATTCTAAAAAGGCGCCAAATATTCAAGAAAAGGGTTGCCCAGATCTTCTATATTTAACCGCATCCGTTATTATTCCGGAATTAGGAAATACTAGCGTTGAGGTTATTCCTGGCGACTATGTTGAGTTTTTCAATATTGAAGTTGCTCCTTCAAAAGGAATTTTAACTCGAGATGTAAATCCTAACCTCATACCCTATGAAAAAGGCAAAGTTTATAAAAACGATGAATTTTTCCCGGGTCAACTTGCTCAACTTCGTGAACCATATATTCTTCGCGACTTTAGAGGCCAAACTGTTGAAGTTTTTCCAGTACAATACAATCCTGTTACTAAAACGTTGAGGGTTTATAAAGAAATTGTTGTGAATATTCATTCAAAGAATGAAAGAGGCGCTAACGAGTTGATAGATTCCAGAAAGAACTTAAAAGTTTATTCGGAGTTTGATAAAATTTACAGACGCAACTTTTTAAACTACTCAACACGTGCAAAGTATACACCTGTTGGTGAAGAAGGAAGATTGATAGTGGTTGCCCATTCAACTTATATGGATGCAATGAAGCCTTTTGTAAACTGGAAAAATCAAAAGGGCCAACCTACTACTTTAGTAAATTATACCGACATTGGAGGAAGTGCAGCAACCCTAACCACCTATATTGCAGATCAGTATAATAGCGAAGCAGGACTTATGTTTGTTCTGTTGGTTGGCGATGGAAGCCATGTTCATACAATACAAAAAACCCTAACAGGAACATCACCCTCTCCGGCCTACTGCGATCCTGCTTATGGATTTATTACTGGAAATGATGCTTATGCAGAGGTTTTCATTGGCCGTTTCTCTGCTGAGTCCTTAGAAGATGTTCAAACTCAGGTTAACAGGGTTATTACTTATGAGCGCGATTTAACCACGGCAGATACTTGGCTTAAAAACGGAATGGGACTTGCTTCGTCTGAAGGTGGAGGCAGCCAGGGAGATAACGGCGAGTCAGATATTCAGCACATGAACATTATTAGAGGCAAACTTCTAAACTTTAATTATACAAGTGTCGATCAGGTTTACGATCCAGGCGCAACAGCCGCTACAGTTGTTACAAATTTAAACCAAGGAAGGGGTATTGCTAACTACGTTGGACATGGATCCGATACCTACTGGGTTACTTCGGGTTTTGGTTTAAACAATATGTCTAGTTTGACAAATGTAAATAAGCTTCCATTTGTATTCGATGTAGCTTGTGTAAATGGTAGATTTGTTGGCCAAAATTGTTTTGCAGAAGGGTTTGTTAGGTCTCGCAAACCCGAGGGACCAACAGGAGCAATAGCAATTATTGCAGGTTCCATTAATCAGAGCTGGAACTCTCCCATGCGCGGGCAAGATGAAATGAATGATATTTTAGTTGAGAGTTATTCTGGTAATATTAAAAGAACCTTCGGAGGTATTACGGTTAATGGTTGTATGAACATGAACGATGTTTATGGAACCGATGGTTACAATATGACCAACACTTGGGTAATTTTTGGTGATCCATCGATGGTCATACGAACCAATACACCCGCCGAAATGACCGTAACACACAATCCAACGATCTTCCTTGGGGCAACAACCTTTAGCGTAAGTTGCGATACCGATGGTGCAATTGCAGCTGTTTCGTATATCGACGGAAGTGATAATGTTGTACTGGTTGGAAAAGGAACAGTTGAATCTGGTTCGGCAACAATTAGCTTCGAGAATCCTATTGTAACACCAGTCGATTTAATTATTACCGTTACCGGTTACAATAAGCAAACCTATACAGGTACCATTTCAGCAGTTCCTGCCGATGAGCCTTATGTAGTACTTAAATCTTTTGCAACAACAGCTTTGCCTAATTATGGACAGCAGATAGGAATTAATATTGAGCTAGAAAATATTTCCGATGCTCCATATACCGCCACCGATGTTACTGCAACTATAAGCACTGAAAGTGAATATGTTTCTATACTTTCTGGCTATGCTCAAGTTGGAACTATCGATCCCGATCAGGTAGTAAGTATCAACGACCTGTTTGAAATTTCTATAGCGAACAATGTACCTAATCAAACTGCTCTTCTTTTCACCATAACAATTACCGGTTCATACAATGGAGAAAATTATGAGTGGTCGCAAAACTTTTCAATCAAGGCCAACGCCCCCGTGCTGACCATCGGCGGCCTGACGATCGAGGACGGCGGCACGGGCATCCCGGGCATTCTGGATCCGGGCGAAACGGCCAGCGCGGAGATCGCCATCAGCAACACGGGCGCAGCCGATGCGACCGACCTGCAGGCAGCCCTCAGCACGGCCAGCCCCTACGTAACCCTCGGTGGCACCAACCCGCTGAACCTGGGCAGCCTGGCAGCGGGCGCATCCACCAGCGCATCGTTCGAGGTAACGGCCAGCGGTGATACCCCGCTGGAGACGGCTGCGGCCTTCACCGTCACCGCCACCGCGGGCGAGTACGCCGCCAGCAAGGAGCTCAGCACGGTGATCGGGTACATCCCCGAGTACCCCATGAGCAGCACCCCGGTAACGGCCTGCATCGGCAAGTTCTACGATTCGGGAGGAGCCAATGGGCAATATGCTAATAGTGAAAACTTCACTAAAACGTTCTACCCAACCTCTACCAATTCAATTCTAGCATTCACATTTACCAGTTTTGACGTTGAAAGTGGTTACGATTACCTATATATCTATAACGGGCCAAGTACATCATCTCCCCTAATAGGCACATATTCCGGAACAAATAGTCCCGGCACTATCTTCTCAACCCACGAAACGGGTGCAATTACCTTTAAATTTACTTCCGACGGCGTTGTTGTGAAAAACGGCTGGCAAGCGAACTTCAGCTGCATCACGCTGACGGATCCCCCGGCCTGCGCTGGGAACCCTTACCCAGCCGACGGTACGGTGGGCGCCAGCACGGGGCTGACCCTTTCGTGGGACGTGGTGCTGGGCTCCAACGCGTACGACGTGTACCTGGGAGCCGGAACCCTGCCCGCAGAGCCGACGGCCACGGTGGCCACGAACAGCTACGTACCGGAGGGTCTGACCCCGGGCACGCACTACGTATGGAGGGTTGTACCGAAGAACGGGGTGGGCCCGGCCACGGGCTGCGCCACCTGGGGCTTCATCACGGGCCTCCCCGGGGGCACGGTGCTGATGCACACGGGCACGGTGAGCACCTGCAACTCGCTGTTCTACGATACGGGGGGCGCCTCGGGCAGCTACAACAACAGCGAGAACCACACCCTGACGGTGAATCCGGGCGTTGAAGGCGCACGGGTACGGGTCACGTTCCTGAGCTTCGAAGTGGAGAGCAACACGGGCTGCACGTACGACCACCTGAAGGTGTACGACGGAGCGAGCACGGAGGGCACGCTGCTGGGCACGTTCTGCGGCACGGCGCTGCCGGGCCCCTTCACGTCCACCACGGGATCGCTGACGTTCCTCTTCAAGAGCGACGGATCGGTGGTGAAGGCGGGCTGGTCGGCGCAGCTGAGCTGCGTGGACGTACCGGCCGATGAGTACGCGGTGACCTTCACGGTGACCGACGGAACGGACGCGCTGGCGGGCGCGACGATCGCCATCGGCGGGGGCACGCTGACGACCGACGCGACGGGCGGAGCGAGCCTGAACCTGCCGGTGGGCTTCCACGCCTACACGGTAACGGCCGAGGGGTACGAGCCCCAGAGCGGCACGGTGGCCGTGGCCAGCGAACCGGTGAGCGTAGCGGTGGTGCTGAACCCCGCGGTCACCACCTACACGGTGTCCTTCGTGGTGACCACCACGGATGAGCAGCCGCTGGCGGGCGCGACGATCGCCATCGGGGGCGAGGAGCTGACGACGGATGCGGCCGGCGCGGCCAGCATCGCGCTGGTGCCGGGCACGTACGCATACACGGTGACCCACGCCGACTGCCACGCGCATGAGGGCAGCCTGGAGGTTACGGACCACGACATGGCCATGCCGCTGACGCTGGTGCCCACGGGCATCGGTTCGGAGGCGCTGGCGGGCGTGCAGCTGTACCCGAACCCCTTCGGGGACCGGATCGTGATCGCCGGGGCGGACCGGGTTCGGAGCGTGGCGGTGCACAGCATCCTGGGTCAGCCGGTGCTGCGGGCGCAGCATGCCGGGGGCCCAACCCTCGAGGTGGGGGCCGCGCAGCTGCCGGCCGGGGTGTACCTGGTGACCCTCACGGGCGAGGGCGGGGCCACCCGCGTGGCCCGCATGGTGAAGCGCTAGACCATTTACAGCATACACGGAAAGGCGGGGTTATCCCGCCTTTCTTTTTTAAAATATTTTAACAGGTCTGTAACTTTATGCTAACTGAAACGTCACACAGGTGTAATTTAATTAAATGACGGTTTCCGAATATAACCAGAGCGTAGAAGAGTTTGCCGATAGGCTGTATCGCTTTGTTCTTAAAACATTGAATAACAACGATGTTGCTAACGATATTGTACAGGATACCTTTGAAAGGCTTTGGGTTAAACGTGAAAATGTAAATTTTGAAAAAGTAAAATCGTACCTTTTTACCACTGCATATCATGCTAGTATCGATGTAATCAGAAAAAATAAACGAGAAACAAACATTGATACAATAAATCCAAGCAGTTTCAGTACAAACAAAGAATATTGTGATTTACAGGAAATATTGCACGAAGCGCTAAAGAAGCTTCCAGAAATTCAAAGGTCAGTTATTCTTTTAAGAGACTATGAAGGTTATTCATATAATGAAATTGGAGAGATAACAGGGCTCAACGAATCGCAAGTGAAGGTTTACATATATCGAGGAAGATTAACATTAAAGAAATACATTAAAACACCAGAATTAGTTTTATGATAAACAGCAGAATAAATATTGAAAACTATATTTTTTATTTCATCGATAAAATGGATGGAGCGCTTTCTGCTAATCAATTAGAGGAACTCAACAACTTCCTTTTGCAGTACCCCCATCTAAAGGAAGAGCTAGACGAGTTACAGAATAGTAAACTAGAACCCTCAGATAATATTACTTTCATTCAAAAGCAACTATTAATAAAACAAGAAGAAGTTTCCATAGAAATGAATGAATTGGAAGAGCTTTCCATTGCTGAAATGGAGGAAGATATTACCTTGGAACAAAAGGAGCGCTTAAAGGTATTGGTTCTTAAAAGTAAAGAAAATCAAGATGAATATGATATTATACACGAACTAAAGTTAAAGCCATCGCCAAAGGAAAGGTTTAAAGGAAAAATCGAACTTAAAAGAACCCCTGCCTTTAATCTAACTTACAAGCAAGTTCGAACCCTTTCTTCAATTGCTGCTACTTTTGCCCTATTGCTGTCTCTCGGGTATTTTTATTTTAAAACTATAACTAACAATAATATAATTGAAAACTTTGCAATAGAGGTAAATACAGTCGATTCCTCTTTATATAAGGCTGAACCGGATTCGAAGTCGAATATTCCAATCATTGTTAAAAATGATGGGATTGATAATATCAGAAATGAAAAGGCGATAGAAAAATCTTATGAAAATAACGGGGATCAGAAAGAAGTTGAAAATTACATAGCCAATTATATTTCATTCGAAACAATTAAACCCATTGGGGTCCAAAAAATTGTTAGCGCGGTAATCAGTGAGCCAAAATTAACTTTTGCCGACCTGGTTTTAATTAGTAACCCAAATGAAATACCTATTGTTAATTTAGCAGAAAACTCCAAGAAGGAGATAGGACTCTTCGAATTGGCAGAAATGGGAATAAATAGGTTGTCGAATTTTACCGAGTCAACCATTTCATTAAATGGCCAAAGAGATTCAGATGGAAACCTAACACGTATTACTTTCGAAGCCGGCCTATTCGCCATATCACGTCCAGTAAAAAACAAAAAGTAGTTTAGCCTGTAACTTTTTAAAACATTGATCCGTCATACAGGCGAAATTAACCAATTAACTATCAAAATATGAAAACCATTATCTTCACTGTAAGCATTTTGCTTGTATTTAGCACGTCTTACGCTCAAAACAATCTCGAAAAACGACTAACCGAAGTAGAGGATGCCGACACTACAATTGTTTTCGATACATTAAACTCCGAAGTTGTTAATTCCAAAGCAAGTTTTAACCCAATCAGGGAAACAACTAAAGCCGATACAACCGTTATTCGTTTGGGTAAAAGGAATATTGTTGTTATTGGAAAAGAAGATGGAACAACAACAGTTGAGATTCCTGAAAGAAAAACGTACCCAGAATTTAAAAGAGAAAGAAGATTCAAAGGACATTGGGCTGGGTTTGAATGGGGATTTAATGGGTATTTAACCCCGAATAAATCTACAGTTATGGATGGTGATTTGAAGTTTATGGAATTGAAACAGGGCCGTTCGTGGAACATAAACTTAAACTTTTTACAGCAAAGCATTGGTTTTGGAACCAATAAAGCGGGCTTGGTTACAGGCCTTGGGCTTGAGTTTAACGACTATCACTTTAGAAACAGTACAAACTTTAAAGTTCAAAACGGAGTTACAGTTGCTGATAGCACTTATATATTGGCTGGATATAAAGTAACCAAGACGAAATTCTCTACTCAACAACTTGTTGTTCCGCTTCTTTTTGAATTTCAAATACCTGTGGGAAGTGACTCAAAACGAATTTTCATATCTACCGGGGTAATTGGTGGAGTGCGTTTAGGAACCCACTCTAAGGTTGAGTATGAGTTCAATGGAGAAAAAAAGGATAAAGTAAAGGACGATTTTAATCTGTTCTCTTTTCGATATGGCCTTACTGCAAGGGTTGGTTACAGAGGACTCAAGTTGTTTGCAAATTTTTACCCTACACCGCTATTCGAAAAAGGGAAAGGTCCAGAAGTTTATCCTTTCTCTGTGGGATTAATTCTTCTATCGTTCAATTAGAAAAATTCTTCGACCCGCAACCCGCCTTTGGGCGGGTTTTTTTATTATTTTAGGCGAATAATTTATAATCAGATGAGATACAAGCATATATTACTGTTAATCGTTCTCATGTATTTACTATTTAACCAATCAAGAGGAGCCAATATAGATAGCCTTAAATACGTTGCTGAAAATTCAAAAATTGACACAGCAAAGTACAATGCACTTTTTAAGTTAGCCGTAGCACATATCGATACAGATTTTGATGCAAGTAAAATGTATTGGAGCCTGGCTTTAGAGTTGGCTTCCCATAAACGATTATGGAATTTAGCAGCAGACGCCTATCACCAGCTTGGGTACATTTTGCAAAAGAAAGGAGACCTTAAGGCAGCATTACAAAACCTAATTGCAGCACAAAGCATTTATGAGCAGCAAAATAATAAAATATCACAAGCCGAAGTTTTAAATGATATTGGATTAATATATCGCTCATGGGCACGATACGATTTGGCTATTGAAAACTTTTCGTTGGCGCTGAACATATTCAAGGCTCAGGGTCATGTTGAGGGAATAGGCATGGTATCTAATAATATTGGTCAAATTTTTTTTTATAGGCAAGAATATTTGAAAGCAATAGAATTCTTTAAAACCTACCTCGAAATTAATCAGAAAAGTAACTACCACAGAGCCGTTGCTGCAGCTTCAAATAATATTGCCAGTGCTTACATGGAACTGAACTCATTCGATTTGGCACACTCTTACTACGTAAGGGCTTTACATATTTACGATTCCCTTAGCATATCAATTGGAGTTGCAATAATTCAGGATAACATAGGTACATTGTTCCTAAAAAAGGGAATGTTTGTTGATGCTCTACTATATCACACTAACGCCGTGGAGCGATTTCAAAAACTTGGCAGCTCAACTAGGGAGTGCATAGCATTAAAAAACATTGGAATAGCGTACTTTTATAAAAATGATGTTATTAAAGCAATAGAATATTTAAATAAATCTCTCAAAATAGCTAATAGAGAAAATATTATTGAAACCAAACAAGAACTTTTATACCATCTTGCACTTGTAAATGAGAAAATGAATTCATATAAAAAAGCATTCGAGTATTTTAAAGAATTTTCGAGCATAAAGGACTCACTTCAAAAACAAGAGGCAGAAGAAAAATTAAAGTTACTTGAAAATCAGATTATGGACGATGAGTTAAAAACAGAGTTAAATAAGTTAATAAAGGAAAAAGAGGGTTTGTTGGACATTACAAATTATCTAATCATCTCATCGATTTTAATTCTTATAGTATCATTATGTTTACTTTTATATATCTATCTTTTAAGAAAAAAGAGGGGCTCTTCCTCAATCTTAAACAAGGATTTTTACGAATATCAGCAATCACTGTTTTATGGAACTTTGCACAATAGCTTTAATGTAGGCCAAATTAAATGCAGCAGAAACTGTATACCGCATGGACACGGAGGCTTTATTTACGAAAATGAGACGATGAGCTGTTTAATTGTTTACAACATCCATAATTTTGACATTAAATTTCATAATGAAATAAAAATCAATACTATAATATACAATAAGATAAATGATAGTTTAAGTCATATCATTAACCCCGGTGAACTTTTTTCAGAAACTTTACAATTCGTTACTAAATCTTTAAATACTAGCTATACGTTCAAATCGCTCATTTATAATAAGAAAGATATGAGGTTTGAGTACTTTGGAAGCGAAAGTGCCCTTGTTGTTACGCCCACGGGTGATGTTATTGAAGTTGAGAATGGATTTGCAACAGAGGAACAATTGGGCATGATAATTATTGAGAATAGCTTATTGAATTTTAAAAAGAATAGTATCCTGAAGCAAGACATTATAAAAGCAATCGAATCACTACCACAAACGGAATTGAGTAGGGTCGATCAGCTGATTTCTGGCGTTTTCGATTTAAATGATGCAACCCATGGCGACATTTTTTCAGCGTTTTTAGTCACCATCAAGTTGAGGTCCAAATAAAAATTTGTAACGTTTACGTAAATCATTACTGATTTAGTTAATTTTTCAGTGCAACAAGCTACATTGCAAAAATTGATTAAACATGAAAACCCTTTTGATTAGCAACCCTACTAACCCAGGTCATGGCTACCTTGACCATTGTATTGAAGAGATTGGTAGGCTTCTAGAAGGGAAGAAAAAGGCACTATTCATTCCTTATGCAGCTGTTAGCGAAACTTTTACCGATTACGAGGCAAGAGTTCAAAAGGCTTTTGATAGAATAAATGTAAAGATTGAATCGATTACGAGGTTCAATCGAGCCAGAAATGCCGTACAAGAAGCAGAAGCAATCATTATTGGTGGGGGTAATACATTTCGCCTTCTAAAGATGATGCAGCAAAATGTGTTAATTGAAGCTATCCGTTATCGAGTTATTGATGGAACCCCTTTTGTTGGTTGGAGCGCAGGCGCCAATGTTGCTTGTCCAACCATTTGCACTACCAACGACATGCCCATAACTGAACCCGACAACCTAAGCGCAATTAATTTAGTTCGATTTCAAATAAACCCCCATTACTTAGATATTCATCCGGAAAATTTTGGAGGCGAAACCAGAGAGGAAAGAATTCTTGAGTATTTAGAAATGGATCCATATGTTTATGTTGTTGGCCTGAGGGAGGGAAGCATGTTAAGAATCGAAAGGGGTAATATTGAGCTACTCGGCACGAAACCCGCACGTATTTTTCATCACGGCCAATCCACCTTTGAGGTTATGCCCGGAGATGACATTGATTTTCTTTTCGATTGAAAATGATGAATTTATTAAAACCGACAGCCAGCCTGTCGGTTTTTTTAATTTTTTCAAGTTGAAAATCAAATTGTTTCATACCTTTGCCCCCCTTAAACGATAAAATTAATGCAGTCAATTAGAAACATAGCAATTATTGCTCACGTCGACCATGGGAAAACAACTTTGGTCGATAAAATGATAATTCAAGGAAAAATTTTTAAGGAGCACGAAATTCCTGGCGAACTTATTCTCGATAGCAATGAGCTTGAACGTGAGAGGGGCATAACCATTCTGGCTAAAAACGTATCTGTAACCTACAAAGGAGTTAAAATTAACATTATCGATACTCCTGGCCATGCCGACTTTGGAGGTGAAGTAGAGCGAGTTCTGAATATGGCCGACGGGGTTCTTCTTATTGTTGATGCATTTGAGGGAACAATGCCCCAAACCCGCTTCGTATTACAAAAAGCGCTCTCGCTGGGCCTTAAACCAATAGTTGTTATTAATAAAGTTGATAAAATCAATTGTCGTCCCGAAGAGGTACAGGAACAGGTATTTGAGTTAATGTTTAACTTGAATGCAACAGAAGAACAGCTAAATTTCCCAACAATATTTGGCAGCGCCAAACAAGGCTGGATGTCAGGTTGTTTAAAAGAAGCATCATCGGACATTACACCACTTTTCGAATCAATAGTTAAGCACATACCTGAACCCAAGGTGAGCAAAGGAACATTGCAAATGCTCATTGCATCACTCGATTATTCGTCGTACGTTGGCCGGATTGCCATAGGTAAGGTAGTGCGCGGAGAAATTCAGGTTGGTCAGCATATAGCATTAGTTAAAAGGGAGGGCCAAGTTGTTAAAACCAAAGTAAAAGAACTATTGGTTTTTGATGGCCTGGGAAAGAAAAAAGTAGAGCGAGTTTACGCAGGTGATATTTGTGCTGTTGTTGGAATTGATGGTTTCGATATTGGCGATACCATTGCAGATATTGAGAATCCTGAGGCTTTGCCCGGAATTGAAATTGATGAACCAACAATGAGCATGAGGTTTACAATTAACGATTCTCCTTTCTTTGGTCGTGAGGGGAGGTTTTTAACATCACGTCACCTTCGCGATCGCCTCGAGAAGGAAACGGAAAAAAATCTGGCGCTTCGCGTTGATCAGGCAGAGACAGCAGATGCTTTTAACGTTTATGGGAGAGGGGTTCTTCACCTTTCAATATTAATTGAAACCATGCGGCGCGAAGGTTATGAGCTACAGGTTGGTCAACCCAAGGTGATTATTAAAATGGTTGGTGGGGAAAAGTGTGAGCCAATTGAGCAATTATCCATCGACCTGCCCGACGAGTTCTCTGGCAAAGCCATTGAGGTAGTGAATAGACGCAGGGGAAATTTACTGGTTATGGAGCGCAGAGGCGACAGGGTTCATCTTGAGTTCGAAATTCCCTCGCGAGGCATCATTGGCCTTCGCAACGTGCTATTAACTGCAACGGCCGGCGAAGCAGTAATTGCCCATCGTTTTAAGGCTTTTGAACCATATAAAGGAGACATTGAGGGGCGCCAAAATGGATCCTTGGTTGCCATTGAAACAGGAACTGCATATGCGTATGCAATTAATAAGCTACAGGACAGAGGCAAATTTTTTATTGAATCGCACGACGAAGTGTATGCGGGCCAAGTAGTAGGAGAGAATAGCCGCTCAGGCGACTTGGGAGTAAATGTAACCAAATCGAAAAAACTCACCAATGTTCGCGCTTCGGGTTCCGACGAAAAAATATTTCTTGCGCCTCCCATTAAGTTCAGCCTTGAGGAGGCTCTTGAGTATATTCAGGAGGATGAGTACGTTGAACTAACCCCAGCGGCAATTAGAATAAGAAAAATATTCCTCGACGAAAATGAACGCAAACGCCGTCAGAAGTAATTGTTCTTTACTGGATTCGTTCTGTAGCATTAAAATTTTTCAAGGTTGTTCATCATATTTCTAATAACTTTTTTTATTTCACAATAATTTTTACCTTTGCCCGATATTTTTTGGGCTAAGTGGGCAATATTTTAAACACATATTCCATTAACTACAAGGGACTTAAACTCGGAAAGCACCATTTCGAGTTTGAGATGAACGATAGGTTCTTTGAGCAATATCCAGAAGGAGAAATTGGCAAGGGAAGCCTTTCGGCTAATATTGAGCTAAACAAGCATAACACAATGCTTGAATTGAATATTGAAATAGCAGGTTCGATTCAGGTAAATTGCGACAGGTGTTTAGAACTTTTTGCCTTTCCAATTAACTACAATGGAAATCTTTTTGTAAAGTTTGGACATGAAACCAACATCGATAACGATGAATTATGGATTATAGGAGAAAGTGAGTACGAGATAAATTTAGCCCAATACTTTTACGAAAGCATAATGCTGAGTATTCCCATTAGTAAGTTCCACGGAATGGAAGGAACAAAAAAGTCGGAATGCAATAAAGATATGCTCAAACGAATCGTAAAGAAAGATTTGCAGAAAGATTCAATGGATATTGACCCGAGATGGAGTAAATTGAGGGGTTTAACAGAAAACTAGTATCACGAAAATAATTCTTATTAACAAACGATAATAATTAGTAAAATGGCACATCCAAAGAGCAGAATTTCGAAGCAGAGAAAAAACAAGCGCAGAACGCACTACAAAGCAACCGAGCCAACCTTGGGCACATGCTCAAACTGTGGTGCCTCTATTCAACTACACAGAGTTTGTCCCGAGTGTGGCCACTACCGTGGTAAACTAGCCGTTGAGAAAACAGTTACTGCCTAATTTTTAAAGCCCCCAAGGGGGCTAATTTTAATTTATTGGTATGAGAATCGGAGTCGATGCAATGGGGGGCGATTACGCTCCTTCAGCTGTTGTGGCCGGAGCCGTGTCAGCACTTAAATTGCTTGAAGCCAATCAAAAGATAGTTCTGTTTGGCGATGAAAAAAGTATTTGCGAAGAGTTGGAAAAACTCAATACTAGCCCATCTAACTTCGAAATTGTGCATTGTTCCGAAGAAATCGATATGGGTGAGAACCCCGCAAAAGCGATTGCTAAAAAGCCCGATTCAAGCATTGCTGTTGGTTTCAAATGGCTAGCATGTGGCAAAATAGATGGTTTTGCGAGCGCAGGTAATACTGGAGCCATGCTTGTTGGTGCCGTTTATAGCATTAAGTCAATTCCTGGAATTATTCGTCCTGCCATTGCAGGTTTTATTCCAATTGGCGAAGCAAAGACCAACCTCCTCCTCGACGTTGGGATTAACCCCGATTGCCGCCCCGATGTTCTTTACCAATACGCTTTGCTGGGTTCATTTTACGCAAACCTTATTTTAGGAATAAATAACCCACGAGTAGCTTTGCTAAATATTGGCGAAGAAGAGGAAAAGGGCAACCTGGTAACTAAAAGTGCCTTCGAACTAATGAAGGACTCAACCGAGTTTAACTTTGTTGGCAATGTTGAGGGAAGCGATCTTTTTTCGGACAAAAAAGCAGATGTAGTTGTTTGCGATGGATTTGTAGGAAACGTAGTGCTTAAGCAAGCCGAGGCTTTTTATCGCATAACAAAGAAACGTAACATTTCCGATCCGTATTTCGACAGGTTTAATTTCGAAAATTACGGAGGGACCCCAATTCTTGGCGTTAACGCTCCTGTTATTATTGGCCATGGTGTTTCAAAAGAAAAGGCCATTATGAACATGATTCTTCAAACCCGGGAGGTTGTTGCTACAGGATTATGTACAAAAATTAAAGAAGTATTCAACTAATGGGAAAAATTACTGCCGCAATAACAGGTGTTGGTGGGTTTGTGCCCGACTATATACTCACCAACGATGAGTTAAGCCGAATGGTAGATACTACCGATGAGTGGATAATGACCCGAATTGGGATTAAAGAGCGAAGGATACTGAAGGGCGAAGGGCTTGGTACATCCGATATTGCTGTTCATGCTGTTAACGAGTTGCTTCGCAAAACAAATACCAGCCCAAACGAGGTTGATATGCTTATTTGTGGTGTAGTAACCCCCGATATGCAATTTCCAGCAACTGCAAACATAATTAGCGATAAGGTAGGCATTAAAAATGCCTTTGGCTACGATATGAATGCAGGTTGTTCCAGCTTTCTTTATGCGTTGGTAACTGCCTCAAAATTTATCGAATCGGGATCACATAAAAAAGTAGTTGTGGTTGGAGCCGACAAAATGTCGAGCATTACCGACTATACCGATCGGACCACTTGTCCTATTTTTGGCGATGGTGCGGGAGCGGTTCTGCTTGAACCTTCCTACGAAGGATTTGGAGTAATCGATTCACTTATGAGGGTAGATGGATCAGGGCGCAAGCACTTGCATCAGGTTGCGGGTGGTTCGTGCTACCCAGCATCTATCGATACTGTTACAAAACGTCAGCATTATATTTACCAAGAGGGACAACCGGTTTTCAAGGCAGCCGTTTCGAACATGGCCGATACCGCAGTTGAAATGATGAACCGAAACAGTTTAACCCCCGAAACACTAGCATGGTTAGTGCCCCACCAGGCGAATATGCGAATTATTGAGGCAACCGCCCAGCGCATGAAGCTTGCCAAGGAAAAAGTAATGATTAACATTGAAAGGTTTGGAAACACTACCAGCGCAACCATCCCCCTCTGCCTTTGGGAGTGGGAACCGCAATTGAAAAAGGGAGATAACATAATAATTGCCACATTTGGAGCCGGATTTACTTGGGGTGCCGCTTATATCAAGTGGGCTTACGATGGCAGCAAGTTCATAAAATAGAGAATAATCGACATTCAAAAGGAGTTCATATTGTATGAGCTCCTTTTTTGTTTCAAATTGTGTTGTTCCATACTTACTCATAATAAGCAAGTCGTATAGAAATTCAATATTTATGATAAGAGGATGCTTGTTCAAGGAAAGAAATACTCCCTTGTGTTAAACAGCGTTTAATTTCTGTCATGTGAAGGGAAAAAGAATATATTTACCGGCACTAATGAAAATGTTCAATGGCATCGAAAAACGAAGAAATAGTTAACAGCACCACCCATGGTATTGGTGTTTTTCTAGCAATTGCGGCAACCGCAATATTGGCCGTTCGTGCAGCCCTTTATGGAGACGCCTGGCATGTAGTTGCTTTTTGCGTTTTTGGGGCGGGGCTAATTAATTTGTACATAGCGTCTACTGTTTTTCACGGAGCGAAGAACATTCAACGTTTTCGGGTATATGAAACGTTTGGCATTTCAAAGCGATTTCCTATCAAACCGTTGAGATGTTCATTAAGTGTACCGCCCTTAAAATCAGTACTATCCGCCAAATGTTTTATATACCGTGTTAGGGGCTGGTGTTCATTCATTTCTGTCTGTTTATCAGTTATTTAGCTACATTTTTATTGTCATTCTCAAACCGTACAAACCTATCTACAAAGCAGAAATTTATTTTGTTTTTTTGTGGGTCGGCAATCCTAAAACCGTCCTGAAAGACGGTTACTCGGGCTGGAGAGACGGAAGCTCTTTTGCAAGCCTTTGGTTGGAGCGTTGGCTCGTGTGGGCTTGCAAATGTGCTTACGACTGTGGGTTGGCAATATTTATTCATTGTCATTTCCATTTACCAAATCCTCTGCTAA
>CAYZNN010000007.1:0-104811 GCA_964479665.1 uncultured Rikenellaceae bacterium | reverse complement strand
ATGGAAAAACTATCATTCAAAAAGGGAGGAAATGGCTTTGGAAGAGGTTTTTTAGGGACTTTAACCCCCTCTTTGTTCCGTTCCGCTACGCTCCACCCCACAAAAAGGGGTTCAGAAAAAGTAAAGAACATTTGGGATTAAAAAAATGTGTGAAGTTGAATCAGGATTAACAAGTAAAAAGTGTAAACTTTTTTTAGGACGAGTCCGTCGACAAGCCTTTCGCAGGCACCGCACTTGCCAATGCCACACTCTAGGCTTCGCTCGCGATTCTCGATACTATGACTATGAACGGGAAAACCTGCCTGATGCAAAGCAGCAGCAATGGTAAAACCCACTTCGCCCTCTACTTTACTTTGGTTCCGTTAAAAACAAAAGTATGCTTTTGGGAACCGGGAACTTCAGGGACTGGATGCTTTCCAATTTTATGCATGGGATATGAGAAAGTTGATGGTTGATGGTTGATTGCATTGAAAACCTATGCAATATTAATTGGTTATGAATGGTGTTTCAATGATGTTTGTCAGTTGCACTAAATCACATTATTGAATTCAATAATCGGACAATAAAAAGGGTGATGAAATCGCTGTTTTAAAGCATAGCACTGTATAAAACCAATGATTTACATCACCCCCAATCACCCATATAACACACTACATAACTGACAATTACGTTTTTTAATTGCATTATAAAATTCAAAATGGAGCTTTTTTGGAATAAAAATTACAAGCCGATGAGAAACTTGAAAAAAAAGGGAACGTATATCTGGGCAAACAACAAATACTAAAAAGTAACCATGAGAACAAAAGTTTTTATTTTTGCAACGGTAACCCTTCTATTTCAGGGCTTTGGATTAAAAGCACAGTACGAAAAGGTTCAATCTGCCTTTATTTTTCAATTAACCCGACTGGTTGACTGGTGCCAAGAAGGCAAACAGGGTAATTTTGTAATTGCTGTTTATGGCAACGACAACAAGTTACTTACCGAACTTCAAACCCTACAGGGGCGCAAGGTTGTTGAGCAAACCATAGTGGTTAAAAAGATTTCGAACCTTGCTGAAATAGAAAGGGCTAATATAGTTTTCGTCTCAAAATCGAGAATTGATGAACTAAGCACCGTTATTAACAAATTGGGCTCTAGTTGCAGTTTGGTTATTTCCGACAAATCGGGTGCGGCAAAGCAGGGTGCAGCAATAAGTTTTATTGAAGTTGACGGAAAAGTGCAATTTGAAATTAACAAGGGCTACGCCGACAGATATTCGTTAAAAGTTAACGATCAGCTTATAAAGCTTGCAAAGAATGTTTTCTAATAGCTGAATAGACTATTACAATTTAAAACGGTAAAGGCTCGCAATGCGAGCCTTTTTTTATTAGTAAAGTTTCGGAAACCGCAGAGGGTTGGCCTCATGCATTATACTGTAGATGGTTTCGAAAACATCTTCGGCATTCGGATTCGAGAAGTAATCGCCATCGGTAGTATAAGCTGGTCGATGTTCTTGTCCGGTAATGGTTCTGGGGGGAGAGTCGAGAAACATAAACGCCTCACGCTCTTCGAGCACCTTTTGCATCATGAAGGCTGTTGCGCCCCCGGGGACATCCTCGTCGAAAAATACTACTCTATTGGTTTTCTCTATCGATTTCTTGATTAGGTTGGGCAAGTCGAAAGGCAAAAGGGTTTGCGCATCGATAAGTTCAACCGAAATTCCGAACTCAGCAAGTTGCTCAACAGCATCCAGAGCAATACGAACACAACTTCCGTAGGTAACTAGCGTAACATCGGCTCCCTCGCGCAAAATTTCGGGAACACCTAAAGGAATTCGATATTTACCAATATTATCGGGACGCTTTTCTTTTAAACGGTAACCATTCAGGGGTTCAATAACAAGTGCCGGATCGTCGGATTCGAGTAGGGTGTTGTACATTCCAGCTGCTTGAGTCATATTGCGGGGCACGCACACATAAACACCACGAATGGAATTAATGACCATACTTAAAGGAGAACCCGAGTGCCAAATCCCTTCCAACCGATGTCCACGGGTCGATATAATCATTGGTGCCATTTGTCCGCTTTTGGTTCTCCAGCGCAGGGTGGCCAAATCGTCGCTCATGGTTTGAATTGCATACAGTAAATAGTCGAAATATTGTATTTCAGTAACAGGCCTAAGACCCCTAAGCGCCATTCCAAGCCCTTGCCCCAGAATGGTTGCTTCACGAATTCCGGTATCGAAAATTCTGTTTTCGCCAAACTTCTCTTGTAATCCTTCAAATGTTTGATTTACACCACCAATTTTCCCAACATCCTCACCAAAGGCAACAAGAAGTAGATTATTGGAAAATTGCACATCCCAGTTGTCGCGTAAAATTTCACGCCCGTTAACTAAGGGCGACTCATTGGAAAATAGCGGGTTAACTGGTTTTACTCGAATTGCAGCCCTTTCGGTTTCGCAGTAAAGCTGCGAACTGTACCTTTCATGTGCATCTTCGGAGTGGTTAACCATCCATTGGGTAAGGTCCGATTGTAATTTTTCACGAATGCTACAATCGGTGCAAACATGGCGCAGAATCTTTTTAACCGAACTCATATTATCCTTTCGGATGGGGTTCGAAATCTTTTTTAATTCGTTGCTTATAAGGCTCACCTTATCAATATGCTCCCGCTTGCATTTGCACGAACGGTTATCGATTATTTTAATTAATGCTTCGCGCTCAATCTTAATAGGTTCTGCAAACTTTTCCCATGCAGTTTCTTTTGCCAATTTGGCCTTTTGAATGGCATCGTTCTCAATGGTTTTTAGTTCTTCATCGGTTGCTAAGCCCTGGTCGATTATCCAACTCCTAAACTTAGTATTACAGTCGAAATCCTTCTCCCATTGCAACCGTTCAACCGACTTGTACCTTTCGTGCGAGCCCGAGGTTGAGTGTCCCTGTGGCTGGG
Source organism: uncultured Rikenellaceae bacterium (assembly GCA_964479665.1). GTDB lineage: Bacteria > Bacteroidota > Bacteroidia > Bacteroidales > Tenuifilaceae > UBA2287. Next base: position 101,880 of record CAYZNN010000007.1, on the reverse strand, counting down.
TAATTTCGGTAATATGAAAAAGAACGGGCACATGGTTGTTTCTACATTCGTTAACTCCCTTTTCAAAAACCTCTATTAGTTCGGAGTAATTCCAGCCTCTGGCTGTAAAAATCTTAATTCCCTTCGAGCTCTTCTCATCGGCTATCATACCTTTAAGGGCTTCGGAAATGCTACCCTTTGCCGTTTGGTACTCGCGCGAAACCGAAATTCCGTAACCATCGTCGTAAACAGTCATGGCCAGAGGTACCTGCAGAACAGCTGCGGCGTTCATGGTTTCCCAAAAATGTCCTTCGGATGTGCTGGCATCGCCAATGGTGCCAAAGGCCACCTCGTTTCCGTTGACTGAAAAATGATTGAACTGGTTAAGGTTTTTGTTCTCTCTAAAAAGTTTCGAAGCATGCGCTAGTCCAAGCAATCGGGGCATTTGGCCTGCAGTGGGCGAAATATCGGCCGATGAATTTTTCATTGCAGTTAGGTTTTTCCATGTGCCATCGGTATTCAAGCTACGGGTTCCAAAGTGGTTATTGAACGATCGGCCGGCATTGCTCGGGTTATTATCTAAATTAGTGTCGCCATAAAGTTGGGAAAAGAACTCATCAGCGGAGAACAGATTGGCGGCCATCATGAATGTTTGGTCGCGATAGTAGCCCGAACGCCAGTCGCCATTTCGAAAAGTTTTAACTAATGCAATCTGAGTCAACTCTTTACCATCGCCAAAAATTCCAAACTTTGCTTTTCCAGTGAGTACCTCTTTTCTGCCTAGCAGGCTAACCTCCCTGCTTAAAACTGCCAACGCATAGTCGGTTAGTACCTCTTCTTTGCTAATTTCCTTAACTTTATTTGCCATATAAATGCTATTTGAATGCAACACAATGAATACTATTGATAGAAATTGATAATGTTTTGGGTTTAACAAACTGAATTGCTAAAAGTTTATTGAGAGATATGATATGGGTAATAGAGCTACATCTGAATTAGTTTCACTAGTTTTTTAGCTTGGTAAGTATTTGAAAATAGTTCAAGAGTGCCCTTCCTTTCTTTAATCAATTCCTTATCGAAAGGAATGCTCATAGCTGTTTCAATAGATTGAATATACTCCTGGGGAGAGTTAGCTACCATGCAAAGCTTTTCCAAACCGGTATTTTCCACTACAGGCAGGTTGCATATACAGAAACGCCCTCTGTATAACGAATGCAGCATTTTTAGTTTAAAACCCTGCGGGTAGAACGAATGCACAAGGTTAATGTGGGCATTCGCTACCAGCTCGTTCATAAGCGTTTCGTTGGGGTTAACAAACAGGTCGATATTGGGGTAGTTCTTTAATAGTTTAACCAGTGTTGAATTGGGCGATTTACCTGCAACAACCACCCTATAGGGAACTTTACTGGCAACCTGTTCAACCAGCCAAGTTACACTCTGCACATTTTCTGGTACCGATAGGTCGCCATGAATTAGTATGTAACTTCCAATACCATGATCAATTTCAACTTCAGCAAACGGATGGAAGGGTGTAATGAGTTCGATTGGCCTTCCATACTGGGAAAAGTAATCCCTGTCATTTGGCGATATGGCTGCAATGGCAGATGCCCGAGAAAGAACCGACTCGTATTTTTTCAGCTTTCGGGCTTCAGCTTTAAAAAACAACTTTCTGAATAAGTTTCGTTCGGTTCGCGCTAAACCAAGGTAATAGTTATGCTCAATATTATGGGTACGCACAAGCAATATTCGCTCATTGAGCATTTTAGAAAAAATGGGGAACGTACAATGCAATCCCTCAAAAATAACAGGGTAGGTATTTCGGTTTAGGTTTGAAATCAATTCAGAACTATTCCTTGTTTGAACAATGAATGGAACCGACGATAAAAATTGTGATGGCATTCTTTTTCGTTGGTAGTACTGTATACTTGCGCAAATTTTCTCCAACTCCTTGCTGCGAACCCTATTATCGTACTCAAAACAATGAAGATGCACGGCAACGCCTAGTTCGCTAAGGGCCTTAATTTTGTAGTAAACATCGATAACTCCGCCGTAGTTGGGAGGGTAAGGCACATTGAAAGAAACCAGATTGACTTGCATAATTTGTTGTATTTACTACGAAGATATGAATTATGTGGGCTCATTGACTCGGAACCACTCAAATAATATTTGAACCCTGATAATGTGCTACTCTAACCCAAAAATCACCATCTTTGCCAACAAACCAATTGAAATAAATGTATGCCATTAATAAAATCCATTTCGGGTATTCGCGGCACTATTGGTGGTTTTGCTGGCGAAGGTTTAAATCCCATTGACATTGCAAGGTTTACCTCTGCTTACTCACAATGGGTTAAAGAGAGAAATTCGGGACAGAAAGTGAAAGTTGTAGTAGGTCGCGATGCTCGCATTTCGGGTGAGATGGTTAGCAATATAGTTACTGGAACCCTTTTGGGTTGTGGAGTAGATGTTGTTAATACGGGTCTGGCCACAACACCAACGGTAGAAATTGCAGTTACTGAGCTGCAGGCTCAGGGTGGAATTATCATTACAGCCAGCCATAATCCCCGCCAATGGAACGCACTGAAGCTCCTGAACGAGAAAGGTGAATTCCTATCCGACTCCGATGGCAAAAGAGTACTGCAGCTGGCCGACTCGCTGAGTTTTAGTTACCCTACAGTAGATCAATTGGGAGAACTAACTCATACCAATTTTATTCAAAGGCACATTGAACTTATTCTAAACCTACCTTTGGTTAATGTTGAAACCATAACGAAAGCGAACTTCCGTGTTGCTATCGACTGTGTTAACTCAGTTGGCGGCATAGCGCTACCCAAATTACTACGGGCATTGGGAGTTAACGATATTATTGAACTATATACCGAACCCAACGGTGAATTTCCGCACAACCCCGAACCCCTACCCGAACACCTTAAAGCCATTTCTGAAGAGGTTGTAAATTCCAAAGCCCATGTGGGCTTTGTTGTCGACCCCGATGTGGATAGGTTAGCCATTGTGAACGAGGATGGAACAATGTTTGGCGAAGAGTATACCCTAGTAGCTGTTGCCGATTATATACTGAGACACAAAACAGGAAATACCGTTTCGAACCTTTCGAGCACCGCCGCTCTGAGGGAAGTAACAAAAAGTTTCGGAGGGCAATATTTTGCTTCGGCGGTTGGCGAAGTGAATGTGGTAACCAAAATGAAGCAATGCCATGCTGTAATTGGTGGCGAAGGTAACGGGGGAGTTATTTACCCCGATTTGCATTACGGTCGCGATGCACTGGTGGGCATTGCACTTTTCCTTTCGCACCTTGCGCAATTAGGTACGAAATGTTCAGAGCTCAGAGCTACTTACCCCAATTTTTTCATTTCGAAAAACAAATTGGATCTCGCCCCGGAAACAAATATGGATATTCTTTTCGATCGTATTAAAGCTATGTATTCCAATGAGCAACTGAATATTGAAGATGGCATTCGTATCGACTACCCATCGGGCGATTGGGTTCACCTGCGCCGTTCCAATACCGAACCCATTATTCGTATTTATGCTGAAAGCACTAGTTTGCAAAAAGCCAACCATTTAGCCCAAGGAGCAATTGAGCAAATATTAGCTGCCAAAGCCAGCATGTTTTAAATGCTTTGTTTTAACTTTTCTTCGAAAACTCTTTATTAAACTACATCTTTAAATACGAGTCATATTGCAGTAAAAAATATTACCATTATTCAACAAAAGCATGAAAAAGAAAGTTTGGATAGGCTTTGGTGTTGCCCTAGCCGCAATTATTATACTGGTTCTTACCGTTGGTACTTCAGGTAAAAAGGAGGAAGCACCACAAAAGGTAAAAGTTCAGCGAGGTCCTTTCGAGGTGCTGGTTACCATAACAGGTGAATTACAGGCTAAAAATAAGGAGGATATAACCGGGCCACCCGAACTTCGGCAAGGTAGAAGTTTCCGTTTCTCCGACATAAAAATTCAGGACTTGGTACCTGAAGGAACCGTGGTAGACTCGGGGCAATACGTTGCTACGCTCGACCGAAGCGCTCTAAGCAATAGGCTTAAGGAAATTGAGGACGATTTAGAAAAGAGCCGGCAGCAATACCTTCGAACCCAACTCGATACAACGCTTCAGCTTCGCAACCTTCGCGACGAACTGATAAACCTCAAGTTCGATCTGGAAGAGAAACAGATTGTTGTGGACCAGTCGAAATTTGAACCCCCCGCCACCCAGCGCCAAGCACAATTAAACCTCGATAAAACCAGGCGAAACTACGAGCAGGCTCAACACAATTACCAACTTAAACGCGAACAGGCCGAAGCCTCCATGAAGGAGGTTGCCATTAATTTGGGCCGCCAGGAACGGGAACGCCAGGACATGCTCGATGTGCTTAGCAAATTTATTATTCGTGCGCCCAAACCAGGTATGGTTATTTACCATCGCGAATGGAACGGACAAAAACGAAAAGTGGGGTCGAGTATAAATCCTTGGGATTTAACCGTAGCAACACTTCCCGACCTTTCGGTTATGATTTCGAAAACCTACGTGAACGAAATTGATGTGAGCAAACTCAAGGCTGGTCAAAAGGTGAGGGTTGGAGTCGATGCGTTTCCCGAGAAAAAGTACACTGGAATTGTTTCGGAAGTGGCAAACATTGGCGAACAGCTCCCCAATACCGACGCTAAGGTTTTTGAGGTTACCATTAGGGTAAACGAGTACGATCCTATTCTGCGCCCGTCAATGACTACAGGAAATCAGATAGTAACTAAAAACATCGATGAAGCATTATTCCTACCCTTAGAAGCCGTTCATGCCAACGACAGCATCAGCTTTGTTTATACCACCAAGGGTAAGCGCCAAATAGTTATACTAGGCGAGCAGAATGAAAACTTCATAATAATTGAATCGGGGCTCGATGAGGGTGACGAGGTTTTCCTAAGTGTACCCCAGAAGCCTGAAAAACTATCATTTTCTGGTCAGGATCTTATACCTGAAATAAAAAGGCGTGCCGAAGAGAAGAAAAGGCTAATTGAGAAAGAGAAGGCTAGGCACCAAGAGCAGCGAGGTTCAGTTCCTGTAATGGGTAACCTCCCTACACCGCAGGGCGGGGTTGTAATCATTCAGAATGATGAAAAGCCTATAGTTGAAACAAAATCGACCGATACAGCAAAAAAATCTGAGCCCCAAAAACGCCGACAAGAAAAGCGGGACGGAAGCGGAAAACAGGGTGGAAACCAACAATAAGCTGGCAATGTTCAACATGTACAAACGATACATTCACGATGTGAATATTGCCATTGAGTCGATAATGGCCAATAAGTTAAAGTCTATTCTTACTGCGCTGGGAATTATTTTTGGTGTGGCTGCCGTTATTAGCATGCTTGCTATTGGCAATGGGGCTCAAAAGGAGATTATTGACCAAATAAAAATGGTTGGTGTAAATAACATTGTAATAAACCCTATTTTCGAAGAAAAGGATGAGAGTAGCGAAAGCGATAATGGCGAGAAGCAGAAACGTAAGTTCTCTCCGGGTCTTACTACTTCCGATGTGGATGCAATCAGCTCCATTCTCCCGTCGGTTGAGCGCATAAGCCCCGAAGTAAGTTTAAACTCCTTCGTTCAGTTTCAAGGGCTCCGAATGCCAGCCAAAATTCTCGGAGTTTCTACCGACTACTTCGAACTTTTCAACTTGCCACTGGCAGAGGGCGCTTTCTTTAGCAATTACCAGAGCGAGCATGGAATACCGGTTTGCATTATTGGGGCCAATATTAAAAACAAATTTTTCAGCGCTGTGAACCCTGTTGGTCAGTACCTCAAGTTCGGGAACGTGTGGCTACAGGTTATTGGTGTTTTGCAAAAAACCGATGTGTCCATTACAGGTTTCGAGAGTGCCGGGGTGAATGTATATAACGACAATGTATACATACCCATAAAAACCATGCTGATGCGATACCAAAATAGAGCGCTCATAAATGCTAAGAAACTTCAGAGCGAAGGGGGCTCATTTTTCGGTCGTGGGGCTTTTGTGGTATTTGGCGGTGCAGCCAAAACCCAATCGAGCCAAAACTATCATCAGCTCGACCGCATTATTGTTCAGGTTAAAGAGACCGAAGACATTCCTTCGACTACCGAAGTGCTGAGCCGATTGCTTCTTCGCAGGCATGCAGATGTTAAGGACTTCGAAATAACCGTTCCTGAACTGCTATTAAAGCAGCAGCAACGCACCAAGGATATATTTAACATAGTGCTGGGAGCCATTGCCAGCATTTCGCTTGTGGTAGGCGGCATTGGCATTATGAATATTATGTTTGCATCGGTTATGGAGCGAATTAAGGAAATTGGAACCCGCCTAGCTATTGGCGCTAAAAAAGCCGATATTGTGGCCCAATTCCTTTCAGAGGCCGTTTTAATAAGCGTAACCGGAGGTTTTATTGGGGTTGTACTTGGCATTGTGCTTTCGAAACTGATAACCCACTTTGCGGGCATACTTACCATTGTTTCGCCAGGTTCCGTTCTAATTGCCTTTGGCGTTTCGGCTGCTGTGGGGGTAATCTTCGGGCTTTCGCCCGCTAAGAGAGCCGCCGAGAAGGACCCCATTGAATCGCTTCGTTACGAATAGTTTTAACCTAAGTGTTTTAGCAACAAACTGTGCAGTTCATTGCTATCGATGGGTTTCGCTATATAATCGTTACACCCTGCCTCTAGGGCTTTTTCTCTGTCGCTTGCAAAAGCGTAGGCTGTTTGAGCAATGATAGGTATTTGTGTATTAAACTCTCTTATTCTTTTTGCTACTTCAAAACCATCCATTATTGGCATTTTCAGGTCGAGAAGTACTGCATCGATATCTGTTTGCTGCTTTAAAGTTTCAATTGCTTTTAAGCCATTGGTTGACCAAACCACATTTATACCCATTGCAACAAGCAACTCATTCAAATAAAGGTAATTGTACTCATCATCTTCAACAACCAGTATGTATTTAACAATTGGTTTGTTATGCGTAATGGGAGTCTCAATGCTGTTGACGAGTGTGAACCTATGGACGGGCTTGTAAGGAATAGTAAAAAAGAATGTAGAACCCCGATTCGGTTGGGATTCGACCCAAATGGCCCCTCCCATCTTCGTAACCAATGCTTTAGAAATAGCCAGACCTAAACCCGTACCACCTGCGTGGTCGGTTAGGTGAGTGTAAACCTGATGGAACCGATCGAAAATGGACTCGTGGTATTCTTTTGGAATTCCAATCCCCGAATCGGTAACATAAAAACGGAGGGAACTGCCCCAAACCTCGTAACCAAACTTAACACTACCATTAGGTGTGAATTTGAGGGCGTTGCCTATTAGGTTTCCAACCACTTGCTGAATTCGGTTGGAGTCGGCTAATATGTGGCTTTCAGATTCGCCCAGACCACATTCGTACTCAATTGTTAGCCCCAAATTCAGGGCCTTTGGCTTAAAGAGCTGGAACTGCTTGCTGATTACCTGATTTAAAAAAACTTCGCTTTCGGTTATTGAAATTTGATTTGCTTCAATTTTCGAAATATCAATCAGGTCGTTTATTAAAACTAACAGTTGGTTTCCACAATGCTCAATAACTTTAAGGTACTGCTCTCGCTCCTCAGCAGTTCCAACATTTCTTAATAGCAATTGAGTAAATCCAATAATGCCATTCATGGGAGTGCGAATTTCATGGCTCATGTTGGCCAGGAACGCTGACTTAAGGCGATCGCTCTCCTCGGCCTTCTCTTTGGCAAGAACCAGTTCTTCATTCAACTTTTTGTACTCGATATTCTGCTGCTCCAGTTCGGTTGTTTTTTGGGCCAACTGCTCCTCTACTTTTCTCCTATCGGTTATATCTCTGTAAATACCATATACCGCCATGTTGCCACCCTCAAAAAGTATTGGTTTACCAAGAATTGAAACATGGATTAGGCTCCCATCTTTGCGTTTTCGAACCGACTCATGCGCAATTTGCTCGCCACGAGCCACTGCTTGTGTAAGCGACAAGCCTTCATCCAACAGGGTTGTGGGAACAATCAGTTCGTTAATGAGTTTGCCACGTGCTTCCTGAATTGAATAACCAAACATTCGGGTGAATTCGCGGTTGCACTTAACTACCCTATCGCTAATATCGAGCACCGCAATGCCCTCGGGCGAACTTTCGAAAAGTTGCTCGAAGTAAGCTCGTTCGAGCTTAAGATTCTCCTCAGCAAGCTTCTTTTCTGTTATATTGGAGTGGGTTCCAATAATTCGTGTGGGATTATCGTCCGAATCAACCTCGGTAACCCTACCATTTGCCCGAACCCAAACCCAACTTCCGTTTTTATGTTGCAATCGATAGTCGAGATCGAAAACGCTCAGTTTCTCATTAACATACTTAACCAATAGGGTTTCAACCCACTTTGTGTCGTCGGGGTGAACCAAGCTGCGCCACATATCGATGGATGGCTCCAGCTCGAGGGGTTCGTAACCCAGCATGGTATAGAATTCGTTGCTAAAGAATATTTTTTTGAAAGGATATCCCAGTCCCAAATAGACACTCCGGTAGCTTCAAGAACTAATCGGAAACGCTCTTCGCTTCTGCGCAAAATGAGTTCTGCCCGCTTGCGGTCGGTAACATCGCGAACTATTGATTGGTACGATCCGTCGGGCATCATTTTGGAATGCATTTCAATATGGGCTATACTCCCATCGACCCGAATCAAATCGCGCTCATTAACAATCGTTTTTCCCTCCTTTAACAAATCGAAACGCAATGGTTTCGCATTAAGCGATTCGCTGGTAAAAAATTTACTAATGGGAAATCCTAGTACATCTTCGCGTTTTAGGCCACAAATTTCGAGGAAACGAGCATTAACCTCGTAAACATTCCCTTTCGGATCGCCCAATATAATACCATCAACAGCTAATTCAATTATTGACCTAAAGCGCTCGTCGGCAATATTCACATTAGGTTTATCCTTATCCACTTCAATTAATAGAAGGGATTGAGGATATTCGTTGGATTCTGTGCTTGTACTACTAGGTAATAATTTTGGAATAAAACCAGCCCAACTTTCGTTCTGCCTCTTAAGCCTTAGGGGTTCATGGCCAGATGTATAGTTAAGGTTTGCAAGCAACTTTAAATCGTCGGGATGTATGAGGCTTTTGAACGAATTTGATCCTTCATTTCCATTCTGGTAGCCTAAGTAATGGAAAAGGTCGTGCCCAAGAGGAGCGAATTCTTGTGAGCGGAAATTTACCTGAACTTGAAAAACATTGATTTTCATAAGCACAATACCATGTTAAAATTAAACAGCAACTGGTATTGTGAACCAGAATACGGAGCCTTTTGCAGCTTCGCTTTCAACCCAAATTCTACCACCATGCTTCTCTATTAACTCTCTGCATAAAATAAGTCCCAATCCAGTACTTGGCTCGTTATTGGTTCCCATGCGCGATATTTTGGCAGAAACATTAAAAAGATTTTCGCGTATTTCGGGTGGCATTCCAATGCCACTGTCGGCAATACGAACAATTAGATAGCCTTTATCCACTCCGTTTTGAGCAATTGTAATGGTTCCGCCATTGGGTGTAAACTTTATGGCATTGGAAATAATGTTTCGAAAAACGGTTCGAACGCTTTCCTTATCGGCAAGGAGCTCGGTTTCGGAAATCACATTCACAGCAACCCGATGGTTTTTTGCATTTATCTGAGGGTTCAGAAGTTCAATAACCGATTGAACAACAGGTAGCAATAAAATCTTTTCGGGTTTGAAAACTTTGCGCCCCCTTTTTATCATGGCCCATCCTAGGAGGTTTTCGAGCAGCTCGTAAATATTTTTTGCAGTATCCTGGAGGGTTTTGGTTAAACCCATTAGCTCGTTGGGTTTCATTTTTACTCCTTGCTCGGTGAGCAATTCGGTGAGCCCAATAAAACCCTGAAAGGGTCCCTTCAGGTCATGTGCAATGATTGAAAAAAACTTATCCTTTTCGGTATTGGTTTTAACAAGTTCCTCGTTCTGCCTCTTTATTCGCTCCTCGTCTTTCTTTCGCTCATTTATATTCATTGAGAGGCCAACCATACGTAAAGCCTTGCCCTCTTCGTTGCGTTCCGACACCATGCCGTAGTTTGCAATCCATCGGTATTCGCCCCACTTATTTCGCATGCGAAAATCGGCTGTATAAAAATTTGTTTTTCCGTTTAAATGCGAAATTAGCTTGCTTTTAACGTCGGGTAAATCGTCGGGGTGTATTATAGAAAAAATTTGCTCGAGAGTTTGCGGAACCTCTGCCACGCTGTAACCTAACTCAATATAAATTTGTTCTCCTCCAACGCTTTGACCTGTGCTAAAGTTGTTTTCCCAAGGATCGATTCCGGCCACTTTTGTGGCAAGGGCCAGGCGGTTTTGAGCAGCAAATAGTTCTTTCTGCGTTTTAAGTTTCTCGCTAACGTTTCTGAGAATAACAATTTTGCCAAGCGATTTCGATCGGTAATCGACAATGGGCTTAACCTGAATGCTAAAAGTATTACCGCTTATAGCGAATTCAGTACTAATTTCTTGCTTTTGGGTTAATTTTAAAGGGATTACGAGATGTTCGAGCACCTTTTCGGGTAAATAGTCGCTGGAATTTTTACAGAAAATGCTTCGGGCTGTAGCATTGGCCTCTGTGAGTTGGTTCGAGTTGTCGAGCACTAAAATGCCATCGGGCATGCTATTAAATAGGGTTTCGAGAGCAATTGGCCTAAAGTTCATTTTATTATGGTACAACCCCCGAAAGAAAAGTGTACCCGTAACAGCAAATGTAATAGGGGTAATATCAACAAAACCAAAGGGTTTAAACCCCAGTAAGTAGGCTACATTCCCAACAAAAGGAATAATTGATGCAAAAAGGAGAACAAGTATTTGACCTCTCTGCCGGGAAACAGAACCTGGAATGGCAAGAAAAAACAGAACTATTCCGGCAATAATAAGCGAGTATGAGTAAGTAACGTGAATCCACCACCAAAATCCATATTCAATATGGTTGTATGCAAAGGAACCAATATAACGGAGTTCACTAGTTCGGTAGAATAAACCATGATATCGATTGGTAGCTACAATTACAAAAGTAATAGTTGGCAATACCCAAGCAGCAATTCTGGCCACTTTTAACTTAGGAATTTGAGTATTGGTGTACTCCGAGGCAAAAAAGAAGAAGAATACCGGTAATGTAACAATGCCAATGTAGCAGAAAACGGTAAAAAGCCTTTTATCGTGAATATCGATAGCAACCAGTTCGAGCGAAGCAGCAAAGGTCCATATGGCAATAGATAGTAGCAAACCCGCAATGGAAACACTATTGAGCATGTACCTTCGGCGCCATGTGTATACAACCAGCACACCCATTACAATCGATATGGCAAGCAAAAGAAGGACTATGTAATTAATTTCCATAATATTCTATCAACAGAAGGGTAAGAATAAAGAAGAGACTTTGAATAATGTTACGTAGAGTTATACATTAAGTTGTTCCCTTGCCAAAATTATGTAACATATCGCGAATAATAATGTTGCAATTCGTTAAATAATAATTTGTTGCGAGCAAAAAAAATCAAAAAGAAAAGTATAAAAACAAACTATTAATAAAGCAAAGCAAATTAAAAAAACGCAATCTGCTATCTACTGAAAAACGAATGTGAAATTCATACTAAAGGCAATATTCTTTTTCCAATTGGGACTAGTATGGTACCCAGTTCCGTATGAACAACCTATGCCATAGGCCGCAAATGGGGTTCTAATAACGTCGACAATCTGAATCCCATGCTCCCAATAGCCTCTGCTTAATCCTAATAACTGAAAGGGTTGCTGGTTGTGAACGTAACTATGTGGTTTATAGCCAATTATGAATCGTTGCACAATGCCCAAGCGTGGATTAAATTTTTTTCCTTGCAAATTTCGAAACATTGGTAAGAAGCGGTGCGAAAAAAAAATACTAGCAAAACGGTTAGCTACATAAGTACCTGGTGGCATGGTGTTGAACGACTCAACCCCATCGAGCACCATTGCGAGCCGGCTACCCCGGCCAAAGTAAAGGAGCGAAATGGGCACATTGCCCTGAATTGCGCCTCCAATGACCACCAACTGGGTTTTTCCGAACTTGGGATTATCGAACACATGCCTGTATCGAAGTTCTATTCGAGAGTACTCAATGTTTGCCCCAAATGCATTAATGCCCCTGGCGTAATTTATCCAAAGTGCCGGATTTCCTGTAGAAATTGGCAGGATACCCCAAGCCGACTGGGCAAAACTTTCGTTCCAAACAATTCTCAATTTCATCCCAGCCTCGGTAACAGAATAATTGTAAAGGCTATCGCCTGGGGCAGGGACATATACAAATCCAGATTTTATTGAAAATGAATTACTATTTAAATAGGCTGTTGCATGAAATTTTCTGAAGAACCTAAAACTGAAATTACCACCGTATTTCGATATGTATTCGCGCTTGTTATTGAACATGCTACTTACAAAATCGGGGTTGGCCATTAATCTAGTTCCTGTAAAAGCAATGATTCCTGGCTCAAACACATCGGACTGGTGGTAAGCATTAACCTCAATTTGGTTCTCGCTATCGATAACCAAGCGGGAATGCACACCATATTTTTCCCGTTTATCGGTGAAACCATAGGCGTAGTAGCCACCTATAGCAAACCGTTTCGAAACCTTTGAGCCGGTTTCAAGGCCTAAGCCCAACCTGTATCCCTCAAAAAGATTGTAGTTCACTATTCGGTTAAGGTCTACCGCCACATAACCTAAATCGAGTTTGCCGGTTGCAAGAGATGATAGCAAGCGGCCAATTTTATCGAGTTTGTAAACTTGTCCTATACTATCGAGCACCCTATACGATCGATGTTCCTGAGCCGATAGGCTATCGACTCGATACTGATTCCAAAAGGATTCGCTACGGCCGAACATGTTGGGATGCATAGCCAATTCAACGTGACTGAACTTAACCGTATCGACATTGGGATTGACTTGAATGTGTGAGAGGTATGTTTTTCCGCTACCAACCATGTACTGAGGTAATTTTGACCGAGAAGGCATGGCCATACCGGCTCTGCTCGGAAAAACCTTCAACACCATATTCAGTTCTAACGGGAACCACTGTTGGCCATCAACAAGGTGGTAACGCTGCTCAATGTTAGCATCGAATAGCAAATTCAATGGCTGGTCGGGCTGGGCCAACACATTCTGAATGGCATAACCATTGGAATTTATGTAAAGGGTACCCTTTAAACCAACAAAGCTGCTTTTTTTGCGAGGCTTAAATGAAATTACAAAAATCGTATCGAGAGATTCGTTAAGATACTGCTTATCGAGTATAAATAAATAGTTAGTAACTGCATTCCGACTAACAGGGCTAACAAAGGTTTTTTGCATGAGCGTAAAAGTTTCGGGATAGAACGAGAACGACTGCATTTGTGTGGCCAAAAGCACCGCATAGGGTTCAGAATAGCCGGTCATTCGGGTAGCTAGTACTTTTTCGTGGTTCCTGTTGGGCTTTTTATAAACACGTTCCGAAACGGTTTCCATTATTATTGAAGGGGCGCTTTTCATAAGCGAATCGAACCGACTTTGCCTATTGGCAACCTTCTGCTTCACTTCAAAAGCAGGCATAGTTTTAGGTAAAAGCGTTCTGTAAAAAACCGAGTCGAACTGATAGTTGAATGCCATTTTGTTGTAACTCCTGTAAATGAACGATTCCAAATTTTCAGGATTGTTCCTTGCCCTATTTGCATATACCGAATCGATAATTCGATGCGCTGGGTTCTTTCCCTGAGTTACAACAACCTCATCAATAGCATATGCAATGGCAGTAAGTTTAATCAATATGGGTTGAGTATAATTATTCAAATCTATTTTAACCGTTTCGGTGGAGTACCCCACATAGCTGGTAGTAATTTTTGCCAGAGGTTGTAAGGTTGAAACCTCAAATTGTCCATCGATATTGGTCGAAAGCCCCTGCCCCTTCTCGCCCCAAAGAATATTTACAAAAGGCAATGCCTTTCCAGTTGCACCATCCACAACACGTCCGCGAAGAACGAACTGTGCAAAACTCGCTTGTGAAATGGCTACAAACAGCAAAACAAAAACGAACTTCATCCCTTTAATTTATTAATTAACATTCAATAAGTCGAACAAAAATAGTAATACCTTCATCCAACTCGCAATCGATTTCAAACTTTAAACAGCATGTGCTATGAAACATTGTTAAAACCTTGCTTTTGAAATTAGAGTTTTGCAGCTTTGCGTACTTTTTTCATTTAGAAACTTAAAAACAATCGATATGAAGGACTCGGAAATTATGATGAACCCTAACGAGTTGGTTCGTTACCTGAAGAAGCCTGCAAGTGAGTTTACCAAAGCCGACATTATTCGCTTCTGCGAGGATAAAAGCATTGAAATGCTAAACTTTCGTTACGCTGCTGAAGATGGTAGGCTTAAAACCCTCAATTTCATTATAACCTCACGCGACCATCTCGACACTGTTCTTTCGCATGGCGAAAGGGTGGATGGCAGCAGCCTTTTTTCGTTTATTGAAGCAGGCAGCAGCGACCTGTATGTGGTTCCCCGGTATCGTACTGCTTTCGTAAATCCATTTACCGAAGTTCCAACACTCGACATACTTTGCTCTTTCTACAATAATGAAGGAAGACCCCTTGAAAGTGCCCCTGAATATGTGCTTCGTAAAGCGAACGAGGAATTTCATAAGCAAACCGGGCTTGAATTCAAAACGCTTGGAGAATTAGAGTACTATGTTATTTGCGAGAAGGAAGATCTATACCCCGGAGTCGATCAAAAGGGCTACCATTCAAGTGAGCCTTTCGCAAAGTTTGGTGAACTAAGGGCAGAGGCTTTGAGATTAATTGCCAAAGCCGGTGGAAAAATTAAGTACGGACACGCCGAAGTGGGCTGTTTCTCCGACGATGACTATTACTACGAGCAGCACGAAATCGAATTTCTACCCACAGCCCCCGAGCAAGCTGCCGAACATATGATAATTGCCAAGTGGATTCTGCGCAACTTGGGTTACCGCTATGGAGTTACCATTAGTTTTGCCCCAAAAATTACAGTAGGCAAGGCAGGCAGTGGAATGCACTTCCATATGTTGGCTGAAAAGGATGGCAAAAATATGCTCATTGAAAACGGCAAACTTGGTCCCTTGGCTAAAAAAATGATTGCAGGCATTCTCGATGTGGCCGGTGGATTAACTGCTTTCGGTAATACCATTCCTACTTCGTACCTGCGGTTAGTTCCACACCAGGAGGCACCTACCAATATTTGCTGGGGCGACCGTAACCGTTCGGTTGTAATTCGTGTTCCACTGGGTTGGTCGGGAGCTGGAAACATGATTAACGATGCAAACCCAGCCGACTGCAATTGTCAGCCCCAAGGGGAATCGAAACAAACTTTCGAATTCCGAGTTCCCGACGGCTCTGCCGATGTATACCTAACCGTTGCTGGCCTGATAGTTGGTGCGCTTCATGGGCTAAACTCTGCCAACTCGCTCGACATTGCTGAAAAACTTTATGTTGATGTTAACATTTTTAAACCCGAATTTAAAGAGAAACTCGCAACCCTTAAGCAGTTACCAGCATCATGCTTCGAATCGGCTGAGGCTTTAGAAGCCAAACGAGCTATTTTCGAAACCAATGGGGTATTTCCCAACGGGATGATCGATAGTAAGATTAAGAAATTAAAGGCTTACGATGACAAGGGAATGAGTGAAAAACTTTTTGGCAAGAACCAGGAAATTGCCAAACTGGTTCACCATTATTTGCACATTGGGTAATTGCCCAAGAAATTAAAATAGGAAAGGTGGCTTCAGGCCCCCTTTCCTATTTTAAATACACATTTTATCATCTAACTATAGCAACCTTAACGGCTATTTGACCCCGTCCGTCGGCTATACGCACCACATAAAGTCCCTGTGGCAAGCGCGAAACATCGAATCGGTGCGACAACTGTCCGGTGGTTTCTGTCTCAAATCTTTCGTAACGAAGTCCACCAACTGAAATCAGGTCGATGGCTACCTTCCGGGCTGTTGGGGTTTCAACATCCACCGTTAACCATTGGTTGGCCGGATTGGGATATACCGAAACAACGGTGCCCGTGCCGGGAATCTCAACAATGCCGGTGCCATCGTGCAGGTAAATAGTGTCGGACGCAGAACAACCAAACGAGTTGGTTACCCGCAGCCAAATACGGCTATTGCCGTAAACAGTAATGTTCGAGGCGGTGCTGCCTGTGCTCCACAGGTAGGTTACTCCACCAACACCGGCAACCAGTACGTGAGGGAAGGTTACCTGAAGGGTATCGGGCCCAAGGTTAACAGTGGGCCTCGGGTAGTTCTCAACCAATTTGGAGAACGAGTCGTTGCCCGTGTTCGAATCGTTGGTGAAACTCGTACGAGCAACCACTGAGTAGGTATTTGTAGCCCCTAAATTGATTGGCGTTGTAAAAGTATAGTTCACAGAATTGTTGGATGTTAATGGAACAGTTAGTTCCAACTCTTCGGTAGCCACCAAGTCGCCCGAAACATAGAGTTGCAAAGGAATAGGGTTACTAATAGGATGGGCAAAACTTCCAAAGTTGCGAATGGTTACCGTTACTGGTTCGGTACTTGTTAAAGTACAACTGCTCGATGGGCTCGAAATGGCGGTAACACCCATGTCGGGTTGGTAAATAACTACCTGAATTTCATCTGAAGCCGAACAGCCAAACATATTCTGTACCGTAACGGAGTAGGTTCCGGTTTGGGTAACATTGAGTACCTGTCCGGTAAAACCGGTATTCCATTGGTACGAAGTGAAATCAGAACCTGCATCGAGGTTAGCGCTACCGGAATAGCTAATAAAATCGTCGCCCAGATTCACAACCGGCACGGGGTAAACCTGCAGGTTACGAACCAACGTGTCGTTGGTAGCAGTGTTATCGAAACTATTCTTACCCCAAACCTTAAGCACGTAGCTATCGGGCTGCCTAATATCGACCTGCTGCGAGAAAGTGAACAGCAGATTGGCACCCGGAACCAGTTTGGAAGTGGTTACAAAATTCTGACTTACGGGTGTATTGTTATTCAATCTGTAACCAAATGTAATGGTGGTTCCAATGGGTAATGTATCGTTGGCCACATTTGAGTAGCGCGCTGTAACGGGTTGAAGGTTGGTTTGGGCGCATCCGGTTACAGGATTAATTACGTTGGCAATACTGTAGTCGTGCCGTAGGAAGGTAACCTGCGTTTCATCGTTATCGGTGCAAATACCATTATTGGTAACAGTTACCGAATAGGTTCCCGACTGGGTAACGGTTATGGCTTGCGTAGTCTCCTCTGTGCTCCACAAGTACTCATCGAAACCCGCACCCGCATCGAGTTCCAA
This sequence comes from uncultured Rikenellaceae bacterium, assembly GCA_964479665.1. Taxonomy (GTDB): domain Bacteria; phylum Bacteroidota; class Bacteroidia; order Bacteroidales; family Tenuifilaceae; genus UBA2287. Next base: position 84,505 of record CAYZNN010000007.1, on the reverse strand, counting down.
AGAGGTTTCCCTGGTAAAGTAGGGACCACCTAGTTCCACATTGGGAACACCGAATACCGAAACGGTTTGCGATGTTTCGTCGTTAAGGAGTCTCATTTCGCCATCGGAAGTAGCTGAAAAATCGAATTCGTAAACAGCTACTGCTGTCAGGTCTACGGGCTGGGCAAAGGTATGCACAAAGGTGCCATTGGGCAGCACATCAGAGGTCAGGTTGGCAACATCTTCAACCCAAGCACCTCCATCCAACCTGTAAGCGACGGTTACCACATCAACGCCCATATAAAGAGTATCGGTACCATTATTCTTAACACGTAGCGATGGGAAAATCGATTCAGTATATTCACAAGCAGTTACAGGTGTAACAATTTGGTAAGGAATCACATCGCGGTACTTCAGGTGGATGTACGAAGAATCGGTAGTGGTACATCCGTTGGCATCGGTTACGGTAGCAATTACCCATCCAATGGTATCGGTGGTAAAGGTTTGTTCAGTGCTACCATCGTTATGCCAGTAGTACCCTTCGTAACCCGGGCCCGCATCGAGGGTGTATTCGTTACCAGTTAGGTACAAATAGTCGGGGGTCAGATCGAAAGGTGGGTATCCGTAAACGGTAATATTCTCGTTCAGCTCATCGTTCAGCGGTTCCACATCGTTTGTAGTGCTTACCCAAACCCGAATGGGGTAGCTACGCTCGTCACGCATATCGAGGGTTTGAGTAAACGTATAGTTGAAAGCGGAATCGGGATAAAGTATCTGCTGCAGGTTATAATTAACATTAACGGGTGGTTCTCCATCGAATTCGAATCCAAGGGTTACGGGACGACCCACCAGCAGCGTATCGGTTCCAAAATTTACAATCCGAAGGGTCAATGGGGTTTCTTCGAAAAGTTCGCAACTCGAAACGGGACTTACAATTGCATCAACACCCAAATCAACGTCGAGTTTGAAAACCCGAACAGTATCGCGAGCGATGCAAGGGATTGCGTTGCTCAACTGAGCCCAGTATAGCGCGGTAGTATTACTAGTTACTTGATAAATTGGCTCGGTCGATCCATCTTGCCACAGGTACGATGTGGCGTTGGGGTTGGTCACATTAAATTCAATGGTATCGGGGGTAACCGTGTAAATATCGGGACCTAGTTCAACAAAGGGTTTGCGAACCTCTACCACCGAGGTGGCCGTATCGTTGGCTACGGAAGAGTAAAAGAAGGGATTCACCTCCGAAAGCGTATAGGCATCCACGTTATAAAATCCGCTGGCACTCATATTGAGGCGGCTGGTAAGATTAATATTTACCGAGCTACCTACTCCCAGGGTGCTCGATAGGGAAACTATTTCGGTAAATGTCTGAATCTGCCCTTCCCTCTCCACGCGCACTCCAATGCTCACCTGCTGCCCCGAAGGGACCGGCCGTATACCATGGTTGGCAAGCGTTACGGTGAATGCCTGAGAGGCACTCAGGTCGCATGCCGACTGGGGTGAAACAATATCGATAATTCCAACGTTGTGAGGGGCATCGTAAATCTTCACATCATCAATAGCAGCACCGTTAAAGTTGTTATTAAACTTATCGGTGGCAAAAACTAAACGCAGCTTAACACCCGAAAGGCCTATGACCTGTGAAGGTAAAAGGTGCTTTACGGTAATCCACCCTCCGGTGCTACCGCTCCAGCCATCGGTTCCCAGAGCCGAAACGGAATTTCCACCATACCAGTTCCAGTAGGAGTTATAGGCAGTGATATTCGACACATGGCTCCACGTTACGCCATCGTCTATGGAGTAGTATAGGGCCAAACCATCAACATCGGGTTCGGAATGGACCCAAAGTCGAGCTTCGAAAACGGGTTTGGTTAGTGCAGTTAAATCGAAGCAGGGGAACTCAAGAATCGAAGGACTACTACTAAAAAAGTCGCCAACGATAGCCACATCGTCAATATTCCAACCTGCAGCAGTTTGGCCCGAAGCCGATGAGTAGGGTAGCGAAAACCTAATGCGCAGCTGGGTTGCGTATGCAAGCGAATCGTGTATAGTTAACTCTATTAAGTTCCACCAATCGTCGGTAATAGCCGCATTACTTTTCCAAAGGGTATACCAACGTCCACCGTTATTGGGGCTCACCTCAACTTTCGATGAGTCGCCAGCGTTCATTACCAAGTATCGCTGAAATTGGAGTCGAATATTGCGGTAATTCGACACATCGATTGGCGGTGAAGTGGCCCAATATGCAGAGGCAGGAGCAATACCGTTTTCGTACAAATAGGGCTTAGAACCCAACCCCGATATATCGGTACCAATTGAGAAGAAACCAGAATTAGCAAAATAAGGGATTTCATCGTTGTACGGGATGTTCCGTTCAAATTCGCCAGTAAAAGCCCATCCCAACTCATCCTCAAAATCGTCGGCAAATATGGTTTGATTGGAAGCCGATAGCGCATTGCCATAATTTTGCGAAATGTGGGTTACCCATGTTTGCACCCCCGACGATGCAGAATTTATTACCGATTTATTGGGGGTTCCATATTGCCAAAGGTTTGTGCCCATTGGGCGGAAAAAGCCATTGTTTATTTCAAAATTCTGAGCAAAAGGAGGTGTATAGGTTGGCACGGAGTAAACCGAAGTACTTATTTGGTCGTTTTGCAAATACTCCTCACCCGGTAATTCGGTACGAGCCAACACGTTGGGTCGCAAGCCGGGCTCGAGCAAGTCAACCGTGGAGGTGAAGGAGAATTCAACCGTATCGCCTACATTTAATACTTGGTTAAAAGTGTTGGTAACCCAATTGGTTCCCCCATTGAAAGAGTATGACACTGGGAATGGCTCGGTAATGGGTGCGCCTCCTAGGTTGGCTACCTTAACCTTAACCTGCTCGTTGGCAGTAAGGCCGCACCCCGATTTGGGTGAAACCCATTCAACCACTCCCACATCGCGGCTAATAAAATCGGCGGTAAGCATTACGTTATCGAGGTTCCAACCCGAATAGTTATCGAGAGCATCGGTAGGTCCCAATCTGAAACGGAACTTGAAATTTTTCTTTCGCTCGAACATGGGCGGTATGTCAACATACTGAAACGACCAGGCAGGGTCGATAAAGTAGTTATTATTATCCCATATGGTTTGCCATGTAAGTCCGTTATCGGTAGAAGCATCAATGGCCGATTTGTCCCATACCTCCACGTTCAGGTATCGACGGAAAGCAATCTTCATGTCCTTATAATAAGTTAAATCGCGGCTTGGCGATATGGCCCTGTTAGATGCTGAGAAACTGACATTCGTTTCGTAATCGCCGGGGCTTGCTCCCATACCAGTGAGGTCGTTACCTAAAACCCGAAGACCTCCAAAAGCCGATGTGGGGTCGGGACGACCATTTACCCCTCCAAGCCCTTGCGGAGCAGCTATTTGAAAGTCGCCCGTAAGTGCCCACCCATGATCATCACCCTCAAAATCTTCTAAATAAATTCGCTCGTAAATTACCCTGTTCCCCAAGGGCGATTCGTTGTCGGGTGGATAAAGCGTATCGTTCATTAATATGCCAAGAGCCGGAATGTAGGCATCGAGAAAATTACCGTGTTTGGCATCGAGTTTCACATCGAATGTAACCCACAGGTATGAAATACCCACAGGCAAACTATACCCAATATTGCTGAATGTTGCAACCCCACCGGAGAAATTTGAGGGAGGGGCAATGGGATGTTCGTCGCTAAAAGCCTGGGTTGCTGTCCTATACAATTTAATTCCGTTTGGAGCCACATCGTTATCGCTCGTATTGAGCGAGTTAATGGTTAAATTATTCAAGAGAGCCTCTCCTGTATTTCCAAATACCTTTAAATCGAGCCTAAGAATTTGGGCATTATTAGTTCCCGAAGGCACATAATTTAGGTTGGGATGGTTCACCTTAAGTTCTCTAATCCAAAGATTTTGCGAACCTTTTTCAACTACAGAAATATCGTCGATACATACGCCAAATCCCGAACCAATTTCACCTTCGAATGCGATGTAGTAAGTAGCAGTTGGATTGGGTAAATTCACTTTTATTTCAGTCCAAACTGGCACTTCGTCTGTATACTCCTGAAGCAGCACCCAGTCGTTTTCGTTGGTAGTATTTCGGTAGTATATCCTCAACTTATCTTGGTAAAAGTTCCCACCGAAAGGCCACATTACCTGTGCTAACCAAAAGGTAAGTTCGGGTTTTATGGCTGCCTCCAAATTCATCATGGGCGAAATAAGTTTTGTACGCTCGCCCGCAATGGATTCCTTCTGGAAAAATGCATTATAAGTTCCTCCATGAGCAGCAGGAGGATTCCTTGCAATGTCGGGGCCCTGGGGTGGAAATAGAAGGCCATTGGGATCGTTAGGGTTGTACCCTCCGTTTCGGTACCGCCAAACCTGTGAGCCCAGCACAAAAGATTCGGTCCAACCAGCCGAAGGGCTTCCACCCTCAAATGTTTCGGAAAGGTAAACGGTTTGTCCTATTGAACTTATTGTACAATAGAGCAGAGCACAAACTACGAGTAGTGTTTTTTTCATGGGTATGCGGTTTATTTAACAACTTCCTTTAATTGCAATTGCTCACAAACAATCAAATATACAGTAAAACATTTAACCAAATCAAAGGTTTTTGAATAATAGTTGATTAAAACACAAAATCCTTTTGTAAAAAACCATTATTGTTATATTTGTATGTAGTTTCAAATTTCCAGTTAATTGTTTTCTGCCTTTTGATTCATTCAGCCATAAGTTTTGCAAATTAATAATTGTAATTTATTTTTGACAAACCAACAACATTTATACACGAATGTACGTAAAGTTGAAACGAATGGTTTTATTTTTTACACGAAAGGGCCTATCATGAAATCGCTCAAAATAACGTTCCCCGCTACCATGCCTCTTTGCTTTCTATTGCGTTTGAGAACCATTTTTATTACCTTTTTACTCCTTGCTCTGGTTTCAAGCAACCTGAAGGCCCAAACCGATACTGAGTTCTGGTTTGTAGCCCCCGACCTAACCGTTGGGCACAACGGAGGTGGATCGCCTGCCGGTGGAGTTCCCACTTTCCTTCGCTTCTCAACCATGGGCCTTGCGGCAACCGTAACGGTTAGCATGCCTGCCAATCGATTTAACCCAACAACGAACCCTACTGGCTTTGCCGATATTACCTTCAACATGCCAGCCAACAGTTCGCAGAGTGTCGATTTATCCTGGTGGATATGGAGAGCCGGAATTGGCGATGTGAACCTGATGGAAAACAAGAACCTTAATGCATCGGGTATAAACCCGTTCGGAATCCTTGTGCAATCTACCAATGTTATTACAGCTTACTACGAAGTAAGCAACCTACGTAATGCCGATATATGGGCACTTAAGGGTAGAAATGCATTAGGAACAGAATTCTTTACACCATTCCAGAACCACGGTGTTAATGGCAATTATACGCCCCAGCCCTACTCGGCAATTGACATAGTTGCTACCGAAGACAATACTGTAGTAACAATAGTTGCAAGAAGACCTGCAAGTTACGGCTTACCCCTTACCAATGTAGCAGCTTTTACTCCAATAACTATTACTTTACAACGAGGGCAAACATTTTCTCTATTCCCTTTAAATAAAAGCCAAGCTACTGCTGACAGGCTAATAGGGACAAGAATTACCTCAACCAAACCCATTGCTGTTACCCTTAAGGACGACTCCATTATCCATACAGCCGGAGGCTGTCGCGATGTTATTGGCGACCAGTTGGTTCCAGTAAATATTTTGGGGAAACAGTATGCAGTAGTCAGAACTTTCCTTGATAATTCTAGCAAGAGAGATCATGTTTATGTACTTGCAGTACAAGATGGCACCACTGTAGATATTGGGGGAGTAAACTTTAACTTAAATGCCGGGGAGCAAGCATACCGTCAGTTTCCTGATGGTGCCGTTGGAGACCCTCCGGCCTTTTGGGGGGTCATTTCAAATAATCCGGTTTACGTTATGCACGTTGGAGGGTTTGGTTGCGAACAGGGCATGGCCCTTTTACCTCCCATCGACATATGCACCGGAAGTACACAGGTTGCCTTTACCCGATCGAACGACCAGCAGTTCTTTCTCACCATGATGGTGCGCGATGGTGCAGAGGATGGCTTCCTGTTTGATGGCGTTGTACGAAACGATTTAATTAATCCGGCATCGTTCCAACCGGTGCCCGGCACGCAATGGCGTGTTGCTAGGTTTTTAGGAGCAACGGGATACACTACTGCTCAGGTGGCCGTTGGGCAACATTTAATTTCGAACACAAAAGATATTTTCCACCTTGGTATTGTTAATGGTGGAGCAGGAACTACTTGCTTTTACGGGTACTTTTCGGATTATAATGTATTAGAGGTAGCAGCGGTGGTTGCCGGTACGGGCTCTACAATACTAAAAACCTGCCACGGTACGCCAGTTCAACTTTTTGCGGTTGGAGGCACCAATTTTACTTGGTCGCCAGCCACAACCCTTAGCGACCCCAATAGCCAGATGCCGTTTGCTAACCCTACAGTTAATACACAGTACAAGGTGGTTGTTTCGGGAGCTTGCAACATGACCGACTCGGCTCTTGTGAATGTGCTAGTTTCAACCCCAATCAATGCCTTTTTTACAAGCGATAAAGTATCGGGGTGCGCCCCATTAACCGTAACCTTTAACGACCAGTCGCTTGGTGGCTACTCATGGCAATACGACATGGGCGACGGTTCTGCCTATAGGCTCTGGGATAACGACCCGGCAACACTATTAATTCCTCCACCTCCCAACCCATTTACTTTTTCACATACATTCCAGAATAACACCAATGCACCCATTGAGTACACCATAACGTTACTTTTGAAGAATGCCGACTTCTGCAGTTCTATCTACACAAAAACAATTGTGGTTTACCCATCCATTGGTTCTTCTTTCACTCAAGATGTTACCCAGGGCTGCAACCCGTTAGCTGTGCAATTTACCAATACCTCAAGCACTAACACGGTTGATACCTACCTATGGAATTTTGGCGACCAGCAGAGTTCTGATGCTAATAGCCCTTTGCACATATTTCACAACCCGGTTCCACGCGATACTACCTATGTAGTTTCTCTCGAAGCCATATCACCCTTCGGGTGTAGAGATACGGCCTTTTCAACGGTTACTGTTTACTCATTTTTCGATATAAACTTTACGCTCGACAAGGCAGCAGGTTGTGCTCCTCTCGAGGTTAACGTTACCAACCTCTCGGTTGGCGATGATAGGTTCTATTCGTGGCGACTAAACGGAGTTGAGTACCAAACTACAGGAGCAAACCATACCCTAAACCTTGTAAATACAGGTACTGCACCCATAACCTACACCATTGAACTTATATTGCAAAACCAGCAGGGCTGCCTGAAAACCCTTAGCCGAACGGTTACTGTTTATCCACAGGTCGATGCCAATTTTACCATTTCAAACCCAGTGGTATGCAACCTTACCGAGGTTATATTCCAAAACCTTACTATTCCTCACAACCCACCCACCAATTCGTATAGCTGGACCTTTGGCGATGGTGCCGGTTCGTCAGCCTTTAATCCTACCCATACATATAACAATCAAACCGATTTCCCGCAGGTTTATCCAGTTAAACTAAAAGTTATTAATCCGTGGGGATGCGCTGACTCGCTTTCAGCTGATGTTACAGTTTACTCGCGGCTTCGAGCCGATTTTGCCGTACTTCCATCGGAAGGCTGCTCACCACTAACCGTAAATATCGATAATAATTCTACAGGTGGAATAGTAAGCACCCTTTGGGTATACGGCGATGGTACTCCCAACTCGCCCACAACCGCCGACCATACTCACATATACATAAACGATGGATTAATTCCTGTTACAAGAACCCTTAGGCTAGAGGTTACCAACGAAGGAAATTGTATCGATATCCTAGAAAGAGATATAACCATTTACCCATCGGTTACTGCAGCATTCATACCCAATGTAAGTGCCGGTTGCAACCCGCACCCTGTAACGTTTATCGACCAATCGAAGGCCAACACGGTATTTTGGAACTGGAGTTTTGGCGATGGAGGCACATCGGTGCAGCAGAGCCCAAACCACACTTTCAGCAACCTATCGGGGGCCGATGCTAATTATAACGTTACTCTTGTAGCCACATCAGAATATGGCTGCTTCGATGTAGCTACAGGCACTGTAACTGTTTATCCATATATCGATGCTTCTTTTGCAGTAAACAGCTACGCTGGCTGCTCGCCCCACCCGTTTGTAGTTGAGGTAATGAAGCATCCGGGCATTACTGCCTACCGATGGGATTTCGATGGGAATGGTGCCTACGAAATTAACAATACATCCATTACCCAAGCAGTAACTTTCCCACAAACGCTTACAAACCAAACGGGTGTTGTAATCGATTACCTTTCGAAACTACGTGTAGAAAACCACATGGGATGTTTTGAGGAGGCTACTCACACCATTACCGTTTACCCAGAAGTTACCGCTGCCATTTCGCTAGTTCCGGGACAAACCGGCTGCGACCCATTTGAGGTTACGTTTACAAGTAACAGCGTACTTACCAACTCTGCCTCACCTCCCGATTTCCTTTTCTGGAATTTTGGCGATGGCGGAACCTCTACAGAAGTAGCCCCCTTGCATACATTTTACAATAACGATCCTTCTAATCCTGTAACCTATACTACTATATTAACCGCCTCAACTACCTACGGCTGTTCGCATCAGGTATCGGTTCCTATAACGGTGCACCCAAGGCTTACGGCAGGGTTTACTTTCGAACAGGCAACTATATGCTCTCCATTCCCGGTTACTTTTTACCCCTCGAGTGTGGGGGCAACTGAGTATAATTGGGACTTTGGCGGTGCCATACCCAATGAAACGCTGCCCAATGGGAATCCATTTTCAAGAGTATTCAGTAACCCCGACCCCGATAATATAACCAATTACACCATTACCCTTGAGGTTACCAATGCAGGAGGAGTATGTCGTGAAACATTTTCACGCAATCTTCAAATTTACCCACATGTAGTAGCTCAATTCAATGCGACAACAATTATTGGCTGTTCCGATCTGGAGATTACATTTAGCAACAACTCAACGGGTGGTAGCTTAATATTCGACTGGGATTACGACGACGGACAAAGCTACACTATTGACAATGAGGAAAATGTAACCCACACCTTTGTGAACCGAAGTGCTGTAAATAGAATTTTCGATGTTACACTAACAGCCATAAATCCCAATGGCTGTACAAACCAGCAAGTTATACCAGTTACTGTTTACCCCAAAGTTGAGTCGCATTTCGCTTTCCGGTTCGATTCGGTTTGTACACCTTACAATGTAATATTCGAAAACAGTTCCCTTAATGGTACCCGTTACGATTGGGACTTTGGGCATATGGGGCAAACTGCGGTTACAAACAATAAGGATCCGTTTATCCAAGTATTCGACAACCCAACAGACAACGACATTCTAACTTATACCATATCCATGACTGCGCTGGATGAGGTTACTGGATGCCAAGATATTTTTACAAGCACTATTGTTGTTAACCCAAGGGTTGTTTCATTATTCGATGTGAGTACCGACAGGGGCTGTAACCCACTACCCGTTACTTTTACCAATAACAGTACTGGTAATGCAACTTACCTTTGGAGTTTTGGCGACGGGAATACAACCATCGACGATTCACCCAGCTGGATATTCTCACACCCGAGCAGAGAGAACTTTCAGGACTTTAACGTTTCCTTATTAGCTACAAATGTGCATGGTTGCCGTTCAGTATCGTCGAGAAGCGTAAGAGTTTACCCATTAGTAGAGTCGCTGTTTACGCTTCAAAACGTTGAAGGTTGCACCCCATTATTTGTGGACTTTAACAATGCTTCCGTTAGTTCAGCATACACCTACGAATGGGATTTTGGCAATGGGCTACCCATTGACAACCAAGCACAACCGGGCACAATTACATTCGTAAATAGTTTGGATCCACTCGACATTTTCACACCAACCGTAAGTTTAACTACTCGCTATATTGGCGATCCGACGTGCAGCAGCACATCAACACGCGAAGTTACTGTATACCCCCATATTCATCCCGATTTCAGTGCCGACTTTGAGGGTTGCCATCCGCATCCGGTAGACTTTATGAACCTCACCAACGCATACCAAAACAATGCAACCTTTTTATGGAGTTTTGGCAATGGAACTAACTCAATCCTTTCCGATCCTAGTATAACATTTAGCAACTCTTCATTTACGCTTAACCAAGTATTTAATGTTAAGCTTAAAGCTACCTCTATGCATGGTTGTATCGATTCGATTTCGAGAAATATAACTGTATACCCCAAACCCGAATCGCTGGTTCGTGTTGTGGGGGAATACATCGATTGTTCACCCTTCGATGCTGAGTTTGAGAATCTTTCACTTGGAACCAATTTAACATACACCTACAATTTTGGAGATGGTAGTTTACCTCACATTACCCACCTGAAGGATAATGTAACCCACGCATTCTCTAACCTAACTAATACCATAGCACCCTTTTACGTTACGCTTAATACCATGAGTGAATATGGTTGCGAAGACATTTCGGGGCAATTCGTATATGCTTATCCAGAAGTTAGGGCCTCATTCCATTTCGATCCGGGCGATGCAGCATGCAACCCATTTGTTGTTAATCTTCAGAATACAACCCAAAATGGGTGGAGTTACAACTGGAATTTCGACGATGGCACTTCGTTGAGCGGTACAAACCCTATCCATCGTTTTGTTAACACAAGTACCACCGACAGGGTGTTTAACGTTGTTTTAACTGCGTACTCAGAGTATGGATGCGTTGATCAAGCAACTCGACCCCTTACTGTTTATGCGGCACCCGTAGCATCGTTTGTTGTTAATCCACCCCTAAAAATCTTCCCCGATGCCACTTTTGGTATTGAGAATTTAACTTACCCCGCTTCGCCCGACTGGAACTATACATGGCACTTTGGCGATGGCTTTGGATCGAATGCCATGGAACCCGTTAGCCATACTTATGAAACATGGGGGCCCATAGGAAACAATTTCCAATACCAAGTTTCCCTTGAAGTGGCCAATACAAATTGCTCCTCAAATTTCTCTAGCAATGCTACCCTTTTACCCCCCGAACCTATTTCGCTATTCGAATCAGAAACATATGCTTCGTGCGCACCGCTGGAAGTATACTTTATAAACAATTCTCTATATGGAAATTCGTACCTTTGGGATTTTGGAGATGGAACTACTTCTACCGATTTCGAACCGAACCATACCTTCACCGAACCAGGATACTATAACGTAAAACTTACAGTTTATGGAGATGGAGGCGAGAAGCACTTTTATCGTGTGTATAGAGTTTACCAGAATCCAATTGCAAGTTTTGCAGTTGCACCCATTAAAGTGCTGCTCCCCGACGCATGGGTTCACTTCTATAACACAAGCCAATACGGGCATTCGTACCTCTGGGATGTTGGCGATGGCACTTTCTACACCGAACGGGATCCTATCCACTTATACAGAGACTTAGGGGAATATAGGGTAACGCTTTATGCCTTTACCGAGTACGGTTGCTCCGATACTACATCCGTTTTCCCAGCAGTTTGGGTTGAGGGCTCGGGAAGAATTCGGTTTCCCAACGCATTTGTCCCCAATACGGCTGGGCCTAATGGCGGGGTATACGATGAGGTTGACTACAAGAACGAAGTATTCCACCCTGTTTGGGATGGTGTAATCGACTACAAACTTCTAATATTCAATCGTTGGGGGGAACAAATATTTCAAAGCAACAACGTACGCATTGGCTGGGATGGCTACTTTAACGGCAAGCTATGCCCACAGGATGTTTATGTTTGGAGAGCAGTTGGCAAATTTGCCGACGGCAAACTATTCGACCTGAGGGGCAATGTTACACTACTTAGGTAAACGAAGAATTTTGAAACCATGAAGCAATTTTTCATCATACTCCTTTCTCTCCTGATATCCAAATTTATTTGGGCACAGGACCCCCAGTTCACTCAGTTTTACGCTAGCCCCTTGTATCTGGCACCATCCTATGCTGGAGGTACCTTGGGGCATAGGGTTGCGGGCAACTACCGTAACCAGTGGGCTGCCGTTCCTGGCACTTTTCAATCTTTCAGCTTCTCATACGACCACAACTTTGTGAACTTTAAAAGCGGCCTCGGACTTCTTGCCGTAGGCGACATTGCCGGCGATGGCCGTATGGGAACCACTCTATTGGGCATTGTTTACAGTTACGACATCACCCCCTCCCCCGATTGGCACATCCGCCCCGGAGTGGGGTTCTACTATACCCAACAAGGACTCGATTGGTCGCGCCTAATTTTTGGCGACCAGCTAACCTCCGACCCAATGCCCCCAACCTCTGTGCAACGCCCCGGAAAGGATGCTATTCGCGATATTGATGTTTCCACATCGCTGCTGGCATATACAGATAATATTTGGGCTGGCGTTACTTGGGATCACATGCTCAAGCCCGAACGAACCTTCTTTGGCGACGACGCACGTACACCCTATAAGTTTTCCGCATACGGTGGGGTACGTATAGTTCTTCGGGGTTTCATTCTCCGCCCTATTGAAGAAAGCATTACTGCTGCTTATAACGTGAAGGTTCAGGGCGATTACCGCCAGGCCGATTTGGGACTTTACTGGTACCGCCAGCCCTTCCTGTTTGGAACATGGTACCGTGGCATACCCCTTGGCCGCAAATACTCTGGCAGCGATGCTGTAGCGTTCCTTTTTGGCTACCGATACGAGCAACTAAGCGTAGCCTACAGCTACGACTTCACGGTCTCCAAACTCGGATTTGCCTCCGGGGGTTCGCACGAAGTGGCATTCTCTTATACCTTTACTGTGAAAACGAAGAAGCGTTGGAGAGCAATACCTTGTCCGGTATTTTAAACCTACTTAGCAATTAATACCATTATTCTTATTGGAATTCTTTTATTCAGCTACATTAATACTTTCGGCCATCCTGAGTTTGAAACCTCAGTACTTTCAATTCAATGTCGTTTAGTTAGTGATTATTGGTACTTCAACTATTTTTTAACCACTAAGCCTGCCTGATGAACAGGCAGAACCACAAAGCGAGCACAAAGAAACACAAAGTTTAAGTTCTATATGTTTTACTTTGTGTGTTTTGAGCAATGCTTAGTGCCCTTTGTGGTCAAGTTTTCACTTCTTAATGCAAATTTAATAGCCGTTAACTTTACGTCATTTTTTTATAATTGCATAAAACGAGTTTCAATTACAGACCAGTCGACAATTTGCCAAAGCGCCTCAATATGCTTGACCCGAAGGTTCTGGTAATCGAGGTAGTATGCATGTTCCCAAACGTCGAAAGTAAGTAGCGGTATAAGTCCCTGCCTCAATGGATTCCCTGCGTTCGATTCCTGAATAATTTGAAGATTACCGTATGCATCCTTAACCAACCAGGCCCATCCCGATCCGAATAGGGTTACTGCAGCATTGCTGAACTTTACCTTAAAATCATTGAGGCTAGCAAAGTCTCGTTCCAAAGACTGAAGCAGTTCACCTTCGGGCAATGGTTTGGGATTGGGTGAGAAGGTGTTAAAGTAAAAAGTATGATTCCATACCTGAGCAGCATTGTTAAAAATGGCTCCATCGGCTTCCTTAACAATGGTTTCGAGGGTTGCTCCATCGAATCGAGTTCCTGTAACCAAATTATTCAAATTGTTTACATACGTCAAATGGTGCTTTCCGTAATGGAACTCAATGGTTTTTTCGCTTATTATTGGGCTCAGAGCATCTGCTTGGTAAGGCAAGCTGGGCAATTCGTATTTCATGACTCAAATTTTTTATGGTTTTTTATTAAGAAATAATATTTACAACCCTAAAAAAACAATAGCTAAACAAATAATGACTATTCAAAGCTGTTTGATATAAAATTAAAAAATTCAAGCGACACTGCAATCCTTTTAATAAAAAAAGGGCCCTATTGGGGGCCCTTAAAAATGAAATGGATAATAGATTACCTTGAATTGAATCTCTTTTCAACCTCGTTCCAGTTAACAACATTCCAGAAATTCTGAATGTATTCGGGCCTGCGGTTCTGATATTTCAAATAGTAGGCGTGTTCCCAAACATCAAGTGCCAAAAGAGGATGGCCTTGTAAATCGGCTATATCCATGAGGGGATTATCCTGGTTTGGGGTTGAAAAAATTTCGAGATGGCCATGCCTATCGATAAGCCATGCCCAGCCAGAACCAAACCGCGAAACTGCGGAAGCAGTGAATTTCTCCTTGAAATTTTCGAACGACCCGAACTGCGAGTTGATAGCATTAGCAACATTACCAACAGGATTGCCACCGCCATTGGGTGCCATAAGGTTCCAGAAAAGGTTATGGTTATAGAATCCTCCCCCATTATTGCGTACCGCAACAGGGTACTTCGAAATGCTTTTCATTATCTCTTCAATGCTCATTCGCTCCATTTCGGTGCCAGCAATGGCATTATTTAGGTTGGTTGTGTATGCTCCATGATGCTTTGAGTGGTGAATCTCCATGGTTTGAGCATCAATATAGGGCTCTAAAGCCTTATAGTCGTACGTAAGTTTTTGTAATTCGAAAGCCATAATTTAAACTTTAAGTTATTTAAATCGATTATAAATAAAAACGCATGCCATACCTTTTTGTTCAATATTGCATTTCCAAGCCTAAAACAAAAAAAGCAGGTAAACCTGCTTTTTAAATACTGTATTGAAGAAACTAGCCTAGTTTTGTTTCTACACTTTCTGCCCTAATGCGAACAAAGCGTTCCTTTTTTCTTACATACACCTCCATGCGAAGAAAATAGTAATGCTCCTCCCAAATTTCTAAATGCAAACTATTATCAATAGCGTCTATTTTTTCGATGAACTTTTTTCTTTTTCCAAATAGGGGTAAATCCATGGTATATTTTTTTGATTGGGCTGTAATTTTATTTTTAAAGTTAAGAAAAATATAAATTGAACATAATACAAAGTTTGTAATTATTTCAACTTACAATATAGTAAATGCAAATTGAATATCAAACAAATACGGTAGTTAGTCAAAAAAGGGTGCTAATGCTCAAGAAATGCAGGGCGTTGAATCTCACTTGCGCCAGCAAGTCGATGCGATTCAGACCATAACTTTTCGATGGCCCTTTTACCTTCGCTTGCCAAATTGAGCGAATAATTATTTACATATAAACCAATGTGCTTCCAAATGGTTTCAGCATCCATTTCCTGAGCATGTATTCGCACAAATGGTTCTGTTATGGCGCTATTTGCGAGAGCAAATTCGAGGCTCGAGCGGATTGATGCTTCTGCCCGTTTTTTTATTGTTTCCGGAAGGCTTCGCCTAATGGCAATACCACCAAGCGGTATGGGTAGTTGGGTCGACTTTTCCCATATTTCACCCAAATCGGCAACCTTTTGCAGCCCCTTTTTTTGGTATGTGAAACGGCTCTCGTGAATAATAACCCCTGCATCGAAAGCATTGGATGCCACTGCCTCCTCGATATCGGAGAAAAGGACAACACTTTTTTGTTTAGCAGAGGGGAAGAAAATTGAAAAAAGCAGATTGGCTGTAGTCTTTTCGCCAGGAATGGCAACCGAAGCGTCGTGTAGTTCGTCGGGATAAATTTTTCTTTTTGAAACAACCAAGGGCCCTACCCCTTTTCCCAATGCGCTTCCGGTATTTAGCATTTGATATGAGGCGCTAACCCATGGATAAACTGCATAGCTAAGTTTAATCACATCGGCTTGGCCGTTCAATGCCAAAGTGTTGAGTTCCTCAATATCGGCCATATGCAGGTTGAACGACAATCCATGGGTGTCTATTCTATTGTTAACCAGCGCCTCGAATATGAAGGTGTCGTTGGGACAGGTAGAAATGGACAAACTCAGATTCATGGACAAAAATCTTTAACTATTAGATCGAATTATATTCATTGCTTCGCGGCAAACATTTGCAGTTGAATTGGGAATATCCCAATTAGCAACATTCCGAGTTTCGACTCTATTGGATATGCCCCTGAGGCAAGCCAAGGGAACCTTTGCCATATGGCATACATACATTAGAGCTGCCACCTCCATGGTTTCAATGTCGGGAGCAAAAAGGGGGTTCCACTTCTCAATAACAATGTCGGAACCACTTGCCATAGAAACGGTAATACCTTTCACTTTGTTCAAGTGCTCAATGCCGACTATTGTTTCGAGACCATGCGATAATAATTTCCCCGCACTAAATGGTAACTCATTATCGGATACCAAACCACTGCGGTATAGCCAAACAAACTGCCCTCTATTATCAATCCCATAATCGGCAAAACAATCGGTAGCCACCAGAACTACATCACCAATCTTCAGGGTTTCAGAGAAAGCGCCTGCTATACCAATACTCAATACCATATTGTATTGGTTCTTCATTATTGCCATTGCCAGGTTGGCAGCAGCTGGGGCGGCACCAACTCCAGTAAGTAGAACATCAATTGCAATCCCGTTTTCAAGTACAAAACTAGCCACTTGGCCTACAGCCAATTCGGGAGCATTGCCAACTAAAGGTTTTAATTCGATAGGGGTTGCGGCAGTAACAAGCAGCATTTGTGTGGGGTTAGGGTTTAAGAAACCAATTATTTTGAATTCAGCAGTTGCCAGATAGCACCCTCCTTGAGCGCATAGGTCGACTGGTACATTTGAGTGAGGCCGTATCGTTTCACCAGAAGGTGCGTAAATATGGAGGCCAAACCTATCATTTCGACCCGAACCGGTTCCATGCCCGGCACTCGACTTCGCTCGTCAATAGTCATGGCAACAAGTTTTTCGTGCAGAGATATATACTCATGCAGAGGTAGCTCAACCGATGGTTGCCCGTTTGAAGCGATTATACCTGCTTCGAACATTATGCTCCTGTAAGTGTCGAACGAACCCGAACTGCCAGCAATTACCTTGGGCTTATGCTCTTTCATTGCCATATCCAAATCGGTCAGCTGAGCAATAATAAATTTTTCAATCTCTAACCTTTCGGCAGGGGTTATTGGGTCGGAGGGGTTAAAATGCTGATGCAGGCGCGATATACCCAAATCGTAACTTTTTTTCCAAAAAAGTTGCCGGTTGTTACCAATAATAACTTCGTTACTACCGCCACCAATGTCGAGAATTAGAGCCTTCTGCTGGCCGAAATCGACGGCCTGACGAACTCCATAGTAAATTAGTTCTGCCTCCTTATCGCCAGGGATAACCTGCACAGCTACTCCAAATTGGTTATAAATTTCGCTTACAAATTGCTGCCCATTGGTTGCATTTCGGGTAGCCGATGTGGCAAATGCATAAACCTCGGTAGCACCATAAAGCATAATGGTTCTGAAGTGCTCAGCAATGGCCTTCAAACCTCTCTGAAAAGCTGCCGGAACTATAATTTTTTCGTTAATTCCACCCTCCCCCAGTTTTACGGGTTGCTTGCTGCTATTAACAATTCGATAAGTGCCTTCGTTATTCACCTCGGCAACCAGAAGGTTGAAGGTATTGGTGCCCATATCGATAATGGCTACTTTACGCATTGGATTAATATGCCTTCGTTAATATTTCAGTTTTTCAATTAATGCCGTTGCCCGCTTTCTATTGAATTTTTGCTTTAGGTTTAACACAAAGGCAAATGTAAAAATAAAAAGTTCTCCAGTGGTAAACCATAATCGGGCTGCAATAGCTGCTGTTGCAGCAAGTTTTAACGGTAAGCCTGTTGACACAAGGCCTAAGGTGATGAGCCCTTCTCGAACGCCAAGCCCGCCTGGTGTGAAAAGCGCGAGCACCCCCATGGTTACCGACATGGGAAATATAAAAGCAGTAATTGCAGGCGCTTCGGAAAAAATCGATTTTACAAACAACCAAAATGCAATGTCCCAGCAAATCCAATATAACGAAATTGTTGCCAGTAGTTTTAAAATCTCTCCTTTAGCAATGGGGGGAATGCTTAACTCTTTTTTTAGAATTTTGAAGTACAAAAGTGAGGTTAACCTTCGAAACCAGTCGGAGAATATAAAGGCGCTAAGGCCAACCAGCAGGGCGGCTAAAAGCATTACTGACCCCATGGAGCGCATGGGCCCAGCTACAAGGATTATGGACTGAAGGAGCCCAAGCCATAAGTAAACCAGCTGCTCCTTTAACGAGGCAAATGAAGCAGTCTCCATGGAGTGGTTATTTAAGGAAACCTTTGAGGCTCGGCCTAGGATAACCCAAATTTTCCCAGGAATAAACTTGGAAAAAACGGACATTCCATGGGATACTATGGCTTCATGCTTTGAAATATTAGTTCCATGTAGTGCCAGGGCCCTACGCCATCCAAAGGATGATAAAATAAACCCGAGCCATAAAAAAAGTATTGACCCAATGAGAAATGGTATATTGAAGGAGATGCTCTTGATATCGACATAGTTGTACCTATAAAAGTAAACAACAAGGAAAACAAGAGAAACGTAAAGGATAATGTTAAAAAAGAATTTCCTCACGGTTACTTAAGGTGTTTGTTGCTATCCATATCGAACCACATGGCAAAAAGGATGAACTGAACGCTCATAATTACAGTGAACATCCACGCTAGGAAGTTAACCTTGGGAATATGGTCGTATACAATCCAGAAATATATGAAGCGAGCCATTAGAGGAATGCTCAATAATTGAAGTATGAAACCCGAGAAGTAGAAGAAAACCAATGGATGAAAATCGCGAATGAGGTGCTTCTCCTTTAGCCTAAAGAAAAAAAGTTTAAGTAAGAGCCAGGAAATTGTAAATACTACCTTCCAGACCTTCATGCTGCTTTTTTCGCCCACATTATATACTGGCTTAGTAACTATGTCGCGAACCCTAAAGTTATATAGGTTAAGCCTAACCAGAAGATCGTTGGGTTGACCGTAGCGTTTATACATTTTATCCCAATCGATGGTGTGGAGGGCCTCCCTACAAATGGCAGTGTACCCACTTTGCGAATCGGCAATGTGCCAATACCCCGATGCAATTTTTGTTAGAAGTGATAGTATGGAATTGCCAATGAAGCGAATGCGAGGGATTTGCTTATAGGCATCGCCATAAAAAAGTCTATTGGTTTTTGTATAATCAACTTGGCCTTCCACTACAGGATCAAGAACTCGTGGAAGTTCAATGGGGTCCATTTGCCCGTCGCCAGCCATTACAACGGCAACATCCATGTTATTGTCGCGAGCCCACTTGTAGCCCGTGGCTATAGCACCGCCTACGCCCTGGTTGAGCGAATGCTCAAGCGCAACTACCTTGTTATTAATAAAGGCTATTTTTCTAATAACTTCAACCGTTTTGTCGCGCGAGCAGTCATCAACTGTAACAATTTTATCGATAAAGTTGGGCATTGTGCCAATAACTTTTTCTATTTGGCTCTCTTCGTTATAGCATGGAACAACTACACAAATGGTTTTATTCTTATACATTTTTAGTGAACGTTAATGGCTATTTAAGGGTGTTGTGAAGCAAAGGTATCATTTTTTAGTTGAAGGTTTTATTAAAATCGATTTGGCAGCATCAGGGCTCAAATTTTTAGTAGGTTACAACTCTGAAGTCGGCAAAAATAATTTCCGATTCAGTAGTATTCCAAAGAAATGCTCTTATGTTTTCATTTCTGTAATGAAATGGAATAAGAACTTTATTTTCAATTTTTTCCCAACCTGCTATACTATCGACAATGGTTTCGGTTTGATTGTAGAAATTAATATCTGGGATATGTATTACAACTAACCCTCCTTTACTACCCTTCTTTCTCCAAGCAGATGCTGAAACTACAAACTTGTCGGTAACCTTAAAGTTTACTGCTAGAGCAAAAGCATTAGATGGATTAGTTGAAATGGTTCTTGAACCAAAAAATAATTCGTCGCCAACAAGTCCGTTATTGTAAAACTGAATCGTTGTATCCTTAGGGTTAACAAAATGTGTTCTTTTACCATTTAACAAATTTGCATTGTAGTATAGCGTGTCGAAATCTGTAACGTCTTTAAACCTTGTCACATTAAATAACATACAGTACTCATCATTTATAACTTTTTCAGATTTGTACTGCTTATGAAATGCTAAAAGAATTTCACTATTGCATATGGCTACCTTTTTACCTACCAAAGAATCACTTAAACTACTCTGTAGCCTAATATTGCTTCCGTCTTCGTATTTATACTTTTTGGCATAAAACTTTGCATGCCTCATATTGTTGGTCATCAACACCTCAAAATTCTTAACCTCTGGAGCGGTTTCCTTGCAATATTTTATGAATCGTCCTTCGTAGTGCAGATTGTAAACCTCTGAGGGGGCTTGATTCTGTTTGTAAATTGCAATTGTTGGTTTAATACATAATAACAGGAAACTAATCACAAAAAGTACTTTAAAAATGGCATTAAAACGAACTGGAACCTTTTTTTCGAGTATTAAATAGAAGCCAAAAACACCACTTCCGATAAAAATAATGAGAAAAGGATAAACTGTAGAAATATACCAATTGTTTTTTGTATGTGATAAGGACATAATCAAAATAAGGAGGAAAGATCCCAGAAAAGAAAAGGAAATTAAGTTTTTAAAAGTTATATCTGAAGTAAAAAAGAACGTTATGAACGATAAAGGAAACAGAAATAAAAAGGGAAAGAAACCCTCTGAAAATAAAAAATAAAAATAGAAGCTGAACTCAGGATGTTTGTGAACAATCCAATCGGGGTGTTTTTTTGCAGCATATATCTCATATTTCCAAACCCCCTCAAGGTACCCAGGATCTAATACTTCCCTGGCAATATAATAGGAAGCCGTTATAGCAATTACACAAGCTATGGTTAGCCAAAACTTATAGTTAAAAATTAATTTTCGACCATTAGGTGTAATTAATGTAAAAATCGATAATCCCACTAGTGAAACAACCCCAATTATTCCTTTAGTGAGTATTGCCAGCAAAACAAAGCATCCAAAAAGGAGTAGGTATTTTGTTGTTTTCAGTGGGTAATTCGTCAAAAGTAGGTAGTACGAAATTAACGAAAGGGTTACAAATAGTATTACAAGCGCATCGGGTTCACCTGTTCGTGCAACATGAGAAACAATGAACCCTTGAGTGCATGAGGTGAGGAGTGCGAATAACAATCCCAGTTCGGGTTTTTTAAGAATAAATAAACCAAAATACCACAGGGCTAGCAGGGTAAGTAAAGCAGCAATAATTGAGGGTAGCCTGACGGAGAACTCGTTTATTCCAAATATTTTATACGAAATCATTTTAAGCCATAGTGAAATGGGTGGTTTAAAATCGTCCCTAACCGGAACGCCATCGTCGTACTGTACCAAATAGTTGCCATTCGTAAGCATGTCAATGGCATTCTTGGCGCTGCTGGCTTCGTCCCATATATTAATAATATCCCTGTCGAATTTTTGTACTATTTGAAAAGTTCCTAGCCCTAGAAAAAACAGTGAAACTATAAGCAAAATGATATTTTTTCTGTTATTTTTCATTTTAGAAATGGTAAATATGGTTAATAATAAAATACTCTAAATTAAAAACTAACATTCCTTAATTTCAGAAACTATGTTTAATTAAAGAAGTAAAAATGAAAGTCAACAAACCTTAATAATGTTCATTATTCTTTATGTAAATCACTTTAATTAAAGATAAAGATTTGCTACAAGGGTTTTCGAAAAAAATTGAGTTTTCATGTTTTGTGAAAGCAACATAAAATCATTAAAATTTTAACAAGCAAGGTTTCATGTTGCATAGGAGAACTTTTACTTCCTTTATAGAAAAATGCTCTTTTTTAGGTGACCAAAAGAATATTTTTACTTCAAAAATATCGGTATTAACATCTGTGTCAATATTTATTCTTTTTCCCCACTTAATTGGTGTTTCATTAACAATAAAACTTGACAACATAAAATCCATGTAATACAGGCTTTCTTCTTTGGTATTGCTAATTAATACAGAAAAAAGAAGATCTTTTGGTAATGGTTTTTCGTTACCTGGGGTAATCATAACCTTCACCATATTATTCTCTGGCAAACAACTAAATTGTCTTTTAAAAATCTCACGAAACTCTGTTTCCTCTTCAATTGTAATGGATGTTTCAGAAAAATAAATATCATTTTCTTCAGGTATTAATTGGGCAATGCTTTTCACTTCGGGTTTACCCTGAAGCGCCGAAGCGTAATCGGGTCTTTCAATCAATCCGTAAAATGCTGCTTGGGGTTTTACACTTAAAAAAGAATTTATGTATGCTCCTCTTGTCATCGAGTCCCAGTGTATTGCACCGTAGTAGTACTGAAAGGTTTGGAAAATGGAGTGGAAAAGCAGCAATGCAAAAAGCAACATTGATGCAATTTTAATGTAAATATTTTTGGTAATTGACCATTGAACCAGAGCAGCCAATGGGAATGCCAGCAGTGCATACGATTCAATAAACGCCCTTGCTCCAAAGCTCCCACCATACCACCAGCACCACCACGAAAAAATAATATAAATATTAATTAATGTGAATGTAAAAATGGGAAGCGCTTGCCCTTTACTATATTTTGGCAGAATAAGTAAGCCTATAAGTGCAATGGCCATGGTGGGTGTATATAGTAGCCAACCCTTGCGAAAACTGAATAAACCATCGGTAATTTTTGGCGAGAAGAAGAAAAATCCTTCTTGCCCATAGGAGTGGTAAAGGAAATGACCCGTTTGCATTTTCCAGTAAAGCATCTGAGGAATCCAAATGCAAATGGCAGCTGCAATCATGGTGTAAATATATGGCCAACGTGCATAGAGCAGCTTAAGCCGTTCCTTTAGCTCCATACGGTTACTTATGCCCCAAAGCAGAAACAGCACTCCAATAGCAGCATTTGTAGGTCGCACAAGCGAAATTAAACCGCTAAGCAAACCCAGAAGGATGGTGTTTGCAATAGTAACGCGCTCTAACCACTTTTGGAGGAGGTAAATGAAAACAACAAAAAGGGTGAAGCTGTATACGTGCGACATACCGGGCTCAATGGTTGCATACCAGGTAAGGTTTGTTCCTAGAGTAACCAGAATAAGTGTAATGGCCGCTGTGGTATCGCTAAAGTGACGCAGTAGCAGCTTACGGAGCAGTATCAGTCCAAGCATCAGGTAAAAAAGTGCTCCAATGGATATGGCAAAGCGATACGGGATGCTGTAGCCCGTAGGTTCGTACCCCAAGGGTTCGGCTAACAAATGGGCTACTGCGAAGAAGGGACTATAAAGGACTGACATGCCCATTGTCATTTTCCCAACATGTTTGCCTTCATCGTTAAAATATACCCAGAACCATTGCGAAAACCTATCCTTATCTGCTTTAGTAAATTCAAGCGAAATATCATTGTAAATAAAAATTGCAGGCAAGTAAAAGTAGTAAGACTTTACATCCCACTCAATAATTCTGTTCTCGTTCCATCGCTTTGCATAATACTGAAACCAAATAGAAAATAACAAAACAAATGCAATTGCATATTTAGAAAAACTTACCTTTTTTAAACCCATAAAAACTAGTATTTGAATGAAAATCCTAATCGGATTAGATTTTCAGCTGACAAAATCAACTCTATTCTATTAGAACTTAACATTTTCAAAACTTTATTAGCCTCAAACACATCACAGCCATTGCTACGCATTAAATTGGCCATCTCGGTGCACTTGTTAAACCCTATCTCGGGTAGCAGCGCTGTGGTAATAGCTGGATTTTGGTATACATTGCGCTCTGCGCTTTCGATATTTACCTGCAACCCATCTAGCAAATTGGCACCCAATGTTTGGCAAACTCCCACTAAAAGTTTAATGCTTTCGAGTAGTGCATGGCCAATGGTGGGGAGATAGGCATTTAGGTCTAAGCAACCCTGCCCGCAAAGATTAGAAACCAACATGTCGTTGGAATATACTTTATGTGCAACGGTTATGGCGTACTCGCAGATTACCGGATTTATTATACCGGGCATTAGGGAACTACCCACCTGCTTTGCCGGGAGTTTAATATGGTTCCCTGCCAAATCGGATCCTAAGAGTCTCAAATCCGACGAAAGTTTTTCAATATTAACAGCCAACGATTTAATGGTTGCATGTACTTCTACTAAAGTATCGAGATTGGCAGTTGCATCGTTTAAATTTTCGCTGCGTGTAATTGGAAACCCCGAAATTTGCTGTAACTGACCAACTACATCCATAATAAAAAATCGCGGTGTTCCCAAACCGGTACCAATGGCACCACCACCTATGTTTACAACTTTAATTCGCTCGAAGCACTTCGAAACTCGCCACCAGTCGCGTGCCAGCATATCGCTATAGGTGCTGAAAAGTTGACCCCAGGTTGAAGGAACCGCTGCCTGCATTTGAGTATATGCCAGCCGAACGTGCCCTCTATGGGCTTTCTCAAGCATTTCTACTTTCGAACGGAGCGAGTTAATTTCAGTTTCGAGCTGATTTAGCATCTGCATGGCTGCTACCTTAAGCGAAGTGGGTACCACATCGTTGGTGCTTTGGTACACATTGGCTGTTTCAATAGGATCTATCTCACTGTAACTTCCCAAGGGCAGTTTCAATTTGGAAAGAGCAACATTGGCAATAATTTCGTTAATATTCATATTAATACTAGTGCCTGCGCCTCCCTGAATAGCTGGCACTATAAAGTTTTCGAAGTGTTCGCCCTGCCATACTTCCTTCGATGCTTCGATTAGCGCATTCAGTTTCGACGGCTCAATTGGGTTCTCAATTCTGTGCATCAACCCTTCCTTCAGTAGGGCTACATACATTTTCGAAACGCTCAGGTAACAGGCATGCTTTACCATGCCCAACGCCCTGTACCATTCAATATGAAAGGGTATGGAAACAGGAAAGTTTTCCATGGCCCTCAAAGAGTGGATTCCGTAATGCGCACTAACTGGAACCTGACGCTGGCCTATATAGTCGGTTTCTGACCGTTTCATACATTTTTTTCTTCAAATGTAAGGGTTATTGCCAATATTAAAAACATTTCATTCTACTGTTATTCTGAAAGCAAATCGGATTATAACGAGTTTTGAGATAAGTTGAAAAACTATAACATCGGGTTACTTCTCCACTTTAAAACTGGTTACCAGCGTATTACCATCCGAGTCGACGAGTGTAAGGGTGTGCGACCCTACCGGGGGGTTCAGAGCCATTTTATGCATGGCATTGGTTGAGCCAATGTAATCCTTATTCAAATGCCAAAAAATAGTGGCCGTTGGGTTAGCGTGTGCTACTTCGAAAATGGCTTCCCATCGAAATCGCGGGGAATTAAAATTGCCGAATTATCGATTTGCTGGTACAATAAAGCCATGGGAACAGGTACGGCATCGGGTCGGCAACCAGCCAGGTAAGGGGGCAATATTCGGTAATGCGCATTCTTACTTTTGTAAAAACCACTCCATTGCAGGAGGAAGCACAAACCACGATTTGGTTACCATTTCATTAATGCTCATATACCTATCGGTTACCCTATGGTTTTGCTCAGGATTTAAATGAACCAGCTGGTGGTGTGGACAAGCAAGAGTTTCAATACCTGCACGAGGAATCCAAACTGAATCGACAGGTTCGCAAATGCTCGATGCTCTATGCCCACTATATCTGCAAACAGGAATCTTAACCATCTCATCGAAGGGTTGCTGAAACCATGAAGATGAAGGTAGGGCTCCGAACATATCGAACATTATCGGGGCTGCTGCCGATATGCCTGTTAAATTTGGCCGCCCCTCACCACTTGCATTTCCCACCCAAACAGCCACTACATGCCTCGGATTTAAACCAATAGCCCAAGCATCGCGATGCCCGTAACTGGTACCGGTTTTCCAAGCAATCGAACGGGTAGATGAAAAGAATTGCCAACCCGCCTCCTCTTCGGGTCGTGCAGCCTCTCGCATTGCCTCGAAGGTGAAGTTAATTGCTGCCGCAGCCAGGGTTGAGTTATCGGTTGGGATTCCGGCCTGAGGCAAATTAACCCCTTGTACGTAGTTGGCTGGCCGAAAATCGGTCCTACAGTACTGGCTTTGCAAAATCCGGTAATGATTTAGACTGCGAGCCATACTGGCATAAACCCCAGCCAGATCCCAAAGGGTTGCTTCGGCGCCCCCAAGAATAAGCGATAAACCATAATTTCCGGCGCTACGGTTTATGGTTGTTAGCCCTAACGACTGCAACTGTCGAAGAAATTTCTCTACCCCATGCTGCTGAAGCATACTTACTGCGGGCACATTGAGTGAACGCGCTAGCGCCCGAGATGCAGGCACCGCTCCATCGTAATCAGGAAGGAAGTTTTTAGGAGAAAATCCACCTATTTGAGTGGGCACATCGGCAACCAAAGTTCGCGGCAAAATGCTTCCTTCGTGCAGCATAAAAGCATAAAGAAACGGCTTAAGGATACTTCCCGTACTTTGGGCAGAACGAATAATATCGACTTGCGCTCCATCGCCCTCACCCTGTGCGTTTCCAACATAGGCTAGAGCATTCCCCGTTTCAATATCGAGCACAAGCAGGGCAGCGTTATGTATTTGGTTACCTCTGAGGCGAATATTATGATGCGAAACGGTTTCCATAGCCCTTTGCTGCAAAAAAGGGTCGATGGTTGTACGAACTTCGGTTCCCATTTTGCCATCGGCAATAGCACGAGTTAGAATGTGCGGTGCAATGCTGGGTATCGGCCTGGGCTCTCCGGGCAGTGGTTCCTGCACCGATAGGCTGAAGGTTAACGAATCAATTTTTCCTTTTTCCATAAGCCGCTTCAATAATCCATTGCGCTTTTCCATGAGCCTTTGCTGATTCCTTCCGGGATGCACCAAAGCTGGGGAATTGGGAAGAACCGCCAGGGCAGCGGCTTCGGGCCATGAGAGTTCTTTGGCCCAACGGCTATAGTATCGCCATGCAGCCGCTTCGAGCCCAACAACGTTCCCACCGAATGGAGCATGCGAGGCATACATACATAGAATTTGGTGTTTTGAGTAAGCCACCTCAAGTCTAACAGCAATGGCTGCCTCAATAAGTTTCTCAAATATTGAGCGCTGCTTACCCTTTCGGTGCAATCGAACCACCTGCATGGTTATGGTGCTAGCCCCGCTAACAATCTGCTTTGCCCTAATATTCTGCCATGTGGCACGGACAATGGCAGCGAAGCTAACCCCGATATGTGAATAGAACCTTTTGTCTTCGAACTGCACCAGACATTAGGTAAAACGATCAGGGATGCTACCCATAGATGGGAAACGGTTCTGCCCATCGGCAGCAACTGTAGCAGCCAAAAGTTGTCCGTTACCTCAATAAACAGCAGTTGAATGCGGTGAGCGCAATAAATTCGATGGTAAGGAAAACCAAAACAGCAACAAAAGAAAAATAATGGAAAAGACTAACCCCAAATAACGCCTGTATGTATTGTTAAAGTAATTTCTGAAATTCATTGCCAAATTGGTTAAACATGTAAATTTGCAAAAAAATCACAGGAACCTAGTCTTTCTCATCAACATTATTAAAATGACACTGTCCGTAATTATTCCTGCCTACAACGAAGAGAAAACCATTATATCAATTATTGAACACGTACTGAGAACCGAAACTTTGGGTATAGACAAAGAGCTGGTTGTGGTTGATGATTGCTCGGCCGATCGAACTTCGGAGTTAGTAAAAGATTTTATTGCTAAAAACCCAACGGCGAACATTCAACTATACCGCCACGAGAAAAACTCAGGAAAAGGAGCGGCCCTTCACACTGGAATTGAAAAGGCCAAGGGCGATTTTATAATTGTTCAGGATGCTGATTTGGAGTACGACCCTCGGGAGTTTAAGGATCTATTAAAACCCATTCTCGAAGGGTTTGCCGATGTTGTGTTCGGATCCCGTTTCATGGGGTCAAATCCCCATCGAATTCTTTTCTTCTGGCATACCATTGGCAATAAGTTTCTCACCTTTGTTTCAAATATGTTTACCAACCTAAACCTAACCGACATGGAGACATGCTACAAACTTTTCAAGTCGGAAATACTTAAAAATATAAACCTCAAGGAGAAACGATTTGGCTTTGAGCCCGAGGTAACTGCAAAAGTTTCTCGTTACCCAAATGTTCGCATATACGAAGTGGGTATTTCGTACTATGGCCGCACCTATGCCGAAGGCAAAAAAATTAACTGGAAGGACGGGCTCAGGGCTCTTTACTGCATTGTTAAGTATAATGTTTTCAGCCGAAGGTGAACATGCTTAAAAAACTACAAGAAGAAAAGTTCCAACTATTAATTATACTGGGCGTTCTATTTGCTATTTTTTTCATTTTAAGCTGGCTTTCGCAGGGAACACATGGCGGTGGCGATGACTATACCCATTATCAAATTGCTCACTATGCCTTTAAATACCCAATAAAATTTCTATACCATTGGGGAAAACCTTTCTATACCCTTCTTATAGCTCCATTTGCCCAATTTGGTTTTTTTGGATCAAAATTTTTTAACCTGCTAATAGGATTCCTAACCGCTTTCGTTTCGTACAAGTTAGCTAAACAATTGGGCTTTCCGAACTCTCTTCTTGCCCCTTTTTTGTATTATTCACTCCTATATACCTCGTGCTGGTACTTTCGGGAATGACCGAGATACTCTTCAGTTTCTTACTTGTTTTTTCAGCCTATCTGTTTTTTTCTAACCGCCCCGTGCTATCAGCCTTAGCACTGTCTTTTCTTCCATTTGTTCGCACCGAGGGTGTGATTATACTACCCATTTTTGCATTTGCTTTTTTACTCTACAAGAACTATAGAGCCCTTCCATTTCTATTCTGCGCTTACATTGCATATAGCATTGTTGGCTATTTTGTTTATGGCGATATAAATTGGGTTATAAACCAAGTGCCCTATGGCGATTCGAGTAGCATATACGGAAGCGGCAGCCTTTGGCATTTTGTTGCCCGAACCAAATCTATTAATGGATTACCTCTGGGTTTGTTATTCACAATTGGATTGCTCTATTTAACCTATGGTACAATTAGAAATAAAATAAGCACCAAATCGTTGGAATTTAAAATATTGCTTATTGTTGCTGCACCTGCAATTGCATACTATGCTGCACATTCGTACGTGTGGTGGCAAGGTAAAGGCGCATCGTTAGGGCTAATACGTGTAATGGCAGGAATAACCCCATTAATGGCAATTATAAGTTTAAAAGGATTAAATGATCTAATAAGTACTCTTTCCCTTAAACCTCAGCTGAACAAGCTAGCACTTTACATGCTATTGGTTATAGTTACAATTACTCCTTTTAGGATTTATCAAATACCAGTACCAATTTATGAGCGGGAAAAGTTAGTTAAGGATGCTTCCGAGTGGTTGAAAAGCTCTGAATTACTCCAAAACAAAATTCTTTACTTCGATCCGCTTGTTAGCTATTACAGCGGGCTCGATCCCTTTGACAACAATAGGTGTGGCATGGCTCATGGGTTTAATTATGTGGGTACTGTAAAGCTTAACGAAAACGAACTGTTGGTTTGGGATGCTGGTTTTGGCCCCGTTGAGGGTCGCTTACCTAAAGAAAGATTATTAAAATCGAACCCATTGCAACTTATTAAACGTTTTGCTCCCGAGATTTCCTTCAAAGTATTTGGCGAGAATGATTTTGAAATTTTAGTATTTGCCCCCAGAAAGCACGAATTGCCTCAACAAATCAATGATAAACTTGAATTAAAGTATAAAAACCTTGGCACCTATAGGGTGCTCAAATACGGGGCATTCATATCGGAAAACGATTCAATAATTGAACAAGATGAATTGCTCAAAAACTCATATTTAATGGACCCTTCAAGGGAGTTTGAATTATCCTACAGCATACCATTTATTAAATTTTATAAAGGGGATAATTTTAAACATTCGGTATTTGTTTCTGCTAAGGTATACATTCCAAAGGGAATTACTAACGAAAATCTTTCTCTTTGTATGTAGCTAAACAATGGGGATGAAACAATTGTCTTCAACTCTATTGAAACCAAAAACTTGCAATTAAAACCCGGAGAATGGCATACAATTGAGCACGAAATGTATTTAAATCAATTGCCAAAAGACAACATGACCCTTACTGTTTTCTTTTGGAATTTTCACAAAAACGAATACTATATCGACGATTATACGATAGTTGCAATTTATCGTGAATAAAACCTACTTCACCCTGATTTCGAAAAGCTTGGGCCAGTTCTTTCCTGTTACAAATGGTCGCTTGGTAATACTGTCCCATGCAATGCCGTTAAGCACATCAACGTTGGCATGCCTGTCGGCATTTGGGAGAATTCCCGACAGATTCAGCTCTGCCTCAACGGTTCCCGTTTCAGGGTCTATAATTACAATCCGGTCGGTTTGATAAACGTTGGCCCAAATTTTACCATCAATATATTCCAACTCATTTAGCTGCATAACCGGACCTGCATTGTCGTAAACTTCAATGCGACGAACCTCGGCAAAATTTTGGGGTTCCAAAATATACAGAATGTTGCTGCCATCGCTCATAACCAATTTGGTTCCCATTGCGGTAAGCCCCCAACCCTGTGTGGGATAATCGAATGTGCTTATCAAGCCAAAAGATTCAGCATCGTAAATAAAACCCTTACGAGTTGTCCAGGTTAACTGGTATATTTTTCCATCTATTAGCGCACAGCCCTCACCAAAATACTGCCGTTCTAGATTGGAACTCTTTATAACCTTTCCTGTATTTAGTTCAACTTTTCGAAGGCTCGATTGGCCATACTGGCCAGTGCTTTCAACTAGGTAACCATTATAATAAAAAAGACCCTGCGTATATGCCTCCTTATCGTGCGGGTATGTATTTACAACCCTGTAAGTGTATTGCTGCGGTTTAAATGCCGACTTAATAACCACTCCCACAGACGCTGTATGCCTTGTGCCCTTATGCCATGCAGTAGCACGAAGTTGGTGAGTTCCGAGTTTCAGCTTTTCGGTTTCTACAGTAATTTGGTTGCTAATAATTTTACCATAGTTTGCAGCATTAACAGAAAGGAATAGCGAGTCGAGCGAAATGGAATCGGAAAGTACTTTTACTTGCAAACTAATCTTTTCGCCCTGCGAATAAAGTTTACCATTGTTGGGCTCAATTATTCTTATAACTTGGGCGCTTACCGCTTTCGGTTGATCGTTTGGTTGGTTTTTCGATTCGGAGCACGAATGGGCCAAAAGAGTAAAAATAACAGTTGCGGCCAGCGAATGGTGAATGGCAAGATTCATTGGTATGGCTATTTTCTTTTTATAAATATTCGTTTTAGTAAGGATGGTTTTCGGAATTTTTCAAGACGTTTTCGTTCTAAATTTGGGTCGGTTTCCTGTGGAAACATCATTTGCCATACTTCTCCCCAGCCTGGGAAACCTCCTATATTCCGATCGTCGATAAAAATGTCGGCTTCAATTTTTCGTGCTACTGTAGGGTCGAATGTTTCCTCGGGGTAGTTGCTGTTTACAGCATAGAATTCAATACCATGTTGTTTGCAAAACGCCACTGCCTCGTCCAGTTCCTTGCCCGTTCGAACGGTCCAAAGTATTAAACGAAAACCCTTCTTTTGCAGCGCAATAAGCGTTTCGAAAGCAAAGAGTTTGGGTTTGCCTATTTTTGGGTAAGCGTTTTCAACAATGGTATCGTCAAAATCGATGGCAACTCTGAGCATAATCTTAGGCCCTTTCAATTGCAAAGATAAAAAAAATGACCCAGCACGCACCCATGCCTAATATATTGGGGTAGTTAATTTATAAATCGGAAAAACTAATGCTATCGAAACCCCAAGTTAAACTGAAAACATTGGAATACCTGCTGAAACCTACACTTCCGGCATTGGTAAGGGCATAATCGAGCGAAATTCCTCGGAAACGTAGACCTATGCCCACATTGGGCTGAACCACAACTTGGGATTTACTGTCGAAATCGCTCACACGTTGAATATTATTTACTCCTAAACGGAAATATAGCAGTTTAATATACTCCAGTTCTACTCCAATGCGAGGCTCAACGCTCGCAAAATTCGACGAAATTGGCATGTTACGTTTCCCATCGAAATAGGCAATCAGGTCGATTTCGGCCGAAAGGTTCAACTCATCGTTCAAATTAAAACTACGGGCAACTCCAATTGCTAATTGGGGCAGCATAAGTTCCAGCGAGTTTTCGGGTGCTTTATTGAATGTGCTGTCGCCAATAGTAATATTGAGTTCTTTATTGTTAAAGTTCCACAGTGAAAAGGTAGTGGTAACATCTTTAAGGGTTGCTCCCAGCATCCAGTTGCCGTATGAATATTTCAAACCTGCATCGAAACCAAACCCAAAGGCTTTGGCAAATTTCCCAACGTTACGGTAAATGATTTTGGCGTTACCGCCAACTGAAAGTTCATTTATTGGTAGTTTTTTTGCGTAGCTCAACAGAAAAGCATAATCGGCCACAGAAAACATCGAAAGGCGGTCATAGCTGATATTCCCATCGGAATCGTAAAGTTCGGTGGTGTTGGGAATATCGTCGACACCAAAACGAATAAGCGAAAAGGCAGTGGCCGAGGTACTATCAACCCTATGGCCAAAGGTCATGTAATTGTACGAAGCCATACCCGCAAAGTAGCTGGCATGCATTGCTGAAATCTGGTTGCGATGGGTCATTGAAGTTAAGTTGGCTGGGTTCCAGTATCCAGCTTCAACCGAGTTACTAAGTGAAACACCGGTTCCGCCAAGTGCTAACCAGCGGGCACCCGCTCCTATATTTAGAAAGTCGTTGCTATACTTGGCTGCCTGCCCAAAGCACAGGGTTGAAAGGGTGTAGAAGAATATAATGAAAAAAGTGAATTTCATTTTAATTAACCGAATTATGGCCTGTAAACTTACAAATAAATCAACTATTTGTTTAGGTATAGCACCAACGATAAAATAACTTACTTTTGCCAAAATTATTGCTTAACCCAAAATTCATGAAAGCATCGCAGCTCATAAAAAGCATTCCCAACTCCATTACACTTCTCAACTTAATGTTTGGGTGCCTTTCTATTGTTTCAGCATTCGAAGGTGATATTTTGCTAGCCAGCTACCTTATTCTTGCTGCATCTGTATTCGATTTTGCCGATGGGTTTGCTGCCAGACTATTAAAAGCATACTCCCCTCTTGGCAAGGAACTCGACTCGCTTTCAGATATGGTTAGTTTTGGGGTTGCCCCATCAGTGCTAGCTTTTCACCTACTAAAAAACTCACTGCACCTTGGCAATAATAGCGGTTTTACCTCAGGCCATTTCATTCTAGTTGTACCATTTCTGATTGCCATTTTTTCGGCACTGCGTTTGGCAAAATTCAATATCGACACGCAACAAATCACTACCTTTATTGGGTTACCCACACCCGCTAATGCCCTACTATTTGCAGGCCTAGTTATTGGGCTTCATGGCAAACATTCCGAATTCTTCGAAATCCTTTCGGGTAATCCGCACATTTTTACCACTTTAATAATTATACAATCGGCACTTTTGGTTTTACCCATCCCTATGTTCTCATTAAAAGTTAAAAGTTTGAAGCCCAGCGAGTCGTGGAGGCAGATCCTGCTTATGCTTGGCGCATTAATACTTTTTGTTTTATTGGGGCAGGCAGCTATAATGCCATTAATCGTTCTATATATAGCTTTATCCGTAATCACAGGTTGGATATAGCGAACATTCCGCTTGGCCTGTTAATTCAAAACACAATTCAATATCCCATTTATTGACTTTCGTTACTTTTAGTGGTAAGTTTGTTTGTTAATTCAAACCAAAACAAACATACCATGGAAAACAAGGGATTCGATTTTCAAAAGTTTATCGACGATTCGAAAAATGCGCTGCTAAACCCTAAGGAGCACTTTGGCAAACTTGAAACGGAAGGAGGAATTGTTGACCCCATCATCCGCGCTCTAATTTATGGCGCCATTGGTGGTGTATTATACATGCTTTGGGGGTTCTTCCGACTCGGAGCGGTAATTGGGCCATTTGGAGGTGCTGTTGGCGTTACTGTTCTTATCTATTCTTTAATTGGTGCTGTAATTGGAGCATTCATTGCTGGGGTTATTGTACTACTATTTTCGGCCATTTGCGGGGGCAATACCGATTTCGAAGCCAACCTCAGGGTGGCTGTGGCTACCATGGTGGTATTTCCAATTACTGCATTTGTAAGTGTAATAAGCGGCCTGAACTTCTGGATTGGTTCTGTTATTAGTTTAGCCATTAATTTGTACACCCTTTACATGCTTTACTGGGGATTGAGCCTCACCCTTAGGGGTAAAGAGCATTCGGCAAAGGTTATTGCATTCGTTCTTGGCGGATTAATGGTTCTATTAACCCTAATAAGTTTTATTGGCCGCTTGACTGTAAACACCCTATCGGGTTATGGTGCGGGACGTTTGGAAAAGGAACTTGAGAAGTACAAAAATGCCGCTGAAGAAATGAGCGCAAAATACGAGGAGGAACTGTCTCGAATGGAGTCTGAAAGTGGAGATATTGAAGCCAATGAAGCAACTTCGGCTTATGAAAAACCCAGCAAATTCCCTGCAAAGGCTGCCGACTACGCCAAGGATTGGTTTTCTAAAGGTGGCAATGCGTTAACCGTTAGCACTATCGACAAACTGATTGATGCCACCAGGGATGTGAAAGCCATTGATCAAAGTCAATCCGATGCCATACTTAAAACCCTTCAAACCTATGGTTTTAAGGATGTAGCTGAATACACTAAAGCCTATATGCAAACTCTTCTGGCTTTCGAAAGTGTAAAAAGCTTGAACGCCATGCAATCCATAATGGAGGCTAGTGCCGACGAGAAGAAAGCTGCGGAAATGTTTGTACTCGACAAGGCTATGGAAGCAGCTGTAAAGCAAACCCTCGCTGGCGGTAACATTTCGAAGGCCGACGTTCAGTGCGCCTACGATAATTGGGACAAAATTGTTCAACTTATGGAAATGGGCAAGTAGCTGCCTTTTACCCTTCCCTATAACCGCCATCGCGATTTTCGGTGGCGGTTTTTTCATGCAATTCATCGTCCACCACAATATCGATCTTTTTCAACCCACCACTAATCATTTCAACCCTAAGCATTAGAATAAGCAGCAAGGCTACGCAGCAAATGGCCCGCCACGAGTAAATAGATGCCATTAGCCCCTGGCTCGCAAGCAATGCAAAAACGGGGGCAATGAGCATTAGAATCCAAACCGAAAAGGGTTCGGTGTTGGATTTCGATTCGAAAAGTCTTTTTATTACCGGAAGGTAAGCAATAACCAGAATGGATTGAACAGCCAAATTGGTTGCCAAATGGTTGCGGGTAACCAACCAAAAAAACATAATTCCAACAACTGCAACTAGGCAACCTTTATCGAAAGTAGTAAACCGAGAAGTACGATCGCCAAAAAGGGCAATGGCAACGGACACCGTTAGGGTTAAAACCAAATCGGTAGTGTTCAAAATATTATCCCAAATGCTGTAGTTTCCATCGGCCAGATAGGTAATAAGGCTCATGCAAACGGCCAATGTAAAAAACACCCACATGGCCAAGGCTGGTTTAATTTGTTTTTTGTATAGCAATACGCAGTATCGAACTGTTATTACAAGGTTTATTATGCTAACAGCATAAATGGAAAGGTAACGCATGGGAAATTTTTCGACAAAACTAATTAAAAAAGCAATCGAGAGCCTTTAACTACAACTCGCTCTTTTTTCTCATTGCAATTTGGGGCATAGTTCTACCTTTGCACTTTACTTTTCGAAACCGATGGAAAAATTCGAGTTTATCGATCTGTTTGCTGGTATTGGAGGTTTCCATATAGCCATGTCGCAACTGGGTGGCGAGTGCGTATTTGCATCGGAAATCGACAAGTACGCCATCGAAACCTATAAATCCAACTATGGCATTACTCCTACTTTCGATATTCGCGAAGTACCCGAAGATGCTATCCCCCAGCACGATGTGCTTTGTGCAGGGTTCCCCTGTCAGGCATTTTCGAAGGCCGGTAGGCAAGAGGGTTTTGAAGATACCCGAGGTACCCTGTTTTTTGAAATCCTTAGAATACTCAAATACCACAAGCCCAAATTTATTATTCTTGAAAATGTTCGCAATTTGGTTGGGCACGACCATGGCCGCACATGGCGGATTATTCATAAAAACCTGGTTGACATTGGCTACATTATACCCGAGAAACCAATAATTGTGAGCCCTCACCACATTGGTATTCCTCAACTTCGCGACAGGGTTTTCATCCCCGGAATTCACAGTAGCTATGCTTCAATACAATCGATTTCCTTGTCAATCCCCAAATCGAAAAAGAATACGGTACAATTCAATACAATTATTGACAATAGCCCTCCCATTGGGCTGAGCATATCTCCGGCCGAGGAGTTGGCCCTCGAAATATGGGATGAGTTCATTAAAGGCCTTAAAAATAGGGTAATTGGCTTCCCCGTGTGGTCTGAAGAATTTGGCAAAAAATACTCGGTTTCACATCTTCCTCATTGGAAGCAAATTTTTATAAATAAAAACCGGCAACTATACCACGACAACAAAAAGCATATTGATAAATGGCTTGTAAAGCATGAATTTCTGAAACACTTAACCCCCACCAACACCAAATTCGAATGGCAAGCAGGCAACCATATTTCAAGTGTTTGGGAAGGTATAATTCAGTTTCGTCCCTCGGGAATACGTGTTAAAAGGCCCACCGAATTCCCTGCATTGGTTGCAATGATTCACATTCCCATTATTGGTTGGGAAAAACGGAGGCTTTCGCCACGGGAGGCAGCCAACCTCCAATCGTTTCCGCAGAACTTTAAAATAAATACTACAACCCAGCAAGCCTACAAGCAATTTGGCAACTCGGTAAATGTGGAGGTAGTGAAATATGTTGCCAATCAGCTTTTTCAGTTGGCAAACCAATTTAAGAGGCTGCCCCAAAAGATGGTTTAAAAATTGACCATCTTTTGGGGCAGCCTCTTAATTGCTTAAATATTCGGTTACTTCTGCCCCCCGAAGCCAATCACATTGTAGTCGGTAACGCTAAAACGCATGGCGCTGTTGGGTAAAATTTCCTTTACAAGCATATGAGTTCGTGCTGGCGAATCGGCGTCCTTAAATACCATTTCCATTACCATGCCCTTACCCCAGCCCCAACCTGCGGTTGCTAGGGTCTGAAGACCATTCATGTATCCGTAAGCATTGGAGAAGTTGAGTTTGTAATCGTTAGTTGCCCAAAGTGAAACGCTCCCTTCAGGATTGCTATACTCGTACTCTTTACACGTATATCCTGATACCGTTTTGGTTCTCCCGGAAGCTTTGTAATAGGGATTGTAAAGTTCTTCGGTTTGCACCTCAATCTCTTGGGGCTCATTTGAGGCCGTTGCACTGCTGTCGGGATCAATTTTCATGGCAATCCCATTTTTTTCGCCATTCTTGTCGGTTAAAATGAGCATAGCCCAGTTCTTAGTATCGAGCACAATGGTGCTTTTCTGCTTTTCCCCTGTTTCCCTATCAACTGCATCGAAAACCATGGCAAAACTCTTGTCGTTTGGGTTGAAATAGGTTGTGTAAAGCACCTTTTCCTTTCGCTGAAGCGAATCGACAGTTTCAATTTCCATTGCCATGCTGGAAGTAAAATTGTAATTGGGCTCAAACTTAACGTTACTAAAACCCATGGCGCCCATCATTTTTTTCTGCATAAAATTGGAGCCCGGGTTGTTGCGGGGTTTCGACGGCTCTTGCTGAGCCGGTTTCTCTTCCTCCTGTTTTTTCTGCTCTTCCTCCTTCTTCTGCTTCTGAATAGCCTCCATGGCCTTATCGCGAAGCAAGCCTTTAATTTGAGCATTGGCAATATTCGCCCCAAACAATAAGGAAATAAGAACTCCTAAAAGGGTAATTTTTTTCATTTTGAATTATTCATTAAGTTAAATTACAAGACAAAACAATATAAAGTTATAAAAGTCATTCAAACTAATTAAACGTTGTTCAATAATTCTAATTGCTTATTTACCCTTTTTTAACTTTATCTTTGTTAAAAAAATTTCATGATCAAAGGCAAAGAGAGCAAACCTCACATAGGCATTTACGGGCGAAGGAATAACGGTAAAAGTTCGCTAATAAATATGTTAGCCGGACAGAGCGTTGCTATTGTGTCGGACTTTGCTGGAACCACCACCGACCCTGTTAAAAAATCGTTCGAAATAACCGGATTCGGCCCCGTAATACTTATCGATACGGCCGGCATTGACGATGTGGGCGAACTGGGCGAGAAGCGAATTGCCAAAACTCTCGACACTATTAACCATATCGATTTAGCCATTCTGGTAATTGCCAATAACATTTGGGGGGAATTTGAAGATAAACTGATCGATTTATTTAAAAAATCCGATACTCCCTACATTGTTGTTCACAACAAATGCGATGTTGAAACCCTTTCACCTCTGCTTTCGGACAAATTAGGCGAAGCTAACGCCCTTAACGTTTCTGCCTCGCAACGCATAGGTTACGAAACGCTGATTGATGTCATTCGCAATACTATTCCCGAATCGTCGTACAAAACCCCTACCCTGCTGGGCGACCTGGTGAAGTACGGCGATATTGTGCTGCTCATTACTCCTATTGATGTGGAAGCACCTGCCGGAAGACTTATTCTGCCGCAAGTGCAAACCATTCGCGATGCGCTCGATAACGATGCAATTGCTATAGTACTCAAGGAGCGTGAGGTCGATGTGTTTTTGCGAAAAACGGGAATAAAACCGGCACTTGCCGTTACCGACAGTCAAATATTCACCAAGGCCGATGCATCGATTCCGAAGGATATACCCCTTACAAGTTTTAGCATCCTTTTGGCGCGGCTTAAGGGAGATTTCGATAGCTATATTAAAGGCACACCAAAAATTGGGGAATTACAGAATGGAGATAGGGTTCTATTGCTCGAAAGTTGTACACACCACGTATCGTGCGATGATATTGGCAGGGTTAAAATCCCTCGATGGATTAGCAATTACACCGGAAAAAAAATTGAATATGAGGTGGTTGCCGGACTCGATAAACTTCCACGCAACATTAAAGAATACGCTCTAGTAGTACAGTGCGGGGGTTGCGTAATTACACGTAAGCAGCTGCACAGCAGGCTTAAAACTGCCATCGATGCGGGCATTCCCGTAACTAACTTTGGAATGACCATAGCATTTGTTCAGGGTATTTTTCAAAGGGCTGTAGCACCCTTTGTTAAACTTGCCGATAGAGGAGAAGAGTACCTTTAACCGCTCATATTTTGGCACTGGATTTGCCTATGCAAAACCTCAAAAAAATGCAACCCTTGAGAACAATTCCATACAATCTTCTATTCTTAACAACCTTACTGGCGTTGCTCCTTTTCATCAACCCAACTACGCATGCTCAACTCAATTGTAAAACCACAGAACGCAACGACAGTACTATAACAACATGCCTACATGCCAACAAAAAACCATCTTCCGTAGAAAGTTGGGACAAGAACCGCTACTGGGGTCGCATGACCTGCTTCGACGCACAGGGCAAAATTATTGCTAACCATCAGCTGCGAAGGGTTGCTGGCCATGCATCGGTTTCGCTAAGGTACCACCCTAACGGACAGGTTAGTAGGGTTGAGTATCGTTCAGCTCCCGATGGGGGAATTCAGTTCTATCATACCATTCAAGGTTTCGACGAAAATGGAAACCAGACCTCCTACGAAGATTACAGCCGACCCGATGGCCGGCCAGTATTGCGAGTAATTATCGATCCCCAATATCAACCCGAACACAAAGAGCCAACTCTTCCTCCCTTACCCAAGCAAACTGTGGAACAATGCGCTATCCCCTACCTTACTGTTTTTCGTCTGACCAATAATACCCGCAAAAAGGTTGTTGTTAACCTTGTGCCCCTTGGGGGGCAATGGGCAACTTTAAAAGCATACAACGGTTTCATTCTAAAACCGAAGCAATCGGTTTTAGTCGACTCCATTACCCTTGCCGAACGCTTTCTTCACATTAACGACACCTATGGCATTCAAGTTATTAGCCCAAAGAAACTGAATCGGCAACCCAAAGTGGTTATTGCCATGCCTATTGAGGGCAAAGACCGAAAAGAGTACGTTTGGCATTTAATCGACAAGTAAATCAACTTGCATAGCTGTGCAACTAATTCATTAAAATTCTCTTTAGTTTAAAGAATGGATGGCCAATTAAGGCCATTTTCTTTTAAGTATGAGTTAAAAATCCCCCTTTTTTTGTTACTTTTGCCGTTCTGTTTAAAAACGTAATTCTTAATTGTTTATATGGAAATTCCTGCACGTTACAACCCTGCCGAGGTTGAAGACAAATGGTACTCGTACTGGATGGAGAATGGCTTTTTCCATTCCACTCCCGACAATCGTGAGCCCTATTGCATTGTAATCCCTCCCCCCAACGTTACGGGAGTGCTACACATGGGGCATATGCTAAACAATACCATTCAGGATGTGCTAGTCCGTCGTGCCCGTATGCTTGGCAAAAATGCCTGCTGGGTGCCCGGCACCGACCATGCCTCCATTGCCACCGAGGCAAAGGTTGTTGCTAAACTTAAGGCCGAAGGAATTGACAAAAACACCCTTACCCGCGAGCAGTTTCTCGAACATGCATGGGAATGGAAGGAGAAGCACGGAGGTATTATTCTTGAACAGCTTAAAAAACTTGGCGCTTCGTGCGACTGGGAGCGTACCGCTTTCACAATGGACAAGGGCCTGAGCGAAAGTGTTATCAAAGTATTTATCGACCTACACAAGAAGAGTTATATTTACCGAGGCGTTCGAATGGTTAACTGGGATCCTCAGGCAAAAACAGCCGTGTCGGACGAGGAGGTTATTTACCGCGAGGTTCAGAGTAAACTTTACTACCTCAGGTATTTTATCGAAGGTGAGGATGGCTTTGTAACCATTGCCACTACTCGTCCCGAAACCATACTGGGCGATACCGCCGTTTGCGTTAACCCCAACGACCCTCGATACGCCAACCTAAAGGGCAAACGAGTTTTTGTTCCGCTTATTAAGCGTAGCGTTCCCATTATTTTCGACGAGTATGTTGATATGGAGTTCGGTACAGGTGCGCTAAAGGTTACACCCTCGCACGATGTGAACGACTATATGCTGGGCGAAAAGCACAACCTCGAAGCCGTTGATATTTTCAACGACGATGGCACTATGAGCCCCGCTGCTCAACTTTACATTGGAATGGATCGTTTCGAAGTTCGGAAGGTGATAGTAAAAGATTTGGAAGCAGCCGGAAATGTTGCGAAAATTGAGGACTACGTAAACAAGGTTGGTTACAGCGAGCGCACCGAAGCGGTTATTGAACCCAAGCTTTCGATGCAGTGGTTCCTTAAAATGAAGGATCTGTCAAAACCCGCCCTCGATTCGGTTATGAATGGCGACATTAAATTGCATCCGCCAAAGTTTGTCAACACCTATCGCCATTGGATGGAAAACGTGAAGGACTGGTGCCTTTCGCGTCAGCTCTGGTGGGGACATCGAATTCCTGCTTGGTACTTACCCGAGGGTGGTTATGTGGTTGCCGAAAACGAAACTGAAGCGCTGGAGCTGGCTCGCCAGAAAAGCGGAAATGCTAACCTGACCCTTGCCCAACTAAGGCAGGATGAGGACGTGCTCGACACATGGTTCAGTTCGTGGCTTTGGCCCATTTCGGTTTTCGATGGAATTCGCAACCCCAGTAACGAAAACATTAAGTACTACTACCCAACCAATATTCTGGTTACGGCTCCCGAAATTCTTTTCTTCTGGGTTGCCCGTATGATTATTGCTGGCTACGAGTACATTGGAGAAAAACCATTCCACGATGTTTACCTTACAGGAATTGTTCGCGATGCGCAGCGCCGCAAAATGAGCAAATCGTTGGGTAACAGTCCCGATCCGCTCGATTTGGTGAAGCAATTTGGTGCCGACGGAATGCGCATGGGCATGATGCTCTGCTCGCCTGCAGGCAACGATGTGCTTTACGACGACAGCTTGCCCGAGCAGGGACGCAACTTCTGCAATAAAATTTGGAATGCATTCCGCCTAGTAAAAGGCTGGAATGTAGATGAAAGCATACCGCAACCCGAGCATTCGGCAAGGGCAATCGAATGGTTTAACAACCTGTTAAGCCGCGTAATTGAGCAAATTAACGACCATTTCGACAAGCACCGCCTCTCGGAGGCCATGATGGCAGTTTATAAACTGTTTTGGGACGAAT
The DNA here is from genome assembly GCA_964479665.1 of uncultured Rikenellaceae bacterium. GTDB lineage: Bacteria > Bacteroidota > Bacteroidia > Bacteroidales > Tenuifilaceae > UBA2287. The sequence continues at coordinate 42,258 of CAYZNN010000007.1, read as the reverse complement.
TCTCGTCGTGGCTACTCGAAATTGTAAAACCCGCATACCAAGCGCCAATCGATGCTAAAACGCATCGTGAGGTTCTCGATATTTTCGACAAAATGCTTCGCCTCCTTCACCCCTTTATGCCCTTTATTACCGAGGAACTTTGGCAGCTCATTGAGCCCCGTAAAAAGGGCGAAAGCATTATGGTGGCCCAATTGCCCAAGGCGAAGCCCTACAATGCCGAGCTAATTGCGCAGTTCGATTTAATGAAGGAGGTGGTTGCAGGTGTTCGCACCATTCGTCAGGAGAAGAACATTCCCAATAAGCAAAGTTTGGAACTTTACGCCAGAACATCGGCGCAGTCGCTCAACGGCATCCAAAGCGTTATTGTAAAACTTTCGGGATTGAGTAAATTGCACACAACAACCGAAAAGGTTGAGGGTAGCGCAAGTTTCATGGTTAAATCCGACGAGTTTTTTGTTCCGCTTCAGGGTCTTGTTAACAACGACGAAGAGTTTGCTCGCCTAACCGAAGAACTCAAGTACGCTCAGGGTTTCCTCGAAAGCGTAATGAAAAAACTTGGCAACGAGCGTTTTGTAAATAGCGCACCAGCCAATGTGGTTGACATTGAACGCAAGAAGAAGGCCGATGCAGAGGAAAAGATAAAGGTAATTGAGGAGCGCTTAGCAGCACTAAAGTAGTTTAAAATGAGCCATAAATCGGGATTTGTAAGCATTGTAGGGAACCCCAACGTGGGTAAATCGACCATAATGAATGCATTGGTGGGCGAGAAGCTTTCCATTATCACAAGTAAAGCGCAAACCACCCGGCACAGAATAATGGGGATAGTAAACAGTCCCGACTTTCAGATTATTTACTCCGACACACCGGGCATTCTAAAACCTGCTTACAAGTTGCAGGAATCGATGATGCGATTTGTATCTTCGGCCTTTGAGGATGCCGATATTGTGCTTTTTGTTACCGATACCGTTGAAACACCCCTGCGTAACGAGGAGTACGTACAAAAACTATCGAATTTGAAAATACCAATTTTTGTGGTTGTCAACAAAATCGATTTGGCCAATCAGGAGAAGCTCGAAAAACTGGTTGAACTTTGGCACAATAGCATTCCGCAGGCCGAAATAATTCCTATCTCGGCGCTTCACGGCTTTAACCTCGATATTCTTCTGAAGAAAATCGTTGGGAAAATTCCCGAGGGGCCCGAGTATTTCCCAAAGGAAACGCTAACCGACAAAACGCTTCGTTTTTTCGCATCGGAAATTATACGCGAGAAAATTCTGACCAACTACCAAAAGGAAATACCCTACTCGGTTGAGGTGGCCATTGAGGAGTACAAGGAGGAGAAAACCATCGACCGCATTAGGGCAATCATATATGTTGCCCGCGAAACGCAGAAAGGAATCATTATTGGCCATCAGGGCAAAATGCTTAAAAAGGTGGGACAGGAAGCACGAAAGGACCTGGAAGCATTTTTAGAGAAAAAAGTATTCCTCGAAATTTATGTGAAGGTGGATAACGAATGGCGCAACGACGATAAGAAGCTTAAAAAATTTGGATATTTACAGTAAAACAACGAAAAATGGGAAGAATTGTAGCAATAGTTGGCAGGCCCAACGTGGGGAAATCGACTCTTTTCAATCGCTTAGTGGGTAAAAAGCAGGCTATTGTTGACGAAGTGGCGGGTGTTACGCGCGACAGAATTTATGGCAAATCCGATTGGAACGGGAAGGAATTCTCGGTAATCGATACAGGAGGTTACATTGTGAACTCCGAGGATATTTTTGAGGAAGAAATTCGCAAACAGGTAAGCCTAGCCGTTGAGGAGGCCGATGCCATCCTATTTCTTGTTGATGTTGTGGATGGAATTACCGACATGGATATTGAAGTAGCCAATCTCCTTCGGCGTAGCCAAAAACGAGTTATTCTGGTTGTAAACAAGGTTGACAATAGCAAACGACACCAGGATGCTTTCGAATTTTACAAACTAGGCCTTGGCGACCCATTCTGCGTTTCCTCTATGAATGGTAGTGGCACTGGCGATCTGCTCGACGAACTTGTTAAACCCTTTCCTCTCGAAGAGGAAGAAGAAACCTTAGACATTCCGCGTATTGCAGTTGTTGGTCGACCTAATGTTGGAAAGTCGTCGCTAATTAATGCCCTAATTGGTGAAGAGAGAAATATTGTAACTCCCATTGCAGGCACCACGCGCGATTCCATTGATACCCATTACAATAAGTTTGGGCACAACTTCCTTATAATCGACACAGCCGGCTTACGCCGTAAAGCAAAGGTTTCGGAAGATTTGGAGTTCTACTCCGTACTTCGCTCCATTCGCTCCATCGAATCGTCCGACGTATGCCTTATGCTGGTAGATGCAACCCTGGGTCTCGAAGCGCAGGACATGAACATTTTCAATCTAATTATTAAAAACCGCAAAGGGGTTGTTCTGGTTGTTAACAAGTGGGATTTGGTTGAAAAGGAAACCAAAACATCGAAGGAGTATACCGAACTTATTAAAAAAAGGCTAGCACCCTTTCAGGATGTACCCATTGTTTTCGCATCGGCACTTTCAAAGCAGCGCATTCATAAAATTCTCGAGGAAGCCATGCGAGTTTACGAGAACCGTAAGCGGAAAATTTCAACCTCTAAACTAAACGAGTTTACCCAAGAGGTTGTTGGCATGTACGCTCCACCCTCATTCAAAGGTAAGCAGGTTAAAATAAAGTATGCTACTCAGCTACCAACCCATGCCCCTTCGTTTGCTTTCTTCTGCAATTTGCCGCAGTACATTAAGGATCCCTATCGCAGATATTTAGAAAATAAATTGCGCGAGCATTTCGATTTCTGCGGAGTTCCCATGCAAATATTTTTTAGGCAGAAGTAATCTATTCAAAAAGGTTTTAAACTCTCAGTGGAACAACTTATCAAACCCCTGAAAGTGTAATATTTTGTGCCATTCACTTGACTTAGTGACAGAATTAATGTAAATTTCGTCATTAAACTGACGGTATTATGCAATACTTAGCAAGAGAACTCGAGAATAGCGTTATAGAAAAGTTACGACCCAACAAAGTAGTTTTAATTTTTGGTGCCCGAAGGGTAGGTAAAACCATTTTGGTAAAAAAAATATTGGAGAAAATTGGGGAACCCTCAATAATTCTTAATGGCGAGGACATAAATGTACACGACAAACTTGCAACAAGGTCCGCTGAAAACTATAAGCAACTTTTAGGAACCTATAAGTTATTATATATTGATGAAGCGCAAAAGATTCCAGACATTGGTCTCAAACTAAAGTTGATGATTGATGAAATTGAGGGCTTGCGAATAATCATTTCGGGCTCTTCGTCTTTCAATATAAAACAGGAAGCAGGAGAACCTTTAACCGGCAGAAAATATTCGTTTAATCTATTCGCATTATCTGAAAGGGAGTATAATCAAATAGAAGACAAAATATCGAAAAGAGATAAAGTAAAAGAAAGGTTAATATTTGGTAACTACCCCGAATTACTCCAACTCCCAAACAGGCATGACAAGATTGAGTACTTAAATGAAATGGTCAGTTCTTACTTGCTGAAAGATATTCTGGCATACGACAACATAAAAAACTCACATAAAATTTTCAATCTACTTCGTTTAATCGCATTCCAAATTGGCGGTGAAGTATCGATGCAGGAATTGGGTAAGCAATTGAGCATTAGTAAAAATACGGTTGAAAAGTATCTCGATTTGCTCAGCAAAGTTTACATACTTCACAGAGTGGAAGGATTCAGCCGAAACTTACGCAAAGAGATTACAAAAAATGCAAGGTGGTATTTTCTCGACAATGGGATTCGGAATGCTGTTATAGCAAATTTCAACTCAATTGAATACAGAAACGACGTAGGCCAACTTTGGGAAAACTACATGATTAGCGAGAGATTGAAATTCCAGGAGTACAAACGAATACCATCAAACAATTACTTTTGGCGAACCTACGAACAACAGGAGATTGATTGGGTAGAGGAAAGGGAAGGAAAACTGTATGGTTACGAGTTTAAATGGAAAGAAAAAAACAAAAAAACGCCCACACAGTGGATAAAAACCTACCCCGATTCAACTTTTGAGGTAATTAATATTTTCAATCACGAAGATTGGTTAAAATAATAAGGAATGGAAAACTTTGCAATTAATTAAAAAAACGGCGTTACAATATTGCAACTTAAAAAAATCAACATATGAGGCACTCAAGGCTTAATAGGCTTATAATTCATGCATTTACTGCTTGCTTGCTAATTAGCACTAAAAGTTCAGCACAAGTGTTTGTTAACAAACTATCTCTCAGCGAAGTCATTACTATGGCCAAGGAGAATTCGCCCCAGTCGGTGTTAGCCAAACATCAGTTTAGGGCCGCCTACTGGGAGCACCGAACCTTTGAGGCAGAGTACCTACCAAGCTTATCGTTTTCGGGCACATTGCCCAATTTCAACCGAAGGCTTACCGAAGTTTATTCAACTGTCGATTCGAGCTACCGTTACGTTGAAGAAAACACAAATCGCACTTCGGTTGGCATTACTCTCAATCAGAATATTGGCCTTACAGGAGGTAGAATTTTTGCCCAATCGAACCTCGAAAGGGTAGACGATTTCAGTCGGAAGGGCACCACATACATGTCGGAACCTGTTCGCATTGGATTTGAACAACCCATTTTTGGGTTCAACCGTTTAAAATGGAAGAAAAGGGTTGAGCCCCTTAAGTACCTTGAAGCCAAGAGAACATATCTCGAGTCGATGGAGAACATTTCGGCCGAGGCCGTTAGGTTGTTCTTCGACCTAATACTGGCTCAACAAAACCTAAAAACGTCAAAACTAAACTTTGCCAATACCGATACCCTATTCCAAATAGCTAAGGGGCGCTACAATATTGGAACTATAGCGGAAAATGAACTGCTTCAAATGGAGTTGAGTTTCCTAAATGCAGGTAGTTCGGTAAACGAAGCCGAGGTTGACCTGCAACTTAAGAAATTCCGTTTGAAATCGTTCCTAGGATTAAACGATCAGTTCGACCTTGAACTGATTGTTCCCGCCGACTTTCCTCGTATTGAACTAAAATATCAGGATGTACTCGGTTTGGCAAAAGCCAATAACCCTCAAATGGTGAATTTTGAACGTAGATTGGCCGAAGCTAACATGAATGTAGCACAAGCCCTTGCCGACAGAGGGTTTCGAATGAACCTGAATGCATCGTACGGACTCACCCAAAAATCATCGGATCTTCCCGATGCATACAGGCATCCCATGGACCAGCAGGGTTTACGAATTGGGGTAACCATGCCAATACTCGACTGGGGCTTGGGGCGTGGTCGTGTTAAAATGGCCCAATCGAACCGCGAAGTGGTTCGAACCACTATTGAACAGTCGGTTATCGACTTTGAGCAGGATGTGTTCCTGAAGGTAATGCAGTTCAACATGCAGGATGACCAGCTTCTCCTGGCCACTAAAGCCGATGGCATTGCTCAAAGCCGCTACAATGTAACCAAAGAACGGTTCCTTATTGGAAAAATCGATGTGCTCGATCTGAATGTAGCACAAACCGAACGCGATGCAGCCCGCGATCGCTACATTGCAGCCATGCGAAACTTTTGGACATTCTATTACAACATGCGCAAGCTTACGCTTTACGATTTGGTAAATGGCCAACCCCTCGATGTGGATTTTGAAATGCTAATTCGGTAGTGATTTAAACCCTCTTTAGCAGTCCTTTTTACTGAACAAAAAACTTTTCACTAATGATTTACATCATTATTGAAAAAATTAATGCATCATTCAGTTCTCTAATTCAGGCAAGTTCATATTTTTATTGGACAATTGTTTATGGTACAAACCTTTTACCATTAAAAAAACAACCTATGAAAAGAATTGCCAGCCTAATTATACTTGCTACAGTTGCCATTGCAGCCATGGGGCAAGAAGAGGAGAACCCTTTAAACTTGGATATTTCTGCCGATATTGTTAGCCGATACGTATGGCGGGGCATTAATCTTTCGGAATCGCCCGCAATTCAACCAACATTGAGTTTAACTTACAAGAATATAACATTTGGCACATGGGCATCCTATACCTTTTCCAGGGAGATTCTTCAGGAAGTCGACCTATTCCTATCATATGAAACCCGTTTTGCCACTTTCACACTAAACAATTACTACAATCCCCCATCCGATTCAGTTGGTTTTATTGGAGATTATTTTGAACTCTCGAGCAAAAAAACACCACATATACTCGAGGGAGTTCTCAGTTTGAATGGCCCCGAAAAATTTCCGATTGCAATTACAGCAGCAGTTATGTTTTGGGGTAACGACAGGGCTGATGACTATAAAAATGTTTACTCCACATATATTGAAACTGCCTATCCGTTTGAATTTCAGGACACTAAAGCCATTTTATTTATAGGCATAACGCCCTTTGAAGGTTTCTATTACAACAAATTCGGATTTGTAAACACCGGTGTAACCGTTTCGAAAGAAATTAAAATAACTGAGAATTATATGCTACCCATAAAGGGAAGTTTCAGCATAAACCCTGCACTCGAGAAAGTTTTTTTGGTTTTCAGCATAACCCTCTAAAAAAACGACCCATGGAATGGAATAGTTTTAAAACAAGGATGCTTATAAACATTCTTGGTGGTGGTGCAGCCATATTCACAGCCACCATTCTGGTAATAACCCTTACCACCGTAAAAACGCATCGGAACTTGCCGTGGAAATGAGCATAAGCAAATCGCGCGAAACGGCTTCACAAGTTCGATTGTATTTAGAAAAACCTCTTGAATCGGCACGAAATTTAACATACAGTTTTAGTGCACTTCGTAAAAATGGTAACACCAACCGCGAGTTTTACAAGCAAATGATTAGGCATACGCTTATGGGCAACGATGCTTTTTTAGCAGTTTGGTCTATGTGGGAACCCAATGCGCTCGATGGCAATGATGAAAGTTATGCTGGAATCTTTCCATTCGATGAACAGGGACGTTTTAACTATACAGTTTACAAAGATGCCAACAATTTAAAGGAAGAGCAAACCTCGGCAGATCAGTTCTCAGAACCATTTTACACAATTGCTGCAAGCACTCAAAAGGATGCTATACTGGAACCATACCATTACTCTTATGTTAATGACGAGAATAACCAATTTTTTGAAACTAGCATTGTTGTTCCTGTTGTCGAAGGAAATAAATCCCTTGGGGTTATAGGAGTTGATATTGACCTGAAAGAGCTTTCGCAAATAATAGGTCAGCTGAAAATATACGAATCGGGTTTTGGTGTACTCATTTCCAACGATGGAACAATTGCTGCAAGCAAAAATTTGAACGATCTGGAAAAAAACTTTGGTTCAATTTACGATTTTGCCAATGAACGCTTATTGGGCCTTATTAAACAGGGCAAAACCGATAATTCATTTTTTAAATCAGAACAACTTGGTCAGGAGGTGCTTGTATCTGTTATGCCCATTCAAGTTGGCAACTCATTAACTCCCTGGTCGCTTTGCATTGTGGTTCCCAAAAACGAGGCATTAAGTCAAGCCAATAAATTACTTTTTAGAGGATTGCTACTTGGGTTATTAGGGCTAGTGGTGCTAAGTTTTCTAATTTATTTTCAAGCTAATAATTTTGTACAACCCATTCATAAAGCTGTTGAGTTTGCTCAGCAAATTGCATCGGGTGAGCTCTCAAACCAAATTGAAATTGACAGGAAGGATGAATTTGGCAAACTTCAAATAGCACTAGGTTCTATGAACCAAAAATTGGTGGAAATAGTTGAGGAGCTTCAGGCAGCTATTCAGAGCATAGCAGCTTCGAGTATGGAAATCAATGCAACCTCCCAGAAACTTTCGTCGGGAGCCAGCGAATTGGCATCGTCAACCGAAGAGGTTTCGGCAACAATGGAGCAAATGGTTAGCAACATTGAGCAAAACACCCAGAATGCCATTGAAACCGACAGCATTGCCCTTATTGTTGCCCAAAGCGCCAAAAAAGTAAAGGATGCTTCGGTTGAAAGCATGAATTCAATAAAAATTATTGCTGAAAAGGTTCAGATAATAAACGACATTGCTTTCCAAACCAACATTCTGGCATTGAATGCAGCCGTTGAAGCGGCAAGGGCCGGAGAGCATGGAAAGGGATTTGCTGTGGTTGCCGCTGAGGTTCGAAAACTGGCCGAAAGAAGCAAATTGGCTGCCGACGAAATTAACCGTATTGCTAGCGACAGCGTTTCGCTTACCGAAGAATCGGGTAATTTACTGAGTGATATAATTCCTCAGATAGAGAAAACTACCATGCTCATTCAGGAAATAACTACGGCAAGCAAGGAACAAAGCACCGGTGCCGAACAGGTTAACTCTACCATTCAGCAGTTGAACGACATAACCCAGCAAAATGCTGCCGTTTCGGAAGAACTGCAGACCAATGCCGAGGAAATGGCCAGCCAAGCTGAACAACTTCGCGATTTAGCATCGTATTTCAAAGTTTAAAGTCTGAAAATGGCTAAACTTAAAGTACTATCAAGCATTCGGTTAGCCATTGTTGCCGCTATTTTGACGGCACTCATTTTCATTACACTTTTTGTTTACCTAGGGATTAATTTAACCCATTGGAGCTATAATGATTCGAAACAGATAGCCAAAGAAGTTTCGCGAAAAGCCGCCGTAGAAACTGAAAACTATCTTAGGTCTGCGCTTATGGCTGCACGATCGATGAACCAACGCGGAATTATTTACCATCAGTTGGGTGCCAACCGAACAGAAGTAATCGAAATGCTATTAACCACGCTAAAAAGCAATCCCAACTTTTTGGCAACATGGACCATGTGGGAACCCAACGCATTCGACAACAGGGACGTTGAATATATTGGGTCACATTTTTTCGACTCCCTGGGTCACTTCTCAACCACTTTTTTTCGATATAAAGACTCCATTTTCATTGAGAAAACGCATCCGGCTGATTACCTTGAGGATTATTACACCATTCCTAAACAATTGAAAAAGGAGCTACTTATAGAACCTTACTTTTATAAATACCAAGGTCACCCCTACGATTTTTTTGAAACATCTGTTGTGTTACCCATTATGATTAACAATGAATTTCTAGGGGTTTTTGCCATCGATTTAAATCTAGACTCATTACATACCAAAATTAGCAATAACAGACTTTACAATAAAGGCTTTCTAACTCTAATATCGGGAAATGGGCTTGTGGTTTCACATGCCGATTCGACATACATTACCAAATACTTTTTCGAGATAATTAACGACCCCGACTCGGTAATTAGCAATAACCTTAAAGCCGGAAACGAACTGAGCGTGGAAGACTATTCCAATTTTTTAGGAGAAAAAGTTTTCCGGTTCTTCTACCCAATTACAATTGGGAAAAATGTTAACCCTTGGTATATAATGGCCGAAGTTCCTATAAAGGAAGCAACCTATCGTTCAAAACAGCTTCAATACGTTTCGTATGGCATACTTGCCATTGGCCTTTTGCTGCTACTTTACTTAATCATTAATATTATCGACCGCAGAAACTACGAAATTTCGCTGCAATCATCGATCAGACAAATCCAGGAAAGCGAAAGAAACTACCGAACCATATTCAATTCTACCAGCGAAGCAATCTTTATTCACGATTCAATTAACGGCGAAATAATTGATGTTAACGAGGTTATGCTTCAAATGTACGGATACTCGAGTAAAAGTGAAGTGCTAGACCAAACAGTTGCTGCATTTTCATCGAACCAGTTTGAATACACTTTAGAATTTGCCAAGAAAAATCTAGACAAGGCATTAACTGTGGGCCCCCAAACATTCGACTGGCAAGCCAGAAGAAAAAATGGAGAATTGTTTTGGGTGGAAGTTTCGCTACGCAAAGCAATTATTCAGGAAGAAAATAGAATTTTAGCGGTTGTAAGGGATATAACCGAAAAGAAAAAAGTAGCTATTGAACTCAACAAGTACAAAAACCATTTGGAGTATCTGGTTAAGGAACGGACCGAGGAATTGGCTGCTGCCAATGAGGAACTCTCAGCTAATAATGAGTTGCTCTATGAGCAACGCAAAGAGCTGGAAACAACCCTCGAGAATCTCAAAAACGCTCAGAACCTACTTATTCACTCCGAAAAAATGGCCTCCTTAGGTATACTAGCTGCTGGGGTTGCTCACGAAGTAAATAATCCACTAAATTACATTCAGTCTGGCGTATCTGCCCTTGAGGTGCTTATGAAAGAAAAAGGGCTTGATACGGAGGATTTTAGAATGCTAATAAGCAGCATTGAAACCGGAGTGAAAAGGGTGTCCGATATTGTTATTAGCCTTAACCGTTACAGCCGGCAGGATGAATCGGGATCCTTCTCATGCGACCTGCACATGATAATCGACAATTGTTTCCTGATGCTCGAGAACCAAACCAAAAACAGAATTAATTTAATCAAAAATTTCACCCAAAGCCAGTTTCAACTATTTGGCAAGGAGGGAAAACTGCATCAGGCATTTTTAAATTTGATATCCAATGCAGTTCAGTCAATCGATGGGCCTGGCACCATAAAAATATCAACAACTATTGATAAAAAATATTTAATTGTTTCCATTTCCGATACGGGATGCGGAATTGCGGAGGAGAATATGAGAAAAATAACCGACCCTTTTTTCACTACCAAGGAGCCCGGCAAAGGAACCGGCCTGGGGCTTGCAATTACATATAGCATTATTCAGGAACACAACGGTTGGTTAGATTTTGAATCGGAAGTTGGCGCTGGAACCACCGTAACAGTCAATCTTCCCATTAAAACTGATTAACATCGTTTTAATATCATGTATAAGTATATTGTTGCTGCTCTCTTTGCCCTACAATCCATTTGCCTTTCGGGTCAAAATAGAATATGGATTGGCATTGAAACGGGCATTTTACGTAGTAATTACCTATTCAGCAGTAACGCCACTCCTAACAGGATTGCTACCATAACCGATGGCCATTTTGTATTGCGCTTTGGAATTAATTTTAATCACCTAACGTTTGAAACGGGTATTAGTGGAATTTCGAATCGCACCCCCTATTTCATCCCAAACAGTAGTGGAACTCCTTCAGTAAATCATGGAGCAGACAGGTTTTTCCATATCGACCTGCGTCATTTCCCATTGAATGCAGGCTTTAGGTTCGAAATTATTAAGAATATGGAAATTGTTCCTAAAATTGGAATTGGACTGCTCACCTCTCTCAATGGAAGCAGAAACATTTCGTTTTGGGCCGATGGCCCAATTACAATAGAGCAAATTGTATCGGGCAACATCACCCAGGACCCAGGCGTTACGGTTGCCATTGGGCACAGACCCAGCTCAACTTTTTTCACCTTTCAGGCTGCAATTGAAACCAATTATACCGTTAGCAATTTCATACAAATAGCAGCGGGAGCCAATTCTACAATGCCGGCTAAATCCATATATTATGAAAATATAACTCAATATACCACATCGCAACCCCTTGAGGGAACGGCTCTTCAGAATGGGCCTTTGCTAATTTTTTATGGATCGATTAGGGTATTTATTCCCTCTTTTAAAGACGCTCAAGCAGATAGCGGGTAATTAAATAGCGAGAACAATAAAATGTTTTATTTTTGCTGGGTAAATTAAAAACTAACCAAACATGAAAGCATTCGTTTTTCCGGGCCAAGGCGCACAATTTGTAGGTATGGGCAAGGACCTATACGAGAATTCTGCTCTGGCAAAGGAACTTTTCGAAAAAGCCAATACAATTCTTGGGTTTCGTATAACCGATTTTATGTTCTCGGGTACCGACGAGGATTTACGTCAGACTAAGGTTACCCAACCAGCCATTTTCCTTCATTCTGTAATTTTAGCCAAAGTGTTGGGCGATAAGTTTAAACCCGAAATGGTTGCAGGCCATTCTCTTGGTGAATTCTCGGCCCTGGTTGCTGCCAACGCCCTGTCGTTCGAAGATGGATTGGTGCTCGTGTCGAAACGTGCCATGGCCATGCAAAAAGCCTGCGAGAGAGAACCATCTACAATGGCCGCTATTCTTGGGCTCGATGATGCTGTTGTTGAAAAAATATGCGCTGAAATTCCCGAGATTGTAGTACCTGCAAACTACAATAGCCCCGGACAACTTGTTATTTCGGGCTCAATGAAGGGAATTGAAATTGCCTGCGAAAAGCTAAAAGAAGCTGGTGCAAAAAGAGCATTGCCTTTAAAAGTGGGAGGCGCTTTTCATAGTCCACTTATGGAATCGGCCCACATTGAACTTGCAATAGCCATTGAAGCTACACCATTCAACGAACCTATTTGCCCAATATATCAAAATTTCGATGCTAAAGCCCATACAAATCCAAGCGAGATTAAGAAAAACCTTATTTCGCAATTAACCTCTCCTGTTCGTTGGACCCAAATAATGCAAAACATGGTTTCCGATGGCGCCAACGACTTTACAGAACTTGGTCCGGGCAACGTATTGCAAGGGCTTATAAAGAAGGTCAGTCCAGAAGCTAGTGTTCAGTCAATTCAAACCTTAAGCTAATTCATATTATTGAGTTTCCATAAAGCCCGGCAATCGTCCGGGCTTTTTTATCGCTTAGAAAATACTATTCATAGAACCAAAAGGCATTTTTAAAAAAATGGGCAAGGATTTTGACCATGCCTTGCCATATTTTCATAACTTTCGCAATACATAAAATCAAATTATCGCTTATGCAACAATATTTACTTTCCCTTTTCTTTTCGGCATTCATGTTCTTACTGCCATTATTAACTTGGGCTCAGGGTTCTGATTTCGAAAAAATATTTCAGAAAGAAACACAAGCCAAACAATCGGGCATAGCCACATTCGGTGCCTTTAAAAATATAAACAAACTCAGCTACTACCCCGATACCATCCCAGCTTGGTTTTTCAATCCCCCACAAGCCTCAGAAGAGTCAACCTATGCTATTGGCATTTCCGACCCCGATATGCCTAAGGAACAAGCCATTCAACAGGCAGTTTATCGTGCAAAAGTAATGGCAATTGTCTTCAGCAGGGCTAAACTTCAGTACTTTCGCGATGTTTACACTACTGAACATAAGGATGGCAGGTACACAACCTACCGACAACGATTTGACACTTACTTTAAAATAACTGGCGGTGCCATTGCAGATAGCACTCATTTTGTATTAGTTGACCAACACTTTACCCGCTACAATGAGGCCATTGTGATTGTTAAGTATACAATCAATAGCTTTAGTAACGAAAAACAAATGTTTTCCGCAGTTGGAACGGTACTTTATATTGAAGCTCAGGTGAACGAAGCTTTCGAACCTCAAGCTGAGTACGAACTATCGACCTCGGTTCGAAAAATTGGACAATCGCCAATGAACTCTCACAACCTATACAGAGAGAAAGGAAATAGGTTCCTTTATCGCTCCGGTTTTGGTGGAGAAGAACAAGAGTTTCCCTTATACTACTATAAGTACATTGGGGCAAATTCACAAGGTAACGCAACGCCTCTTATATGTTACAATGGGTTATGGGGCCAATATGTTAAGGATCTTCTGCGAACATTAACCCTAACCACCGAACAATCTAAAGTACGTATTAAATCGGTAGGAAATCAACAGTCTGCCAGCAACGCAGCCCTATACAGGGAGGTGGCAGTAAAAAATGTGCAAATGAATTTAATTGGCATTGAATTTGGTAGAGACAGCATTGGTTATAACTTTAACCTCAAAGATTTTCCATTGAAATAGTTTTAAAGCATAAAATTCTAATTAATAACATAATAACTTGAAGGCATGAAAAGGATTGTAGGCACTCTGGCAACACTTGTAGCATTGCTTCATTTTGGCTCCCTGAATTCTCAGGATTTTCAGGGAATGAAAGTAAAGCAGCTGGGCGAAAAGGTAAATATTGAGTACTCCATTTCAGGCGAGCAACTCGGTCAAATTTTTAATATCTCTCCCTCCTACTCAACCGATGGTGGCCGCACATTCATTCCCATGAAAACCATGGTGGGTAATGTGGGAAACAGTGTTTATGGTGGTAGAAACCAAATTATTGTATGGGATGTTCTTAAAGATTTACCCTTGCTTCAGGGCGATGTGGTTTTCAAAGTAATTGGCAACACCCGTTCTACTAAAGCGCTACAGGAAGATTTCAGCAAGTTCGACTTTAAACTGGTAAGCCTGCACCGTTTGCCAAATAACCAAATTGAACTTGTGCTGAGCATTACCAACAATGGGCCTCAGCGCGACCTTAAACTTATAAACGGACTAATAACGTTAACCGACTTTAAAAAACGCAACATCGATGCACAAAAAGGGAAACTAGGTGAAGTTATTGGTGGACAGCGCTACTCAACCCCTCAGCGAACCTTGAAGGCAAACGAAACGGTACAAGCAACCTTCACATTTGAGCAGGTTCCTACTGATTTTGAAAGGGTTATGCGCCTAAACGTTGGTGCCGAAGTGCTAACATTCTCACAGTTCGGATTGGACAAACTTGAAACCAGCAACCTGCAATTCCGCGACCTACCCATATCCGATAAGCCTACCACGTCGATGGCTACTAGCGTATCGAAAAAAATGGAATCGACTGTTACCGCAAGCATAAATATTCAGAAACCGAAACCCGCTGAGCCAGCCGATACTACCCCCCCTGTTGTCACTGTTATTTCGCCCGAGGGCGTTAAACTTACCGGTAGCGAAACAACCCGCGGCAGACCCTACGCACAATCGTCGCAAGGGCTCGATGACAAACGCTTGCGTTCAGTTGGAACAGCCCCCGAAGGCATAGCCGTTACTGAAAGAGTCATTACAGTGAAAGGTTCAGCTACCGACGACAGCGGCCTTTTCGATGTTGTAATCAATGGGAAAAGTGCCCGAATTCTGGCTGATGGAGTATCTTTCGAAGCCGACATACCCCTTAAAACAGGAAGAAACGATGTTGTAATTCGTGCCATCGATAAACGGAAAAACAGCATTGAAAGGCGTTTCATTGTATACTTTAAGGATAATTCAACCCCCAAAGCCGTTTCTGACACCGAGGAGCTCGATTTGGTTTTCGACACACCTAGAGCACCAAAATTCTATGCATTTATAGTGGGGGTAAATGAATACCCCGATCCTAACATTGCATCACTTAGCAATCCGGTTAGCGATGCCCAAAAACTGTACAACGTACTAACCCAAAAGTACACATTCGATCCAAACGATATCATTTTCATTAAAAATGCTACTCGTGCTCAAATAATCGATGAATTCGACAGGTTAACCCGAAGGGTAGGGAAAAACGACAACCTACTAGTCTTCTTTGCTGGCCATGGTTACTGGGACCCTGAAACCGAACTAGGTTACTGGCTACCTGCCGATGCAACTGCTCGCAGTACTTCTAATTGGATGGCAAACAGCCAAATTAAAGACTATGTAGCTGCAATAAAAAGTAAACACACACTCCTAATTGCCGATGCTTGCTTCAGTGGAGGTATTTTTAAAACGCGCAAAGCATTCAGCGAAGCTGCCGAAAGAATAAATAAGGTTTACGATAAGCCCAGCCGTAAAGCAATGACCAGCGGAAACCTAACCGAAGTACCCGACAACAGCGCGTTTCTTAAACATCTCGTTAATAGGCTCGAAGAAAACACGCTTGGATATATTACGGCCGAGGAACTTTTCAGCAGTTTCAAACAGGAAGTAATAAACAGTACTACAACTGTTCCTCAATATGGCGACATTAAGGACACGGGGGATCAGGGTGGCGATTTCATTTTTGTTCGCAAATAGTGTTGAAAGGGAAGGTTACCCTTCCCTTTCAATTTTTCCTACTATTTCTTTCAATACTTTCCAATCCTTTTCCTATTTTTGAACGCATATCAACTAGTTTTGCATTAAATACGCTGCCTATGAATAAATTTGCTCTGCTCTTCTCATTTTCCATATTGCTTCTTACCATTTGTTCTTTTGCTCAGGTCAAAAAGCAAGACAAAGTTGCCTCGATGCAATTGAAGGTTGACCAAGCCGATGCCCTTATATTTTCTGCCGATAGCCTTATTGAGGTTGGAATAAACTTGATGAAGGACGCTGAAATTGAATTGAAGTCTTTGGCCGCTGAGGAAAAAAACCTAAATCGCGACTATTTCAACGCCAAAAAACCGTTAGAGAAACAGCTTCGCTCAAGGGATAAGGAAGAAGTTGCCCAAGCCAAAGCAGAAATGAAACAAGTTGACGATCAGTTCAAGGCCGACATGAAGGATTGGAACAACCGGTACAAAATTGCCATTAAAAATTACGACACTGGTACTAAATTGGTTCAGAAAGGAAAAGCAAACCTTTCGAAGGCTAAGGATAAAAAGAAGGGTGCTGAAAAAGCACTGAAGGATGCCGAAAAAGCTGCAAAAAAATAACTAATAGCCACATAAATTCCCCCATTGCCCAACTTATAGTTGGGCATTTTCGATTTCCAATTTTTTTCATTTTCTTCGGGCATGTTTTAACTGAACTACAATGAATATGGATAAAAAAGCGAAAAGCGGTATTTGGTCGTTTCCAAAGAATTTTTGGACGGTAATTGTAATGGAGTTTTTCGAAAGGGGCTCGTACTACGGTGTAATGTCGGTGCTTTCGGTTTACCTTGTGCTCGATACTGCACAGGGGGGGCTGGGATTCTCGAAGGAGAGCGTTGGTGTTATTAAAAGTACTATAACCCCATTACTCTATATACTTCCAATACTTAGTGGTGCCATTGGCGACCAGTTTGGCTACAAAAAAACGCTGCTCTTTGCCTTCATTGTAATGTCGCTAGGCTATTTCTTTACAAGCATTAGCACATCTTACTCCATGGTATTCCTGAGCCTTTTGCTTATGGCTACCGGTGCCGGTTTCTTTAAGCCGCTAATATCCGGAACCATTGCCCGAACCACCAACGAAAGCAACTCGGGACTCGGATTTGGTATTTTCTACTGGTCGATTAACCTTGGCGCATTTGTTTTCCCATTAATTCTGGTTCCTATCCTAAAAGATATGGGCTGGAATTATATATTCCTAATGGCTGCCATTGGAACGGGCTGGCTTGTATTCCTCAATATTTTTGTTTACCGCGAACCCGAAAGGCCCGTTGTGCCTAAAAAAATTACCGATGCTTTAATTGGTGTAGTATCGGTTCTGAAGGACTACCGGTTCGTTTCTATGATTGTTATATACTCGGGCTTTTGGATTCTCTACTTCCAAATGTTCGATACGGTGCTCTGGTATCTTACCGAACACATGGATATGACTCCTGTAAACAATGCCGTTAACTCGCTGCTGGCAATCTTTGCTGAGAACCCTTCGTGGAAATTCGACGCCGAGCACGTTACCGTTATTAACGCTGGAACTATTATTCTGCTTCAGCTTATCATTTCGAGCATTGTAAAAAGCACGAAACCTCTTCCCACCATGATTGTTGGTATTGCCTTGGGAACAGCGGGTATGGGTATTTTGGCAATCTCGACCCATGCATGGGTTTTTATGGCGGGTATGATCATTTTCTCAATAGGCGAAATGACGGCTCACCCCAAATTTATTTCGTACGTTGGACTTATTGCACCACCCGATAAAAAGGCGCTTTACCTTGGTTACTCATTCCTTTATGGTGTAATAGGAAGTTTTGTTGGAGGCATTCTTGGTGCATATACCTACGTTCGGTTTGTAGCCAATATGGGTCGCCCGGGATTGCTTTGGCTTATGTTCAGCGGTATTGGTGTATTAACCATAATCGGCCTGCTACTTTACAACAAGTATATTGCACCCAAAAAAGAGGCGTAGCTGTATGAGTTTTTTTAAGGGTAAGGTTCGGTTTAACCGAAACGAATTTTCGGGTGCTTTTGGCGACATTGGCACCGACCTGCCCCTTATTGTTGGTATGCTTTTGGCAACCAATCTCGAAGTGTCTACCACGCTAGTAGTATTTGGGATTCTTCAAATTTTTACAGCCTACATTTACGGTTTACCCATGCCCGTTCAACCGCTTAAGGCTGTTGCCCTAATTGTTATAACACAAAAGATTAGCGCTTCGGTAATTTTTGGTGGAGGATTGGCCATTGGGGTCATAATGCTTACCCTTACTGTCACGGGGTTGCTCGCCTGGCTTAACAAGGTTATACCTAAAACTGTAATTCGGGGCATTCAGCTTGGCTTGGGCTTGCAGCTGTGTTTGCTTGCCGTAAAGGACTATATCCCGTCCGGTGCCAATGTGGGCTATATTTTTGCTGCTGCTAGTTTTGTGGTTGGGATAGTGCTCATAGGCAATAAAAAGTATCCACCTGCCATCTTCATTTTACTTCTGGGGCTTCTTTACATAGCCCTCTTTAAGTTCGAAATGGTTTCGCACATTACCCCTTCGTTGCCAAAGTTTTCGCTGCCATCGTTAAGTTTTAGCGATGTACTAACTGGCCTTGTAGTGCTTGCCTTACCTCAAATACCCCTGTCGCTGGGCAACTCGGTTTTTGCAACAAATCAGCTGGTTAAGGATTACTTTCCCGAAAAAAGGGTAACGGTTACTAAAATTGGAGCGACCTACTCGTTTATGAATATTATCAGCTCGTTTGTGGGAGGAATTCCTGTTTGCCACGGTTCGGGCGGAATTGCTGGGCACTACACATTTGGAGGGCGAACAGGTGGGTCAACCCTAATTTACGGACTCTTTTTTATTGTACTTGGAATTGCATTTAGTGGCGACTCCGCTTCGGTATTACTAGTTTTTCCAAAACCAATTCTTGGCGTTATACTGCTTTTCGAGGGCATAGCCCTTATAATTTTGGTGAAGGATATAATTGTAGACAAAAAAATGTTCTTCATCGCAATATTTGTGGCGCTCTGCGCCAACGGGTTACCCAATGGCTACCTTATAGGCATGGTGCTTGGCACTGCACTATACTACCTGTCGGACAAATTCATCCTAAAGCATTACGGCAAGCATTAGGGAGATAATTTTATAATATTATCACTGGCAACTCCACAAAAAACGAAGTGCCAACATTTTGCTGCGATTCGAACCAAATTTTTCCGCCGTTGGTTTCTACAATTTCGCGCGACATGGCTAGGCCCAACCCCATGCCTCCCGACTTTGTTGTAAAGTTGGGGCTAAATATTCGGCGCTTGGCTTCCTCGTCGATACCCATACCGTTGTCGGAAATTTTTACTACAATTTTATCCTTGGTTTCCTGAGCGCAAACCTCAATTAGACCTTTCTGTCCTTTTGGAATTGCCTGAATGGCATTTTTCAGAAGGTTTACAAAGACCCGCTGCAGCTGCTCCTTGTCGACAAAGACCTTAACCCCATCGGTCACCGTACACGTGAAAACAATTTCCACATTTCGATAACTCGAGAAAAGGCTTACCGACTCGTCAACAAGCAACTGAATGGCAATTGGTTCGGGTTTCGAAACGGGCATCTTAGCAAAATCCGAAAACTCGGTAGCAATGTTGCTTAGGGTGTTTATTTGCTGAATGAGCGACCCCGAGAACTTATCGAACAGTTGCTCCCAGTTGGGTTGATTCTCCTTTTTTGCTTTTATTAGGTGCTGAATGCTCAGCTTCATGGGAGTTAGCGGATTTTTTATTTCGTGCGCAATCTGCTTGGCCATTTCGCGCCATGCGCTCTGGCGCTGACTTTGTGCCAGTTTCTCAGCACTTTCGGCCAATTCCGCGACCATTCGGTTATACTCTTTAACCAGTAGCCCAACCTCGTCGTTCGAACTGTACATAATGGGCTCGTTATGTTTCCCAATGTCAATTTTGCGCAACTTACTACGAATAAACTCGAGCGGACGAGTTATTTGATTGCTTATTATAATAGCTACAAAAAGAGTAAGCAGGATAAGAAGCGCATAAATGTTAATAAGCGCCACAAGAACAGAAAAAACCTCGCGAATAAACTCATTCTGACGAGTAAAGTAGGGTAAATTCAAATAGCCTACAACCTGACCACCAGCATTGGAAAGAGGCACATACGCCGATATATAGTTCATATTTCCAATCTTTTCGGTTTGAACCAGCCGCGACTGGTGCTTATATACCAGTTCATACCATGCTACAGGGTCGATTCGAGGGCCCAATAGTTTTCGCTCAATAATTTCGGGCCGCGATGATGCCAATAGGTTTCCTTCCTCATCGAACAAATTTATATCTGAATAAAATATATTCGAAAGGTAAATCATATAGTAGGTAAGGTAATCGGTGTATTCAGCCGACAACCAATTTTCAGCCACCAAATTCTTCTCTACATCTACCATTGCCGAAAGCAATTTTTCCGTTAAATTTTCGCGGCTCTTCTTTTCGAAACTTTGGATATTGTAGGCTATAGTAACCAACCCCACAAGCACCATGGACAAAAGCAGAACAAGCACCATGGTTTTGCGGATTCGGTTGCTAAAATTCGACGACGATAATTTGGCCCTTATTGGGAAACGTGCCAATCGAAGCCATGCAAAAAGGGTTAAATAAAAGAAAAGGAACATCCAAGCAAACGAAGCAGTAATATTGAATAGGCTTACGTTGGGCCTACTAACCACAAGGGTTATATCGCCCTCGGACCGGTAAACCAAATGATTGTACCCTCCATCGTTAAAAGCGGAATATCTGCTTAGGCTATCGGAAGGGAAAACGCTTCGTATTGGATAATTAAAGCTGCCTGTGCGGGCTATCAGATGACCCCCACTGTACTTTGCCGTTGAGTAATCTCTAAAATTTTCTTTTGCGCTACTCTTATTCTCGAGCAGCAGTTCGGGATACCCAAGTAATTCTCTGCTTAGCTTCGTATCGAGTTCGAGGTAGAGAGTGGTTTCCTCACCATCGTCGAGTGTGTATTCCAGAATTCCAAGGTAACTTATTCGACCGTTCTGGTTGTTAAGGTGATAAAAATTCGAACCGGGTATTCTAAACCCAAATTCATTTAGCATCTCCTCGAAAAACGAGTAACAACCAACCAATTCGCTGCTCTTTTCAATTGAAAGTTGCGATGAGGGCATACAGGCGGTTATTTGAAAATCGTACTTTTTGAAGTAACCATTCAAGTAATTATCGGATAAGTAACTGTATAGAAATGGTAAAGATGCAGAAAAGTCGTCGAGAGCCCTTAAAATTTCCTTGTCGAACTGCAGTTTGCGGGCTAAACTGGGAAACATCACTTCGGCAATTGGGTCGCGCTCATTGCCCAGATTTACGGCCATTACCTTACGAATTGCCTTATCTTTCTGCTCGGCATTTTGCGATACAGTTAGAACTGAATAAATAGAGAAAAAACCAATGAGCAGTATGAATACCCTATGCGACATTCGGCGCATACGCCATGAGTAAAACCCTACCACAGCAACAACCGCCAATACGAATGCCAATCCGTATGATGAAAACTCATTGAATATTAAAAACCTAAGCCCTACAATTAGCAAAAGGGCCGTTAGAAAAGAAACAATAACAACCTTAGAATTCTGTCGCCAAAGCAGCTTTACCACCCCATGAACAAGCATAATAGCCGATGCAAACCACAGAGATATGGAAAGATACTCAACTAAACTGTATATAGACAGGTTAAATATCCTATGCGTTTCTAAGTTTACGGTAGAATTCAGAATCAACGATTCAAAGAGATTGTCGGTATATAAAAGCGTTAACAGAACAACCGACCCCAGCAGAAGGGCTGCAATCCATTCCATTGTTTGCTTCATTTTAGCAAGCACAACCGACACATTATTGTATGCATAAAGCACTACCAAGAAAACTAGAATTGCATTCACCATAAAATCGCCAAGCGAAGGGTAAAGCCATGAGTGAGCATATATCTCGGCACTGAACAGAAACAAAGGCAAACCAGGAAGCACCTGCCAATAAAGTAACGCTGCCCTTGACCCCATAAGAATTAGAAATAAGGTGAAAGAACTTAAAAGGCCCCTTCGAGTAAAAAACTTGGCCCAAAATAGTATGTAAACAAAAACCAATAGCGACAGGTAAATAGCCCAAGAAATGTAGGCCCTGTAAATTTTGCATTCGTTTTCAAAATCCTTCGAGTTGTGGGCAAAGTACATCAACGGAGATCCGCCAAAAACCCGTAGGGGAAAAGCTCCTTCGGTGAAGTAGGGTACCAAATTGAAATCGTTCAGAAACGAGAGCGACTGGTGAAAATGGTTTTTTAAAAATTTATTCTGAATGGGATACTGGTCTTTTACTTTTATAAGGGCAAGCACATCGAGCTGGTTAAAATCGACCCAAAGTGCTATGCTCCATGCATTGTTTAAGAAAACCAGGGTTGCTTTTACACTTCGCTCAATACTTGAAACATAATTATTATCTGTCCAAAATACGAGGCTATCGCCTTTAAAAAGATAAAGATTAATGCCATGGGTAGTCAGCTCCTTTCCCCTTTTTCCCGTTAGAGAAGCGAACATTTCATTGCTTCCACCCTTTTCAAACAGGTAAACTAAATCCTTCGAAATATTTAAAGCCTTGTTGCTTCGGTATAGAATAACATTCTCAGCTTCGGCCAAATTGGGCGGGGAGGCCAATTGGTTGCTAACCAAATAAGGAACCGTAGGCAGTATGGCCAATCCAAAAATAGCTACGCCAAGGGAAACAATAATTAGGGCAACATTTATTTTTTTCACTTTTCGAAAATATGAAGCCAACTTGTATCAAAAACTAAGCCTAAAAACTCAAGCATGGTGGTAGGGCTCCCCTTTTATAATTGTGAAAGCTCTGTAAACTTGCTCTAGCAAAATTACCCTCACCATTTGGTGCGAAAATGTTAATTGCGAAAGCGATAAAGAACCGGTTGCCCTCGACCTTACCGAGGCCGAAAAGCCATATGGACCACCAACAACCAATACTAGCTCTTTTAAACCCATAAGCATTCTTTTTTCGAACCAATGCGCCAATTCTACTGAAGCCATTTGCTTTCCATTCTCGTCGAGGAGGTAAACTTCGGCAAGGCTTGGCATGGCCTTAAGCAATTGTTCCCCCTCCTTCTCACATTGCAAACTGGGTGTTAACGACTTAGCATTTTTAAGCTCTGGAATAATTTTCACTTCAGTCGTAATGTATCGACTAACCCTCTTAAAATAATCGGTTACCATATGCGAAAAAGCAGAATCGGTTTTCCCAACAAAAAATATGGTCAATCTCATGGTTTCACAAATGCTTAAAAAACTCTTTAAAAATTTTCATTTTGCTTTTATTGGGCTAAATTTACATTTTATTTATCTCAGAAGTTCGCTTAATCCCTTTTTTGGCCCGAACTTTGATGTTTTTTTCTCTCTTTTCACAAAAAACGCATGTAATGAAAAATCTATTCAAATCCACCGTAATTATTCTATGCTTCGTAATGCCCATAGGCATTCTCTCGTTTTTTAGCGACAATGACGTTGTAACAAAAATAACCGAAGCATTTAAAAGCGGAAGCGCAAGCGAATTAGCTAAGCACTTCAATTCTAATATTGAGTTGGATTTGCTGGGCGAAGAGAACATGTACAGCAAGGCTCAGGCCGAACTTATTATGAAAGATTTTTTCACCAAGAACAAGCCAACATCTTTCAGAATTAACCACCAAGGTTCGAAGTCTGCAACAAGTTTTGCCATTGGCAACCTAGCATCGGCAAATGGGAACTTCCGCATTTCCATTTTCATGAAAACCGATAACAACAAAACCCTTATACACCAACTGCGCCTCGAACGGAATGAGGAAACCGCCCCTTAACCTTTCTTTCCCCTCAACATGAATCAACTAAAGGCTATTGAAAGGCTCATTGAACTGGCCATACTTGAGGATATAGGCGATGGCGACCACTCATCGCTTTCGAGTATTCCTGCCAATGCACAAGGTGAGGTTGAACTCATGCTAAAAGCCGATGGCATTATTGCAGGGATTGAAATTGCGCAAATGGTTTACCATTCTATCGATACAGATATTCTATTTATCCCCCTTGTTGCCGATGGTAAAAGTGTTAAATGGGGCGATAAGGTTTTTCGAGCCCTGGGCCGTGTGCATTCGCTTCTCAAAGCCGAACGCATTGTGCTAAACATTATGCAGCGCATGAGTGGAATTGCCACACAAACCCATAAGTACGTCGAATTGACCAAGGGCACCGGAGCCAAAGTGCTCGACACACGCAAAACCAATCCCGGTATGCGAGTGTTCGACAAAATGGCTGTTAGGCTTGGGGGTGGAACAAACCACCGCATGGGGCTTTACGACATGATTATGCTTAAGGACAACCATGTTGATTTTGCGGGGGGGGTTGCCAACGCAATCCGGAAAGCTAAAAATTACCTTGCCGAAACAGGGAAAAAACTTGATATAGAAGTTGAAGTTCGAAACCTCGAAGAGGTTAAGGAGGCGCTGAACGAGGGTGGGTTGAAGCGCATTATGCTCGATAATTTTTCGGTTGCCGAAACCCAACGGGCCGTTGCACTCATTGGCGGAAAGGTGGAAGTAGAATCGTCGGGGGGAATAAATATGGCCACCATCAGGGCCTATGCCGAAGCTGGGGTCGATTTCATTTCAGTTGGTGCCCTAACCCATCAGGTTCCTTGCCTCGATATGAACTTGAAAAAAGTTCGATAGTTCCTAAGCAAATGTCAAAGTCGACGTCAAAACTTTTTCATTACCTAATAGTTCGCTGGAGGCTTGCCATTCGCCATGCCAAATGCGTTTCCATTATTGGGTTCAATGGAGTTCCTGTTTACTACGTTATTAGTTTCTTTTTAAAAGGAATTATCCAGGGAAGTATCACTACCAGAGCTTCAGCAGTGGCTTTCAGTTTCTTTGTGGCTATTTTCCCAACCATCATTTTCGTATTTACACTTATTCCATTTATTCCAATTGAAAATTTCCAAACCGAATTGCTAGGACTTATTAAAGGGATTATTCCATCTAACGCTTTTTCCATGATGGAAGAAACTTTGATTGACGTGGTAACACGTAAAAGTGGGGGGCTTCTTTCTTTTGGTTTCGTGGCTGCCCTTTTCTTTTCCCATAATGGCATCAGTTCGCTAATCGATGCGTTCAATGCCACTTACCATACCATTGAAACCCGGAGTTTCTTCAACCAGCATTTAGTTGCCCTACTTCTAACAATAGTCCTCCCGTTACTTTTTGTGGTTGCTGTAGCTCTAATTTTCTTTGGGCAAATGGGCTTAAACTATTTGGTTACAAAAGGGTGGTTGCAAATGAACTTTACCTACTATCTAATTGTTTATAGCAAATGGTTGGTAACCATTGCGCTCATTTTTTTCTCAATTTCATTGCTTTATTTTATGGCTCCTGCCAAACGTACCAAATTCAGGTTCATTTCGTTGGGGTCGATTATGGCAACGCTTTTAATAATGGTTACCTCGTTAGGGTTCTCTTATTTTGTCAACAATTTTGGCCAGTACAACACCCTTTATGGTTCAATCGGAAGCTTGCTGGCCCTAATGGCATGGATGTATTTTAATGCTATTGGTTTTATTGTTGGCTTCGAACTGAATGCTAGCATATCGAGCGCTGGAACACAGGTTTTTGGTATAAACACGAATAATAGCAATGGGCAGAAAGAAACTTTCGGAAATTCGTAGCGATTATCATCAGAGGCAGCTCAACGAAACGGACATTAGTCCCAACCCTTTCATGCAGTTCGACCTTTGGTTTCGCGAAGCCATGGAAGCAAAATGTAACGACCCCAACGCAATGACATTAGCAACCAGCACCTTCGAAGGGAAACCATCGGCTAGGGTGGTGCTACTGAAAATTTACGACGAAAAGGGCTTTGCCTTTTTCACCAACTACAACAGCCGCAAATCGAAGCAAATACTCCAAAACCCTTACGGCGCAGCCGT
Organism: uncultured Rikenellaceae bacterium; assembly: GCA_964479665.1. Taxonomy (GTDB): domain Bacteria; phylum Bacteroidota; class Bacteroidia; order Bacteroidales; family Tenuifilaceae; genus UBA2287. Next base: position 16,420 of record CAYZNN010000007.1, on the reverse strand, counting down.
ATTCTTTTGGCCCGAATTGGAACGTCAGGTTCGTATTGAGGGGAAGATTGTAAAATCGACCGATAGCGAATCGGACCAGTACTTCCGAACACGCCCCGAAGGGAGTAAAATTGGCGCATGGGCTTCGCCCCAAAGCCAGGTAATACCAAACAGGCGATACCTTGAGCAGCTCCAAGCCGACTTCAGGGAGGAGTTTAACGGAAGAACCGTAAAGCGCCCACCCAATTGGGGTGGCTACAGGCTTGTTCCAACCCTGTTCGAGTTTTGGCAGGGCAGGCTAAACCGGCTTCACGACCGCATTCAGTATACGTTCAATAACAATCAGTGGATTGCCGAAAGGCTCGCGCCCTAGAGAAACTACTCGGCAATTAAAGCATTAAAAAGCAGCTTATAGGAAACAGGGGTACTACCTCTGAATTGCGGACTGAAAGCCATAAGAATGAGTTGGCCCTTATTCTTTCGCACCCAAACAACGGCTGCCTTATTTTCGAGCAGTTCACCCTTTTTAACGTAGCCACTCAGGCGTGGGTCGCCGGTTGGGAACTCCAACACAACTCTCCTATCGGTATCGAAATAGGGCACTGAAGTTTCAAAAACAGCGTTGCCACCCATAAGAATGGGAATGGAACTTGGCATGCCCCACGTAAAAGGGCCAGGTTTTACACTCACATTAACATGAGCCTCAATAATCTCCAATCCGTTTCGCTGGAGCCCTTTAGCCACATTCTGAATGGGCAATGTGAACTCCTCCTTGCTATCCTTGTCCAGCTCAATTTCAAGTGTCCCCATGAACAGTTCGGTGGACTGTCCCCATGAAATTACCTTCCCCCCTTCATCGATAAATTTGAGCAAATTATTTTTCCCCTTCTTACCCATTCCCTGTGCAAATTCGGGAGGCAGGTTCATAGGGTAGTAATCGTCGTCGCGTTTGCGCTTGCCAGTAGTTAACAAATCGGCATTCTGACTAGGAAGTACAATGATTTTGAATTCTTTAGTTAAATTCAAACTAGCTAAATCGGCCGGACGAATTACCCTGTAAGGGATACCATTCGTGTCGAAAATATATCGGGTCCACCCGGCATCCATATCGTGGAAGTATGTTTCTACAAGTCCAATGGCAGGCAATTTTATCTCTTTCAATTTCGACTCATCCATTGTATTAGTATAGAATGGTGCAACCTGCAGATTGAGTGAACCTATTTGCTGTGCCAATGAAGTTGAAATAACAAAACTTCCCTCCCTGAAAATCTGTCCCTCAACTTCAGAGACCTCACCCGTTCGGAATACCCTTCCCTCCTTCGCCAAAACCACGAAGGCTACCCTAAAACTTTCGTTATTCGATGAGCAAAATACCATGTGCTTCGAGTTGCCCGGTGCATTACCTAAAACCTTGAATTCATTAATGGGTTCAAGGGCATTTTCTAACTCGATTGAACGAGTATTCACCTCACTACAATTGAGGCCCATGCTCAGCGGCAGCGACCAGCTGGTAACATCGTAGGGCTTAATAATTTCGCCACCGGGCACGTATCGTCTTTCGGGATATTCCTGACGCTCCAGCACTTCCTTTACAAATGCCCTGAAAGGTTGAGCCAATGGCACCACAATGTCGCCTTTTCTGAACTTTCTATTCTCAACTAACAGATCTGTGGAGAGCCTGTTAACTTCAACCCCATGCTCGCGCAAAAGGGAAACCAAACGACCCAGTTCGCTCCTATCGGTTTGGTGCTGAGAGAAGATGAAATAGAATGGTGCCTGATTGAGCCCCTTTGCCACTTCCCTGCGACACATGTCGTTGCGGTGCTGAAGAATTTTTTCGCGGTTTAGCGAAGCGGTTCGGATAATCGAGAATGTAGAGCTCAGCTCGTACTGAACCAAATCGGACAAGCGCCACCAGCCACCCTGCCAGGGTGCTATAAAGTTAGCCCCCTTTTTGTACTCCGAAAGCCCCTTACCCCATACTTTTAGTTCATTCTTTTCGATATAAATGGGGGAAGCAGTTTTTACCGAAGCACCTTCGGTAAGGAATGCTATAACATTTTTCCAAAGGCATGTTTCAGTTGATCCTGGCCAATAATTGTCGAAAATATATCGCTGCGAAATACCCTTCTGCCCCATGGCAGTCATATCGTTGAGCATATTGGCTCCAAAAAGGCCAATCCAGCTCCATAGGTTTTCATCAATATTTTGCGCAATAGGATCGTGGTTGGGTGGCACAAAGTAGCGAGCCCCGGTAGAGCCCATCTGATGCTTTTCAACCATAACCTGTGGAAACCATTCGATACTAGTTAGGTTCGAAACTGCTTTATTTTCGGGCTGAGTAAGAGTTATAAAATCGCGGTTAATATTATGACCCACATACTTATGATAAACGCCCGGTAAATTGGTGCCTTCGAACTTGCTGCCCTTGTTCTTCATGTAGTTCTCGTTCACCATGTTCATGCCATCGGGGTTGTGGCTGGGCACCATCATGTAAACCACATTTTTGAGCCATGCAAGCGTATCGGATCCTCGCGAGGTGGCTAATTTATATGCAACCAGAGGTGCTGCCTGCGCTGGTGCCACCTCAGTGGAGTGCATGGATAACGTTCCGAGAAAGAAAACTTTTCCTCTGCCCTTCAAATCGTTGAGTTCAGATTGAGAAAGGTTCGGTTCAAGGGCTAACTTTCGGTTTATTTCTTTCAACTCGTCGAGGTTTTTCAAGTTCTCCTCATCCGAAATGCAAACCATGTATATGGGTCGCCCCAAAGCCGAAGTTCCAATATTGAAAAGTTTAACCCTGCTGCACTGCTTTTCGAGTAGCTTCAAATAATCGATCATTTTTTCGTAGCCAAACAGCATGCCGTCGGCACCAGGCTCAAAACCAAAGAACTGGTTTGGGGTAGTAATGTTTTGAGTAAAAACGGGATATGATGCAATTACAAGGGCTGCAGAACAAAATAGCCCTACTGCCATTCTTCTGAGGTGGGTAAGCATAAGGTAAGGTTTTAGGGTTGTTTAACTTGCTCAACCTTAGAGGCTAAAGGGGGCAAAAGGTTTAAACCTGTGATTTAATAAAATAATTTCAAACTTGAAAGATCCGAACCTAAAGCCTTGGCCTTGTATAATGATATTTCGAAAAACAAGTCTGGCTTAAAAATTAGGCAACCTCACCAAAGCAATCCTTCCAAATCTTCTTCCACAGAAAAATGAGTTTTTAACTCATAACCATTACTTGCAATCCCATACGGAATGTAAAAAACCAACAACATTACCACTGTGTGTATAGGTTCCGTATATGAAAGCATCGGGGATATGATTAACTTTTTCGAAGATCTTTTCGCTTAACTCCGTTAGCGAACGAAAGTTTAAGCAATCGTTAAGCGCCCATTCATTCCTTTCGAAATGTTCGTTAACCAAACTCTGGCTAATAATCTCTATCCCATTACCATCACGGAAAGCCAAGTTAAACTCGTCTTGGATAGCATAGCTAAAACGGGTAACCATTTGCTTTTCGTTATAAAACTGGAGAATAGCCACAAAAGCCTTGCGTTTTGTTACGTTTTGCGCCTCAATACTGTGCGCAAGATGCTTTACCGATTCTCGAAAAGGTTGTAATTCCTGTGAAAATGCGAAGTTGACTAAACAAATTAATGCAAGAGTTTGTATATTTTTTCAGTCAATTTTAAATAGTATTTTTGATTTTTTTAAACGCTATTCAAAGGTTAATAAACTTCTCATTCGCTCAAAGTGGAAAAAGTATTATTATTAACAGGATTAGTTGCCATACTACTAGCTATTGCCCTGCTGGGCATGGGGGTAAAAATCCTATTTCATAAATCGAAAAAGTTTCCCGAAACATCGGCGGGGCATAACAAGGAACTTCGGAAGCGGGGCATAACCTGTCCGCGCCACGACGAAATTAAATGCTGGAAAACAAACGACGACAACCGAGCCTGTGCAACTTGTTACGAGGGTGCTCGCGATTAAACTAGTTTTTTTAAGCCGACTAAATAACAAGTCGATTTAAACAATTTTGCTGAAAGGGTGTTTTGCATGTTGACACCCAACCGAAAAACCATATGGAACTACTGAAACTCATTGGAGTTACCCTTGCCATTGTGGTACTCATTTTTGGCGGCTTAGCACTTGCACTGACTCGACGAAAGAAACTTAAGGATGAGGGCAATTGCAACACTCCCTTTTACGAGGAGTCTTCGCACGCCAGTTGCGGTTGCGGAAGCGGTGCCTGTGGGCTGCCTACAGAGAAAAGCGCAACCTAGTCGATAATCATTTTTTGCATTCCGTGGGTCATCCATACCTGATAATCACCCAACGAATCGGAATAAATTAAGTAGGCATCCACAAGGGGGTATTGCTTTAGCCACTGCTTCGATTTTTCAAGCCCCATAACCATGAATGCCGTGGCCAGAGCATCGGCTCTAGCGCCTGTTTCGTCAATTACGGTTGCGCTAAGCAATGTGTGATTCGCGGGATATCCGGTCTTGGGATCGATGCTATGGCTATATTTAATGCCATTGCGAACGTAGAATTTTCGGTAGTTCCCCGATGTTACCAGCGATTTATTGGTTATAGCAATTATTGTTTGGAAATTCTCGCCAGAAATTGCATCGTCAACCGGTTTATCGACCCCAACACTCCATAGGGTATTTCTATTATTTCGGCCTAATGTCCGCACCTCACCTCCAACCTCAACCAAATAATCGGTTACACCATTCTTTTCGAAAAACTCTCCAATTACATCTACTGTATAACCTTGGGCTATTGCGTTCACATCTATCATTACACGAGGGTTGGCCTTGCCTAAAAATAGTCCATTGAGCCAAATTTTATCGCTACCAATTATCGAAAGCATATCGGCAACCTGCGAATGGGTGGGCATTTCGCCTTGTTTTACATGAAAGCCCCATGCTTTAACCAATGGACCTACTGTAATATCGAATGCACCCTCGGTTTTCTGGTTAATTTGGAGCGAAAGGGAAACTACCCGTGCCAGCATGGAGTCGACCTCAATGCCTGAAGGGCTATTGTTAAATGCTGTAATAATTGAATTGGTATTATAAACCGACATGGAACTATCGATCGCAAATAAAATTGAATCGACTTGTGAGGCAAAATCGAAACCCCTTGGGTGATGATATACAATATTAAATGTTGTACCCTGCGTAAATCCATTGAGTTTAATGTAATACTTCTCTTTTTTTGTTTGGCATGCGTTAAGGATTACAAAAACAAAAAGAACCAAGCCTATGCGAAACAGGGATTTTAGAGTTTTCATTTTACTATTGCTTTGTAAAGAAGTGGGTAACAAAGAGAATCAGATCGTTTTGTATTTTGAAGCTTCGGGCATACATTAGGTTAATACGAAACGCCTCCTCGCTGGTTTTAGGTGCATGACCTGGCATAGAAGCGGGAAAAACGCCTCTTGCCACCTTTGGAAGCCGATTATAGAGTTCAGGATTGTCCATAGTAGCGTATCCCACCCAGGTCATCCGTCCTACCAGAACCAACAAGGCGTGTTTTATTAAATTAATTCTAAGAGGTCTGAAGAGCAGCAAGAATGGGGTGAAAACAAAAAGTAAAAACGTTGCAATCACATCGAAAATGCGCTTCTTTCGCCTGTTGGTTGGCTTCGAAATGGCACTTATTTCAACAGTATACAATTCGCCTTGCGTGTCGATTGAATTGCTACCTATAACGGATAAACTATCGGGTGGGGCAATTTTATAGTCAACCCCAGTTGAAACCAGCTGAAGCATATTACTTATAATATCCTGCGAAGCCATGTCGTTTGCACAGAATATCACCTCGTTCACCCCATTAACCCTCACAAAGTCAGTTAATTGATCAATGGTAGCAATTTGCTCCCTTTCATCGAAGTTTTGACTGGGAGATATAAGGCCAACAAAATCGAAATCGATTGCTGCCTCACGAACAATGCTTAGCACTCTTTCGGCCTCAGCAGACTTTCCAACAATTGACACTTTTTTCTTCTTTCTAAATGCAGTAAAGTAGCCATTAACAAACACCCCAATTGCCCAATGGGCAAATTGAACGCTCACAATGGCCCAAACCGACGAAAGCAATGTAATTACGCGGGAATAACGGTACCCCTCGGGAAGCAAGCCATAAATAATTAATAGAAGCATTGAACTAATGGCAACCCCTTTGGAAGCAGCAAATGCTTTTTGAGGTTTCTCGAAAGCACCTACAAACCAGAGTGTGAAAAGGGTAGAAAGAATAAAAAACAGGGCCATAAAACCAATGGCACTATCGGGATAGTAGTTCTCGGTATGGTGCCAGTATCGCTCCCAAAAGGAAGGAATAGCCCAAAAACCCAATGCCACCAGAACCGTATCGATTATGGGAAGGTAAATCCTCTCAACCATGCGGCGTGTAAGGCTTAGGAATGCCCTAAAATATATAGCCAGATATATTAAAATGGTATAAAGCCGTGCATTGTTTCGGCTAAAATGCTTGCGAGCAAAAATTATCATGGCCTGATAAAAAATCAGAACATAGTTAATGCTGCCCTTTTTTGTGCTTTCGCCTTTATAATGGATAATTGTAGTATTAGGGAAGTAGAAATTTTTGTAGCCTGCCTTCAAAAAGCGGTACGAAAGGTCGATATCCTCACCGTACATAAAAAAGGTTTCGTCGAGAAGCCCTACCGTGTCGAGTGCCCGCTTGCGCATGAACATGAAGGCACCGGGCAAAATTTCAATTTCATTAATTTCATCTTTGCTAAGGTGCCCCAAATGGTACCGAGCAAACACACGCGAACGTGGAAAAAGTTTGCTAAAACCGAAAATTTTAAAGAACGAAACCATTGGTGAAGGTAGTGCTCTTTTCGACTCGCGAAGAAAGCGCCCCTTACCATCGATCATTTTAACCGAAAGGCTCCCGGCCTCAGGGTGAGCATCCATAAAGGCAATGCATTTCGAAAAGGTTTCTTCCTCAACTACTGTGTCGGGGTTTAAAAGCAATACGTATTCCCCTTTAGCCAGTCTGATTGCCTGATTGTTGGCATACGAAAAGCCTGTGTTTTTAGCATTACAAATGAGTTTAACTTGTGGAAATCGTTCTCGCACCAATTGGCACGATCCATCGGCCGAAGCATTGTCGACTACAAAAACCTCGCTTTCAATTCCTTTTAGCGCATTGAATACTGAAATAAGGCACTGCTCCAAAAAGAACTTAACATTGTAGTTTACAATAATTACCGAGAGTTTCATTCAATTTTCAAATTAATAAAGCCTTAACGGGGAATAAAGGAGCGATAAAGGTATAAAAAAAACAAATCCTTGCCACGGAACAAGGACTGTTTAGGAAGTAGGTATTTCTTTACAATTTACATCATTCGTTTTATAGCGCTGGCCAATCGTTTAACGCCCTCCTCGTTAAGTTCCTTGGACATGAACGAGAAGTTAATGCGCATGGTATTACGGCCACTGCCATCGCAATGGAACACGTGCCCCAGCACAAAAGCAACATTCTCTTCAATGGCAATGGCAAAAAGTTTTTCGGCATCCATGTAATCGGGTAGCGTGAGGAATAGGAAAAGGCCACCCTCGGGTTCGGTCCAGCTAACCCCAGTGGGCATATACTTACGGAAGGCTGCAAGCATACCGTCGCGTTTTTCACGGTAACTGTTAATTATGCCCTTGAGGTTCTGGTCGAAGTAACCCTTTTCGAAATATCGGGCAGCAATTTTTTGTAAAAAGGGCGAAGTACACAGGTCGGTTGCCTGCTTGGCCACAACTATCTTATCAATTATTTCGGGATGAGCTACCACCCAGCCTATGCGAAAACCAGGAACGAAAATTTTCGACATGGTTCCCAGAAGAATAACCTGCCCTGTGCCATCGAGCTGATAAATGGTTCGCTGGGGCTTGCCATTGAAACGCAATTCACGATAGGGGCTATCCTCAACAATCAGCACATCGTACTTTCTGGCCAATTCGAGAATTTCAATCCTGCGCGACTCAGGCATGGTTATACCAGCTGGATTCTGAAAATCGGGCACCAGATAAATAAACTTGGGCTTTTCACCTTTGGCCTTTAGGTTGGCAAGGGCTTCCTCCATAAGGTCGGCTCGCTCACCCATTTCGTCGAGGGGAATACCAATAAACTGGGCTCCATAATTACCAAATGCTGAAAGCCCTCCCAAATAGGTTGGTAATCCGCAAATGATTTTGTCGCCCGGATTGATGAAAATTTTGGGAATTAGGTCGAGTGCCTGCTGCGAAGCAGTTGTTATTACCAGATTATCGAGCGTAAGGCTCAGCCCCTCACTGTTGTACCTTTCAACCAGTATTTCGCGCAAACGGCTATCGCCTTCTGTTGCTCCATACTGAAGGGCTTGAGCACCCTGAAGGTCGAGTACTTCAGAAGAAATCTCTTTCAGTTGCTCTATTGGAAAAGTATCGGCAGCAGGCAAGCCTCCTGCAAAGGAGATCAAATCCTTCTTCTGCGTAAGCTTAAGCAGTTCGCGAATAACCGAACGCTTCATACTTTTTACGCTTGTCGAATAAATGGAATTCAAATCGCTAATCATGGTAATTACTGTTTATGTTGAAAAATGACTATTTACTAATTAAATATAACTATTAATACGTTACAAATTATAAAATGAAATTGAATAGGGCAAAATAATAACAAATTATTTAAAAGTGCAATCATAACTCTTTTTCTTAACTTTGCCCACTAAGCATACTCGCATGATTAGAATTGAAAAAGTTGTTAAGTCGTTTGGCGACCTCACCGTACTGAAAGGAGTCGATGCAATGATTCCTTCGGAAAAGGTTGTTGCTATTGTGGGACCCAGCGGAGCAGGAAAAACTACCCTTCTGCAAATTATGGGTACACTGAGTAAACCCGACACGGGGAGTATTTACATTGGGGAGACTGATGTAGCTTCCCTTTCTGAGAAGAATATGGCTGCCTTCCGTAATTTAAACATCGGATTTGTTTTCCAGTTCCATCATTTACTACCCGAATTTACTGCCCTCGAAAATGTTTGCATTCCTGCATATATTGCTCGGGTTCCTCAGGTTCAAGCCGAGAAACGCGCCAAGGATCTTCTTCTGTTTTTAGGATTAGAGCATCGGCTTGAGCATAAACCCAGCGAATTATCGGGTGGTGAACAGCAACGTGTAGCTGTTGCCAGAGCGCTCATTAACAACCCCAAGGTTATCCTTGCCGACGAACCATCGGGCAATCTCGATTCGAAAAACAAGGAGGAACTACATAAGCTCTTCTTTTCGCTTCGCGACAATTTTAAGCAAACTATAGTGGTAGTAACGCACGATAAGGAGTTAGCTCAAATGGCCGACCTGCAGCTTACCATGAATGATGGGCTTTTTGTTCAGTAGTTGCATTGAACAGGGATAACAAAATAGTAAGGGAATTTCTGGAAGAAAAGTATAGGCAATACGCCTCGCCTACCTTCCTCGAAACCGACCCTGTACAGGTGCCGCACCTGTACGAAACCCCCAACGACATTGAAATTGCAGCCCTGTTAACAGCAACCCTTTCATGGGGGCAACGCTCTCAAATCATTCGCTTTGCCCGCAACCTAATGAATGCAATGGGCCAATCGCCCTTCGACTTTATATGCAGTTACAGCCAACATTCCGAAAAGCATACGGTTCGATTTCAATATAGAACTTTTACACCAACCGATTGCAATGCCCTTTTTCAAGCTCTAAAGCAGCTATATTTACGAGATAACGGATTACATTTATCGTTCACCGAAGGATACCAAAGTAACCAAACCATTAAAAGCGCCATTGCCAATTTTCGAAGAAAAATGTTAGAAACTAACCTGCCCAAACGCACTCACAAGCATCTTTCGGATCCCATCAATGGTTCGGCAGCCAAAAGGCTTAACATGTTTCTTAGGTGGATGGTTCGGCCCAACACCGAAGGGGTCGATTTTGGCCTTTGGACCGAAATACCAACAAGCCACCTGATGCTCCCGGTGGACCTGCATAGTGGAAGGGCCGCACGAAACCTCGGGCTACTTAAACGCAATTCCAACGATTGGAAAGCAGTTGAAGAGGTTACTGCACAATTGGCAAAGTTCGACCCCCACGACCCCGTGAAATACGATTACGCCCTGTTTGGGATAGGAATTTTCGAAAAGTACTGAGCCATGGGTAATAGCTTCTTTCGATTTAAACAATTTACTATCCGACAGGAAGGTGCCAGCATGAAAGTTGGAACCGATGGGGTTCTCCTGGGGGCATGGGTGGACTTAACCCAAGCCAACAGCATTCTCGACGTGGGATCGGGTACCGGCCTAATCTCAATAATGCTTGCGCAGCGATGTAGTGGAAGTATTGATGCAATAGAGATTGATACGGAATCGCACCTTCAGGCAATGGAAAATGTGAAGCGTTGCCCATGGAGCAATCGAATTGCACTGCATAACATTCCATTTCAAGAATTTTCTCGAGAAACCCCAAGTCGCTTCGACTTAATCGTATCCAACCCTCCTTACTTTGTCAACTCGTTAAAACCTAACGCCGAAAGGCGGGCTAACGCTCGCCATGCCGAAAGCCTCCCTCACTCTGAACTGCTTCAGGGTGTAGCTGCTTTGCTTACATCTACTGGTCGTTTCTGCGGCATTTTCCCCTACATAGAAGGCAATGTATTGGTTGCCAATGCTGCCAATAGTGGTCTATATTGTCGTAAAAAACTCAATATTTCGTCGAGACCCGGAGGGCAGATTAAGCGTATTATTGTAGAATTTTCTCAGGAAAAGGGCACATCAGATGAGCAATGGCTTGCTATTTACAACCATTCGGGTGAGCATACCCAGGAATACCGAGCCCTAACCAAGGAATTCTACCTGGCCTTTTAATCTTCGTTATTACCAAAACGGATTAACAACACGCTTAAACCGAATGACGGTATATAAAGAGAGCACCACATAGGAAAACAGAAAGTTTATTGCCGAAATAATTGTGGCGTAAACGAATAGGGCACCAAATGTTCCTACCCATTTATTAATTCCGGTAGCATGGCTCTCGAGCTTTAGATTACTCCACCACCCACCAAGCCAACCAGTCCTGTCGAGCGCAAGCACTACAAGGTTAAACAAAAACAGGAAAATAACCAGGCTAAGCAACCCCCGCCAGGCACCCTTTATGTCGGGAGGGCTAAGTTCCATATGAGAAGCCACACAAAGGGAGAGGTATAAGAATAGCCAGAATCGCCAGTTGGAAAAGTTAGATGAATTGAAAAGCGCTTTTAAAGTGCCCAAGGTTGATGCCCAGAGCCCCGAGAAAAGACCTGAGAACTCCCCCTTTACACCCTTAACCAGCATGTGGCTCTGGGTTTCAATATTCGAAAAAACCTGACCCGTATTGGGCACTAAGTAGTAAAGCAGGGCGTACAAAACAAGAGCCCCAAAAATTATAGGGCCAACTCCAATAAAGAAATTGCCAATTTTCTGGTAGGTGCTTTTAGGGTTATACGAATGGTTAACGTACCCCAGGGTTCCGTCAGTGGTATTGGGTGAGTATAGTTTCATCTCAACAATTTTATGCCTGAATAACAGGCAAAACAGAGCGTGACCCAGCTCGTGAATGGGAACACCAAACCACCCTGTTACCAGTATATCGAACTGTTGCCCTACGGTTTTAACAAAAACCGTTCGGGTGAAACGAGCCAGCAGATAGAGAATGAGCCCAAACACGAAAAGCAAACCCAAAAGCCAAGTCAAATGGCTAACGGTTGTAAAGAGTACCGTTTTCAGAAAATCGAGAATCGAATTAATGTCGTTCATACGGCAAATTTTTTATGGCAATAAAAGTAGCTAAAAAAAGGCTGAATACTCGAACGCACAACATACATTGATTAAAATACTTATAAAGTAGACTAATGTATGAACAACCAAACCAATTGCTCCCTAAATTTGTGTTTTATTTAAAAAGAATGGATCATGAAAAAAACAATTTCCATACTCCTTTTAACTCTAATGGCCTTAGGAGCCAGTGCGCAACTGTTTAAGGTTGGCAAATTCGACGTGGGCTTTGTTTATGTGGGCCCAAAGATTGGAATGAACTTTACAAAGATAAACCGATGGTCGTATGACTACGTTGATACTAAAAGCAAATTTGGATATCAGTTTGGTGCAGTTGGCGAATTTGGTTTCACCAATAAGTTTTCAATTCAAACCGAGTTGCTATTTTTATCGAGGGGAACCAAAACCACTGAATTCGGTATAGAAACAACTCGAAAAACGAACAGCATTGCTATTCCGATTCTTGCTAAGTATGCCTTTAGAGCCTTTGGCCTTTCAAAAGTTTATGCTACTGGGGGAACATATACTACCTTGAAAACAAGCGGTGTTGAAATTTTCGAAAACGGACAAACATGGGACGATTACCATTGGAAGACTTTTGACTGGGGCCTTTCCTTTGGAGTTGGTGGTGAGTACGATGCCAAACAGGGTATTTGGGCGCTTGATGTTCGCTACGACCTTGGGCTAGTTGATGTTTACAAACAAATGGATGAAAACACCCGGTCGCAGTTTCGCAACCTTAACATAACCGTTACCTACAAGTACGACCTGGTAGACCTTGTTAAGCGCATTAGAGCCAAAAGAACCGACCCCGACAAGAAGTAAAGGTACAATAGGCAATTTTATTAAACCCACCTATCTTCTGGTTCATTAAGATTTGTGGTTTTTTTTTGAGAGTGATTCTGAGAAAAAGCTAAACTTTAATCCCCAAAACGGTTACATCGTCAATTTGCTCATGCATCTGGCCATTGCAATTCACCCACTCCCTAAAAGCCGTTTCTAATGCCCTGCCCTGTTGGTCGATGGGTAACCCCGAAGTTGTAGCAACTAGTTCTTTAAATGCCTTCGACATGAATTTGCGGTAATCGTTACCGCCAAACTGGTCGGTATACCCGTCGGAAAACATGTACAGCCTATCGCCAGCTTGTAATTGCACCTCGTGGCTCGAGAAATCTTCCATAACAGTATGAATTGCCACGGGCATTCTATCTTGCTTCAGTTCCAAAAGGGTGCAGCAATCGAATTCAACCAGTTTATTCTTTTCGTTCATATTTGTTAAAGGGGCATTTACAGTTCTGCTTCGCACTATATATAGAGGATTATTGGCTCCCGCCCATTTGCAAACCCTTGTTTTTAAATTAATGGCCACAATACTCATATCCAGTCCATCCTTTTGGGTGGCATGCTCCGAGCCTTGCTTAAGAGCCTCTATAATTCCCTGTCGCATATCTCCAAGTATTCGACTTGGCTCTACAACGCTCTGTTTTCCTACTATTTCGTTCAGTAGCGAAATGCCCAGCATGCTCATAAAGGCACCCGGCACTCCATGCCCTGTACAATCGGCTACAGTAACAACTACCCAATCTTTCACTCTTGTTGCCCAGTAAAAATCGCCACTTACTACATCGCGGGGGTAAAAAATAATGAAATGCTCGGGAAGAAACTTTTCAATCAAGTCGCGGCTGGGAAGTAAAGCCTGTTGAATTCGTTGGGCGTAATTAATGCTGGCTCTAATATCCCTTAAAATATCCTCTATTCTCTCCTTCTGCTGCTCAATATGTTCCTTTTGCTCCACCACCTCGCGGGTGCGCTGCTGAACAAGCTCCTCTAATCGTTTATTTTGCGCCTTGAGCCGCTTAATGTTCATTTGAACAAGTAGGTAAACCAACGCAACTAATGCCAAGGCATATGAAATATAAGCATAAATTGTACGATACCAGGGAGGAAGCACCCTAAAGGAGAATGTTACCATTTCGCTCTGCTGACCATGAATATTTCGGGCTATAGCTTCGAAAACGTATTGCCCCTCACGCAGGTTATTAATTTCAACTGTTCCCAATGCGCTCCATTGCGAAAAATCGCGATTGGTTCCTTTAACACGCCATGAGTACTCTGCTCCAAGCCCATTGTCGTTGTACGGTGAGGTTAACAAAACAACCAAAGAATTCTTTGTAAAAGGAATTTCGATGCTTTTCATGCCCTGAGGGGCATCGCCCCACCACACCACCGAGTCGGAACCAAAACTAATAGACCTTAGTAGCAACTGGGGGATAGGATAGCTACGTTTGAACCGATTTCCCAATTGGGCAATGGCTAACCCATCGCGTCCTCCTATGAGTAATTTTTCAGAATGTTTTTCAAGAGCATTCAATTTTCCCACACGGAGCGCTTTCAATTCAAAATCCGAGGAAATACTATCGCGCATATTAACCACATGCACATTAAAATCAATTCCTATAAATGTAGTATCGGAGCCATACAGAAGTGCAGTTATGGCATTATCAACTGCATTTTTTGGCAAATCGATGGGACTAAACATTCCTCGAATATCGAAAATACTCATAGTGCTATCGTTAAGCATTCGGTATATTTCTTCGGCCGATATGAATTTAAGTAGGCCTCTCGAAGTGGCAAACACTTTTGAATTACCCAATGGATAGGGGCACACCCAGTCTTCCTCGAGCCCGTCGAGAGGGCCATACACATCGAATAGTTTTTGCTTTAAATCGGGGGTAATTACAACCTGCCAGGCACCGCTGGTTTTGGAACCAACCCACAGTTCACAATCGCCCTTTGGAGTAATACTATAGGCTAAACCATACGCATCCACCTTTATGTCGGGAAAAGTTTGCATAACGGTTAAGTTCGAATTCAACACATAGAGTCCCCTTGGACCAACTCCTACCAGCCAATCCTTTTCTTTAACATATACCAATGCTGTGGTTGGAGTTCGGTTAACTTTATAGTAATCTGTTCCATTATACCTCCACAAGCCATTATCGGTGGCTACCCATAGCGAACCTTGTGCCTCAATAATTTTCCAAACGCTTCCACCTACCACTTCTACTTCTGCATATGCCTTAATACTTTCACCTGCACTAACAAAAAGGCCCGAGGTGGTTCCAACAACGTAGCCCTTGCCAAATGAAGAAACTGTGAGCACCTCACCATAAATTCCTTCGGCAGGGCCGAAAAGGGAGAAAGCAGATGTGTACTGGATTCTGTTTACCCCCTTTTGAGTAGCAGCCCATAGGTCACCCGTTCCGTCCTGTGCCATATCGAAAATCTCAGATGACAGCAGCCCAGTGCTTGCGGAGTAATTTGAAACAATCTGCAGATTGCTATTTAAAATCAGAATTCCATTTTTCAATGTATTTATTGCAATATTCCCATCGTCGAGCCGTAGAGCGTTAATAACTTCGGAGCGAAGAAGAATACTCTCCAGCTCCTGGCTCACTTGTAATTTACTGAATATTTGATTTTCCCACTTCCAAAAGCCCGATTCACGAGTTAAAAGAATACTTGAATTACCTTGAGGGATAACGGCAAAAACACCCAAATCGGCAAACATTTCGCTTCCTTTTATAGTTTCAAAAGATGAACCGTTATAAACCAATAGGCCCCTACCCCGCTCCCTAACCAAAAACTGGTTATTTAATCCGAACGAAAGATGAAAGGAGGTTGTAGGGTTTAGTGTTTGAACTGAATCGTTACGAAGCAGAAAAATTTTCTCTTCGGCCTGAAAGGCAATATGATTATCAAATGCAACAATTTTCCATATTCTAGTAAACTCCAAATCATCTTCCGGAACCTTATCGACTAAAGAATGGTAGCGAAAAAGGCCTTTTTCATCGGACCTAAGGAAGCCAAAATCGCCGTAGCACCCAACAAAAACTGTATTATTAATAACCTTTAAGGCTGTAACGTATGTTCCTACTTTAACATTAATAAACCGCCAGTTAGTGCCATCGAATTGCAAAATACCATAAGCGGTTCCTACGTAAACCATGCCACTACTATCGACATCAACAGCAAAAGTATTTGCAGAGTACTGTTGGCCAAATTCGCTGGGAGTGAACTTTTGAACAAAAGGTCTTTGTGGCTGGGCTTCTATCTGAAAATTAGTAAACAGGCCCAAAGCTATTAACAGTGTTTTCCTCATGGTGTCGTAAAAAAACTTGCCCTTGACATATGTCAAGGGCAAGTTAATGATTTAAAATTGTATTTCAATGCTTCAAGGCTACAGTTCGAATTCTACTTTTACCCATTTTTCAACATCTGACTTGTCAATTGAACCATAAAACGAAGTTAAGTAGTCGTAAACCTCACCTATAATCTGATCGGTAGGCTTTCCTTTGAATTCATCGATAATAATTGAAACCTCGGGTTTAATGTCGTTTGTTTTTACAAAAATGGGCATAAAGTTACTAATGAAAACCGACTCGGGTGTCTCGCTTCCCTTTCGGTAGTAGTATAGGCTAATTTCATTCTTATCGGGCATCTCAATGGCCTTGCCATCAACAGTGTAAATATCGGCTTTGTTTATAAACAAAACATTCTCCTTAAAGGGTAATCGTTTGTTTATGGTTTCTCCATTATAGGTATATC
>CAYZNN010000006.1:0-126777 GCA_964479665.1 uncultured Rikenellaceae bacterium | reverse complement strand
CTGTGCAATTATAAAAAGATGTACTTTCAACAAAATTTTTGCTATGAATAATAACAATATACTAATTGACATAACCAACATCAAAAAGTATTACAAGGTTGGAACAGTTGTGGTAAAAGCTCTCGAAGGGGTTTCGTTAACCATACATAAAAATGAATATGTTGCCATCATGGGGCCTTCGGGTTCGGGCAAATCAACCCTTATGAATATTCTCGGCTGCCTCGATACGCCAACCGATGGAACATATATTCTTAACGGTACCGACGTGAGCAAAATGGTTGATGACGAACTGGCTGAAATAAGAAACAAGGAGATAGGATTCGTATTTCAAACATTCAACCTGCTACCTCGCTATTCGGCACTCGAAAATGTTATGTTACCACTAATTTACGCTGGTTATCCCAAGAATGAACGGGTTAAACTTGCCGAATTGGCTTTGAGAAATGTAAGTTTAAGTGACCGAATGGAGCACAAACCCAATGAACTTTCGGGCGGACAGCGACAACGGGTTGCCTTGGCAAGGGCTCTGGTTAACAATCCATCCATTATTTTGGCCGACGAACCTACAGGAAACCTCGACTCCAAAACCTCAATCGATATAATGAACCTGTTCGAAGATATTTACGAGCAGGGTAATACCATAATAGTAGTTACTCACGAGGAGGATATTGCTCGCCATGCTCGTCGCATTGTCAGGCTCCGCGATGGTTTAATCGAAACCGATGAGGTGAATCCAAATCCTGTTAGGAGGCAAAAGGTAGTTATTGAAAATAGCTGATTCTTTCCTATACATTGCAGAATATGTTTAATCCAAAGGTACTTAAGGTTCTACTGGTGGTTTTTATTTTGCAATTGCTCTTATCGCTTTTCTTCACTTTTCAGGGTTGTATTTGCCAAGAGCCAGCAGTTCATTTCAATTTAGACTCCCTTAGCATTAAGAACATTGACCATTCAGGGCCTAGCCTCATAGTTACTGAAAGTAACACCATGCACAATGCAGCGGTAGCATTCTTAATCTCGTTTACCGATAAAAAATTTCATTATCCCTACCATGCACAACGAAGCATAAGTAAAACTTATCTTGGTTTTTCGGTTGCTCGGGCAACCAGCTATGATTGCGATCCGGTTTTTTTAGCACGGCAGAAAGTTGTAAATGTAAGCGTTATTTCGCTTTACGGAATTAACCCCGCAATACCAGCAGGTTCCAATGTTACAAGTTTGTTTGTGGCAAGGCCCACTCCGTATTACAGTGGAGGATTGTATTTAACATTCGACGAAATAATAAAAAGGCTGAACTCCAATACGGTCAATCGGCCCGAGATTCAATTCCAAACGTTTTTAAAAGTGCCCGTCATTTCTAATCAGGCTCGATTTATTTTTTCGGTAAGTTTCTCCGATGGAACCCAATTGAGCGATACTACCAGCCTGATTACAATTATTCCCAGTAAATAGTATGAAGAGGTGCTCCCATTTTATATGTAGTTCAAGCCGAATGTTTTTAGGACTTTTTCTTCTTCATATAATAACTTTTAATGCTCAGTCGCAGACTTATAAAAATCAGTTGAACCTATTTGCCGGAAGCCAAGGTATTGCCTGTCAGAAGATTTGGAATGGTAGCGTAATGGACTTTTTAAATTACATTGAAGCCGAAGGGTATTCTGAAAGCTACCTGTTTATTGGTGCTTTGTGGCATTATGAATTGAACGACAAGCTGGAAGGCCGAATAATGGTAAGTATGCAATCCGATATGGCCCCTGCTTTACTGAATGTAAGTAGCAGCTACTATTTCAGAAAGAGATTGGGTGTGGGTATCAGTTTTTTTGGGTATCCCGAAACCATTTCCAATTTTCATCTTTTTCATCAGAACAACGATGTGGGGATGTCCGACTTCAATTCAAATAGTCGATATCGTAGAGTTTACAGCATGGGTTTTGCGCTGGGTCCCGATTACAAATTTAGGTACCGTTTTGTGAATTTTAATCTCAGATTGCATAGCGGAGTAAGATGGATAAGACCTTTTTCCGAAGGATTCATTCAAAAACAAGTTAATGGGAACTACATCCGGACCATTGAATACCACACCCGCACGAGTCCCTCGCTATTTTTTTATCCCCAGGCAGAACTTGGGCTGCAACTTTTCAGAGTTGACAATGTTTACGTTGGATTTAAAATGAAAGTATTTTTGGAACTTTCCCAGCGAACCATAAATTATTCCCGCAGCATTTCTGAGTGGGTTTATGAACCGTACACCCAAACCATTACAACTCAAAATCACTCCTATAGAAAAATAGATTACGATTTTGGTCTGAATTTTAGCTGGTAGCAAAACATTTCTGATGCTTCATAGTTTTACTTTCACATTAAACAGGAAAAAGAACATATGAAAATATACACCAAAACCGGCGATAAGGGTGCAACTTCGTTAATAGGAGGCAAACGAGTGCCCAAGTACCATAAACGCATAGAGGCATACGGAACTATAGATGAGTTTATAGCCTTTGTTGCATTGCTTAGGGATAATGAAATTCCCCAGCGTAGTAAAGATTCCCTTTTGGAGGTACTTGATCGGCTAATGACCTGCGCTTCAATTCTGGCCGCCGACTGTACCGATTGCAAGGTGAAAATACCCCCTTTACCCTATTCCGATATTGAATTTCTTGAAAGGGAAATTGATGCTATGGAGGCAGAGTTAGAACCGCTTATCTCATTTGTTTTGCCCGGAGGGCATAAGGCAGTATCTACTTGCCATGTAGCACGTACCATTTGCCGCAGAGCCGAACGATTGGTAGCCCAGTTATACGAAGAGACTTCCGTACCAGAGAATGTTATAAAATATTTAAATAGGTTAAGCGATTATCTATTTGTTTCGTCGCGTTATATTGCAAAATTTCATAATTTGGAACAAATTAAATGGCAACCAAGAGTATAGTTTACATTTTTTTCTATATTTGCAATAATACGTATTTTTATAAAGTCATGTTAATCAATATAATAGCCTAAAAAGTAGATTTATGTACTGGACACTTGAACTTGCATCAAAACTTGAAGATGCTCCATGGCCAGCAACAAAAGAGGAGTTAATTGACTTTGCTATCCGCTCTGGAGCGCCTTTAGAAGTAATTGAAAATCTTCAGGAACTTGAAGATGAGGGGGAAATATACGAAAGCATTGAAGATATTTGGCCCGATTATCCCACAAAGGAAGATTTTTTCTTTAACGAAGACGAGTATTAGAATCCTTTTTTTATTGGTAATTACCCTGCTAGTTTATTTTACTGGCAGGGTATATTTTTTTATCCATCTCTTTTACGGCATGTTCTTCAACAGGAACGAAATGATTAATATCTAAATTTTCAGGAATAACGCTCCATTTGTTATTGGGTCTACGTTCAATTCTCCAATTGAATCCCTTTAGAAATATATCTTCAGATTGAGTTTGTTCTATGGGCAGTAAGTTTGATGTGGGCTTCTCTCGAAAGGTTATACTTTTTATTTTATTATCGTTTACGTGTATGGTTAAATTGCTGCTTTCAGCCCTATTCAAGGTTGTAATAACATCTTCATCCTTAATGTAGTAAATGGTTTCTCCATTTCCTGTAACATCAATTTTAAAAAGTCTTCCTTTACTAAAATGAGCCATCATTTCTCTTCCCTTTATTTGGTTGAATTTATTCAACGCCTCTTCGGAGGAAACAAATGCCAGCCCCTGAAAATTCATTGTTTTTATTACTTCATTTTCGAAATGAGCATTTATATAGTCGGCACTCAGCTGGTTACTCTGGTTCCAAATTATGGGCTCAACAAGCATGTGAAGAATTGAATCGTTGGTGCTGAAGTTAATAGAGTCGCAAACTCCCTGTAGGTCGTTTCGGTGAAATGCAACATTTCCCTTTCCCCAAAAAACTCGGTGGGTTATTTCTTTTTGGGAATTTATAAAGCCTTTGGCTGCTAAGTAATTCGCTCGTAAGTGAATTGTGTCGCCCTGATCAGTTACGTTAACTAGTAGAGGTCCATCTTTTGCTAATGCAAATTTCTGCTTATCGTTGTATGTAATTTCATTACTATATAGCGTGGCTCTTCGGGCACTATCAATTAGCACTGCATTGCCTTTAACTATTGAAATGGAATCGATTTGGTTATTATAAATACTTTGGGCAATTATTCTCTGGTTTTCGCTCCGCAGGTAAGCGTTTTTTAAAAAGAGCGACTCTTTTTTCTTCCTATTATGCCAACCATCCTGACAATACAGATAATTTTTTTCGTTATAAATTCGTGTAGGTTTTCGAAAAAAGATGGTTCCCGTTTGCGAGTGGTACTCCAACGAATCGGAGTTTATGAGCATACTCGAATCCTTAAAGGCAACGTTACCTCCAAAAGCAAATACCTTTGAGTTTGAGAAGTAGGTTCCCCTTATGCTTGAGAAGTTACCATCGGAACTCGATATTATTCCCAAAGTGTAGTAGGAGGCAGTATTCTGGGCAGTATTGAAATGAATCGATTTGGTAATTAAGCTAACTCCCTCCTCAACCATACGCACTTGTTTCCCGTGGATAATTCCACTTCGGCTATTACCATCGTAGTTTAGTATATCGCCATAAAGTTTTGCTTTACCTTGTGTGATTACAACATTACCAAATGCATCGAAAAGATTGGTTGGAGTATATTCGTAAGCGCTATCGCACTCCATGGTAATGCCATCGTGCACTATAACTACATCGCCAAGAAGTTTTCGAATACTTTGATTGCCAACTTTTACGCTTCGCATGTAATTGGCTCGCTCTATTTCAACCCTTTTTTTTTGTTGGGCCGAAACAAATGGGGCATAAAGTATTAAAAGAAATGCGATTGAAATAAAGCAAGCAAACCGAAAGAAAATCGGTTTGCTTGTAGTGGTTGTATTTTGGATGGTTTGAACGTGCAATATGTCCATTGAATAGCTATTTGCCCCAATTCTTTAGTTGAAAGTTGCAATTTTTAAACTCGGAATCGATACGAACGTAGGTAGTTTTCTGTTTGCGTTCAATCCATTTAATAAACTCTTCATGTTCTTTAGCCCTTTTAGCCATCATTTGAATGGTAGCATAGTCCTGTTCTAAATTGGCTTTATGAGGAGGGATAACACGAACCAATTGAACAACCTTATAAACAACATTTGCATGCTGGTCGCGCGATTCAAAAGGCTCGCTAATTTCGCCTGGTTTTAGGTTGCGAATGGCAAAGTATTCGGCAGGAGTAATCTGATCTTTCTCAAAAAGAGAGGTGCCTGTTTGTGAATTGATGGCCAATCCACCACCTAGCCTTGTTTTTTCATCCTCAGAAAAACGTTGTGCTGCTCGGTGAAAGGAAACGGAATCGGCACGAACAAGATTAGCAATACTGTCGAGACGGCTTTGGGCTTTAATAATCATATCGCTAGTAAAGGATGGCTTCATAAGAATGTGTCGAACATTTACCTGGTCGTTCTTTTTCTCTATCATTTGAATGATATGAAAGCCGTATTCTGTTTCAACAATGTTACTTACTTGGCCAGGTTTCAGATTAAAAGCAGCGTCGGCAAAAGCTTTAACCAATTCTTCGCGAGAACGAAAACCCAATTCGCCTCCCTTGGTTGCGCTTGCTCTATCTTCAGAGTAGGCTACTGCCAATGGGGCAAATCGTTCCCCTTTTACAATTCTTTCGCGAAGCTCGAGAAGCTTTTCGCGTACCATAAATTTTGCCTCAGCACCTGCAGGTGGAAATACAGCTATCTGGCGATACTCATATTGCTCTGGTACCATAGGTAGGCTGTCGATCGGAATATTTTTGAAAAAACGCATAATCTCAGAAGGAGTAACTGCTACTTTTTCAACTATTTTCTGGCGCATTTGCTGCGCCAATTGGGTTTCCCTGATTAGTTCCCTTAAATCGTCCTTAATTTGGAAAATACTCTTATTGAAATATTTTTCGAGAGCGGTTTCGCTACCAACCTGATTAATGAAATAGCGTAACCTTCTGTCCATCTCGTTTTCAACCATAAAGTCGTTAACATTTATGCTATCGATTTTTGCATGATGGAGAAGAAGCTTGTGAATAAGCATTTGCTCAAAAATATCGCAACGAGCCTCATCATCGACCACGGCTCCTTGTACCTTCGATCTGAGGGCTTCTTGCTCAATATCGGAAAGCAAAATTTTATCGCCTCCAACAACAGCAATAACTTGGTCAATTACAGTTTGACCCTTCAGGGTTTTTAAAGGTGTTGTAAAAAATAGTACGAATGCAACTAGAAGAATTTTTGTTGATATTATCGATTTCATTGGGTTGGGTGTTATTCAACGTTAATTTGAAATTGGTTGTGATTACGAGCGTCGTTATAAATTTTTATCTCCAAATCGGATATGAGTTTCTGCTTCCTTTTATTCAGTATGATGCTTTTAATATTTTCTATTTCATAATGAAGTGGAGACGTTTGTCCCTTAAGAGATACCTCTCGAATGCTGACAAGGTAAATGTACTTATCGTCTTCCATTTCAATGGTACGATTTCTTTTAAGAAATTCATCTGGATTATCAATTGCACCCGGCAACTCCTTGGTTATTCGTGCAAAAGGCACCCACGAATCGTTAAAATAGTCGTATTTAATTGCAACCTGATAAGCTAAGTTGTCTAAAGCTTTAATGTCATCTTCCTTTTGCGACTTATAAAGGGTTTTAATTCGATCATTGTAAGTATTCTCTTTAGGCAGTTTAATGTATAGTGCCTTAACAACATTATCGTTTAAAACAAAATTATCGAGGTTACTTCTGTAAAACGATTCGATTTCGGTACGCGAAACAACGGTGTCAAGTCGTTGCCGAAGATATTCCTGTTCGTACTTAAATATGAGAAGGAAACTACGGTAGTCCTCAATTTGTTGGGTTACATCTTTCTGCTCGTTGGTAAGATTCTTTTCGGCCCTATTGAGCATTAATTGCCTCCGAACCCAGCGTTCTACATGAGCCTTAAGGAGTTGCAAACTGTCAGTTTTGCTAATTTTTTCAGGAAATATTTCAGCAACATCTGACGAGTAAAGCGCTTTGTCGGAAACTGTTGCTAAGGGTTTCTCCTTGTTGTTTGTAGGGTTTTGGCAACTTATAACTATACAAACTGAAGCAATAAGGATAAACAGTAAAATGGGCTTATTCATTTGATACGGATTTCATAATTAACGTACAGAATCAATTTATATTTAATTAATCCCTTTAAGTTGCATCAGAATTTCATTGTTAATAGAAACTTCATGTTTTGAACGAAGTTTTTTCATCCACTCGCTTTCCAAATAGTCCTGATAGTCGGCAACAACTTGTCCTCTTACTTCATTGAGCGGTTTGGGTTCATTGGGAACTATCTTTAGGAATTTGTGAAAGAAGAACTCATCGTTGCTTCTCTGAATAGTAGATATTTGCTGGGGCCACTTCGCAAAGTCTTTTATTGCATTATCGCTAGGGTCGCCATGAACGGGCAGAATGGTTATAAGGGTATCGCCCTTAACAATGAACTTTTTAAGAAACTCTTCTGTTGAGAGGGTTGCGCCCTTTTTGCTAGTTGCCAGTTTATGCGCTTTTTTAAGCTGTTTTTCGTTTTTCGAAACAATTCGAAGGCCATGGTAACGGCTTTCCCACGAATACTTATCCAAATTTCTATTGTAAAACTCGCTTAGGCCATCGGCATCATTGGTCGCTTTGCTCCAAACATTCATGTCGGTTATTTCGAAAAGAAGGATACCCTCATAGTATTCCTTCATGAGATAGAAAAAGTCTTCGTTATCGGTATATAGTCTTTCTTCTTCAACCTGAATAATAGTGTTTTCAACTAAATCGGAGCAGGCTTTGTTCACAATCTGCCTAAAGGTTAACCCTTTGTTTGGGCGTGGCATTCTGGCAATTTGATTGGCTAAATCAAATTGAGTGTAATTCTTACCCGAATATTGAAACAGAAAAGTATTCTTCATTTTATCCTGTGGTTGCCAGTTGCCTAAGTAAATGCTTGAGTCGAGCATTGAAACTAGCGATTTAACTGCAGCTGAGTCGAGACGGTAGTTATAGCGATTTTTTTGAGTGTTTATGAAACTTTTGCGAGAAACATTGGCACGCTGATCGCGCGAAAGTTTTTGTTTTATTTCAGAAATCATTTCATCGAACGAACCAACCTCTTTTCGTTCGATACGCTTTATTATGTGCCAACCAAATTGGGTACGAACGGGAATTGAAATTTGACCATCGCGTTCGAGGCTAAATGCTGCCTGTTCAAATTCGGGAACCATTCGACCAGTACCAAAAATGGGAAGTTCACCCCCATTGCGAGCGGTTCCCGGATCTTGGCTGAACTCGCGAGCGAGGGTAGCAAAATCTTCGTTATTCATTAAGCGCTTATGGATCTCATCAATTTTCTGCTTAGTTTCTTTCTCTTTCTCCAGATCACCATCGCGGGGTATAGCAATCATAATGTGTGCTGCTTTTATTTGTCCTTTAGATGGACGCAGGTCGTGAACCTTTATCAAATGGTAACCAAATTGGGTTCGAACGGGCATGGATACTTCTCCGACAGGGGTTTTGTAAGCAGCATTCTCGAAGGGGTAAACCATTTGAAATGCTGTGAAGTAACCCAAAAAGCCCGAATTCCTTTTAACAGATGGATCGTCGCTAGTTGCTCGGGCTACCTCTTCGAAGGGCTCGCCCTTAATTATTCTGTCTCGTATTTTAAGAACCTTGTTGTAAATGGCTAAGGTATCAGATGGAGAAGCCTTTTCGGGAACTGCAATAAGTATATGGCTTGCGCTTATTTCGTAACGTAGGCGTTGGTATGCTTCATCCTGAAGCCTTTTTTCAGTTTCCTTATCAATTAAATAGGGTTGGGAGAGCTGCTTCCTGTAACCTTCGAGTTCTTTTATAAAAGCCTCCTTGGTATCGAGCCGTTGCTCTTTGGCTTCAGCAACTTTTAACTTGTAATTAATGAAAAGTTGCAAGTATTCGTCAATCGACTTTTTAGCCGCTTCATCAACCATCTGATTGTTTTTCTTGTATATTCTTTCGAATTCGGCAACGGTAACCTCTTCGTTACCCACTTTAAGAATAACATCGCTTGCATTTTGAGCCCATGAGTAACCAGCTAAAGCAATGAATACAAATACAATCAATTTATATGACCAGGTCATGGCTTAAATATTTATTGTTAATAATTTAGGTTCTGCTGTAATTTGGCGCTTCCCGGGTAATGGCTACGTCGTGCGGGTGGCTTTCAGTAACACCTGCATTAGTTATACGAACAAACTTGGCTTTTTTGAGTTCGTTAAGAGTTGGTGCGCCACAGTATCCCATTCCAGCCCTCAGCCCGCCAATCATTTGGTAAAAAACTTCCGAAAGGGTTCCCTTATAGGGTACACGGGCAACAATACCTTCGGGAACTAATTTTTTAATATCGTCTTCAACATCCTGAAAGTACCGATCCTTTGAGCCTTGCTGCATAGCCTCAAGCGACCCCATTCCACGGTACGATTTGAATTTGCGGCCGTTGTATATTATTGTTTCTCCTGGCGATTCTTCTACTCCAGCAAATAAAGAGCCTGCCATTATGGTATCGGCTCCGGCTGCTAGTGCTTTTACAATGTCTCCGGAGTAGCGGATGCCCCCGTCGGCAATTACAGGAACACCCGATTTTTCTAAAGCTTTTGCTACATTGTAAACAGCATCGAGCTGTGGAACACCAACGCCTGCAATAACTCGGGTAGTGCAAATTGAACCTGGGCCAATACCTACCTTTACGGCATCGGCACCAGCCTTAACCAGGGCCATTGCTGCTTCTGCAGTAGCAATGTTTCCTACAATTACATCGAGTTCGGGGAATTGTTTCTTTACTGTACGGAGCATATCAACAACACCTTTTGTGTGGCCATGCGCAGTATCTATAACAATGGCATCTACTTTAACATCAACAAGTGCAGTTACTCTATCAATTGTATCGTATGCAATTCCTACCCCTGCAGAAACTCGTAACCGCCCCTTGGAGTCTTTGCTGGCAGTGGGATTGTCTTTAACTTTTGTGATATCCTTGTATGTTAAAAGGCCTATCAATTTGAAATTCTCGTCGACAACGGGGAGTTTTTCAATTCTGTGTTCGTGCAGAATTGCTGTTGCGCTTTCTAAATCGATATGTTTTCGAGTGGTTATAAGGCCCTCGCTCGTCATAATTTCTTTAATGGGCCTTTTAAGATTTGTTTGAAAGCGCAGGTCGCGATTGGTAACTATGCCAATCAGAATGCCGTTTGCATTGACTACGGGTATTCCACCAATATGGTATTCACGCATCAGGTTTAGGGCATCGCCAACGGTGGCATCGGGATTAATGGTTACGGGATCGTAAATCATTCCGCTTTCAGCACGTTTCACTGCCTTTACCTCTCGAGCTTGAGCTTCAATGCTCATATTTTTATGAATTACCCCAATGCCCCCTTCGCGAGCAATAGCAATTGCTAGGATTGATTCGGTCACAGTATCCATAGCTGCCGAAACAATAGGCGCTTTTATTTCAATATTTCTACTGAAACGGGTGCTTAAATCAACATTTCGTGGAAGTACCTCTGAGTAAGCCGGTACTAATAGTACATCGTCGAAAGTAAGTCCTTCGTAAATTACCTTATCGGTGAGGAACGACATGGCCAGTGGGTTTAAAATTGGTGCGCCAAATTACAAAAAATTTCGCTACCGAACAAAATAGATTATTTATGTTAACCTTCTATTAAAGGCTATTTTAACTGCATAATGCTCTAGTTAAGCATTGTTTTTATGGGTTAAAAGAGGTTAAAAAGCCCCGAAATTGGTTTTCGAGGCTCATTTTTATATTCTGTGAATTATTAGTTCGCTTTCTTTGCCTTCTTCTTGGGCTCATCGAGCAGCGTTACGCTACGCTTTACAAATTTACTTAGCTCTTCGCCCTTTAGCATGTTATTTGCCAATAGTGCCAAGTCGATAAGTTGCTTAACCAAAGGCAATTCCTTGCTGAATGTTTTAATGGTTTCCTTCTTTGTTTCAGATAACTCATCGATTTTCTTTTCTAAATCCGAAACTTCATCTTTAGCTGCCCGGGGTATCTCATCGTCATTTTTTGAGGTGTTATTCTTTCGAATTTCGTCGAGTTTCGATTTTAAAGGCTCAATTTGAGCATTCAATTCGGTTATTCGTTCTCCTAAATTCGATTCGGTTTCAGAAATAACTTTTTTTACAAGAGGATGCGATACATTTATGATTAAATTGAGCGTATCGGGCATGTTTGCATAAAAATTGGCAGTTCCACTCATAGCGGCCATATCCTTCATGCGGCGCATATACTCACTGCGTGTAATAATTACGGGCATGGCATCTTCACCCAAATCCTCGAATTGTACCCATAAATTCGTTTTTTCGTTTGAACTGCCTTCAAAAAGGTTTCGTAAATCTTCCTTCTGACTTTCGGTAAGGTTCACCCGCTTGCTATCTTCTTTAGCTATTAGCTTTTCAACCACATCGCTATCAACCCGAACGAAATGAGAATCTTTAAATTTTGTCTCGAGGTGATTGATCAGATGAGGATCGAGCTGCCCGTCCATTAAAAGCACATCGTAGCCTTTTTTCTTAGCTTCATCTATGTAGGTGTACTGTTCGGTAGTGTCGCTTGCATATAGGTAAACCAATGTTTTGTTCTTATCGGTCTGGTTTTCCGAAATAAGTGTTTTGTACTCTTCAAAAGTAAAGTATTTGCCATCGGTGTTTTTAAGCAGCGAAAAGCCCTCGGCACGTTCGTAGAACTTTTCATCGGTAATCATTCCGAAGGTGATAAAGAGCTTCAGGTCGTCCCATTTCTTTTCGAATTGGGGACGGTCGTTTTTGAAGATTTCTTGAAGCCTGTCGGCTACCTTTTTGGTAATATGCCCCGATATCTTTTTTACATTCGCATCGCTTTGCAGGTAGCTGCGCGAAACATTAAGTGGAATATCGGGTGAGTCGATAACACCGTGAAGAAGGGTTAGGAACTCGGGTACAATACCCTCAACCGAATCGGTTACAAAAACCTGATTGCAGTATAGTTGAATTTTGTTTTTCTGAATTTCAAAATTCGATTTAATGCGAGGGAAGTATAGTATTCCGGTGAGATTAAAGGGATAATCGACATTTAAATGTATATGGAATAGAGGTTCCGATGCAGCAGGGTACAGTTCGCGGTAGAATGCAGAGTAATCCTCTTCTTTTAAATCGGCTGGTTTCCGGGTCCAAAGGGGATTGGTTTCGTTAATAATTTTATCCTTTCCGGTATCGACTTGTTTGCCATCTTTCCATTCCTTTTCGGTACCAAAAGCAATTGGTACAGGCAGGAATCGACAGTATTTTCGAAGTAGCTCTGAAATTTTATGGTCTTCCAGGAACTCCTCGTTTTCACTATCGATATGGAGAATAATGTCGGTACCTCGCTGTGAACGGGTTGTTTCTTCGAGAATGAATTCGGGGGTTCCCTCACAGCTCCAATGCATGGCTTTTGCTTCGTCGCGGAATGATTGAGTTATGATTTCAACATTTTTGCTAACCATAAATGAGGAATAAAAACCTAACCCGAAATGCCCAATTATGGCATTGGCCTGGTTGTCGTACTTTTTAAGAAATTCCTCAGCTCCCGAAAAAGCGATTTGATTAATATATTTCTCTATCTCCTCGGCGGTCATACCAATACCGCTATCGGATATGGTAATAGTTTTGGCTTCTTTGTCTACTTTAACACGAATAGTTAAATCGCCCAATTCGCCTTTAAACTCTCCAAGAGAGGCTAAAGTTTTAAGTTTTTGGGTAGCGTCAGTGGCGTTCGAAATTATTTCGCGCAGAAAAATTTCATGGTCGGAGTAGAGAAACTTTTTAATGATTGGGAAAATGTTCTCGGAAGTTACGTTTATTTTACCCTTTTGCATTGCTATATTTTTTTAAGGTTAAACATGGCTTAATTTTCATGCGGGGCTATTCAAATGCAATGCCATAGCACAAATGCTGACATTAAGTCATGGATGAGGATTGGTAATTTCTGATTAGGGGATGTGTTTGGCAGAAAATACTTCTAATTAACAACAAATTGATAGATAAAAGCTGCAAGCACGACAAGTAGGGTAAATATGACAAAAATACGGGCGGTAATTTTAAAAGAGCGTTTCTTTTGCTGCAACCTTTTAGTAATTATAATGCGCCAAATAATATTATTGAATCTCAGAATGGCATTATCGTTTTTGGGAATAAAATCGAAGGCTCCGCTTTTGCGAGCATACGACCCAAAGGATGCTTCATCGGGTCCGTAAAGCATAACCACTTCAATATCGGGTCGGATGGCCTTTATAGCATCGAGCGTTTCTATACCATTCATTAGGTTGTGCTGGCCTTCCTCAATGAACTTGTAGCCTAGGAAGACCATGTGAATTTCGTTTCTACGGAAAAGATGACTCTTTAGTACCGAAATCAGTTTTTCGCCCGTAGTGAAAGTTTCAATATTATACTTGTCGGGCTTTTCAATTGCCTTTTTAAGCGATGAGGTGAAAGTATTGTTATGATCTACAATGTATATATAGGCCGAAACATTAGTCGACAAGGCTGCTGCCACTTTAATTAGCGGTTTAGCTGGGGGAAAATACAAATCGGAAAGTTTACTTCTTTTCATGCCTTCATTGGCAATTAACAAACTTCCGATAAATATATGAAAAAAAGTTATGCTTGTGCACTCTGCTTAATTATTAGCCTGCAAATACTGCTATTATTAGAATAATAATAAGAATTAGCAGAACTAATCGTACAATTTTCCAGGTACTGTATGGCCTTTCACCCTGAACTTCGCCAGTTCTCCCATTTACGAGGAACCTATATACCTTATTTCTGTATCGAAAGGCACTAATCCATACCGGAAGGAGAATGTGTTTGAAAGTAATATTGCTGTGAGTAGATTTTATAGTGTTTATTCGCTGGTGGTCGCCTCCAATCCTTCGTCGAACTTCTTCTCTAAGTAGCGATTCAATGGTTTGTTTGGCCAATTCCAATCCTTCTTTTAGTTCAACTTGATAAGTTTCGGTTACAAAACCGCTGAGAAATTTTTCGCTGAATGGAGTCAGGTTCTTTAAATCCCAGGGTTCGAGTTGATCGGCATATTTTTGAGGTAACGATTTGCTGGCTAGAACGAGCACATCGTCGAAAGAACTTTGAAACTCTCCACTTACAGGTGTCCATCGAATTTTAGTAACCGAGCGCGTTTTTGAAACGGTTCGTCCGTTTTCGGATGTTGTATAAGATTCTGTAGCTACGTAATTGTCGCCACGCTGTCCGGTGAAAAAATTATCGGTATTCGAATCGAAGGTCCAGTATGGCAAATAAACCCCTTTTAGAGTTTCAGGTTGTATGGCAAATCGTTTCAACTCGTTGGGAGCAAACCAAAGTTTCGTTATCCAATTTCGAAACTGCGCGAATGCCTGTTGAGCATCGATTCCGAATGGAAGAATCGACATTGGAGCAATTTGAGTTTCCTTTTCGGTTCTTTTTGTAACCAAAATGCTACTACAGAAAGCGCATCGATCCGAAACTACATTAGGTGGTAAAGCTACATGAGCACCACAACCTTCGCATTTTACAGTAATGAGTTCCTGCTGAACCTTTATATTTTCAGAGTCGCTCACGAATGCATCAAAGTCTATTTCCTGAATAATCTCTTCGCACTTTTCAATTTCAACCTCGGCTTGGCAGTATTCGCATTGTAGCATTTCACTGCCAGGTTTATATTTAGATGTGCACCACACGATGAACAGGTTACCTCAGCCTGTATAGTTTGCGAAGGGTTACTTTCGGTTTGCATAGTTTATATTTTAAGGTAAAAGCGTTTTAGAACATATTGAATTACTTGAATTTATTGGGGAGGTATAGGTGGTGGAACAGCTCCGAAAATTTGAGTTAATTCAGTTAATTGTCCAGCAGCAGTCCATGCTGGCATTCCCTGTCGCCAAACCAGTGTTTCGCGAGAAATTTGGTTTTGCTGAACCATTGCGTTAAGCGTGTTTAGGTCGAATGGGCCTGCTTGCTGACCATTAATAACTGCATGAAAAGCAAGAACAGGAGGAACGGGTGGAGGAACTGCTTGTCCCTGATTATTTTGCATGGCATTAACCATTTGGTTTGCCATTCCAAATCCCATTCCCAAACCCATACCGGTAGCAGCACCCCCATCGGAAGGATTATTGGCGGCAGCTACCATCGATTCGCCGGTTTGGTATTGCACATACTTTCCCATGTCGCCAATAATTCCCATGCTGGTTCTTTTATCGAGAGCAGCTTCCACCTCGGGGGGTAACGAAATGTTTGCAACTAAAAACTTGGTTAGGTCGAGACCGTATTCACCAAATTCAGGCTTCATTTTCTTTTCGCAGAAACGGGAAAGTTCATCGTAGTTGGCTGCCATATCGAGCACTGGAAGTTTGCTTTCGCCCAACGAATCGGTAAAACGGGTAATAGCAATAGTTTTCAGTTGCTCACTAATTTTATGGGTAGTAAAGGATCCATCGGTTCCAACAATTCCCTTGACGAATTTTGCAGGATCGACAATTTGAATGGAGTAATTGCCGAAGGCACGTATGCGTACGGGACCAAACTCAGGATCGCGTAGCATAACCGGATTGGGAGTTCCCCACTTTAAGTCAACAAAGTTTTTTGTGTTCAAGAAGTAAACTTCAGCCTTAAACGGACTATTAAACCCGTATTTCCAACCCTTTAATGTAGATAATATTGGAAGGTTAGAAGTTGAAAGCGAGTACATACCGGGGTTAAAAATATCAGCAATTTGTCCTTCATTTATAAAAATGGCTACCTGCGATTCGCGAACTGTTAATTTAGCGCCATTCTTAATTTCATTGTTATACCTCTCGAAACGGTACACCATAGTGTCGTTGGTAGGGTCAATCCACTCAATAATATCAATGAGTTCGCCCTTAAGTTTGTTCTAAATTCCCATAGTATTTGTATTTTTTGCTAAAGTAGCAGTTTTTACTTTTTCAATACACCAATTGATTGCAAAAAAAAAGTGAATTCTTATTCACTTTTTTGCTGTATGTAAACCCTAAGTTTATTATTGGCTTAATAAATACGCTTTACGGTTCAATGTTTGGAACGATGAAGTAAGCCCTTTTTACAGAATAGGCAGTAAAATACCCGATTCCATTATTGCTAATGTTAGTTCGCGGATTGGCAGGGGGTGCACTAAAAAGTGGCGATGAAGGACGAACGGTGGTTCTTACCTCATCAACAAATTTGTAGTAATCCTCGGTAATACCACAAAAACCTGACACAATAGTGTCGCCGGGGGCTATTCGGTTCTGGCCTTCCCAATACTTAATGGTTATTCCATTTGTATAGCTACCGTTGAAGAATAGATCGTCGGCAATGATACGAGTCGATAGGGAGTCGGTTTCAAGATTACCATTGAGCCAGGTATGGAACATATAAAAATCCTTACTATCCGCCGGATCGCTGGCAAAGGCCTGTACAACCCATCCTCGCCATTGGCTTCGGTAAATAACACGTATAGAATCGGGAGCCAAAACGGGAGGTAATAAGCTCGATGCAGTGTAGTTTTGCAATACTCCATTTCCAAGTAAGTCTACATTTTCAACCAGAAGAGTATATGTTTTGCCTTCAATACCAAATACATTGGGCTGGGTTATGTAGGTGCCAGGCTGTTGCGGATCTTCGCTAAGAAAATGGGTTGTTTCGCCATCGGTAATTGAAACAGTTGCCCCCGAAATTCCTATAGCAGGTTCATTGCTGAAATAATTTCCGGTTCTTGAAATAAAAATACGATGCGAAGTGGTATCGGTTGTTAACTCGCCATATATAACGCAACGTGTATAAGTGCTGTTCAGGTCAATGTCAATTCTTTCGGTGCAAGCTCCTAAATATATAATCATTGAAATTATTGCGAGACCTCTATTTATTGAAAACATTTTCATGCTAAAATTTAAAGTTGTAGGTTATTGAGGGTATGATTGAAAAAAGGTATGTTTTCTCGGCATAGGTAATTAATGGATTTTCTTTGTCCTGAATAAAGTTTATAGCCCAAGCGTTTTTTCGGTTGTAAGCATTATAAACCGAGAAGTTCCATTCGCTCTGCCATCGCTTTTTTTTGTCAATTCCGGGCCTGTAAGTTAAAGCCAGATCGAGCCGATGGTAGTCGGGATATCTATACTGGTTCCTTGCGGTATATAATGGAATAATGGTGCCCATTAACTCGTAACGGCCCGCCGGAAATGTTGCAGGTACTCCAGTTGAATAAACCCAATTTGCCGAAACGGTAAGGGCTTTGTTTACTTCGTAATTCAATACAACAGCAATGTCGTGTGGTTTATCGTAGGGAGCAGGATAGGCCTTCCCACTATTTATTCCTTCAATGGTTCTAAAAGTGCGCGAGTAAGTATAGCTGATCCAACCATTCAGTTTATCAAAATTCAATTTAGCCATTAATTCAACTCCGTAAGAGTTGGCTGAGCCAGTTCGAAGCTCACCCTCAATTTTTTCGTTGAGCAGCATATTGGCATACTCTTTAAAATCCACAACATTTCTCATATCCTTATAGTAAACTTCTGTAGAAATTTCTATTGAGTTATTAAAGAAATTTTGAAAGTATCCAATAGCGTACTGGTCAGATAGTTGTGGTTTTACATTGGGCGAAGCAGTGAACCATACATCGAGGGGCGTTCCTGCCGCTGAGTTTGAAGCCTGCTGGATATACTGTACCGTACGAGAGTAACTAGCCTTAACGGATTGTTTAGGGTTAAAAATGTAGTTTAATCCCAACCTTGGTTCAATATGATAATCGGTGTTGTAAATATCTCCACTTTTGAATTCTTTAAAGTTTTCTGCCTCGTAATTACTGTCGAATAACCACACTTTTGCTTTTCCAACATTCTGAAAGGCAGAGAACCTTAAACCATATTTTAATATTAAACTAGAACCAATGTTCTGCTCGTTCTGGGCGTAAAGCCCATGCTCCAGCGAATGGTTAGTAGGAATGTTGAATTCGCCAAGAATAGAGTTTTCGCCAATTCCTTTAGCATTGCCTGGGCTAAAGTAGTGGTATATAGACTGAAACCCGAAACGGAATGTATTTTCACTATTTGCAAAGTAGGTAAAGTCGGACTTCAAACTGTAATCTTCCATGTGCGATTTCCATGCAAACGACGAAGGCTCTCCGGGTGGTGTGCCCAAATAATAATCGTAACTGCTAAATATTGCGGTTGAGTTTATGAAAAGTTTGTCGTTAATTAAATGATTCCATCGGAAGGAAAGCGTTTGGTTGCCAAAGCCAAACTGAGCAAAATCGTTTTTGAAAATATCGCGACCGCTATAGCCCGATATGAAAAAACGATTCCGATCGTTCAGTCTGTGATTCAACTTCACGTTAAGATCGTAAAAATATAGCCTATTATCTCGAACATCGGGATCGCTTGCAAGAGGTAAGAAAACATCGGCATATGTTCTACGACCCGAAAGTAAATATGTTGTTTTTTCGATAAGTAAAGGCCCTTCAATAGTTAGGCGACTCGATATGGTACCAATTCCGCCAGTAGCAGCAAACTGTTTAGCATTTCCATCGCGCATACGAACGTCGAGAAGTGAGGCTAACCTTCCTCCTGCCGAAGCGGGAATGTCGCCTTTGTAAAGCTTTACATCCTTTATTGCATCGTTATTGAAAACCGAAAAGAATCCCATTAAATGCGAAGCATTATAAACAGTGGCCTCATCGAGTAGGATAAGGTTATGATCTGTAGCGCCACCTCTTACGCTAAAGCCCGAAGAACCTTCGGCAACGCTTTTTACTCCGGGTAACAGTTGAATTGTCTTAATAACATCAATCTCGCCCATGAGGGCAGGTATGCGTTGAATGTTCTTAATTTCGAGGCGCATTGCGCTCATTTCGGCTCGGGTAATATTGGCATTGGGTTTTTCGCTGGTAATAACCACCTCAGAGAGCATAGTCGACTCCTCCTGAAGTTCAACGCTTAGGCTTTTGCTTGTGGTAAGGTTAATTGTTTGCTGAACACTATTGTAACCAATAAATGAGTAGGTAACGTTATAAATTCCGGGGTTCAAACTGATAGAATAAAATCCGTAAGCATTAGAAGTGGTTCCTCGTTTTAGTTCATTAATTATTATTGTTGCACCAGCCAAGTCTTCGCCATTTGCCTTGTCCTTTACATAACCACTAAGTACTACTTTGCCGGAATTATCGATTTCTCCATTGCCATGCACATTGTATGATAGTATTACAATAGCAACTACTAATAATATTATTCTTAAACGCATTTTGTTTAATAAAGTGTTTTGTATATTAAACAGATTTGGTTAGTTATTGTTTATTTTACCGTTTTTTTTGGGTCCAAATGCTCCAAACAGAAGTTTTACGTTGAAGATAGGGCTCGAAAATTGGGAGGCCTTGAATGTCCGATTCGAATTGCCTAATGAGTTAACGTATGTTGAATTGTCAACTCCCAATACGAAACGGTAACCTAAACCAGCATTTATTTTAAACCACCGAACTATGTTCATTTCCAGGTCAATTTCGGGTGTAACAACCCCAACCCAATCGCGGTGGTGGTCGTCGAATTCTCGGAAATCAATTTTACTGTCGAATAGTGCCATGTAACCACCACCAATGCGAATGCTCGAACCAATATGAACCAATTTGAAAGGGTTGTGAATGTAGCCTACCCAAAGCCCAAAGTGGTTGAATCGTATACGATTGTTAATATGCGAGGGTGCCAGAGGCGAAGTTATGGGGTTATGCCCTTTGGGATAAATATCGCTAAATGAATGACTGGTGACTAGGTCGTGGCTGTAAATTCCTAAATAAGTTTTGTAGTTGAACAGAAAGGCGCCACCACCACCCGATGAGTATGCTATACTTCCATCGATGATTGAAAGTTCACCAAGGGTATTACCAAAACCTGAAACTTTTACCTTCTTCGAGTCGAAAAGGTATTCTGTTTTTGGGGTCTCCTGAGCCAATCCTAAAAAGCTAAGGAATAAATATAGGAGGAGCGGAATGATACTAAATCCTTTCATTTTAGTAGTTTTTGTTAAGTTTGATTTTAAAAAAAACAATTTTAGAGAAGTGCCTACAAAAGCCCACTCAGGAATTCCTTCATAAATTCTTTCTGAATTTTCTGTTCTTTTCTAATCCTGTAGTTGTAATAGCCAGTAGAGGCCAGGTCGATTACAACAAAAAGAACAATGCCTGCAATTAGTCCGGTTAAAAACATGTCTTTAATTTTTTTGTGTTTAGTATTTGAGTTTAAAAGCGACCAAATTTGAATGTAATACCTCCGCCTAGCGAGTTAAATGCGTTGTTTGGAGTATCAATTAATTTTAGTTTCGAAGTGTAGCGGTACTTTACACCTGCAGCAACACGCATGAAACGAAAAACGTTCAATTCTACTTCTATTCCCGGCTCAATTACAAAAAACTCGGTTTGGTCAATAATTTGGTAGTTCGAACCATGATTGTTATTGCTCATGCGCTTATTGGTATAAATTAACGATCCTCCTCCAATAAGCACAGGGAAAGCAAGGTGTACAACCTTATGAGGCATAGCTACAAAACCTAAAATACCACCTCCATAGCCTCCCTCGGTGTATGCGCCCTCATTATTATTTACATTTGCAAAAAAGGGTGAATTAACAATACCATTTCCCCCTCCACCAAAGAAGAATGAATGGTTTACTATGGCTGCACCCATACCCCCAACAAGCCAAGCATCGCTGCCGTTGAATGATGAGTACGATATGCTAGGACCACCAAAACCACCAAATGTGAATGATTTATTTCCATAAAGGGTTTGCATCTCTTGCTCATTATCGGTGTTTTGAGCATAGAGGATATTTGAAAGTGAAATAAGCGCTAAAAGGATGATAGGTTTCATTTTATGTAGTTTATAGTTTGTTAAAAAGTTTGAGCTGCGCGTTTCAAAGTATATGCCAAAAGGGAAATATGAATGTTAATTCGATTAAAATTACGTGAGGTTCATTCTTTTAAAAATTGAAGAATATTACCATTACAGTCGGTTACCGAAAATGGATTGTTTTGTAAAGGAGATTGAAGCCTTACCCTATTACAAATCCTATAGTAGTCAACTTCAATTTGTTTCGACTTATTGAGAATTATAGATGAATCAACGCTAAACTCCGATTGTTTTTTGCCCAATTAAAAGCATCTGACCATTGATCTGAAGCATGAATTGATTATTCAATTGGTTTCTACCCGCAATACTAAATCCCATATATTCCTGGTAATACTGGGCAACCAGATTAGGGTTTTCTACTTCAATTCGAGTTATGGGTTTAAAGTTTGCTTTTAGGCTACTCAACGAC
The DNA here is from genome assembly GCA_964479665.1 of uncultured Rikenellaceae bacterium. Taxonomy (GTDB): domain Bacteria; phylum Bacteroidota; class Bacteroidia; order Bacteroidales; family Tenuifilaceae; genus UBA2287. The sequence continues at coordinate 105,360 of CAYZNN010000006.1, read as the reverse complement.
ATCAATTTTTGAATCATACTCAAAAGGATTATTGCACCAAAAGTATTATGGCATAATCTTTATATAAAGAAAAAGTCGGTAAATGTCGAAAAACTGGGGTGGAAAGTGGAAGGATTGAAAATGACCGAGCATGGTTTAAACTTATTGTCTCTCGAAATATCCAATAAAAGTTTGTATACAACGTTTTCGTAATTAATTATTAAACACCCAAAAAATTATACCCAATGAAAAAAACCAGCTTTTTACTTTTTGTTGCTGCTTTTGTGCTCCTGTTAGTTTCGTGCCAAAAGGAGTATAAGTACCAAACGGTGCCCAACGATCCATTTAATGCTCGTATTTACACTTTAAACAATGGTTTAAAGGTGTATATGAGTGTATACAAGGATGAGCCTCGTATTCAAACCCAAATTATGGTTAGGGTAGGTAGTAAAAACGATCCGAAAGAAACTACAGGACTAGCTCATTACTTTGAACATATGATGTTTAAGGGTACATCGAATTTTGGAACACTCGATTGGGAAAAGGAAAAGGTGTATGTAACCCGAATCGATTCGCTTTTTGAAGTATATCGTGTAGAAACCGATACCGAGAAAAGAGCTGCCATATACAGGGAAATCGATAGCGTTTCGTACATAGCATCGAAATTGGCTATTCCCAATGAGTACGATAAGCTAATGACAGCCATTGGTTCGCGTGGAACCAACGCAAGTACCGGAAGCGATATGACTGGCTACTACGAAAATATACCCAGCAATCAACTCGAAAACTGGGCAATTATTCAATCCGACCGTTTTACGAATCCTGTACTTAGGCTCTTCCATACCGAGCTAGAGACAGTTTACGAGGAAAAGAACATGTCGCTCACGCAGGATATGCGTAAGGTTTTTGAGGCACTCAATAAGGCTCTATATCCCAACCATCCTTACGGCCAACAAACCACACTAGGTAAAGCGGAGCACCTCAAAAACCCCTCGATGAAGAATATTCGTGAGTTTTTCGATAAGTACTACGTGCCAAACAATATGGCTATTGTGTTATCGGGCGATTTCGATCCCGATCAGGCAATTGCCATTATCGACCGCGAATTTGGTAAAATGAAACCCAAAAAGTTGCCTGAATTTATATTCCAGCCCGAGGAGCCAATTGAGAAGCCCATTGAAGTAGATGTGATTGGCCTCGAAGCTGAACAATTAAGAATTGGTTTTCGTTTTCCAGGCGCAGCCTCTCGCGAGGCAATGATGGCCGACCTTTTGGCCATGATGCTTTCGAATGGCAAAGCAGGACTTATTGACCAGAATGTAAGTTTAAAACAAAGAACCCTTGCTGCCAGTGCTTTTGCAAGTAAATCGACCGATTATACAACCCTTACACTTTTTGGAAGAAACAAAACCGGACAGACCCTCGAGGAGGTTCGCGATATACTGCTTGAGCAAGTTGAACTTCTTAAAAAAGGCGACTTCCCCGATTGGATGGTTGATGCTGTTGTAAATAACCTTAAATTGCGCGAAATGCGCCAGCTCGAAAGCAATTCGGGTAGAGCATGGGCTATGGCCGGAAGCTTTATTAATAATATCGAATGGAAAGATGCGGTAGCATACATTAACGAATTGGGAAAAGTTACTAAGGAAGAGCTGGTGAAATTTGCCAACGATAACTTGGGTAGTAATTACGCAGTTATTTATAAGCGACAGGGCAAACCAGAGGTTGAACTTGTAGTCAAACCTCCAATTACACCCATTTTTATCAATCGCGATGTTCAGTCGGATTTTCTAAAGATGATTAAGGAGAAAGTTGTTCCTTCCATTGAGCCAGTTTTTGTTGATTTTACAACCGATTTCAGTAGAACAAAAACACAGAGCGGATTAGAAATTCTTTATAAGGATAATGTTGAGAATAATACCTTCTCACTATACTATTATCTGCCATTCGGAAGCCACCACGATAAAACCATGAACATAGCAGCTGGTTACCTCAGGTATTTAGGAACTTCGAAATACACTGCTGAAGCCATTGCCCAAGAATTTTACAAAATTGCCTGTTCGTTTGACGTTTTTGCTTCGGAAGATGAAACCTATGTTTGGGTGTCGGGACTATACGATAACCAAGAAAAGGCTATTGAATTAATGGAGCACCTTATTAACGATTGTCAGCCCAATTCCGATGCACTTAAAATGTACGTTGATAATATTATCCGCGACAGGCTCAATGGCAAATCGAATCAGCGGAATGTTTTCTCGGGGCTCACAAGTTATGCTACCTACGGTGCAAAATCGCCATTTAAAAATGAGTTGAGCGAGAAAGAGCTACGCTCTCTTACCCCCGATGTATTAATTTCTAAAATACGTGAAATCAGCTCGTACCCACATAGGATCCTCTACTACGGTAAATCGAGCCTTCAGGAGGTTCAGCAATTAATCGATTCGAAGCACACAGTACCAAATCAGCTTAAAGCCATTCCTGCAAAAACTGAATTTCCCGTACTCGAAACCAAAGCCAACAGGGTGATTTTTGCGCATTACGATGCTAAGCAGTCGTACCTGCAACTTATAAGCAAGGGGGTAGAGTTTAATATGGAAATTCTTCCACAGGCTCGTATTTTTAACGAGTATTTTGGTGGTGGGATGAATGCCATTGTTTTTCAGGAATTGCGTGAAAAGAGGGGATTAGCCTATTCGGCATGGTCGAACTATAGAACGCCAAGCAACCCAGATGACCCATTTATTAATGTTGGTTTCATTGCAACTCAGAACGATAAGATATTCGATGCTTTCAATGCTTTCGATGGACTTTACAACGATATGCCTGCTTCGCAAAACGCATTCGATTTGGCTAAGGAATCTATTTTAAGTTCAATTCGAAACGAACGAATTACCAAAATGCGGGTTATTTGGAGCTACCTGAATGCCGAAAAAATGGGTTACCAACAGGATATTCGTAAAACCTATTTCGAAACAATTCCAAATTTAACCATGGACGATGTGGTTCGTTTCAACGAGCAGTATGTTAAGAATCAACCAAAAACATACGTTATTCTTGGCGACGAAAAAGCAATGAATTTTGTTGAATTGAAGAATCAGTTCGGATCAGTTACAAAAGTTAAAATTGAGGACATTTTTGGTTACTAAATATTTGCTTACTTAATTTTTAAGGGCCCATTGGGCCCTTTTTTTTTCTCTTGGGCTAGTTTTATATTTTTACAGTACTTTACAAAAATTTTTAAATGGGCTTATCCACCAATTACGAATTACAACTAGCTTTTGAGTTTGTTCAACATACCAATCGAAACGTATTCCTAACGGGTCGTGCCGGTACCGGAAAAACAACTTTCTTACGGGAGTTGAGAAATAAATTACCCAAGCGAATGGTTGTAGTTGCACCTACTGGCGTTGCCGCTATAAATGCCGGCGGCGTAACCATACATTCCTTTTTTCAAATGCCTTTTGGCCCTTTTATACCCGGAACAAAACGAAACGATGGGGAGGGTAGCCTAATTTTCAAACTCAGTTGCGAAAAAATTAACCTCATTCGCAGCATCGACCTGCTGGTAATCGATGAAATTAGCATGGTGCGCGCCGATTTGCTCGATGGAATTGATGAGGTGCTTCGTCGCTATAAAACCAGAACTGTTCCCTTTGGGGGAGTTCAATTGCTCATGATTGGCGATTTAAATCAGTTGGCACCCGTAGTTAAGGACGATGAATGGAACATATTGCGTAATTTCTATTCTACTCCATTCTTTTTTGGAAGCCGGGCACTGGCATCATCACATTATATATGCATTGAGTTAAAGCATGTTTACAGGCAAACCGATACGCATTTTATCGATTTGCTGAATCGAATTCGCAATAACTCGCTAAATGCCGATACCCTTAATCTGATTAATTCACGGTACGTACCAAACATTGCTTCGAATGCCCCCGAAGGCTTCATTACCCTTACAACACATAATAATCAGGCGAATACTATAAACCAAAACCGACTTAAGCAACTCAATTCGGCAGAGACCACCTTTAGGGCTCAGGTTGGTGGCGACTTTCCGGACTACATGTACCCAACCGAATTCGACCTAACGCTTAAAGTGGGTGCTCAGGTAATGTTTGTAAAGAACCATTCTGCCGCTGAAAAGCTCTATTACAATGGGAAAATCGGAAAAATAACCGAAATCGATGACGAAACAATTCTAGTTGAATGCCCCGGCGATGATGCTCCCATTGAGGTAGTGCGCGAGGTATGGCAAAATTGCAAGTATTCGCTCAACGAGCAAGCCCTCGAAATACAAGAAACGGTTGTTGGAACTTTCTCGCAATACCCATTAAAGTTAGCTTGGGCAATAACCATTCATAAAAGTCAGGGACTTACTTTCGATAATGTAATAATCGATGCCCAAGCGGCTTTTGCTTTTGGTCAGGTTTACGTTGCACTTAGTCGATGCAGAACATTTGATGGGCTTCATCTGAATTCAAAAATAACGGAAAGGAGCATTAAAACCGATAATAGTATCAATGGTTTTACACGGGAAATGCACGAAAACCCACCCACTCATGAGGAATTAAGCCAATCAAAGTTGGAATACGAAAAAAGTTTAGTGCTAGATCTTTTCAACTTTAATGGCATTTATAGGGGATTAGCAAAAGTTACAAAAGATTTAAACGAAAATTTTTCAAGTTTTTCTTTTGAATCTCTTCGCACAATAGAAGAACTGAATTCAACTTTCAATAAAGAAGTACAGCAGGTATATGAAAAATTCAGCTCTCAACTTATCCATTTGCTTGCCGGCAACCCAAATGTTCAATCGAATCCTTTACTATCCGAAAGGATTATTAAAGCCAGCGAGTACTTTATTCAAAAGCTGCAGATTATAGATTTTAAGTTTCAAAACCTAGATATTGATTCAGATAATAAAGCCATTCGTAAAATAGTTGCCGATGGGCTCAAGCATTTATTATCAGAAATTAATATGAAGGTTTGCTGTTTAAAGGAATGTCAGAATGGCTTTACCATTAAAGGCTACTTGAACGCAAAATTAAAAGCTTCGTTAGAACCTTTATCAGTTCGAAAACATAGTAAGGATTGGCAGCGCGACAAGGAAGCTTCTCATACAAATTCACTTTACACAATATTAAAAAATTGGCGAGACCATACTGCCGATTCGCTGGGAGTATCTATGTTCATGGTGCTACCTTTCAAAACCCTCAGAGTGCTTTCCGAAACCCAACCATGCACCCTTAACGAACTTAAAAAGATTAAAGGACTGGGAAAGAAAAAGGTAGAGAGTTTTGGGAGTGAGCTGCTCGATTTAATTCGTAAATACAGACAGGAGCATGGTTTGAATGTTCCACCGGTAATTGAGGATATTACTTCAAAAAAAAGCGAACGCAAAAACCTCATACTCGCCAAGTGAGCTACAGTTTGTTTGTTAATGGCCGTTCGGTTGAGCAAATTGCACAGTATAGGCAAATGCTCACTTCTACTATTATTGAGCACTTATCGTACTACGTAGTTAATGGCGATTTGGACATTGAAATGCTTATTGATTCAGAAAAAATAAAATATATAACCGATACGATTAAACGCATTAAGAGCAGTGGGCTTAAACCAGTTAAAGATGCATTGGGTAGCGACTATAGTTACAGCGAAATAAAATTGGTTAAAGCTTGGTTAAAGAGAATCAATTTATAGTTACCTTAAAATAATCACTGAAACTTCTGATATTTAGGAGGAAACAATCTACTTAAGTTCAATATTTTTAGTTAAGTAGAATGGTATAAATCAAACTTTGAGGTTTATTATTAGTAAAATATTGAATATTCAAAACAATTGGAAATAGAGAGGTATTGTTTTTATTGATTAAGTATTGATTTGGGTAATAATTAGCACTACATTTGAACTTAAATAAAATACCCCCCCCAAAAAAAATGAAAACACTAAAATGGATCGTTGCAATAGTAACAGGGTTAATAGCACTAATTCTACTAATTGCTGCATTTTTACCTAAAGACAGAACCTTTAGCCAATCGATAGTTATTGAGAAATCGCCTCGGTTAATATTTGCTCAACTTAACAGCATGAAGAATTGGGTGAACTGGTCTCCATTTCAGGAAGCTGACCCAGAAATGACCTCCGAGTATTCGGGCCCCGACTTTGGAGTAGGTAGCCGGCAGGATTGGAAAAGCAAGGTTAATGGCGATGGAAACATGATAATTACCGAAAGTATTAAAAACCAGAAAGTACTTTACCAGCTCGATTTGGGAATGAGAACCACCTACCCAACCTGGTTCGATTTGGAGCGGAATCCCGAAGGTGTAATAGTAACCTGGTCGGTATCGATGACCGATTTAAGCTACCCCATGGGGCGTATCATGATGGCACTGTTTAGTAGCCAAATGGACAAAATGTTTTTAAAAGGATTAGAAAACCTTAAAGTTTATTTGAATAACCAACCAGCCGATTGCATTCTAGGTGGGGTTACTGTTATTGAAGTACCCAAGCGTTTGGGCATTGCTATTTCTAAAACCGTTTCGAACGAAGGAGCCGAGGAGTTCCTAAAAATGGCATTTACAAGTCTTATCGATTTTGTTGGAAAGAATAAAATATCTGTAACAGGAGTACCAATGGCTATTTATCAGGGCGATGAAAATTCTACTGAATGGGGCGTAACAGCTCTTGTTCCTGTAAAAAGTTTCCCCGAAAAACTCCCCGATAACTTAAATAAATTGGAATTGCCCCTTACAAAGGCCGTATGCATCGAACATTCGGGCCCTTACTCAACAGCAGAGGATTCGTACTACAAAATTTTAGATTATATAATGGGAAATGGCATGGAGATTATTGGCGATTCGTGGGAAGAATACATTACCGATCCCGAAGAAACCGTGGATCCAATGAAATTGAAAACATTAATTTGTTTTCCCGTTAAATAGTTCTCTATTGCAAAAATAAAAGCCGGTTTTGCCAGCTTTTTTAATGCGTTTAGAATGGAAAATCTTCAAGTGTCGACTTTCGTGGACCCTCATTTGTATCCTCAGGAAGTTCGGCAATTGCATGCTCTCTGTTTCCATTAATGTAAATCGCTTTATAGGGAGTTGTAGGGCAAGCATATTCGCAGGCCCCGCAGCCTATACAAAGTTCGTCGCGAACCTCTGGAATTAAAAGCCCATGGTAGGGAACCATATGCACTGCTTTAGTTGGGCAATGCTCGGAGCATGCTCCACATTCAGTCCTATCCACATGAACTATGCAATTGCCACGATGAAAGCGGGCAATACCAAGCTGGGTACGCTTTTTGGTTTCTAATTCTAAAGGACGAATGGCACCAGTAGGACAAACCTCGCCGCATTTTGTGCACTCGAAGTTGCAAAAACCCGAATGGAAATCCATATGGGGCTGCATTATGCCCCAAAAACCATATTCGGTTACAGAGGGTTGAATAACATGGGTAGGGCATACCGACACGCAAAGATGGCAAGCTGTACATGCTGAATTAAAATTTGAGAAACTATTGGATCCGGGTGGGGTGATTGGCGCTTTTCGGCTATTTTTTTTCGAACCAGCCCTCGATGAACTCTCCTTGGAATTATTTTTTGCCAATGCTGATATTGAACTAAGTACGAATGCCGATGATGCCAAACCAATAGCAGTTGCAAAAAAGGCTCGCCTCGAACCGTTAGTTGCCTCGCTCACTGCCACAGGGCTTTCGCCCTTTTTCCAGTTTAATCTATACTTAATACCGTTTTCATTACAACTTCCAATGCAATTGTAACAGGCTACACAACGCGAAAAGTCAATTTGTTTATTGTTTACATCAATGCAACTAGCCTTGCAGTCCCTAACACAACGTTTGCATTCAGTACAGGAATTTTTATCGATTACTAATTTGAATATTGAGAATTTCGAAACCAAACTTAACAATGCTCCAACCGGGCAAAGTGTATTACAAAAAAGCCTTCCGTAGCGCCAAGCAAGAACAATAACGGAAACGAATATAATTGCAGTAATAATGATGCTTTTCCAGGGCATGGCAATAAAGCTAACCTCGTGTAGGTAGTAACTGTTGAACAGTCCGAGTACTTTTACCCCAACATTATTTAGCCAGTAGTAAACAGGTCGAAAAAAATCGGAAAAGATCCGCCCTGCCAAACTGTAAGGGTCTAGCACATTAAGCAAAAAAAGCCAACCAAGTAAGGCTGATAGCGTAACAATTGCAAGTATCGAATAACGAAACCAGTTCCAGGGTTTAAAATATTTAAATCGGGGACGCTTCGGCCTGAGCCTTGTAATAATATCCTGCAGAATTCCCAACGGACAAAGGGCTGAACAGTAAATTCGACCAAACAAAAGGGTTAGGAACAGCACCAAAAGAAATCCGGTTGCTAACAGGCCCCCAAATTTCAGAAATTGAATTAGGGAGGGAGTAAACTGCACAAAAAGGAGGCCTCTGATCCAATCCGATGAAAGGGTATTGCTAAAATCGATGAAAATAAAAACAAGAATTAAAAAGTATGGAATGGCAACTAAGCGTCTGATATTCCGAAGCGATAGGATACTCGAAAACCACATTTTAAACTCTTATACGTTCAATATTCAACTCTTCGAGATTCATATTTCCTATACCCATGTTATGGGCTAACTGAATGTATGGGATATCGTTTGGCTCAGTTCCAAATATCTTGGCAGCCGCTGCATCGGCAGCTACCATGTCGGATGAAACAATTAGCGCTTTCTTCATTACAATATCGGCCTGACTAACACCCCGAGGGCCATTGCGAGTCATAACCCTATACGCATCAATAATATTCAAATTGGGTTTTCGCCAAGTTGCAAAATCGGCAATGCATTGGTGAAGGTCATTCCTATGCCAGTATCGTCTGTCCCAAACAATTCCCATGAGATTTTTCATGGCTATAGTAAGTTTTGCTGAACTATGGTGCTTCAGGACCGGAACGTTAATAAACACATCTGAATTTAGAATGAGTTCATGAACTTTGGCTTCAGTAAGTTTTTTGCCATTAGGAATGGAAATAGGTTTGTAGTAGTTTTCGGTATTTCCGGGAACAACCTTTCCACCGGCATCCTTTACAGCTTTTTCAATCCCGCTGTTGGTGTAGCAACGGTTCCAGGCATCGCATGTATTGTCGAAAACAAACACATCTTTTGCACCTACTCGCAGGCACTGCTTAACAATTTCGCCAATTAATTCGGGATTTGTATTAGCCCCCAGTTCAGGCGATGTATCCCAACCAATATTGGGCTTTACCACAACTGTTTGCCCTTTTTTTACAAATTTGCCCATGCCCCCTAAAGCGGCCATCGCCTTCGAAAACATTTCTATGGGCTCACCACCCATAACAGCAACCAAGTCGGGTTGCTTCTTTCCCGAATCCTGAATAGGCGTTTGTGGTAGGGAGTTAAAAGCTTTGCTTTTTATAAAGGAACCAGCCAGAAAACTTGCTGCAATCCCTTTCAATAAAAAATCTCTTCTTTTCATATCGGAATTGATTTGTTATGATGTTTTAGAGTCCGTAACTAGCCATTAGTTTAAAATATAGGTACATTAATTAAATAGGGCCTGATAACAACAAGTTAAAGGTATTCAATTTATTGAAAACTAAAAACAAAACCTAATTCAATATGGTCGGCAATGGCAAGGTAACCGCCGGTAAACATATGGCCCTTGAGACCTAATACCAAAGTATTTTGGCTCAGAATACGATATCGAAGTCCAATACGCTGATAAATATTTTTACCGTCTTTTGTTAAGTTGTAGGCATATGTACCAATATGAAGTGCGAGTGATAGCCGATTCAGCCGAAACTCCGAAACGGCCGAAATTCCAAGTTTCGACAGAGCTAACGGGTTTGAATATTCAATGTTTTGGTCGATGGCGTCAACTTCGCTCGAAGAATCGTAAAACAAATCGGTAGAGATACCAACAGCCGAAAAGGGCGATAATGCCCGTTGGTATTCGAAAGAAGTAATGGCAACCCAATATTTATTGCCACCGGGTTCCTTTATTTCTTTAATTGCTCCGGCAGTTAGCAAGTTGAAACGATGTTTCGGGAAGTTAGGGCCATGGTTTAGTACGGCCTTGTTTTTGGATTGATTGTCGCTAAGTGCATAGCGAACTTGGGTAAATCCCGTAACCATGTTTAATCCGCTATTTGGTTTTTTTAGGGTTGCATTGGAGGTGTGAATGAAGTTCACACCAACTCCCAATTTAAATTTTGTCGATAGGGCAAATTCATTAAAAAAACCAACCTGTATAAAAGCATTGAAACGAGAACTTATGGCAAAATTTGTTGGATTTGAGAAAGCGTTGTAAACCTTGTCGAAATAGTTAATGCCTGGCGATACTGCAATACTTCCCGAATACATCCTCTTTTCAATAATTGGAAAAATGATGTGAGGAGCCAAGCCGTAGGATTGGCCAAGCACATGCGAATTGCCAAAGTCAACAAATGTGATTTCTAGTCCATACAAAGGAAAATTATAGGCTCCATGCCATTCGCTGCTGCCCGATGCTTTTCGCAAAAGTATTAAACTATGAACTTTTAGGGGATTAATTGGAATGGACTCGAGTTTTGGGGTGTGTACCCAAATTTTACCCAAATTGAATTTGTACGATACTTCCATTGGGTAGCGGTAGGTAGTATCGGCATAGCAGGTGCCAAAAGTAACTATTGAAACAACAGTTATTAAAGCGTATTTAGTAAACCTATACATAGGGTGCTAATGTATTAAAAACTTAGGGTAGTATTGAAAAGTAACTACAAAAAAAGAGCAGAGTAAATAAACCCTGCTCTTTAGAAAAATGTGAAACTCAATTCTATCTTACAATTAATCTGAAACTCTCCTGAGTTGATGCTGTTTGAACCCTGCAAACGTATATTCCTGCAGGAATATTGGGTGGCAGAATTATTTGAAGCACATTCTCGTGGGGCGAAGCATAGCCCTTATAAAGTTCAGTTATTTTACGTCCGGTTATGTCGAAAAGGGTCATTGAAATACTCTGCTCTTTGTCGGTATTTATTTCGATGCTAAATTCACTTTGTGTAGGATTTGGCCATACCGAAGCAATTAATTTCCCCCCATCGGCAATTATAAGGTTATCGGTTATGCTTACAGCAAAATCGTTACGATTAATGTAAACAGTTGAGTACATTCGGTATTCGCCGGGCTGCATGGAAAAGGTTTGAGTGGTTTGGTCGAAATCGGAATGGTTTTGGTCGAAGTAATTGTACCAACGGCCCGTTTGTGGGAAAGTAACGTTAATACTTTGTTGGGTATTTCCAAAATTTCCAACAATTACAACCTTCATTTCCCCATCGTTTAAAACAATATATTTACCCGCTCCCGAAAGCGAAACGCTATAATTGGCCGTTTGAAATACTGGTAATGCCTTGCGAAGCGCAATAGTTTCTTTCCATGTATTGAAAAGTGCTTTTCGGTTTGGCATTTCGTAGTAATCCCAGCGAACCGGCTTGCGAGAGGTTCGGCAATCATTACTTATTGTACCATCAGGGCAACGATTAATAGAATAGTCGTACCCCAATTCGCCAAATTGCCAAATCATTTTGGGCCCAGGAATGGTAAAAAAGAACCAACCTGCTAACTTTTGCCTGTCTAGTGCAATGTCGAGATTGCGTATATTATAAGAAGCGTTATTGCTATTACCATAGGTAATATTTTTGTACATCAACCTTTCTTCATCGTGGCTTTCCATATAGCCTATAAGGTGTGGAGCGTTCCAACCCCTTTGCTTGTATGATACCCAAGAGAAATTCGAATTGGTTAACCACCCCATGGTAGCTTCATTGTAGTTGTAATTCATATTGCCCCAAATAAGCATACCTTTCCCTTCGTTGTACTTATATTCTGCAAGCTCTTTTTCTTCAGAGTTCTCAGCAAAGTGCTCAAGAATAACGTAAGCGTTAGGGTTTACGCTCCATATATGATCAGCAAAGCGTTTTAATATGCCGATACGCTGAGCATCGTAGTTCCAACCCTGGTTGCCTGTTTGAACGTTAGTGAAACCTTTGGTAAAGTCTAATCGGAAGCCATCAACCTTGAACTCTGTTAACCAATACTCAACAACCCTATCGATAAACTCAATAGTATGGTCGCTTTGGTGGTTAAAATCGTATCCCCAGCACCAAGGTTCATGGGGGCAGGTTGGGTTAAACCAGGGATTATCGGGTGTAGGTTGACCCCATGTTCCTGCATTGGCATCGAAGTACATTTGAACCATTGGTGAAAGGCCAAAAGAGTGGTTTAAAACCATGTCAATAATTACCGCTATTCCTCGTTTATGGCACTCATCAATAAATTTCTTGTAATCGTTCTTTCTACCATATGCCTTGTCGGGAGCAAAATGGAACGATGGATTATAGCCCCAGCTATCGTTGCCTTCGAATTCGTTAATAGGCATTAACTCTATTGCGTTTACACCTAGCGACTGAAGGTAGTCGAGTTTGTCCATAACCGTTTTAATATCGTCGTCCGATACAAAATCGCGAATATGAAGTTCATATATAACTAATTCATGCTTAGCAGGCGCAACAAAGTTTTCGGCCTCCCATACATATTCATTGGGTTGAATTTGAAATACAGACGCTACCCCTGTAGTTTTTCCTTCGGGGTATTGAATTAGGCCAGGGTAAATTGTGCTGCTAATCCATTTATCGTTCCATGGGTCGCTTATTTTTTCCGCGTATGGATCGGCAAGTTTTAGTTCACCATCTACCCAATATTGGTATAAATATTCTTGGTTTGGGTTTAAATTCGAAAGGGTAAGCCAATAGTATTTACCATCGGAGGTTCGATTCATTAAATAGGAATCGTCGAGTTCCCACTCGTTGAAACTACCAATAACAAATGCAAATTCCTTCATAGCCGAAGGATCGCTGAGAACGAGGGTAACCTCGTTTTCGCCTGTAATATTAACTCCCGGTGCAACGCCATTTGGTAATGGAAATACGGGAATATCCCCTCGAACGTATAAGTAAGCCGAGTCGGCTATCTGATCGGTTTGGTAGGTTGCAACTGCTTTAACCCATTGCTTCCCATAAGCATCAATCTCATAGTTGAAATTTAGGGTTGACTCTGTAGTAGATGCAACCTCTATGTCATTAACAAAGAGGGTCAGATTTTCGGCCATATTTGCTTGAGCTGCAATTGAAATATTTTCGCCAAATGAATAGAAAGGGCTATCCGATGTTGGGGAGGAGAGATTAACGGTAAGCCCCTCGGCATATACATCAATAAAAATATCGGGACTTGTTTGTAGGTAAGGGCTACTCTGCGATCGGAAAACAATAGCCATCTTTTGAATTACTTTATCGGTAGGTACCGAGTAAAATTGCCTAATGTTTGGTGTTATGGTTAGAGTGTAAAGATTCGTACTTATTCTTGTTAATTTTGGTTGTTGTGTGTTATTTCCCCAAGCCCCAATTACGTACTGCCATGCAGTACTGCCTTCGCAAATAACGCCTGTGTGAGCATATACATTGCCTGTGTAACCCTGAAGCGCAGTTCCAGTAGCATTAAAGGTAATAACAACTTCTTCATTTGCTGTGGGTAAAAGAGGCTGAGTGGTAACTACCTGTGAGAAAATTGAAATGTAGAAAGCGAGAAGAAAAACAAGTGCTAAAAGTCGTTTCATATTAGTAAAATTTTATTCGAACTGTATTTAACCCCTAAATTAAACGAAAAATTCAAATAATTGTTTCCAATTACTCATTAAATCTATTATAAATCAATGCAAACGATAGGAAATTGGATTTGATATTGATATTTAAAAAAGAACCCCTAATTAACGGGGTTCAAAATATAACTCATGAAATAAAAACTATTTCTTAACCATTTTTCTTATAATACGTTCTCCATTTGCTGCCTCAAAAGTTACGAGATATACACCCTTTGCTAGTGCATTGGTTTCAATTATAGATGAACCATTGGTTTTGATTTCTAAAACTTTTTGCCCAATAACATTTGTTATGACAATTCTATTAACAACAGATGGATTGCTAATAGTAATGCTACTGTTGAAAGGATTAGGATAGGCTCTGAAGTTTGCAAAAAGGTTGCTGTTAATGCTAGCAGTTTCTAAAACAACAGGAAAAATAGCATCTGCATCTGTTACAGTAACAGTACTCTCATAAAGGTTGAATCCTTCTTTAGCAACAGTGAAGTTGTAGGTTCCAGCAGCTACGTCGGCTAAAACATATCCCCTGCATTTGCTTCAATGCCATTAAATGTAATAATTGCATCGGTAATAGGATTGCTGTCGGCATCGGTAACTGTAAAAGTAACTGTATAATTTACAACAACTTCTGCTTCCATTTCCACGGCAACAGCCAACGCCTCACCTTCAACAGAGGCGGTACCTTCAAAGGCAATAAAGCCCTCTTTGGTTACGGTGTAGGGGTACTCGCCATCCTCCAGGTCGATTGTGGCCACGCCGCTGGCGTCGGTGGTGGGCTCCTCGCCGGCAACAGCAATGGTGGCTCCCTCAATGGGATCTGTACCATCGGTTCCCGCGAAGGTAACCGTATAGGAAAGAGTTGAGTTAACGGTTCCATTAATAATGAAAGGTATTCCTAATGCGGTTGTTGAGCCGCAATCAAGCACCTTCGTCCATCCTGTAGGTGAATTCTGTTTTGCTGTACCAGTAGTTTGCTGACCAGTAATAGTAATTGGATTAGCCCATGGGCCAGAAGCCCCAGTGCCTGCAAATGTCCACTGAATCCAATAGGTTCCTTCCTCTAAAACTGAAGGTGTTCCAATTTCAGCAATTATGGACATGATAGGGCGATTAGTACTTACCAGATCACTTGCTCTATAAACATTGGTAAAGCTAGTGCTAGTCACCCTATTCGTTGTGAGGTACCCCCAAACAACTGCTCCATCAGCATCGGGTGCTCCGCTCCAAATCTGTACATAAAAATCAGTAAAGGTTGATGTAGTTTTACTACCTGTTTGGGACCCGAAAAACTGAAATGAATTAATAGTTCAGCCTTCAGCAGGAACTGTGAAATCATCAGCAGTTGAGTATCCTGCTGAAACACTAATTCCAGCCCCGAGAGTGGTCATAGGTGCTGTAAGAAGGGAAATGTCAGTGCCTCCAGGACCTTCACCAGGGTTGGTTACAATCCCCCATTGCCCTGTTCGCCAGCAACACCGCCATTATTGAATAAAACGTCTTTTGCATTCTATTCTGGTGCAAAAGTGTTAGTAGGTTTTACATTACCTCCAATGCCATATTCCACAAAATGATTTTGTGAGAAGGCAAATAATGTAATCAAACTCAGAGTTAAAGAGAGTAAATGTTTTTCCATGCTAGTTCAAGGTTAATTGGTTAATAAAAAATGGTTTAATATTTAATACGATAATAGTTGAAATATTAACAAGTAATGAATAATTACACAAATTCCATATGCTCTTGGTCTGTAATTTTTTCGCAGTAATGGCATTTCAATGAAACAGTACCTTTATCAATAATCGAAAATTTTGTGGTTACCTTTTCGAAATTGGTAATGCACTTCGGGTTAACGCATTTTACAATACCCGATATGCTATCGGGCACTTCAACTACCTGTTTTTCAACAACGGTATAATTCTTTATAATATTTAGTTTTGCGTGTGGCGCAACAAGGGCAATACGGTTTATTTCATCCTTTTCAAAAAATTTACCTGCAATTTTAATAATAGCTTTTTTTCCCAACTTATGGCTTTCCATATTGGTGCCAAAGGTAATAAGGTTACCTATTCGTTCGAGACCCAAAATTGTAATTACTTTGAATAGGTTTTGTGCAGGAATATGGTCGATAACTGTACCATTTTCAATGGCACTAACGTTAAGTTGTTTTTTTTCAGTCATGGTTTCTGGTATTAATATTAAACATCGAGAATTCTTTTCATTATGGCCATGCGAGCAAATACTCCATTTAGTGCCTGAGGAAAATAGTATGCTTTGTAATTATCGTCCACATCTGTATGTATTTCATTTACTCTGGGAAGCGGATGAAGTACCCTCATATTAGGCTGGGTGTTGGCCAGCATATGGTTACGAAGCACATACACATTTTTAACTTTCTCATACTCCATAGGATCTGAGAAGCGTTCCTTCTGAACCCTTGTCATATATATAATATCAGCTTTTTCAAGGTTTTCATTCAAATCGGTTTGTTCACTATATTTTAAACCCAAATTGTCGAGATGCAATTTGTATTCCGCCGGCATTTGCAACTCTTTTGGAGATACGAATGTGAAACTGGCCCCGAATTGGCTCATGGCCTGAAGGAGAGAATGAACGGTACGCCCGTATTTAAGATCGCCAACAAGGAAAATGTTTAGATTATGGAGTGTACCCTGCGTTTTACGTATGGAATAGAGGTCGAGGAGCGTTTGCGTAGGGTGCTGGTTGGCCCCGTCGCCTGCATTGATAATGGGTACGGGCGAAACTTCCGAAGCAAAGCGTGCGCTGCCCTCAATGGGGTGGCGCATGACAATAAGGTCGGAATAGTTAGCCACTGTTAAAATAGTATCCTTAAGGCTTTCGCCTTTGGCAACCGAGGTATTGGCTGCCTCCGAAAACCCAATTACCCTACCTCCAAGCCTGTTAACTGCGCTCTCAAAGCTTAATCGGGTTCGGGTCGATGGTTCAAAGAATAGGGTGGCAACCACCCTTTTCGACATGATGTTTTGGATGGGTTCTTTCTCGAATTCTTCGGCCAAATCGAGTAAATCGAGAATTTCATCCTTGCTTAGATCGTTAATTGAAACAAGGCTTCTGTTTTTCATTGCTTTTTTTGTTTGAGTTTTATGATTGATTCATTGTTTAATTATTTCAAAAAAATGCCCCGTAATTACGAGGTAAAAAACTATTCAGTTCTAATATGGTTGGTCACAACAGATTCAATTTTTTCAACCCTTTTTAAAAAGAAATCGGTATCGCGCTCTCGAACACCAATTTCTATCCAGCATCCATTATCGAAATGCTGGTTGAGAATATTTAAATTCATCTCTTTGGCCAACTTCATAATGTCATTCATTACAAGGTATGAAAAAGAGATATTGTAAACGTTATTAATTGTTCGCTCAATAATTGCACATTTATCAAGGGCATCAGAGGCTGCCGATCGGTATGCATTTATCAATCCCGGGGTCCCTAGCTTAGTACCGCCAAAATATCGCGTTACAACTACTAATGTATTTGTTAATGAGCGCGTAACAATTTGTCCGTAAATGGGTTTTCCAGCAGTGCCAGAGGGTTCTCCGTCATCGTTGGCTCGCCAAATTTCACCCTTAAAACCCAAAGTGAATGCATAGCAATGGTGCCGAGCATCGTAAAGGTCTTTTCGTAATTGGCTAATAATATCCTTTACTTCAACATCCGATTTTACTGGAAAAGCATGGGAAATAAACTTACTTCCTTTTTCTTTATATAACCCCTCGCTTCTATTGCTGATGGTTAAGTAAGTGTCTGACATGATTACAGTTAACTAATTGTTAATATGCTAATAGCCAATAAAGAGAGGAAAAAACCAATCCAGTTCATTTTTGTAGGCCGTTCTTTAAAAAAACTGAAACCAATAAGAATATTCACAGCCACTATGCAAATATTGTTAATTCCAAAAATTATCGAACTATCCATTGGTATTATTTTTCCCGAATCTATATGTGACAGTGCTTTTATCAGAAAATACATCGAACCAAAGTTGAGTAGGCCTAAAGGAATACCATGATACCATGTTTTTAACTGCATTAGGTTTAACTGAACCGTTTTACTAAATGGTACAATTAATAGCCCTGAAATAAAAGCAAAGCCGAATGAGGTTGCAGTAAAGAGGGGGATATTCTGTTGATTTAAAAGGTTCAATTGGGCATATTTAACAATACTGTCGAGTAATCCTAACCCTAAAAAGATTGTTAAGGGAAAAGCCATCACGGTAAATCTTCTGGATTTGTTTTCCTTTTGAAAAACGGACATAAGAACTCCTATAACTGCAAATCCAATCCCTAGGGCCTTCTGAATTGTAAAAAGGTCGTTTTTGTCAATATATATTGAATAGGCAATAGGAATAATGACCGACATTTTCGCAGCAACTGTGGTAACAGAGATACCCACCTTTTGGCTCGATGTTCCTATAAACCAGAACATGACGATGAAAAGAATCCCTAGAAAGAATGAAATTGGTAACCACTCTAAGCTATCGTGGTATGCATTTATGCTGAAATTATCGGTCAAAAAAAAGCCTGCTATGCAGGCCACAGGGTAGTTAATAATAATTGCGCTTAGAGTGTCGACTTTGTGCCTTCCGATAAGTTTGAAGAGAACGATAATAAATGCAGAGGAGAGTATGCTAAAAAGTAAATAAAACATATCGTAAGGTTTGGGCAAAATTAAAGGGTATTATCAAAACATCCAAAAAAATAGTTCGATGAATAATTTCAATTTTGAAAAGTTATGAACAAAAGTTCACTTTATAGAGGAATTTGCCTAGAAAACTAAAATTTTTGGTTGGTTACTAAAAGATAATCTATCATAAGCAAAAAGATAAGCAAAAAGTTAGCTTCTTGCCATCCCGAAATATTCATTGCAATTGCAATGAGCATGCAAACAAGTATTAAAATACGAAGTTTTTCGGTAGGTTTTTTTTCAATACCCATTTGGGTTCGTACACTTTTTATTCGTACCAAGTAGTATGGAGCGAAGGATAGGTAAAACAGCACAATACCAAGTGGATAGTGAATTAACCTAATTAATCCTGCAAAAATTAGCAACCCGCCTGTAAAAAGAATTATTTTACGCTCCGAAATCCGTTTCTGTCTTGGCATATTATTTCAAATAGAGGTGCAAATATAGAAATTAACCAAAAGCCCAAAGTTGACTTATAAAATTTTGAAAAAAACTAAACTCATGTTGGAATTTTAAAAAAAGTTATACATTTGCACAATCGAACATTCCACTTCATTTGTGGTGTTTGATTATAAAGAAGAGCAGAGAGAACAGGCTCAGTGAAGCTCTAGCAACCCTCGCACTTTGCGAAAAGGTGCTAATACCTGCCCGAAAGGGAATTATAACAAATACCAAAAACAATGAAAACACAAAGGCTTTTCTATTTGCAATTTGCACTTTTTCTCAATGACCTCTTAAGTTCGTTAGCCTCTCTAAATTTTCAATTTCTCTTCATAAGCCATAACAGGGTTGCTTGGTGTATGCGCGGTATGCGCAACTATTAACCAATTAGCCTCACCTTTTCGGGTTTTATTATTGCTGTTCAAGGGACGGCATGGGGCAATCCTTTTTTACATTCTTCATTCAAAATTCAACTTTCATCATTCAACATTTCAAAAATGAACTCTCAACCATATACCCATTTCGAAACGTTACAGCAACATGCTGGTCAGCATATCGACCCAACAACCCAGTGTCGGGCTGTTCCCATTTACCAAACCACTTCGTACGCATTTAAAAGCGCCGAACACGGTGCTAACCTATTTGCACTTAAGGAATTTGGAAACATTTACACCCGTTTAATGAACCCAACCACCGATGTTTTTGAGAAACGTATTGCTGCACTCGAAGGTGGTGTTGCTGCGCTTGCAGTGGCATCGGGACATGCAGCTCAGTTTATTGCGTTAAACAATATTCTTCAGCAAGGCGATAGCTTCGTGTCAACTTCGCACCTATACGGTGGAACTTACAACCAGTTTAAGGTTTCGTTTAAACGCCTTGGCATTGAGGTTCGCTTTGCTAAAACCGATGAAATTGCCGAATACGAAAAGCTTATCGACAGCAGTACAAAGGCCCTTTATATCGAAACCATTGGTAACCCGAAATTCAATGTTGTCGATTTCGATGCAATTGGAGCACTTGCAAAAAAGTACGATATTCCTCTAATTGTCGACAACACCTTTGGTGGAGCGGGTTACCTTTTCCGCCCGCTTGAGCATGGAGCAAATGTTGTTGTTGAAAGTGCCACAAAGTGGATTGGCGGCCACGGTACATCCATGGGCGGTGTAATTGTCGACGGGGGTAACTTTAACTGGGGAAATGGTAAATTTCAGCAGTTCTCCGAGCCATCCGAAGGCTATCACGGATTAATTTTCTGGAATGCTTTTGGCACAAATAGCTCGTTCGGAAACATTGCATTTATTACAAGGGCTCGGGTTGAGGGGTTACGCGACTGGGGGCCTGCCATTAGTCCATTCAATTCGTTTCAACTTATTCAAGGCCTAGAAACATTATCTTTACGATTGGATCGTCATTGCGAAAATACTTTGAAACTTGCAATTTGGCTCGAAAATCACCCTAAAGTGGAGAGCGTAAATTATCCAGGGTTAAAAAGTAGCCCTTACTACGAAACTGCAAAAAAGTACTTGAAACGTGGATTTGGCGGTGTTCTTTCGTTTACAGTTAAAGGGGGGAAGGAGAGTGCTACGGCATTAATCGACAATCTTAAACTTGTTAGCCATTTGGCTAATGTTGGCGATGCTAAAACGCTCATAATTCAACCTGCGGCTACAACGCATCAGCAACTAACGGAGCAGGAACAATTGGCTGCAGGGGTTTTGCCCAATAGTTTAAGGGTTTCGGTTGGACTTGAGCATATTGACGACATTATTGGGGATTTTGAGAATGCATTAAGAAGAATATAACCACAATAGGCACATTAGGCACAATAGAACACAGTCGAATGATTAAGAAAACCTACACCCATAAGGGCGAATTTAAGTTGGAATCGGGGCTATCGCTCTTCAACATTGAAATTTGCTACCATACTTCCGAAGAAGTTATTGATAAATCGAAACCAGTTATTTGGATTTGCCATGCGCTAACCGCCAACTCCGATGCTGAGGACTGGTGGCCGGGAATGGTTGGAAAATGTAAACTTTTCGACCCCAACAGGTACACTTTGGTTTGTGCCAATATTCTTGGCAGCTGCTACGGTACAACGGGTGCATTAAGTGTCAATCCAAAAACTGGAAAGCAATGGCTAAACGATTTTCCATTGGTTACCGTTCGCGACTGGGCTAACGCCCACGAGGTGTTACGCAAACATCTTGAAATTGAAACGATTTACCTTGTAACAGGTGGTTCCATAGGTGGGTTTCAAAGTATGGAGTGGGCAATTCTGCATCCCGAAAGATTCGAAAATATGATACTTGTTGCTACTACATATATGCAAACCCCTTGGGCGATTGCCATTAATGAAACCGAGCGTATGTCAATTGAGGCTGATTCAACATTCTTTACTGGTGACCCCAATGGTGGAAAAGCGGGATTGGCTGCTGCACGTGGCCTTGGCCTCCTAAGTTACCGTGGGTACGAGGCTTATAATATAACTCAACCCGAAAAGGATAACGAAAAGGTTTCCGATTTCCGTGTGTCGAGTTACCAACGCTATCAGGGTAAAAAGTTGGTCGACCGCTTCAGTGTGCATTGCTACCACTCAATCACTCGTAGCCAGGATACCCATAATGTTGCCCGTGGTCGTGGAAGTTTCGAAGTAGCTTTCAATATGATAAAAGCCAAAACGCTTTGCGTTGGTATTTCATCGGATATTCTGTTTCCTCTAATTGAGCAGAAAAGTTTGGCCAAGTTCATACCCAATGCCATATACGCCGAAATCGACTCCGATTTTGGTCACGATGGATTTCTGATTGAGAGTGAAAAACTAAGTGAAATAATTTCCGAATTTCTTTTCGCGCAAAAACGCAAAGACGCAATTTAAATCATAGCGTCTCTTCGACTCTGCGTGAAATAATTAAAAAACTAAAATGAAAACTAAAGATAACAAACAAACCATTGGACTTTTCGGATTTGGCGTGGTAGGCGAAGGCCTTTTCCACGTTCTTCAGAAAAGCCCCGCTACTAAAGCGGAAATAAAAACTATTTGCATTAGGAATCCCCAAAAGAAACGCTCCGTTCCCAAGGAACTTTTTTGCACCAATTACAAAACCATAATCAACGATAGCGAAATAAACCTTGTGGTTGAACTAATTAGCGATGCCGATGAAGCATACACAATTGTTAAATCGGCACTTCTTGCTGGAAAAAGTGTTGTTTCGGGGAGTAAAAGGATGTTAGCATCGCATCTCGAGGAACTCATTGGAATTCAAAACGAAACCGGTAGCGCTTTACTCTACGATGCTTCTGCCTGTGGCAGTATTCCCGTAATTCGAAACCTCGAAGAGTACTACGATAACGACCTGCTTCTTTCCATAACTGGAATTCTAAATGGCTCGTCGAACTACATTCTTTCAAAAATTTTTAACGAGAATAGCACATACGAAGCTGCACTGCGCAAAGCGCAGGAGCTGGGATTTGCCGAAGCCGACCCTACGCTCGATGTAAGCGGTCAGGATTCGCTCAATAAGCTTATAATTCTTGCCACTCACGGCTTTGGAACCATTGTAAAACCAAGCGATGTTTTTGTAACTGGTATCGACAAGCTGAATAGTTTCGATATTCGCTTTGTTCGCGAAAAGGGTTTTAAAATTAAGCTTATAGCACAGGCAACCAAGAAAAACGGAAATTCCTTTAACCTACTGGTTATGCCCAAACTGGTAACCCCCGACGATTACATTTTTAATGTTGAGGACGAGTACAACGGAGTTGTTATACGTGGTGAATTTTACGAAAAGCAACTAATGTTTGGCAAGGGTGCAGGCGGTTTTCCAAGCGGAAGTGCAGTGCTATCGGACATTACAGCTCGTATGCACGGCTACCGGTACGAGTACAAAAAGCGGAAGTACTTCCAAAATCCTGTTTTCACAAACGATGTTAGTCTGAAAATTTACTTGAGGTATAAGGACTTAATCGATTTTGGGCATTTCGAATTCGAGAGCATCGACGAAAAGTACTCGGGATGCGATTACAGCTACGTTACCGGAAATATTAGCCTCAAAAATCTGCATAAAATCCAAAAAATTATAAGCAAACTGGATGTGTTTGTGGCGTTTTTTTGAAATATAGATCTCGCAAAGTTTTTCTCGCAAAGACGCTAAAAATATTTACTCCAGTTAGAACCAGTCAAACGGATGAAAACTAAAGCGTCTTGGCGGCTCTGCGTGAAATAAATAAAAATATTAATGAAAACACAATTACTCAAAGAAATAACCTCCCACCGCATCCTCATTCTCGATGGGGCTATGGGAACGCAGCTACAAAAATTTGAACTCACCGAGAACGATTTTCGGGGAACCCGATTTGCCAACCACCCAAAGTCGCTGAAGGGAAATAACGACATTTTGGTGCTTACCAAACCCGATTTGGTTGAACATGTTCATCGTGCTTACTTCGAGGTAGGTGCCGATATTGTTGAAACGAACACTTTTAACTCAACTTCAATATCGCAGAGCGATTATGGAACCGAACATTTAGTGCGCGAAATTAACCGCGAAGCGGCTCGCATTGCACGAAAGGTTGCCGATGAATTCACCACACAAAACCCATCGAAACCTCGGTTTGTGGCAGGGTCAATTGGTCCAACCAATCGCACGGCTTCAATGTCGCCAAATGTGCATAACCCTGCGTACCGTGCTGTAACCTTCGACATGCTTGCAAAAGCATACGAGGAGCAGGTTTTAGGACTTATCGAAGGTGGCGTCGATATTCTGTTGGTCGAAACAATTTTCGATACCCTAAATGCTAAAGCAGCGCTTTTTGCCATTGGCAAAGTGCTCGAAGATAAAAAGTTAGACATTCCCGTAATGGTTTCGGGAACCATAACCGATGCCAGTGGCCGAACGCTCTCGGGGCAAACGCTACGAGCATTTATCGAGTCGGTTAGTCACTATCCGCTTTTCAGCATTGGCCTTAACTGCGCTTTGGGCGCAGAGCAGCTTATTCCTTACATCGAGGAGCTTTCGGCAAATACCAAATTTCTTGTAAGTGCTCACCCCAATGCTGGTTTGCCTAACGAACTGGGCGGCTACGACCAATCAGCTCGCGAAATGGCTAAACTGGTTGAAAAAATGCTGCAACGCGGAGCACTTAATATTGTTGGAGGTTGCTGCGGAACCTCTCCCGAGCATATCCATCGAATTGCCGAATTGGCTAAAACCTACTCGCCCCGAGTAATTCCTGATATTTCAAAGTTTACAAGATTAAGCGGTTTGGAGCTGCTCGAAATTCGTCCCGAAACAAACTTTGTAAACATAGGCGAACGCACCAATGTGGCGGGTTCGAAAAAGTTTGCACGTCTTATTGCCGAAGGCAAATACGAGGAGGCGCTTGCCATTGCCCGCGAGCAGGTCGATGGAGGTGCACAGGTTATCGATATTTGTATGGACGATGCCCTGATTGATGGCGAAAAGGCAATGGTAACTTTTCTCAACTACCTGGCCTCGGAACCCGATATTTGCCGAGTTCCGTTTATGATCGACTCGTCGCGCTTCAACATAATTGAAGCTGGATTGAAATGTATTCAGGGCAAAGCCATTGTTAACTCAATTAGTTTAAAAGAAGGTGAAGCAAAATTTATACAGCAAGCTAAAATCATTAAGAGTTTTGGTGCTGCAATGGTGGTAATGCTTTTCGACGAAAGTGGTCAGGCCGACACAACGCAGCGCAGAATTGAAATTGCCCAAAAAAGCTACAACATTCTTGTTGAAAAGGTTGGCGTAAATCCAGCTGATATTTTTATCGACCCAAACATTATGGCTATTGGTACAGGAATGAAGGAGCACGCCGATTATGCCCTAAGTTTCATCGATTCGGTTAAGTGGATAAAGCAAAACCTGCCACTTGCCAAAGTGAGCGGAGGGGTTAGCAACCTTTCGTTTGCCTTTAGGGGCAATAATGCTGTACGCGAGGCTATTCACTCGGTATTTCTATTTCACGCTATTTCTGCAGGTATGGACGTTGGCATTGTTAACCCATCGCAATTGCAAGTATACACTGAAATTGAGCCCAATCTGCTGCAGCTTGCCGAAGACTTAATACTAAACAAACGAAAGGATGCCACCGAAAGGCTTCTGGTATACGCGCAAAATGTTCACGACGAAAGGGTCGATAGTACAAAAGTTCTCGAATGGAGAAACCAACCTGTCGATAAACGATTAGCCCACGCATTGGTAAAGGGAATTAATGAATTTATTAAGGTTGATGTTGACGAGGCATTGAACCAAACGGGCTCGGCTCTGCGTGTTATTGAAGAACCATTGATGGACGGAATGAAAGAGGTTGGCGAATTGTTTGGATCGGGGCGCATGTTTTTGCCTCAAGTGGTTAAAAGCGCAAGGGTAATGAAAATGGCTGTTGCAATTATGGAGCCCCGCATGGCTAAGGAAAAGCAATCGGCTAACCGAGGAAAAATTCTTTTGGCAACCGTTAAGGGCGATGTGCACGATATTGGGAAGAATATTGTGGGCTTGGTTTTAGCCTGCAATGGCTATGAAATTATCGACCTTGGCGTTATGATTCCCTGCGAACGAATTATCGAAACTGCAATTGCCGAAAAGGTTGATATTATTGGCCTTAGCGGGCTTATTACCCCTTCGCTCGACGAGATGTGCCACATAGCCACCGAAATGGAACGTAAAGGACTTAAAATACCCTTACTCATTGGCGGGGCCACCACTTCGAAGTTTCATGCTGCGCTTAAAATTGCACCAAACTATAGCGGTGGAGTTATTCACGTTAAGGATGCATCGCAAGCTGGTGGCATAACTGCTGAATTGCTAAACCCTAATAAACGCCAAAAATTGGTTGAAAGCATAAAGAATGAAAATATTTCTCTTGCAAAGGGTTACAACGATAAATCGTCAAAACTAATTAGTTTGAAGCTTGCAAGGGAAAATGCACTTCGAATCGATTGGAAGAACTATGTTCCACCAAAACCAAATAGAACGGGAGTTACTGTTTTTCAGAACTTCAGTTTAGCTGAATTGCGCGAGTTTATCGACTGGACTTTCTTTTTTCATGCTTGGGATTTAACGGGGAGGTTTCCTCAAATTCTTACCGACCCCGTTAAGGGGCGAGAAGCCAAAAGGTTGTACGATGATGCAAATGTTCTTTTAGATAAAATTTTAAACGACAAAAGCCTTGGGGCTAATGGTATTGCTGCCATTTTACCTGCTGCTTCGCAAGGCGACGATATTGTAGTTTATAGCGATGAGAATAGGTCAGACGCTGTCTGCCGTTTTCCGCAATTGCGAAATCAGGAAAAGAAAGAGGAAGGCGAACCGAACCTTTGCCTTTCGGATTTTATTGCACCACTTGGTTCTGGAGTACCCGATTGGATTGGATTTTTTGCCGTAACAGCTGGCATTGGTGCCGATGAATTGGCAAACTCTTTTCGTGCTCAAAAGGACGATTACAGTGCAATAATGTGCAAAATTTTAGCCGATAGGCTTGCCGAGGCCTTTGCTGAGTTGTTACACCAAAAGGTCCGAAAGGAACTTTGGGGTTACAGCAATAGCGAAAAGTTGTCGCTCGAAGAGGTTCTAAATGAGCAGTACGATGGAATTCGACCTGCACCCGGCTATCCTACTTGTCCCGAGCATCGAATTAAGGAAACCCTCTTTACACTACTGAATGCTAGGGAAAATGCAGGAATGGAGCTAACCGAAAGTTTTATGATGGTTCCAGCCGCATCGGTTTCGGGGTACTACTTTTCACACCCCCAATCGAAGTACTTTAACGTTGGAAAAATCGACAAGGAGCAACTCGAAGACTACTCGAAACGAATGGGAAGTAGCATTGAAGAAACTAGGAGATTTATACCAAATAATGCAGAATCTTAACCACATTAGACACAATAGAAACAATAGACTAATGTGTTCTACTGTGACTATTGTGGTGAAAAAAAAGTTAACCATGACAATCCCCCAACACCTCCAAAACATAAAAGGCTCGCGCCTTTCGTTCGAATTGCTTCCACCGGTAAAGGGCAGCAGTATCAACACCATTTTTTCAACCCTCGACCAGCTAATGGAATTTGCTCCACCATACATAAATATTACTTACCACCGCGAGGAGTTAACGTACATAAATGTAAATGGAAAAAAAACTCCGGCTGTTGTGCGTAAGCGCCCCGGAACAGTTGGTATTGCGGCAGCAATAATGGGGAAATACAAGGTCGATGTGGTGCCACACATTATTTGCGGTGGCTTTTCGCAGCGCGAAACCGAGGAGGCGCTAATCGACTTAGATTTCTTGGGAATTCGCAACCTGCTTGTCCTTCGTGGCGA
The DNA here is from genome assembly GCA_964479665.1 of uncultured Rikenellaceae bacterium. GTDB lineage: Bacteria > Bacteroidota > Bacteroidia > Bacteroidales > Tenuifilaceae > UBA2287. The sequence continues at coordinate 78,162 of CAYZNN010000006.1, read as the reverse complement.
TGGCGACAAGATTACCGGCAAATTCGAACCACACCCCGAGGGTCATAGGTACGCCGTTGAGCTGCTCGAGCAAATTATGCGCTTAAACAAAGGCGATTATTTGGAAAAGTATGTTGAAAATCCAACCCCAACCCACTTCTCAGTCGGCGTGGCAGGTTATCCCGAAAAGCATCAGGAATCGCCAAACCTCGATGCCGATATTTTTCATTTAAAACAAAAGGTCGATGCAGGCGCAGAGTACATTGTTACCCAAATGTTTTTCGATAATAATGTTTATTTCGACATTGTTAATCGATGCCGAAAAGCGGGAATTACAGTACCCATAATTCCTGGCCTAAAGCCAGTTGCCGTTCATGAGCACCAGAATCTACTTCCTAAAATGTTTGGAATAACCATTCCAACGGAGCTGTCGAAGGCTATGTCGAAGTGCAAAACGAACCGTGAAGTTTGGCAATTAGGAGTTGAGTGGTGCACCGCTCAGGCAAAAGAATTGCTTGCCAACGGAGCCCCAATTATTCACCTTTATACCATGGGCAGGGCCGAAAATATTGTGGCTATTGCCAAGGGTATTTGCTAATAAAAAGCGACTGTTTATTATCTAAACAGCCGCTTCCTGAAATATATATGAGAATTCTATCTCTTCAATTCAATATCCCGGGTCATTTCAATAATGTCAACACTATTTGAGAAGTCGCCAATTAGGTGTTTTGCGAAGTAGTCTGCAGTAAGCCAGAAATGGTATTCGGTCATATCGCCATAGCCGTGTCGCTGGCCAGGGTAAATAAAGAAATCGAAGCGCTTATTGGCTTTAATTAGGGCATTAGCCATTCTGAAGGTTAACCCGGGATGAACGTTATTATCTATTTCTCCTGTAGTTAGTAAAAGTTTCCCTTTAAGGTTCTTGGCCAAATCGGAGTTTTTGTCGATGCTATACTCAAATTTAGTTGTACCTGTGGTATCGGTAATTTCCTTTACTCCGTGGTGCTTCTCGCTCCACCAACGATTGTAAATATTGTTTTCATGGTTACCTGCATTTGAAACGGCCACCTTAAAGAAATCGGGATAAACCAGCATGGCAGCAGTTGACATGAACCCTCCGCCCGAGTGCCCATGAATACCAACTTTGCTATTATCGATAAATTTGTACCTATTAGCCAATTGCTCTACGGCAACTTTTTTATCGGCTAAACCATAGTTACGAAGGTTTCCATAGCCATAATTATGGTACCATTTCGATCGTTTTGGATGGCCTCCGCGATTTCCAACCGTAATTACAATAAATCCCATTTGAGCCAGTCGGTCGGTTCGATCCATACGGGCTGAGAACGACTTATCCACTGCCTCGGTTTGGGGGCCTGGATAAACATATAGAATAATGGGGTAGAGCTTGGTTGAATCGAAATCGAAAGGTTTGTACATTACACCATACAAATCGGTTTTTCCATCGTCGGCTTTTACAGTAAACGGTTCAGGAAACTTGTAACCTGTAGCCATAAGAAGGCTTAGGTCGACTGTTTCTAGGTCCATTATTTTATTCCCTTTACCATCGCGCAGCTCAGATTTTGGGGTAGTGTTAACCCTCGAAAAGTTGTTGACAAAAAACTTTTGGTTATCATTCATGCTTACGCTATGATTAAAGTTACCAGGGTTCAACAGCATAAGTCCCGTACCATCGAAGTTAACACGATATAAATGTTCGTAGTAGGGATCCTCGTTAATCTCTTTTGCATTTGCAGTGAAATATAGAACTCTGTTTAATTCATCAATACCAACTATTCGCTCGCAGTGGTATGGTCCCGATGTAATCTGGTTTTTCAGTTTACCATTCGAATCGTGTAGGTAAAAATGTCCCCAACCATCGCGTTCCGACCAATGGATAAGTTCTTTACCTCCATTTACTAGCCCAAGTGGACGGGTTTCAACGTAGGTATTAAGTCTTTCTTCAATAAGTACCTTTACATCGCCTGTGAAAGGATTTGCTTCGCAAATATCAATCCGCTTCAGGTCGCGCGAAGTGCGGGTGAAATAGAACTTATTTGGAGAATCGGATAACCATTGGCGGGCTACGTAATCTTCGTCGCGTTGTTTCTGAAGTTGTGGTTTTGCCTGAAGTGAAAGGGTTTGATCGGGAAATGCTTCTGCTTTAACACGAACAGGAATAGAATCGGAAAAATTAAAGACTAAAATTTCCATTTTTGGAGCATCCGTTTCTCCGGGCATGTGGTACTTATAAGTTTCAATAGTTGGACGCGGATTTGAAAGGGTTTTAATAACCCATAAATCCTTAACCTTACGGTTATCGCTTCGGGTTAGAGCAAACATTTTTGAGTCGGGCGACCAAAGAATGAAAGCCGATTTGCGCTTATCAAAATTCTTCTTCTCTTCCTCATTGTCCTCCTCTCTTCCAAATCCTCCATAGCTGTAATCCTTTTCTCCATCAAAGGTAAGCTGGTTCTCTACGATAGTTGAATCCTTTTTATTTTTCAAGAATTTATCGTAGCTCTCCTTATCCATCCAATACAGATTGTATTTTTTAGCAAAAACAACTTTTTGTCCATCGGGCGATATATTTGCCCAGTCGGGCCTATCCTTGGGCTTTTTGTAATCATCGAGCATAACCACTTTAGCGCTTCTCAGGCTATAGTCGAAAAACCAGGTTTTCTTCTTTGGTTTGTCATTTCTTCCACGTTTGCTGCTTCCCTGTTCTTCGGTCATATCGTCCTCTTCTTCATCCTTTTTATCCTCGTCAACCAGAGTGCTTTGTATTTCAAAACGAATGGTATTTTCGTCATCGAGGAATTTCAAATTCTTTATGGGTAAATTCTGGGCATCGAAAGGGTCGCCTGTAAGTCGTGATATTTCTGCCGCCATTTTAGCATTGTCGAAAATAGGGGTTTTGGTTCGCTTAACCGGGTCAACTAAGTAATAACTTTTCCCTTTGCTAGTTTCAAATTCGTACCAAAATCGATCGGTGTTTTTAAGCCAATGAGCATCGACTCCACCGCTGAGAACCATTTTCCGAATGCGTGTTGGCGAATACTTGGAGGCCAATTCATAATTGGCCTTAGTAATAGGTTGGTTCTGCGACATTAAATGCACTACCACAAAACAAAACACTAAGAGAAGGCTAAGTCGTTTTTGCATTTTAAGAGATTTTTTGGTTGAGTATTTATAATTGGTATAGAATTAGAATTATTTCAAAATATTTTGATGGGATAAGAGGGCATAGGTTTAAATACTTTCTGTTAGCTTACCTTACTAAAATCCATTTTTTTAAGTTTAATTTTTTCGAGTTGCAATTTTAGAATTGAATTTTTAGGGTGATTCAGCAATTTATCCTCATCTAGTATTTCGTTGGCGGTGTTGCGGGCAAGCTGAAGTATTTGGCCATCCTGTCCAATATTCGCAATTTTAAAGTCGAACGGAAGCCCGCTTTGCTGAGTTCCCTCCAAGTCGCCGGGGCCACGAAGTTCGAGATCAACTTCGGCAATTTTAAAACCGTCGTTGGTGGTTACCATGGTTTCCATTCGCTTACGCGATTCGTTGCTTAGCTTAACTCCCGACATTAAAATGCAGTAGCTTTCGTTGGCTCCACGGCCAACTCGTCCACGAAGCTGGTGTAGCTGCGACAACCCAAAGCGCTCGGCGCTTTCAATAATCATTACCGTTGCGTTGGGAACATTTACACCAACCTCAATTACGGTTGTGGCAACCATTATGTGCGCTTTACCTTGAACAAAAAGTTGCATTGAAGCCTCCTTTTCATCGGCTTTCATTTTACCATGTACCACAACCGTTGCATACTCGGGAGGTGGAAATGCTCGCGAAATGCTGTCGTAGCCGTCCATCAGGTCTTTGTAGTCCATCTTCTCCGATTCTTGAATAAGCGGGTAAACCACGTAAATTTGCCGCCCCTGCTTTATTTGCTCGCGCATCATTCCAAAAACAATGTTTCGCTTAGCATCGTTATAATGAAGGGTTTTAATAACCTTTCGGCCTGGTGGCAACTCGTCAATTACGCTAACATCCAAATCGCCGTAAACGGTCATGGCTAAAGTACGTGGTATTGGCGTTGCGGTCATTACCAGAATATGGGGTGGATCGGCATTCTTTTCCCAAAGTTTTGCTCGCTGGGCAACACCAAAACGTTGCTGCTCGTCGACCACAACTAATCCCAAATTATTAAACTGAACAGGATCTTCAATAAGTGCGTGTGTACCAATTATAATTCCGAGGCTTCCATTGCTTAACATTTCGAAAATGCGGGTTCGATCCTTCTTTTTTGTGCTTCCGGTTAAAAGCGCCACTTCAATGGGTAAGTTCTTTAAAAACTCGGTAATAGTGTTGTAGTGCTGTGTTGCAAGAATTTCGGTGGGCGCCATTATGGCACTCTGAAAACCGTTGTCCATGGCTAAAAGCATACACATAAGTGCCACCAACGTTTTTCCGCTACCCACGTCGCCCTGAAGGAGGCGATTCATCTGCTTACCAGAGCCCAAGTCCTTACGAATTTCGCGCATAACCCGTTTTTGAGCTTCGGTAAGCTGAAAGGGTAAACTTTCGTTATAGAACCTATTAAAATGGTCGCCAACCAGCTTAAATACGTGTCCATTAACTTGAAGCTGCCTAACCGTTTTCTGGTTTAGCATGTTAAGCTGAACATAAAAAAGTTCTTCGAACTTTAGGCGCAGCTGAGCCTTTTTAAGCAGTGGTGTCGACTCGGGAAAGTGGATCTGCTTCAATGCTTCCGGTAGCGTCATCAGCTTTAACTTATCCATAAGGTAAGCGGGCAGCGTTTCGTCGATTTGATTTTTTGCAATTTCGGCCAGTTGCAGCTGCAATTTCAGAATTACCTTTGAGGTAATAAAGCTGTTTTTTAGCTTTTCGGTGGTGCGGTATGCGGGCTGAAGCGCAGCAATGCCCTTTTGCAGGTTCTGCTGAGTAACCTCCTCAATTTCGGGGTGAACAATATTCCATTTGCCATTGAAAAGGGTTGGTTTACCGAACAGAAGGTAGTTTACATTGGGTTTTAGTCCCTTTAAAATCCATTTTAAACCTTTAAACCAAACCAGCTCAATGTTTCCTGTTCCATCGGTAAATACGGCCGAAAGTCTTTTTGCTCTTGGCCCTCCAGCTTCCTGAAAGCGGGTAATTTGACCAACTATTTGTATATAAGGTAAATCTTCGCTAATCTCCGAAACTTTGTAAAACTTCGACCTGTCGATATACTTATACGGAAAAGTATATAGTAAATCGTTAAGGGTAGCAATGTTCAGCTCCTTACGAAGTAGTTCGGCTCGTTTAGGGCCAACACCGGGCAGATAAGTTATATCGGTTGAGAGGCTGATAATCATTAGGTTAGGTACAAATAATAATATTTAAAAAACAACTATTGAACAACCGAATAACTGAACATTTGAACATTTGAACATTTGAACATCGGAACATCGGAACAATTGAACATTTGAACATCTGAATAACTAAACAGTTGAATCGTGCAATTGCTGAACTTTTGAAATTTCTATAAGAGGGTAATATTTATACATTTAGTGGTCAACCGGTTTATGATTTCAATTCTGCTTTAGAAGCTGTATTTATACTTTTTACAAAAATTGAGATGAGTTCGTTACATTCATTTATTAATTCTTTTAGCTGTTGCTCATTCTTGTAAATTTTTGCTCGACATAATATTCTCATACAATTATAGGACTCTCTTAATTCCTTTAAACAAACCTTCATTTTATGTAGAAAATCATTTTTCGATTCAGCCCCTTTTGCTTCGCCATAATTAAGAGCAGGCGAAGTACCTGACCTTAAAAGTTGCCCTCCTAAATGTAACGCAGCCTTTGTATTTGGCAAGCCATCAACAAAATTTATTATTTCAACTGCAAAATCAATAAGCCGTTCTTCAAGTTCAAATTTCTTTTCAATCATATTTCATCCAAATTCTAAATTCTATTGTTCTATTGTTCAATTGTTCAATTGTTCAATTGTTCAATTGTTCCTTGGTTCTACTGTTCATCTTACTTATACGAAAACGTGCTTCCTCCTAAAAACTCGCGAAGAATAGATGTTGGCGGAACCTCCTCGTACGGAATGGCTGTGAAGTAGCTTAAAAATTTCAGCAGCCGAACGGCTTCAGCATATTCGGGAACATTTGTTGGAACTTGATGCAGAATGGGCTCAGCAAATGTTTTCAGAATGCCAAATTCGTATAGCGATGCGGAATTGAACATAACATCGGCCTGCTCCTGAAATGGGAATATGTTTTGATCCTCGCCCCGCCGAACGCTATCCCAGCGCGAAATGGTGTCGTAGGCGCTGTACCCGCGGTAGCGGTAGTCGCGAATTATCCGGCGAATTAGCCTATTGTCGGTAGTTGGAATTCGGCTGGTACCATCGATCGAAAGCGATGTGAGCGCCGAGATGTAAACCTTGAATTTAAGCTCGTTGCCAATTAAGTGGGTAAGTTCGGGGTTAAGGGCATGAATTCCCTCGATTATTATAATTCCCTTGGGCTCAATTTTCAGCTTAGTGCCATCGAAGTAGCGTTTTCCATTGGTGAAGGAGAACTTTGGAAGCTCCACTTCTTCGCCATTCATAAGCTGAATAAGCTGCTTATTAAAGAAATCGATGTCGAGCGCATGAATCGACTCGAAATCATAGTCGCCATCCTCGTCGCGAGGTGTATGCTCCCGGTCGACAAAGTAGTTATCGAGCGAAATGGCGTAGGGTTTTAATCCCAAAACTTTCAGTTGAATCGACAGTCTCTTCGAGAATGTTGTTTTGCCTGAAGAAGATGGCCCAGAAATAAGAATAAGCCTTACATTATTGGAGCGCTCCTTTATTTGGTCGGCTATTTGGGCTACCTTTTTCTCGTGCAGCGCTTCCGATATTTTAATCAGCTCGCTGGCTTCGCCATTTTTAACCATATGGTTTATTGCAGCAGCGCTTCCAACACCAAGAATTTCGACCCAATGGCGGTACTCCTGAAAAATATCGAACATTTTGTTCTGGATCACAATATCTTCCAACTCTACCGGGTTCTTACGTTTTGGCACCATTAACAGCATTCCTTCGTAGTACTTAACCAAATCGAATAGCTGTAGGTAGCCCGTTGAAGGCACCAGGCAACCGAAAAAGTAATTGGCCATGTTGTTCAAATAGTAAACCGATGTGTAAAGCGTTGGACGGGTTTCGAAAAGCTTCGCTTTTTCGTCAAGTCCATTTCTTCGGAATATTTCAATGGCATCGGCTGTAAGCACCTTATCGCGACGAAAAGGAATATTTTTAGCTATAATCTCCTTCATTTTATCGATAAGTGCAAAAATGGTATCGTACTCAATTTCCCTTAAGCCCTCTATTTCGCAGTAAAAACCCTTCGATACCGAGTGCTCAATAAGCAGTTTCCCTTCCGGAACAATTTCCTTTACGGCCATTTGCAGTACAAAAAAGAGGCTGCGTTGGTACATACGCATTCCTGCGGGGTGGGTAATATCGATAAATCGAATGGTTTTTGGAGTATAAACTTCGTAATCGAGTTCCTTAAGCCTATTATTAACCATGGCCCCAAGAATGGGGAATTTCGATTCAATTTTTAGTTCGCACGAAATTTCGGCAAGCGACAATCCAGGCTTCAACATGTGTCTTTTACCCGTGTTTTCGCAAATAATTTCAACTTCTGTTCTCATAGTGCTAATTTTAGGAATGCTAATATAACGAAATACATAATGTTTAAGAATGTTTCTCCAAAATAGATACGCTTTACTTTTTTAAGGTGTCAACCATTATTTCTACCTTGACATCTATGGGTAGATTTCCATCTAACCAGTTAATTGTTAATCCATTTTTTTCCATTCTTCGAAACCAAGTCATTTGGCGTTTTGCAAACTGATGTATAGCAGTGTTTAATTTTTCGAACATAGTATTGTAGTCAACCTGATCGATGAGATAAAGAGTTACCCACTTATATTCAAGTCCATAGTATAGCATATCGGTAACAGAAACGCCCGAATCGAGCAATCCCTTTACTTCATCAATTAATCCTTCTTTTAGTCTACCTTTTAATCTATCGGTTATTCTGAGCCTTTCCTGTTGACGAGGAAACCGTACGCCAAAAATTATACTATCGATATGTGGAAAATTACTATAGTTGGTTTTATTTCGACTCATGTATTCCTCAATTTCAATGGCTCTTAGCAAGCGTTTCAGGTTACAGGTGTCGGTTTGGTTGTGGAGGGGCCGATATGTTTTGAGAATACTGACTAATTCATCGAAATTCATCTTTTCCAGTTCGTTGCGCAATTCAGAATTTTCTGGAACTGATATTAGCTCGTAGCCTCTTAAAACGGCTTCGATGTATAAACCCGAACCACCGCATAGTACTGGAAATTTATTATGGGCATGAATAGTTCTGAATGCGTCAACAAAATTTTTCTGAAACTCGTAAACATTATATTTATAGCCTGGTTCTGCAATATCTATTAGGTGGTAGGGAATATTCTTTCCATTAATTAGGTACTCGGCTAAATCCTTACCTGTACCCAAATCCATTTTACGGTATACCTGTCGTGAGTCGGCGCTTATAATTTCACCATTAATAACATTGCAGAAATGGCATGCAAGTGTTGTTTTTCCGCTTGCCGTAGGTCCTAATATGGTAACTAGGTTATATTTTTTGTTTAATACGTTCATATACAGCAGGATGTAGTATTGGAAGATTGTAGAGAGAATAAAACATCAATTCATTAATGGAGATTAAATTAGCAAGTGATAAATAATGAACTTGCATGGGGTAAAAATAGTTATTTTTGCACTTTCAATTTGTTATAATATAATTACTCATTTCTTTAAAAACTCAATATAGTTTTTTTAATCCTCTTTCAATTTTTACTTCCAATGACTTCAACTAAAATTTCCGTAAAGAATAAAAAAGCTTTTTTTCAATTTGAGATACTCGAAACTTTTGAGGCTGGTATTGTTCTTACAGGAACAGAAATAAAATCGATTAGGCAAAACAAGGCAAGCATGGTTGATGCATACTGCAAGTTTATTGAGGGCGAACTTTGGCTTTCGGGCATGCACATTTCTGAGTATACCTTTGGAACATACAATAACCACGACCCCAAAAGAGAACGTAAGTTGTTGCTTAACCGAATCGAACTTCGAAAACTTTTTAGGGGTTCACAAGAAAAGGGATTAACAATTGTTGCTATAAAACTATTTATAAACCAAAAGGGTTTGGCTAAGGTTGAAATTGGTTTAGCACGTGGAAAAAAAATGCACGACAAAAGGGAGGATCTAAAGCAAAAGGACTCTAAGCGCGAACTCGACCGGTTAATGAAGGGCTAGAACAAATTCGATTTATGCATGTGGAATGCATCGATAAGGAAGATTAATTTCTGGTAACTCAAAAAGAACCATACCTTCGTTTAGCAAGTCCTCATCCTCTTCGTTGTAGTTCCAAATAACTTCAACGGTAATTCCATTGTTACGAAAATTTGCTATCCGCTTCATAATTTCACGAAGGTACTTGTATGATGAAGAATTAATATATTTAAAATTGAAATCGAGAATTATTTTTGTATCGTTCTTGTCTTTAATTTCTTCGTAGTATTCCTCTAGCCAATTAATAATTTCCCCATAAAAATCCTTGGCATTTTCGGGATGAGATATTCCCGAAATGCTAAAGATATTGGTTGTAGAATCGAAGTTTGCTTCAGGGCTATCAATAGCCGCATCAATTTTAAGAGGCTTCATTCACTTAATTTGTGTAGGTAAAAATAGCAAATTAATGTAAAAATGTATAAAAAATTACTTTTTAATTGCTTAACATTTGACTGAGCATTATTTTTTGGGTTTAAATAATTAAAAAGCATTGATAAAAATTGAAAACACACTACCTTTATAATCGAAAACATTCATATTGAATCCGAAATGAGCCGATATTTTATCGAAATTTCCTATTTAGGAACCAAATATAGCGGTTGGCAAATACAATCCAACGCCAATACAATTCAGGCCGAATTGGAACATGCATTAAGCATTTTTCTTAAAGAAGATATTATTACAACCGGTGCTGGGAGAACCGATTCTGGAGTTCATGCCGGTTTCTTTGTTGCTCACTTCGATACTTTTCATGATAACTTGGGAGCTAATCAACATTTTATATCTAGTCTCAACGATGTACTCCCTCGGGAAATTGCAGTTAAAGACATTAAGCTGGTAACCCCCGAAGCCCATGCGCGATTTAGTGCAATTTCTCGTACATACCAGTACAACATTGCACGAGCAAAAAACCCTTTCAATATAGAAACAGCATGGTATTTTAAAGCTCATTTAAACATAAATAAAATGAAGCTAGCAACTCAAAAGCTTCTTAAATACAACGATTTTTCGAGTTTCAGCAAGCAGGGTAGCGATGTTAAAACCAATATATGCAAAATATATATGGCCGAATGGGATGAGCGTGAAAATCATTTGGTTTTTACAATAAGGGCCGATAGGTTCTTACGAAATATGGTAAGGGCAATAGTTGGAACTCTTGTTGAAGTTGGAAGAGAAAGAATGACTCCTGACGAGTTTGCCGAAATCATCGAAGCGAAAAATCGTTCAGCGGCAGGACCATCTGCACCACCCGAAGGATTATTTTTAACTTATATTGAATACCCTAATAATGTTTTCTTTTAAAAAAAAATAAAGGCCGGTTTTACCGGCCTTTATTCAGAATGCTATTATTTTCTTATAATGGCTTTAACTGAACTTTAAGATCTTTGGTCTCGGTTGATGCGTTTAACTTTATTTTTTCGTAACTAATCAAACTTACAATTAGGTTAACTTGGCTTGTTTCAACGTTGTTTATTTCAAAGTTTCCTTCAAAGTCAGTATATGCTATTTCACCCGAACCTTCAATCATTATGGCTGCTCCAACTAAAGCTTCGCCATTGGTCGAGTCAATCACTTTTCCAGAAAACTTTACGATAATTGAGTTGGCTTTATCAGCTTTTTCTACTTTTTCTACTTTGTTCTCTTCTGAGAACCCGATAATTGGGAATAATATTGCTACAAACAGGAAGATTACTTTTTTCATGGCTATTCAATTTTTATCCGAAACAAAAGTAACCTGTAGGGTTTATTGGAACATTACCTTAAAAATAGCTTTGTATTAAATTAATGTTAAGTGGTTGTGTTGTTGTGCTTATTGAATCGAAATCTCGATTCTTCGCCTTTTACTAGTCTTTTAATATTCTTAATATGGGTAACAATTAGGAGTATAGCCACAATTATTGAGAAAGTAAGTAGTGTATGGCTACTATTATTGAAAAGGAATTCGATAATAAATGGGAAACTGAGGCCCGCAATCATAGAACCCAATGATACATAGCGTGTTAATATAACTACTAGAACAAAAATTCCGAAGGCAGTAGCAGTCGCAAAAGGATGCAAAGCTAGAACTACTCCAGCAAGCGTAGCCACTCCTTTTCCACCTCTAAATTGTGCAAAAATGGGAAATATATGCCCGAGTAAGGCAGCAAAACCTAATGCAAGTTGAATTAAAATAATTAGCTCGGAGGATTGGGAAATATCTATGAATGTAGCAAGATTTACAGCAAAAACCCCTTTTAAAACATCGATGAAGAAAACAGGTAAGCCTGCCTTTACACCTAACACCCGAATGGTATTGGTGGCTCCTGCATTTTTGCTTCCGTGCTCTCTAATGTCAATATTAAAAAAAATCTTACCTACCCAAACCGCTGTAGGAATGCTCCCAATAAGGTAAGCAGCTGCAATTATTGCTATGATTAGGAGTGTATCCATTTTTTTGGCAAAATAAGTGAATATTCTATAAAGTAAAATAGCCAACAAGCAAAATAATGATTAATTTGCATGGGAAACGCCATAAACTATGTTTAGTATTCGAATATTAATTGGGCTTTTAACATTTGTGTTGGTACCAATCTTCCCCCTAATTGCGCAGGTTAATTTTACAATGGAATCGGGAGCTTTTTTAACTGGAAGCAATAAGTTACGTATTTCAGGCAATAATGGTACATTATTATCGCTAAGCGATGAATTATCCCACGAAATTAGCCCTTTCATTCGTCTAAGTTCAACATATATTTGGAAGCAAAGGCATTCCCTAAGGTTGCTTTATGCACCATTAAAAGTAAGTTACAATGGTGCCTTGAATTTCGATGCGATTTTTCAAAACACCCTTTTTAGTCAAAATGAATTTGTTGAGGTTACATTCAAATTTAACTCCTACAGGCTTTCATATAATTACCTTTTAGTTCAAAATGAAGTTTGGCAAGTTGGAGTTGGTGCAACCCTAAAAGTTAGAGATGCCTATAATAAAATGGTATCACAAAGCAAAAGCGATGCTAAGTACGATTTGGGTTTTGTTCCTTTATTGAACTTTGAAGTAAACTATAAAGTTTCAACAATTTTTAATATAGTACTTAATGCCGATGCCCTTGCTGCACCTCAGGGTAGAGCAGAGGACATTTTATTGGCCATAGTGCTGAACCCCAACAAAAAATATAATATTTACTGCGGGTATCGATTACTTGAAGGAGGGGCCAAGAACGCAACTGTTTATACTTTTTCACTTTTTCATTACATAGTTTTGGGTTTTACACTTTCTTTTTAAGTTTTGAGCATTTATTTTTTACCGCTTTAACGTTTGCTATTCTAAAAATCACTAGTTTTAGTTGCATCAAATGTTCAATTCAATCCATTTGTTCATGAAAAACTTTTGGTTATTTCATAAAGTACCTAAGTATTTATTTTTTCTTTTGGTAACGCTGGGCTACACATGCCAATCGACTTATGCCGATGAAGGAATGTGGCTTGTATCGCAAATATCTCGAAATGTTAAAGAGATGCAGGCTTTAGGTTTTAAACTTACAGCTGAAGATATATATAGCATCAATAATTCGAGCCTTAAGGATGCTGCTGTTCTGCTCGATGATGGGGGATGTTCTGCTGAAATTGTTTCGTCAAAAGGTTTAGTTTTAACCAATCATCATTGCGCAATTACCGATATACAAGCTTTGAGCAGTATGGACAGAAACTACATTCGCGATGGTTTTTGGGCAAAGAATTTGGGTAGTGAATTGCCTGTTCCTGGCAAATCGGCACTCATCCTTAAGCGGGTTGAGGATGTTACGGCAACAGTGCTACAGGGGTTAGAGAGCGAAACAGACTCAAAGGTTTTTTTTGAGAGGGTTGATGTCGCAATTAAGCAGATTAAATCATCTGTAGAAAGTAAGGAAAAGGGTGTGCATGCTCGAGTAGTGCACATGTTCAACCATAACGAGTTTTATCTATTCATATATAATCGATATACAGATGTAAGGTTGGTTGGTGCTCCGCCAGCTTCCATTGGTAATTTTGGTGGCGACGTAGATAATTGGCATTGGCCACGCCATACTGGCGATTTTGCTCTGTACCGTATTTATACCGCTCCTAATGGTATGCCTGCCAGTTTCAGTAAAAAGAATATTCCACTTAAACCCCTTCATCATTTTCCAATTTCGTTAAAGGGAGTAAAAGAAGGAGACTTTACCATGGTTCTAGGGTTTCCAGGAACTACATACCGCTTTAGTTCATCTTCGCAAGCACTACTTAACCGCGATGGAGTTGCTCCATGGGTGGATAAGTATTGGGGTGAATTTATAGCGTCTATTAAGGATGGAATGAAAAGTGACCCCAAAGTGAAAATTTATTATACCGATACGCACGATGGTTTAGTTAATTTTTGGCAGAAAGATGTTTGGCAGGCTCAGGCTATGAAACGATTTAATGTGGTTGAAGCCTTACAACATAGGGAGGATAGCCTTTTTTCATGGGCAAGCAATGATTACCCTGCCCGAAATCGGTATAAAAATTCGATACCCACTATTAAAGATTATTATAAAGAGGTTGGATCGAAGCATTACGAAGAGTTGCATAGGAGCCTAACGGCATTAACCAGCTGGCCTGTGGGTATAAGCAAATTTTACTATGAAATTTTTAACCTTCTCGATCTGTTGTATGCTGAAAAACCATCTAAAAGAAAAATTAAAAAGGAAGCAAAGCGAATTGCTGAAAACCTTGATAAAATTTATAAGGGATACAACTCCCACGTTGATATGCAATTGTATTCCATTGCACTTAGGAGTTTAGTAAACTATTTGCCGTCGTACTGTACCGATGGGTTACTGATTAAGTTAAAAGAATCTGAAACACCAGATTTAATAATACCTTTGGTTACAAAGTACATGTTCGAAAAATCATACTTTTCCAGTCCGCAAGCCCTCAAGTCTTTTCTGGCAAATCCTTCAATCGATAGTTTAGCTAACGATCCACTCTTTATGCTAAACATGTCATACGAACTTCTAATGAAACAAATTCAGGATTCGGTAGCCTTGCTCGCTCCAGAATTCAAATTTGCTATGCGAAGTTTTACAAAAGGAATTATTCAAATGAACCCCGATAAATTATTTTATCCCGATGCTAATTCAACCTTACGCGTATCCTATGGAAAAGTAATCGGATACCAACCAACCGATGGAGTTTCATACCGCTATTTCACAACTCTCGATGGTAAAATTGAAAAGAATAATCCCAACGAAGATGTATTTGCTGCACCTGAACGCATGATAGATTTATGGAAAAAAAGAGATTATGGAATTTATGCCGATAGCACCGGAACTTTGCCCCTGTGTTTTATAACCGATAATGATATAACAAACGGAAATTCTGGTAGCCCCGTTCTTAATGCCTATGGGCATTTAATTGGTGTTGCATTCGATGGAAACCACGAAGCCATGGCTTGCGACTATGCCTATGAACCCTCCATGCAACGAACAATTATTTGCGATATTCGATACGTTCTATTTGTAATCGATAAATTTGCCGGAGCAAAGCACTTGGTAGATGAGATGACAATTATTCAGTAATTACTTTCTGGTAACATTCTCTATAGTGAACTCCTTATTATACCTTAAAAGGTAAATGGAATTGTTTTCGAATCCATCGTCGGTACCGGTGCGAATGAAATTGTATTCTGTTTGAATTAATTTTGGTTTGTGATGGATTAAGCAGCTGGGAAACTCTTTTCCGAATTCATTAAGAGCACTTAAAAAATAAAACATTACATCGTAACCCTGAAATGAGAATGTTGATGGTTCAACTCTGTATTTGCTTCTATAATCATTAACAAACTGAATGGCTAGAACATCAGAATAATTAACGTAGTGCGGTGAGAATAAATGCAGTTGGAGTTGGTAAAAATATTCAAGTTGTACGCTTTTGAATCGTTGCCAACGGGGAAAACCATACAAGCTGATTTGATACTTATAATATGATGAAAGAGTATTAAGGTTCCCAAGTAAATCGGCTACAAAGGCCTCGTTGTTCGATGGTACAATTATTATATTCTCTTTTTCGAGAGTTAAACTATGACTAATCTTTTCAATTATTTCAGGCGTTGGACTACCGGCTTGGTAGGTTACCTCTTTAAAGTGAATATCGTTAGCATTTTCGCAGCTTTGAATTCTACTTTTAATTAGTTCCTTAAAATTATTCAACATTCCATTATTGGTGCTGTCCGCATCGTGGATAATAACTATGTTCTGGCCACTGCAAAAACTAATTGTGTTTGAGAAACTATGCAATTGAGTTTGAAACGATGGTGTAACCTGAAAGAGGTAAGGATTTTTATTAAGAAGAAAACTGCTCGATAGTAAAGGCGAAATAACTGGGACGCGTTTCTCGTTAGCAAATGAAATAATCGGGTTAATTACCTCGGGATATACGGGCCCTATTATAAGGTCGGCATTCTGAATTCCAGTCTCTTTTATAAGATTTTTGGTATCTGATGCACTCTTATTTGTATCGAAAACGTAAAGGTTAATATCCATCCCTATTTTCTTCAAACTATCCAATGCAATCATTGCTCCCTGATAAAAATCTAAAAAATTAATGGAACGCTGGGGAATCTCTTTTCTTCCAGTGCTTGTGTTTCTACCTCTTGAAGTTTTAGCCGTATCGGAACTCTCGAACTCGTTTGTGTAAAATGGAAGGAGAAGAGCCACATTGTAGGTTTGCTTTTTACTTTGCATTACCCTATCGGGGTTGCAAGTAGGTTCAATTACCAATTTTGGCAATTCAGGCACTCCGTATGCTTTTGGGGGCAACAACCCAGTGTCAGGAATACTATCATTTATATTTTTTGGAATACGGAGTATGGTTCCTAATTTCAAACCATCGGCAACCAAATCAGCATTGAAGCGGCGAATGGTTTGCTCACTTACACCGTAACGTCGAGTGATTGAATAAAAACCTTCCTTGGGTTGAACCTCATGGTAAATAAATCTTTCTCCTTCGCTCAGGGTTTGGGGTTTAGGCTTTGTAAGTTTTTCTTTAGGTATTAGTACAACCTGACTAATCTTAATTCCCGTTTCAACTTCAGGATTCATTTCAATAATCTTCTCGATGGGAACCGAATATTTTTTCGATAATCCGAAAAGTGTTTCCCCCTTACGAACAATATGATAAATGAAATCATCATCCCTGTCCTTATCCGAGTAAAGGTTCGAATTTTCGTTTATAGGAATTTTCAAAGCCTGATCAATCTGGATACCCAAATAAATATCAGGATTTTCCATGGCAATCTCCATTTGTGAAACATTATAGGCTTTGCTAATCGAATACAATGTTTCACCTTCCCGAACAATATGAATGAAATAGTATTTACCCTCAATTTTTACTTTATCGGTCGATCTTTTTACACTGGCTCCCATTTCATCTTGCGCAAATATGAATATCTGAGTAATAACTATAGTTGCTAGGGTAATCAGAATATTTTTTATATACATAGCAATTTTCATTTTTTAGTTCTAATATCAATAAACCTTCAGGTTTTGTTTTGCAAATTTATCTAAAGCAAACGGAATACCAAATTTAATTGGTTTTGGAAAAACCAACATAGCAGAGGTAATCAACTTTTATTAACGACCTTTGTTATTGAATATATTATGTATTAAAAAATGGAGGATAAAATGGATTTGAAATACACCAATGATCTAGCCAACGAAACTAGTCCTTATTTACTTCAGCATGCAAAAAACCCGGTTAACTGGTTGCCTTGGGGGAATAAAGCATTTGAATTGGCTAAGCAGCAGAATAAGTTAATGCTCATTAGCATTGGCTATAGCAGTTGCCATTGGTGCCACGTAATGGAAAAGGAAGTTTTTTCTAATGAGGAAGTTGCACAATTAATGAACTCCCATTTCATTTGTGTTAAGGTCGATCGGGAGGAGCGCCCCGATGTGGATCAGATATACATGAATGCCATTCAAATAATTACCCGTTCCGGAGGTTGGCCATTGAATTGCTTTGCGCTTCCCGATGGACGTCCAGTATTTGGTGGAACATATTTCCCGAAAGAAGGTTGGGTAGATATACTACAAGGCTTAAATGCAACATGGCAATCGGACCCGTTAAGGGTTGTTGAGGTTGCCAACGAATTAACCCAGGGAATAAAGAAAACCGAAGTTGTAAAAGAAAAGGAGGATTTAAGTAATGATGGGAGATTGCTTTTGCTTGGTGAGTTTGTGAAAAATTGGGAAAAGTATTTCGATTGCAAAAATGGCGGTACTAAAGGGGCCCCAAAATTTCCTATGCCCGGTTCAATCGAATTTCTTCTTCGTTATTCAGCATTGAAAAGTGAAGATAGCATCAAAGAATTTGTAAATACAACCCTCAATCAAATCGCAAATGGTGGTATATACGACCACTTAGGAGGCGGATTTTTTCGCTATTCGGTTGATGAGCGCTGGGAGGTTCCCCATTTCGAGAAAATGCTTTACGACAATGCACAGCTGCTTCAACTTTACTCTTTAGCATATTCAACATTTACTAAAGAAGAATTTAAACGAGTCGTTTATGAAACCGCTCAATTCCTTTTTAACGAAATGCAGTCTACCGAGGGAGGTTTCTATAGTGCCATCGATGCCGACAGCGAAGGCGTTGAGGGTGCATTTTACACATGGTCACAATATGAGATTGATACCATTTTAGGAGAAAATAAAAATCTTTTTTCCATTGTATATGGCGTTTCGGCTATAGGAAATCATAAAGGAAAGAGTGTTTTACGAAAATGCACAAAAATTTCCGAAGCAGCCTGCGTTTTGTTACTCAATGCTGAGTTGGCACAAAAACGATTGGTTGAATCCAGAGAACTGATGCTTAAATTCAGGAATGGAAGGCAACGACCCATTACCGATGATAAAATAATTGCTTCATGGAATGCCCTATTGGCATCGGCTCTCATTAATGCATACATTTCATTTAACGACGAAATGTTTCTTAATAAAGCGTTACAGATAGTATCTTTTATCGAAAGCTATTTAATTGATAACGGAAATCTATTAAGAATCCGCTGTAAGGGATTATCGAAAATTAATGGTTTCTTAGACGATTATGCAATGCTAATTGAAACCTACATTTCATTATACAAGGTTACCTTCAACGAAGCATGGTTAGCAAAAGCTAACAGGATGGCCGAGTATGTTCTCAGAAATTTTTACGATGATAAAACGGGAATGCTTTTTTACTCTTTGGAACAGCACGACCATTTAATTGTTCGAAAAATGGAGCTTGCAGATGGAGTAATTCCTTCTTCCTCAGCTGTAATGGCCGAAAACTTTTTTGCATTGGGAGTGTATTTAAGAAAAGAGCAATACTTAAAAACGTCTGATCAAATGCTTGTTAATATGCAAAAACATCTAGTTGTAAGTGGTCCCTACGTATTCCGATGGGCCTCACTTTTACTAAAGAAGACTCTAGCGTTAGCGGAAGTTGGATTTGCATCGAATTATTCTCGGCAAAATTTAATAGGTTTACTAAGTAATTGTCAATATTACCCAAACCTTTTTCCATATTTGGGTAGCGAACGAAGCGATATAGCAATTGTTACCCGAACAATAGATGCAAGCAACTATCAATTATGTTTAGGCAACAGGTGTTTACCTAAAACTACTCGTTTAGAGGATATTATTAAGGCAATTACAGAAAATAAACTTTACCAGATTTGAGGGCGCTGTTCGGGCGATCGGTATAAAGGATCTGTTTCTTTAATATCGAAGGCATCGTAAAACTCTGGAATGTTGAATAGTGCCCCATTCACTCTAAATCTGCCCGGTGAGTGTACATCTTCTTTTACTCTCCGCATCAGTTCCTTGTCGCGTATAACCTGCTTCCAAACGTTAGCATAGGACAGGAAGAATCGTTGCTCAGGAGTAAAACCATCAATTTTTTCTGGTCTTTTTTTAGTGTTGAGAGCTTTCTGAAGAGCATGGTACGATATAGTAAGCCCCCCATAGTCGGCAATGTTTTCACCAAGAGTCAACTTACCATCCAGTTTCATATCGTTTATTGCAACAAAGGCATTATACTGATCGATTAGGGTTTGTGTAAGCTCATTGAATTTTTCTGAGTCGGCGGGTTCCCACCAATCCTCCAGATTTCCATCTTTATTGTATAAACGGCCTTGATCGTCGAACCCATGGGTTATTTCATGTCCAATTACTACACCTATTGCACCATAATTTAAAGCATCGTCGGCATGAATGCTAAAGAAAGGAGGTTGTAAAATAGCAGCTGGAAACACAATTTCGTTAAGTGTTGGGCTATAGTATGCATTTACAGTTTGTGGAGTCATAAACCATTCGGTTTTATCGACCGGTTTACCCAGTTTTTTAATGTTTTCAGTAAAATTGAATGTCATGGCCCTTTTAACATTAGTTGCATAGCAACTAGCATCAATATCTAGCGCCGAATAGTCTTTCCATTTATCGGGGTAGCCAACTTTAACATTCATTGCATTTAATT
Source organism: uncultured Rikenellaceae bacterium (assembly GCA_964479665.1). Classification (GTDB taxonomy): domain Bacteria; phylum Bacteroidota; class Bacteroidia; order Bacteroidales; family Tenuifilaceae; genus UBA2287. The sequence continues at coordinate 58,284 of CAYZNN010000006.1, read as the reverse complement.
TGTCAATGGCCCGGCTCTTTGTTTGCTCCGACATCCACATCAAATTTGATATTCTTTCGGCAAAAGTTTGTTTGAGATTGGTAACAAGTTCGAGCATTTTAGTTTTGGCTTCGGGGGGAAACATTTCCTCTACAAAGGCCTGTCCAACAACCTCACCAATGGTCATATTTGCCGATTGGGCAACTCGTTCCCATCGGGGTTTGTTTTTAATGTTTCCAGAAAGTTTACTGCCATAAAAATTGAATTGTTGGTCAACAAAACCCGAAGAGAGGTAAGGAGAGTAGCGGTTAACCAGATTCCACGTTAAATACGTACGCCACGTTAATATGTCAGTATCGTTAAGCATTTGGCTAATTTCTGTGTAAAAGATAGGGTTATCGATCACCATTTCGGATGGAACATCAATTCCAATCCCATCGAAATACATTTGCCAGTTAAACTGAGAACTGATTTTTTGTATTTCTTGAAAAGATACTTTATTGTAAGTTTTATTGGGATTACGGCGCTCGAGTCTTGTTAATGAAACCTTTGCCAAACGTGTTTCGAAATCCAAGGTTATCCTTGCTAAGTTATTTGCCTCCAATTCGCTACTGCCAAGTAAGATAAATACTTTTGAAAGGTGAATAAAATATTCATCTCTTATCACTTGCGAACGCTCATCGGGGCTTAGGTAGTAGTCACGATCGGGAAGTCCAAGTCCTCCCTGATAAATGTTGAGAACCACCTGATTGGTATTTTTCCTGTCGGGGTTGGCGTTAATTGCAAATAATGGAAAAGCTCGAATAGTATGAAGTTTAGCTATAATTGCAGGAATCTGTTTTACGTTTGTAATGGCCTGAATTTCATCTAACTCTTGCTGAATAGGGGCTAACCCTTTTAATTCTATGTTAACCGTATCCATTCCCGATTTGTAAAAATCCCCAATTTTTTGCCAAGGGCTACCTTTGGGCCAATCCTTATTGGCTCCTTTTTCGAAGATTGATTTAATGTGAATATTGTTTTCTTCCTGGAGCTGATCGAACGATCCATAGCGGCCCTTATCTTCAGGTATTGTTGTATTTTTAATCCAATTCCCGTTAGCATATGCAAAAAAATCAACGCCGGGTAGTATCGATGGGTCCATTTGCGAAACGTTGAAGGTTGCATTACTTTTTCGGCATTGCTTACAGCCATAAAGGGATGCAAGTCCACAACAAATAACAAATAGGAGTAATAATCGGACTTTCATAGCTCATTAATTTTGATTTTCAGAATAATTGGATTGATTAGTAGGTTTTTGGTTTAACATAAAGGTTACTATCGTTTACATATTACACTTATTGAACAAAAAGTCTTAATTATAGGTTTATAATTCAATTTTGAAGCCCAAACATTCTAAAAAAACATTAATTTTATCAATAAATTAAAAGGTGAACATGCAATATAATTTTTTTTTTATTGTAAACATGTTTTTCCAACTTGCCATGTTAAATTCCATGGCTTCCGGTGTACTTAACACGAGTGCAGTAAAGCAATTGCATTCTGAAATTACTAATGGAAAATACGGTAAGGTTTCATCGGTTATTGTTATGCAAAATAGCAAAGTAATTTTCGAACGTTACTATGGCTTTTCACAGGTTAACACGCTGCATCCAATTAGTTCTGTTACCAAAAGCATTACATCTTTGGCAATAGGTATTTGTCTCGATAAGGGTCTTATAACATCTATTGATGAACCCATATCTAAATTCTTACCCGAATTCAGTTCAGTTTATATGGAGCAGCCTCAAAAGAGTAAAATTGTTATTAGGCACTTATTGAATCAAACCAGCGGATTCGACTGGGACGAATGGACAATACACTATTCCTATGCAGGTAACCAGTTGGTAAATTTGAGCCATTATACAGGCAATTGGGTCGACTATATTATGAATTTGCCACTGAAAACCGAACCAGGAAACGTGTTTAATTATAATAGTGGAAATTCTGAATTATTGAAGGAGATCGTTTGTCGTGTAAGTGGAACGGATTTTATCGAATTTGTAAATTCAAATTTATTCATCCCACTGGGCATTTCAAATTATTATTGGGAGGGATATTCAGGAAATAGGCAACCGGCTTGGGGTGGGCTATCGCTTACTTCGCGCGATATGTTAAAGTTTGGGCTTATTATGCTCAATAATGGAAAGTATGGCGGCAAGCAAATAGTATCAAATAGTTGGGTTACCTCTTCATCGTATATGCCCGTTGATGCAGGGAATTCAAGTTATGGATTGCATTGGTGGGTTAATTACTTAGAAGACACCAATGAACCTTTTTACTATGCAGCAGGATACGGCGATCAGTATGTTTTTATTTTACCATCTAAAAGCATGGTTGTTGCAGTAAATGCACAAAATTTTACCGACTTTAAATTTGAAAAAAGCATTATTGATATGTTTAAAATGCTAGTCAATTCTATTACAAACTGATTTTAAAACAATAACTCTAATAACTTACGCCATGGCAAACTTAAAAACAACCTATTTGGGTTTAGATTTAAAAAACCCATTAATCGTAGGCGCTTCTTCACTTAGTGCTAAAAATGAAAAACTTGTAGAACTCGAAAAAAATGGAGCTGCTGCAATTGTCTTCAAGTCACTATTCGAAGAGCAAATTCAACTCGAAGAGTTTGAACTGCTAAATACCCTCGAGGAGTATTCCGAAAGGAATGCCGAAATGACCCGGTTGTATCCTACCATTAAGCATGCAGGAGCAAAGGATCATTTATTAAAACTTGAAAAGGCCAAGGCAGCTCTGAACATTCCTGTAATTGCCAGTTTAAATGCAATGTACCCCGATACATGGGTAAGTTGGGCCCAGCAAATAGAGCAAACCGGTGTAGATGCATTAGAATTGAATTTTTACACGACACCCCGCGATTTCGATTTGGCCGGTTCTGAAATTATCCAAAGTCAGATTGATATTCTGAAAGATGTTCGAAAGGCAGTAAAAATCCCTATTGCTGTTAAGTTAAGCCCATTCTACACAAATCCTCTTTCGGTTATTAAACGAATGGATATTGAACAAATTGAAGGTTTTGTTTTGTTTAACAGAATGTTTCAACCCGATATTAACATCGAAAAAGAAGCCCTTGAACAAAGTATTATGCTAAGTTGCAGCAATGATGTAAGGCTTTCTGTTCGATTTGCCGGATTGCTTTATGGTAACATTACTGCCGATATTTGCAGCGCATCGGGAATCCATACCCCTGAGGATGCAATAAAAACTTTACTCGCTGGAGCGTCGGCTTTTCAGGTTGTAAGCGCGCTTTATTCCAGTGGCCCCGAACACATTGGCAAAATTTTATCGGGTATCGAAACATGGATGGATAAAAAGGGCTATACTTCTATTGGCGAATTCAATGGGAAATTAGCTCGCAAAAACCTGAAAGATCCCTTTGCTTATCGTCGGGCTCAATATGTCGATATTATCATGAAATCTGATGAGATACTTAAGAGCAAGTCGCTTATTTAATTAAATAATGGTTAATACAGCAAGGGTAAGAACTCTTAAATATTCCGAAAGAAAAGGTAAAGGCCCAGTTGTTTACTGGATGTCTCGCGATCAGCGGGTTCATGATAACTGGGCTTTTCTTTATGCCTTAAATGAGGCGGCAACTACAGAGAGCCCCTTCTATGTTGTATTTTCCCTTGTAAAATCCTATCCCAATGCCAATATGCGGCATTACCATTTTATGATTGAGGGATTAAGGGAGGTAGAAGCAACTTTGAAAAGGTATGGTATTCCCTTTTATCTCCTTTTAGGAAGCCCATTTATTACCATTCCCGAATTTATTAATCAATCAGTTGCCTCTATGCTGGTTTCCGATTTTGATCCGCTGCGTTGGAAGTTGGAATGGAAACAAAAAGTGAATGAATGTATTAAAATACCTCATTTTGAAGTTGATGCCCACAATATTGTTCCTTGTTGGTATGCTTCGAACAAATTAGAATTTGGGGCTTATACTTTTCGACCCAAGATTAAAAAGTTGCTCTTTGAATTCCTCGATAATTATCCTGTTATTTCAAATTTCACCCAGAGCGAAAGCACAAAAACAATCGATTGGAACAAAGTAGTTTCATGGTTACAACCCGACAGCAATGTAAAACCAGTATATTGGCTGCGACCTGGAGAAAATGCTGCTCAGGCTATTCTGAATGAATTTCTTAGTGAGAAGTTGAAAGGATATGCCGAGAACAGAAATAATCCACTGCTCGATGGGCAATCAAACCTTTCTCCTTATCTGCATTTTGGGCATATTTCCGCTCAAGCGGTTGCGCAGAGTACTATTTCAAGTTCGGCTAGCGAGCCCGATAAATCGGCTTTTTTAGATGAATTGATAGTTCGCAGGGAGCTATCAGATAATTTCTGTTTTTATTCTCCTGGTTACGACTCTACCCATTCATTCCATAATTGGGCTCAGGAAACCCATGCAAAACATAGAACCGATGAGCGTGAGTATGTTTATACTGCTTCGGAATTTGAAAATTCACTCACTCACGATAAACTATGGAATGCAGCTCAAACCGAGATGGTTATTACAGGAAAAATGCATGGTTATATGCGAATGTACTGGGCAAAAAAAATTTTGGAATGGACATCCTCCCCTGAGGAAGCAATGAGCATAGCCATATATTTGAACGATAAATATAGCCTCGATGGACGTGACCCGAACGGTTATGCTGGTATTGCATGGAGTATTGGTGGTGTTCATGATAGGGCATGGAGCGAAAGGCCAGTATTTGGGAAGATACGATACATGAATTACAATGGGTGTCGTAGAAAGTTCGATGTGGATGGCTATGTCAATAAAATTACCAAACTCATTAATCCATAAGTTCTGCTTTTTGTCAAAATATGAAAATTATACTCACATGAAAAAATCATTTTCCTTCGCTCAAATTGTTTTTACTTTTTTAATTACATCGTTTGTTGTTTCTTGCTCAAATTCGCAAGTTAACCGCAACGAAACCTATGTTGTAATGCTTTCGCTCGATGCGTATCGTTGGGATTATCCAGAACTAACCTCAACTCCCAATTTGCATTCAATGGCTAAAAGGGGTGTTAGGGCCGATGCGCTTATTCCATGCTATCCTTCAAAAACCTTTCCTAACCATTATAGTATGGCTACCGGCCTCCATCCCGATCATCATGGAATTGTGAATAATAGTTTTTACGATTCAATACTTGGGTACTATTCAATAGGAAACAGAACAGCCGTTGAAAATCCCGAATTTTATGGAGGCGAACCCATTTGGGTAACCGCAGAAAAGCAGGGTGTTAAAGCAGCATCGTTCTTTTGGGTAGGTTCCGAAGCGCCTATAAAGGGCCATTATCCTTCGTATTGGAAGCGTTACGATAAGAATATTCCGTTTGAAGATAGAATTGATACCATTATTCATTGGCTAACGCTACCACTAGAGCAGCGACCTCGATTAATAACCTGGTATTCTCACGAGCCCGATTGGACAGCACATGACCACGGGGCAACAGCTCCACAAACCCTTGCCATGGCAACTAAACTAGATAGTTTGGTGGGCGTGTTTATACATAAAATGTCGAAATTACCCCATGCAAAGCAAATCAATTTTATTGTGGTTTCCGACCATGGTATGGCCGATATTTCATCAGATAAGTACATTAACCTTTCCAACTATTTAAATAGGGATTGGTTCGATGTTTCTACTGGGGGTAATCCGGTTATTTCATTGCAGCCCAAACCAGAAAAAAGGGATGAAGTAATAAGGATATTAAAATCGATTCCTAACCTTAAGGTTTGGAATAAAGGCGAATTACCTGATCGTTACGTTTATGGGAAAAATAAGAGGATTAACGAAATAGTAGTTGAATCCGATTTAGGTTATAGCGTGGGTTGGAGCCAACGAAGCGAGCCCTATTCGGGAGGAACGCATGGTTACGACAATATGTATCCTGAAATGCATGGTATTTTCTTTGCTCAAGGTCCTGCATTTAAAAAAGGCATGCGACATAAGGCTTTTAATAATACCAATTTGTATGGCATTGTTGCTCATATTCTTGGCATAAAACCCGAACCAACCGATGGAAACCTTATAGAGGTTGAAGAGCTATTTAGTAATTCGCATTCTCCCAAATAATTACCAAATACGGTTTAAAACTCTATTCGTAAGTCGGCATTTGTTCCTGTTACGTAATAACAAGCATCGCTACACGACGATTCGTCGTAGTTAGTTTTTAATCGGGCACCCGATACTACGTAGTAATTTCGGGCATTTTTCATGTACTTTGCTACTATTGTGTAGTGGGTATCTGTTTGTAAAAAGTATTCCTGTTCGTTATAACGTGCAGTATCCCTAAATTCAACAATTCCATCTTCAAAAGGTCCTCTGTAGAAGGTAAGTGGTACGAACCTGTTTTCACTGTTAATGGTTAATTGAAGTTTTATTCCATAGTTTTCAGGGCTCGATGAATAACAATCGGAGCATTTAACAAAGAAAAAATTTGACTCTTCACAAGTGGTTAGTGAAGTCATAATCACCAACAAAAGCAGATAGAATAAGAACTTTTGCCTTTTAGCCATAATTAAAGGAATTTTATTTTTTTAAAGGGAATTTTGGGCTTCGAAAAGTCAATTTCGGTCCCCAAATTGAAACCCACCCAAAATATTTGGTTTCGGTTTTTTAAAAGGTTATAAGTTTGTGTAGTGATATCGATCCGAACATTTTTTAATTTTAAATAGAGTCCGGCTGAAGGGCTAATACCTGAGTAGGTGTAGGGTTTCGTTTTGGCATCATGATAATTGTAATTGGCCCATGAGAATAAATAGTTTAAACCAATAGCTACACCGTACTTGTAATCGGATCTAATGCTATTTATTTCAAACATTTTTTGTCCTGAAAGGCTAATAAACCGTCTGTATTCGTAAAACTGGTAGTATTCGTTATCCATATCAAGTAAAATGGGTTTACTCACCATTCTGGAAGCAAATGAAGATGATAGTTGGACTCCATAATTCATTTCAAAAAGGCTCAAACCTCCGCCCCAATAAAAATCGTTCAGGTTCTGAAACGTGGAGGTGAAAATTCCTACCCGAGCCAATTGGGGTAAATACTTTTGTTTGGAGTACTCCCGAATAATCGGAATAATACTTCTATTACCTGACAGAACTGCTATCTGTAGGTAGCTTTTACTGCTTGTAAGTGGTTCCTTTGCTGCGCCCAGATCGATAAGTTTCTTGGCAATCTGGTTCGAATTATTTTTAATTGCTATAGCAAGACTGTTTATACCATTATAATTTTTATGAAATGGATCTGCGCCATATTCAATAAGAAGGTTAAAAAGAAGCGTATCGTTGAATTGAGCTGCCAGCATTAAAGGTGTGTTGCCCTCAAAATCGGCCTTATTTGGTAATGCTCCATTTGCCAGAAGAATTTGGGAAGTACGTCCTGATCCATAAAAAACTGCCGACATTAAGGGCGTGTTGCCCTTAATATCTTGTGCATCAATTTGGGCTCCGTAAAAAATTAATAGTTTGGTAAGAAATTCGTATCCATAGCCTGCCGATATTTGAAGTGGCGAAACGCCACTATTATTAGTGGCATTCACCTGTGCACCTTTAAGTATTAGAATTTCAGCAATACTATCGTTATTGCTGCGAGAAGCTGCATGAAGGGCCGTATTCCCATCGGTTGGTTTAATATTTACATTGGCTCCGAATTGTAGCAGAAGGTTTACTATTTCGAGATGGCCATTTTGGCTAGCGTACATAAGACTAGTTGCGCCACTGTAAGTTGTTGCATTGGGATTTACACCATTTTCGAGCAGATATTTAACGGTTTCAGTATGGCCAGAATCGGAATACAGCAATAGAAATTGTTCGGCTTTCTCTGGTGATATCAAGTTGCTGTTTTTCGATTGATCCTGTGCCAAAACAGGACTAGATATTATTAGCAGAATATAAAAAGTAAATAGGTAAACTGTAAATAGGCGCATAAAACTGCAACTATGAATAGAAATGAAGTCCCTTAATAACAAAAATCTTACCATAAGGTTAGTTGCCTAGCATCAGAAATTCCATTTTTTATGGCATCGGAAGATAGCATTAACCTAAGCCTTTCGGGTTTCAGTTCATTAATGGTTAGCGAGGACAGCTCGTTGCAAGTTAAAAAATACTGTGCTCTTTTCATTACAACACCAATTTTTCTGAGATTTTCAGAGTTTAATCGTCTAAATCGTCGTGCTGCAACTATCATTTTTGCACTTTTGGGACCCACGCCTGGAATGCGTAGGAGCAAATGTATTGGTGCTTGGTTAACATCAATTGGGAATAAGTGTGGATTTCTAAGTGCAAATGCCAATTTTGGGTCGAAAGCTAGGTCGAGGTCGGGATGTTTGTCGTTTACAATTTCATCAACTGTAAACTCATAAAAACGTAGCATCCAGTCGGCTTGGTAAAGCCGATGTTCTCTTCTAAGGGGTGGGGCTGAAAGAGCAGGCAGTCGGGAATCGTAAAGATTGGTTGGGTTATAGCCCGAGTAGTAAACCCGCTTCAATCTATTTTTTTGGTATAAACTGCTGGCTAAGTTTAGTATTTGGCGATCGCTATCGGGGGTAGCACCAATTATTAGTTGGGTGCTTTGACCTGCGGGAGCAAAGTTGGGAGATTTTCTATAATGACCTTTCTCTTCGCGGCAAATATCAATCTCTTGTTTTATAAATTGCATGGGGCCAATTACCGATTGGTAATCCTTTTCGGGTGCTAGCATTTTCAAATTTTCCTCGCTTGGTATTTCAATGTTAACGCTTAGTCGGTCGGCAAATGTACCTGCTTCTTTAACGAGTTCTGGGCTGGCCCCTGGAATGGCTTTCATGTGGATGTAGCCATTGAATTTATGTTCATTTCGCAATAGTTTCACAATGCGAGTAAGCCTTTCCATTGTATAATCGGGGTTGATAATTACACCCGAACTTAAAAATAAACCCTCAATGTAATTTCTACGATAAAAGTTCATGGTTAATTCAACTACCTCTTTTACTGCAAAAGTTGCTCTGGGAATGTCGTTGCTTTTTCGGTTTACACAGTAAGCGCAATCGTATATGCAGTAATTGGTGTAGAGCAATTTTAGTAAAGAAATACATCGACCGTCATCGGCAAAGCTGTGGCATATACCGCAACTTACAGCATTCCCAAGTCCGCCATTTGAATTCGAACGATTGCTTCCGCTCGAAGCGCATGACACATCGTACTTGGCAGCAGCCGAAAGAATTTCTAGTTTTCGTTGGAGCTGCATGACTAATGACTACCTTTTTTTACAGAATCTATGTCATTCCTAATCTGGTTTAGCATCATCATTATTTGTTCATGTTCAATATTACCAGTGGGCAAGAATGGGCTAATATAAAGTGCAAAGCGCCATATTTCGCGAACATCGCTTATACGAACTGTATATGGTTTATACATTGGATTTAATGAAATAAGGTTTAGGCTGCCATTGGAGCTAAGTCTATTTTCAACTATTTTGAAGGCCAACCCATCATCGATAGTAAGAATTATTGCAGCCTCGCCACTCCGCAGAGTGGTCCAATCATCTACAAATTCGGCAGTAACCCAAGCACCAACCGGTATTGGTAGCATTGAGTCGCCTACGATTTGGAATGTTCTGTATTTTCGATTGGGGTTGAGGAAAGGCAGGCGAAATACAGGTAAATGCTCAATGAATTCGGGGTCGGAAAAGCCGCTAAGGTACCCAGCCTGTGCTTTTGCTTCAACTAGTTCAATGTTGTCAATATTGTCGTCACCAACGGTGGTAGCAACTACCCGCAAGTTTCGCCCCTTCACAAAAGCATCGCCACCGCTTTTAATCTTATCTAATTCAATTTTATTCAATGTTGTTAAGTCGATTCTTAAAAGGGTATCGGTAGATATGCCAAACCTATCGGCAAATTTTATCATTATTTCAAGCGTTGGCTGGGCAATACCATTCTCATAATTATTGAGATTTGAACGATTTAAACCCATTTCATGGGCTAAATCAACCTGCGTTATTTTTTCAGCATTTCGTAAATGCTTAATATTATTAGCAAAATACATTAGTTGATGTTTATTATATGGACATTAATATGATTAATATATGGTCAAACATATAAACTTTAGGTTTTAAATTCAAAATTTTGATTAAATATTTGTTGGCTATATTGTGCTACTTTTGCAAAAAAATAAAGGGAATGGTTCCGTATTTACAGGTTGAGAATATTAATAAATCGTTTGGCGATTTAGAGTTACTTAAAAATATTTGTTTCACAATAAATGCCAACCAGCGGGTTGGGCTAATTGCTCGTAATGGTGCAGGAAAAACCACCTTGCTTCGTATTATTGCAGGACTCGATTCGGCCGATAGCGGTAAGGTTGTTTGGCAAAAGGGAATTCGTTTTGGTTATCTCGACCAGAATCCAGATCTCGACCAGTCGCGCTCCATTCTCGAAAACGTTTTTCGTGGAAACGATGAGGCATCAAAGGCCATTTCGCGCTACGAGTTGGCACTCGAGAAATCGGATAAAGATGAGTTACAGAAAGCCACGGAGCTAATGGATAGCCTTAACGCTTGGGATATTGAAGTTAAGGCACGCCAAATTCTGTCGAAATTGAAACTTCACGATTTAGACCAGTCGATTTCGACGCTCTCGGGAGGACAGCAAAAGCGTGTAGCCCTTGCTGCGTCGCTTATTAGCGAGCCCGACTTTTTAATTTTCGATGAGCCAACCAACCATCTCGACCTCGATATGGTGGAGTGGCTCGAGGAGTACCTTCGAACTTGTCGCATTACTCTGTTTATGGTTACGCACGACAGGTACTTTCTTGATCGAATATGTAATGTTATTATTGAAATTGACGAGCGCGAAATATACTCGTACAACGGTGGATATTCGTACTTCCTCGAAAAACGACAGGAACGAATCGAATCGAGAGCTCAGCAGATTGAAAAGGCTACAAATATTTATCGTCGCGAGCTGGAGTGGATGCGTCGTTCTCCGCCAGCACGTACAACAAAGGCCAAATACCGTATCGATGCATTTTACAGCATTCGCAAACAGGCTTCGCAGCGCTTTTTCGATGGTAGCGTTCGAATAAATGTAGGAGCGGCAAGGCTTGGTTCGAAAATTATTGAGGTTAAAGGGCTCAGCAAAAGTTTCGATAAGTTTAAGGTAATCGACAATTTTTCGTACACCTTTAACCGCTTTGAGCGATTGGGCATTGTTGGAAGAAATGGAACAGGGAAAACCACTTTTTTAAACCTTATAACAGGCAATATTCCCATTGACTCGGGAGTAATTGAAACGGGCGAAACGGTAGTTTTTGGCTACTACCGTCAGGGTGGAATGGATATTCGCGACAACATGAAGGTTATTGATGTTGCCCGTGAAGTTGCCGAAGTGGTTAAGCTTGCCGATGGCAAAACCCTAACCGTGTCGCAGTTTTTGGAAATGTTTCTTTTTCCTCCCAGTACGCAAAATGCTTTTGTATACAAGCTAAGCGGTGGCGAAAAGCGAAGGCTTTTTCTGTGTACAATTCTGATGAAAAGTCCCAATTTTCTAATTCTCGATGAGCCAACCAACGACCTCGATATACAAACGCTGCAAATTCTCGAGGAGTACCTCGAAAATTTTCCGGGAGTAGTTCTTGTGGTATCGCACGACCGTCATTTTCTCGACAAAGTTGTTGATGGACTGCTAATTTTTGAGGGAAATGCTGAAATTAGTGGCTTCCCGGGGTCATATAGCGATTTTTATGAGTGGACTAAAGAGCAACAAAAACAAATAGCAATTTCAAAACCCAAAGAGGAAGCTAAACAAAAAGTAACGGTAACCGACAAAAAAACGAATAAAATGACCTTCGCTGAAAAGCGCGAGTTAGAAGTGCTTTCTGCTGAAATTGACAATTTTGAGAACGAAAAGGCCGAGCTAGAAGCTGAGGTTAACAGCGGTTTGCTCGATCACCACTCGTTATCGTCCAAATCGGCTCGAATTGGCGAAATAATTGGAATTCTCGACTCGAAGGGTGAGCGATGGCTCGAACTAATGGAAAAGCAGGAGGGTTGATTTGGTTATAAAAAGTCAATTCCCTCGGGTCCACAATTAAATATCAAGTCCAATACCGATAGGTTGGGTAAAAACCCAAGTTTATCTTGAAAAACCTGATAGTATTGTTTCGGTTTAAAGTATAAATCAGAATTACAATCGTTTTTAGGTGAAATTACGTAACGAAAATCCTGATTATCAGATGAGTATTTTTTAACAAAGTGTTGAGTTCCCTCACAACTCACTTTTAAGTTCAAAATATCAAACGACATATCGATGGTAGCTCTGTTGAAATCCCATAGGGTTGTCCATTTGGTTTGAAATAATGCAGCAAATTCGGGCTCGAGCAGTTCGAAGTAGGCCGATCTTCGATAAGCCGACTCAATAGTTCGCCAATGCTTAATGTGCCAAGGGGCAGAATAGTCAATAATAACTTCGTTTATACGAGTTCTATTACCATTGGGCTTTATAACAGGAATTGAAAGCGATAGTCTTCCGTTAGCCGAAGCTATTTCGCATCGATTCCTGTAAGTTTGTTTGGGATACGATTCGTGCTGCTCAAGTAGAACAGAACTAGCGCCTTTCACTTTTGAAAAGAATTGAATAGGAGGGAAGTATGCAGTTGACAGAACAATTAATGGAGACTCCATGTGTGGTGTGCTTTAATTTTTGCGCCTTTTCAGAAAGTTTTGGTAATCGTTGGGAGTGTTTATATTCTGTAAAATTATATCAGATTCAAAATCGACAGAGGTTGTTCGAAAGTTTTTTAAAAAAACATTCAAAACTTCATTCGAATTGGCATGTAAAATTTGCTCTGAAACGTATGATGATATTAAAATGGGGTGGCCCCCTTTGCCCTCGAAAGTGGGTATGGCAATATCGAAATTTTCAATGGAGCTGTTCAACTTATTCAGAAGTTTGTGCCCGCAAAATGGATTATCGACATTATGGATGAATACATTACAATTGGCTTTTAGTTTTATAAGACCTAGCTGGAGTGAATAAAAACGGCCCAATTCGGGATGTTCGTTAATTGAGATTAGAGTACCCTTTGGCCAACAAATACTTTTAAAATGAGAATGGATATAGCTTTCACGGTTTACAACGATCGACACCTGCTGGCAACCAAATTTTAAGTACGAATTAACAATATTCTCAATAAAACTTTCACCAAAACTTAGTTCTAGAAACATCTTATTGCTTGCCATTCTTTTGCTTCTGCCGGCTGCCAAAACGATTGCCGATGGTGTATTCATAGTTTTTATTTCAACCATCGAAAAAGTATGGGTAATCGGTTCTGGCGAACAAATGTAAATGGAGTTTCAATGCTTCCGAAACCCTTATTGCGATATGCAACACCCGGAATACTCGACCCCATAAAGTCGAGCGTAAGGTTGGTTCCGCTCTTTTCGCGTATAAATTCATCAATTAGGCAATAACCGGCAGCAAGAAGTTTCCCCTTTGGATTGCTGTAAACATCAAGAGTCGACCAATTTTTATGGGTTACAAAGCAAGCTCTCCCCAATACCTCATTGTTAAAATGAGCCGAATATATTGTTAGTTCACCTATTTGCCCCAGATGTTTAAAAATATTGAAATAAGCCTTTTGTTTGAATTGCGGGAGATTGATGCCAATAGTTTTAAAGTTTTGCATAATTTCCTTATAGAACTGTTCATAATTTGCTCCGTTTTTTTCAATTAAAACTCCGCTACTATGTGCCTTTTCAATATTATTCTTATGGCTTCGGCTATACGAATTGAAATTTTGCTGATACGATTTGCTAAGAAATAAGGTATGATTTGTTCTCTTTTCAACTCTATAGGAGTTTATATCTTCAAAATAATTATTGTAGTTCAGATTTACTTCAACTAATTTGTAATTAGAAGGAATAGCTTTGAAAAAAGAATCGGCAGAAATATTTTCACCATTTCGAGAAAAAACACCAAGTTGCTGGCATGCAATAGGTTGAAATAAATAATCGATTCCCCACTTTGTACGATGGGTTAATGGCATTATTGCTTCGTAATCGTTCTTAATTAGTGCATTCCAATTTGGCGAAACAATATCCAGATACCACGAATAGGCGTTTGGGGCTAAAAAACCTGATAGTTCAATGCAATTGTCCCATTTGGCTTTATCGATATCCCTTTGTAAAACATGATTAATCATAGCAAAAATTTGGTTTTCCGATGCAAATGCAATAAAAATGGCACTGCAATATTATTAAAACAAAGGGAAAACTAGAACTTCCACAAACCATTATCGAATCGTAGTTTATTAATAAACTCTTTATAATTCGAAATATTAAGAGTTACATTGGGTTGTCCCGAGGCCATTTTCATATCCTTTTTCAAAATTACTTTTTGACCTATAGTTTTTCGTTTAATTGGTGCCATTAAAACATGAATCCCAGGTATTAAATATTTGCTAAGAGCACCCGATTCGCATATAATTGGCGTTTCCCTATCTAAATGCATAATCATTATATTTAAAACACGCTCGAGCGTTTTATCGGTGCATTGAATGTAGTATACCTTTTTAGCTCCCGCTTTTAGCATTCGCGAGCTATCCTTATGCCCATTTGGATTGGTTTCCTCATAAACCTCGAAAAATTTTTGAATTCCAAGTATAAGTGGTTGCTCTTGCAGCGAATGGAAGTGGGGCGAAACTTTTAATGCGGTAATACCCAAATAGCAAAACTTTTCAATGGCCTTGGTTGCCAAAAGCGTCTTGCCAGTATCTCTCCCCAAGCCGCTTATAAGTAGTATGTTGTTTCGAACAATCAAATTATTTAAAAAATAGATTTAACCAAATTTACATTATTATTAGGTGCTGGTCAATTTATGAATTGAAGTATAGATTCAAACTATTCCTCAATTCTTCGTGGAATTATCAGAATGCTTATTTCATAAAGCGTGTAAAGGGGAATACTAACCAAGGCCAAGCTGAATAAATCGGAACCCGGGGTAATAAATGCTGCAAGAACTAATAGAATTACCATTGCAATTTTTCGCTGCTTTTTAAGAAACTCCTTACTAATTACTCCCAATTTTGAAAGGTTTAATAGAATTACTGGAATTTCGAAAACCAATCCCATTGCCAGGGTAAGGGTTATAACGGTTGCGATATAGGAGTCGAGCGACACAGTGTTTACAATAATGCTACTCACTTGATAGCTTGCTAAAAAATGAATGGTTATTGGAACTATTATAAAGTAACTGAACAGTACACCCAAAAAGAAAAGGAGGGAGCAAATAGGAATAGCCCTATAAACTCCTTTTCGTATGCTCTCATTCAAAAAGGGATTAGCGAATCGCCACAGCTCGAATAAAAAAAAGGGAAAGGCCAAAACGAATCCAACATAAACCGACACCCAAAGATGTTTAGTAAACTGTCCCGAAAGCGTGAGGTTCACGATTTTTAGATTTAAATTGCTCATGCAAAGTTCGCTCCGATTTATAGCTTCGCCAATTTGGCAAAGGGTTTTGTAGGTAATAAAGTCGGATCGCGAGGGTGCAAGTAGTATGCTATTAAAAACCACATCCTTTGCAACGAAAGCCAAAACGGAGAAGAATAGTATAGCCATTACCATGCGAAAAAGGGAACCCCTGATCGTATCGAGGGTTTCCCAGAACGAAACCTCTTTTTTGGGGATAGCCTTTCGCCCCCTTTTTTTCGAACTAATTACTTCGGGCATGTATTATTTTGGTTGCAATTCAAAGAAGTGAAAAGGGGTCATAAACAAGAAATCAAAAAAAATTGGGTTATACAAAAGTAACAAATGCCCACGTTCAAACGCAGGCATTTGTTAGATTATTTGGGGTAAACCAACTTTTTATTAAGTGAAAATAATTTGAGTTCCTTCGCCGGCAGCTAGTTCGTAAAACTGGCCAATGGTAATAATATCTTTTACATGCTCGCTGAAATCCTCTTTTTTAAGTTTGAACATTTCAACTGCCAACTTGCATGCGTAGATTTCCCCCCCTCCGGCAGTAATAAGTTCTAAAAACTCATCAACTGGGGGAATGTCAAGTTTTTCCATTTGGCTTTTCATCATGGCCGAAACTCCTGCCTCAACACCAGGCAAGACACCCAAAAGGGTAGGAAATGGAATTCCACCAGGCATACGCATGCCGGGATTTCCAACAGTTGCTGTATGCAGGCGATTCATTCGTTTTTTGGTTATTGCATCGAGCCCGAAAAAAGTAAAAAATACTTTAGCCTCAATTCCTTCCATTACTGCACCATTAGCCATAACCAGCGCAGCATAAACATCTTCAATATGTGCCTTGGCACAAATAATCATTACTTTCTTTATGGGATGCTCCACAATTTTTTTCATTTTCTCAAAATATTAAGTTCCTATTGGTTTTTCAGAATTATCGACTCAATGTTGTTTAGCGATTGACAGCGTTAAATGATTCATTAACTTTGAAAATTAACTACGAAGGCTGCCTAACAGCAGTAGGGTTCGAAAGAATATAAGCAGTTACAACATATGTATCAATCTTAACTAAAGACAATGATGTCCTGGTAAAATTTATACACAACTAGAGGGCTTTGGTATTCCGGCAATTCGACTCGCTTTTTTAAGGGGAGCACCGGGGAAAAGTTCATAAAAGCCCTTGGTATCAACAATTCCAGATTTTCCTATAGAACGCAATGAAAGATTTTCTCCTTTTAGGGTACGTTCACGAATGAATTGCAATACAGTAAAATGTTTTTCAGTTAATGAAATTTCTTCTTCCCGGGCAATTTCATGAGCCACTTCAGGGGTCCATTGCGATGGGTTGGTTAAATAGCCTTCCTCGTTAATATCGATAGATAGGCCTGCATAGGTTTTATTTGCCATAAAGTTTAGTTTTTAAAAGGTTAAATGTAGCAATAAGTGGGTTTATAATCAATTAGTTTAATTTTTTTCCTCGCATGCTCATGTTCGTAGTAATGGGCAAATGCTTTCCCATAATTAGCAAATTCCAGTAAATCCATTTAAAAGCAAGTTTGCCAAAATAGTTGAGCCAATTAACTTTAAGTAGCTTCATAGGGCCAACAATCGGATAGGGAAATACACCCGGAAGTGGTTCAGTTTCGTAATTGAAATCGATAAGGGTGCCTTCATTAAATCCTGTTACAATGAAGCAATTAGCATGGCCATCGAAACGGGCACTCATAGGTTTTCTATCTAATACACTTAGAAAGTTTTCAACCAAAACTTCGGCTGCAAAATGAACTACTGAACCAGCTTTAGACGTGGGGATGTTGCTAGCATCGCCTAACACAAAAATATTATCCCACTTCTCACTCTGAAGGGTATGCTTGTTGGTAGGTATAAAATTTAAATCGTCGCCCATATTGCTTTCAGCAACAAATGCAGCACCCATATTAACGGGCACAATAGTAAGTAGGTCGAAAGGAACTTCTTGCCCATCGTAGGAGGTCAGTTTTTTGTTTTCATTATCTACCCTTTCAATATTAAAGTCTGGCACGAGTTGAATATTTTTTTGTACCAATAAATCTCCAAGCATTTTAGTGGCCTTGGGTTTAGTAAAGGCTCCTGAAAGTGGGGTAGTGTAATAAATATTTACTTTATTACGAATGCCTTTACGTGTAAAGTAAGAATCGGCTAAAAAAGCGAACTCAAGAGGCGCAACAGGACACTTAAATGGCAATTCAGCAATACTAACAACAAGATTGCCTCCGGTAAAATTTTTGAGGGCGTCATGAAGGGCAGTAGCTCCTTCGAGAGTATAAAAGTCGAAAATGCTTTTGTACCATTCATTTTCATTGAGGCCAGGGGTCTCTATTGGAGCAATTTCGGTACCTGTAGCAATAATTAAGTAATTATAATTGATTATTCCAAAGTTTTGAAGCTCTACAATGTTGTTTTCGGGCTTAACTAATAAAATTTCATCTTCAATGTACCTTACTTTTTTTGGTATGAATCTCCTACGTGGTTTAACAACATCTTTTGCATTATAAATTCCAAAGGGAATAAACAGGTAGCCTGGTTGATAGTGATGGGTCGATGTCTTATCTACTAAAGTTATGGTCCATTCCTTAGAGTTCAATTTTCTACTCAGTTTATTGGCTACTAGTGTTCCGCCAGTACCTGCTCCTAAAATTACAAGGTGTTTCATATGATGTGCGAATTAAAATTTATGCAAAAGTCATAATTATTTTTTTTTGTTTTAGTTTTACAGCCATTGATAATTATCAATTGATAGCACGCAATAAATAATCATGAACCAATCTTGCCCCAGTCCGCATTGCCACCATTGTGGCTTCAGCAAGAACTTGTTGACTTGTTTATCGACTGACGAAAAGTTGTCGCTTTCTCTTCAAAAATCGATGATGAGTTTTTCAAAAGGATCAACTATCGTAAAACAGGGCGAAGCAAATAACCAACTTTTTTTTATTCGCCTGGGTTTAGTTAAAATTTTACGTCAAACGAATGAAAATCGGAGACCCCAGATTATTGGAATTGCTAGCCCGCGCGATATGCTCGGTTTAATAAACCCTGTAGCTTCGGATGTTTACAGTTACACTGTGGAAGCCATTGAACCATCGGAAATTTGCATGGTAGAGCTCGACGCAGTTAAACATCTTTTACATACAAATGGTGAATTTGCGCTGCGATTCATAGAAATGTATTCAAAGGTATCTGAAGGAATACTGGGCATGCGGCTCGATTTAAATCAGCTACAACTGAGGGGGCGAGTAGCCTACGTTCTTTGTTACTTTGCTCAAACGGTTTATTATTCTAATAAATTCACTTTACCCATTTCTCGTCGTGAAATAGCTGATCTGATTGGTATGAGGGTTGAAAATGTGGTAAGAATTTTATCGGAAATGCGACTAGAAAAGGTAATTTCAATTGAGGGCAGCACAATTGAAATTCTGAATCGCGACAGAATCAGGTGGTATAAATTGAATGGTTAATAGATTATAAAATTTTTAAATGTTTGCAAATGAGTACAGATAATTTTCATCCCATTGTTCTTCAGCAGCTTCTCGAAAACATTTTCAGGCAGTATAATAAAAACTCCAGGGTTTTTGGAATTCCAAGTTCGCTTTTTTTTAAACCCAGCATAAACGACCCTTTTCGTACTCAACGATTTGGGCAACTACTCGAAACGCCGCTAGGCGTAGCTGCCGGACCGCAAACGCAGCTTTCTCAGAACATTGTAGCCGCATGGCTAACAGGGGGGCGGTTTATTGAATTGAAAACGGTTCAAACTTTGGATGAACTTGTGGTTTCGAAACCATGTATCGACATGTACGACGAGGGTTACAACTGCGAGTGGTCGCAGGAACTTAAAATTCACCAATCGTTTGGTCAGTATGTCGATGCGTGGGTTGCCATTCATGTGTTAAAAGATTTTCTTGGAATCGGGAGTCTCTCGGAGCCGGGTTTTATTTTCAATATGAGCGTTGGCTACAATTTCGATGGTATTCAGAATGAGAATGTTCAGTGGTTTTTTGGTAAAATGGCTAATGCTCAGGCCGAAGTAAGGGAGCGGGTAGAGGCGATTTCGAAAATTTACCCCAGGGTAAAGGAACTAAAAATTGGCCATGTTATTTCGAATAACATTACTCTTTCAACCATGCATGGTTGCCCACCCGACGAGGTTGAAAAAATTGGTCGTTACCTCATTTCCGAAAAAGGATTACATACAACCATAAAGCTAAACCCTACGCTTTTGGGCAAGGAAAAGGTTTGGGAAATACTTAAGCAGAACGGATTCCCCACAACGGTGCCCGAAGAGGCCTTTGGCCACGATTTAAAGTACCCCGAAGCTATTAGTATTATTCGTAATTTGAAACAACTTGCCAAGAATAAGGGGGTTCACTTCGGAATTAAACTCACAAACACCCTCGAGAGCATTAATAACCGTAGCGTTTTCACCGAAAACGAGAAAATGATGTATATGAGCGGAAGGGCGCTCCATCCCATTTCGGTTAATTTGGCGGCAAAGCTTATAAACGAGTTTAAGGGTGAAATCGATGTTTCGTTCTCAGCGGGCGCAAATGCCAATAATATTTCGAATTTGGTTGCATGCGGGTTGAGTCCCATTACTGTTTGTTCCGATTTGCTAAAACCCGGAGGGTACGGTCGCTTTGCCCAGTACATTTGGAATCTACGCGATTGTGCCAAAAGGCTACAAGCGAAGCAAATTGATGATTTTATTAAACGAAGCGCTTCTCAAGCCACTAACGACCTGAAAACTAATATTATAAATAATGTTAACAGGTATGCCGCCGAAGTTCTCGAAAGTAGCGACTATAAACGGCGCTTTTTTGTGGATCCAACCATAAAAACCGAACGAAAATTGGGTTCCTTCGACTGCATTCATGCTCCCTGCGAAGATACTTGTCCGACCAATCAGGATATACCAACCTATAACCATTTTGCCTCTTCGGGCAATTTTGAAAAGGCGGGCGAAGTGATTCTTCAAACAAACCCATTTCCGCAAACCACCGGAATGATTTGCGACCACCTTTGTCAGACCAAATGCACCCGAATAAACTACGATAAGCCCGTTTTAATACGGGAGATTAAACGTTTCGTCGCCGAAAAGGCAATTGCAAGCAGCATTTCGAAAACACCTAAGCCCATGCCCAAGGTGGGTATTAAGGTGGGCGTAATTGGAGCAGGCCCATCGGGACTTTCGTGTGCATACTTCTTAGCCCTTGCGGGCTTCGAGGTTTCGGTTTACGAAAGCAAGCCGAGGCCAGGTGGAATGATTTCGGGAGTAATTCCATCGTTTCGTCTTACCAACGAGGCCATTGCAACTGATATTAAAAGGGTAGAAGCATTAGGAGTAAAAATTAACTTCAATGCCAATGTCGATGCAATTCTTTTTGAAAAGTTAAAGCACAAAAATAAATACCTGTTTGTTGCAGCTGGAGCACAGAGCTCGGCAAAGCTGAAAATTGAGGGAATCGATTCGGAGGGTATTGTTGACCCGCTAAAACTTCTCGAAGAGGTAAAAAGCGGAAAAAGTCCACAAATTGGAAAGCGTGTAGCCATTATTGGTGGCGGAAATACTGCTATGGACGTTGCCCGTACCGTGTTCCGTTTAGTTGGAAGCAGCGGAAAGGTTACCATAGTTTATCGCCGAACAATTAAAGAGATGCCAGCCGATATGGGCGAAATAAAAGCCGTATTAGAGGAAGGTGTTGATGTAATGGAACTTACTGCACCCGAGGCGGTTGTTATTCGAAACCGAAAGGCAGTTGCGCTTAAATGTGCCAAAATGCAGCTTGGTGCCCCCGATGCCAGCGGGCGTAGAAGTCCCATTCGTATTCCAAATTCAGAGTTTGAGCTGGAGGTTGATACAATTATTCCGGCTGTGGGACAGGATTTGGCATTCGATTTTGGCAGCCGTAACCTGCTTTGCAGCAAACCCGGAACTTACGAAACCCAAATTGCGAATGTGTTTATGGGTGGCGATGCCCTTCGGGGAGCGTCAACCGCTATAAACGCCATTGGCGATGGGCGCAAAGTAGCTCAAATAATTATTGACCGTGAGGGAATTAAGTTCGAAACCAAACCCATAAACCATAGGCAACCGCATGATTGGAACTGGCATATGGAAAAAAGAGTACAATTAGCACAAGGCGCTAATGTAAAGGAAACACCAATAGACGACAGACGCAATTTCAACCTTGTTGCAACCACCCTAACCGAAAACGAAGTTATTTCTGAAGCATATCGTTGCCTGCTATGCGACGAAGTATGCAGCATTTGCACAACGGTATGCCCCAATTTAGCCAATTTCACCTACCAAATTGAGCCCGTAAAGTACGCCATTCAACAAGCCACAAAGTGCAGCAATGGAACAATTGACATTAAGAATACCGGTATTTTTGAGGTAAACCAACCTTACCAGATACTGAACATTGCTAATTTTTGCAACGAATGCGGAAATTGTAATACGTTTTGTCCGAGTAGCGGTGCGCCATACAAAGAAAAACCAAAGGTTTACCTTACAAAAACTTCATTCGATGAGGCAAACGAGGGTTATTACTATCAAAATGGCATTCTGTTTTCGAAAAAGCTAGGGATTTTAAGCCAGATAGTATTTAATGGTAAGGAGATTAAATTCCAATCGGGCGATGTGCTTGCATATATGGAAAATGACACCCTGAAAATTATTCATGTTGAATTTTCAAGTAATTCAACGAGCCATTTCAATTCGTTTGAGGCGATTAGAATGTGGTTAATATTAAAAGGAGCTACAGAACTAATTACACATTAATTAGCACTGTATAAAGTGGTTTTTCTGCTATTTGGGTAAAGGTATAGTGAATAGATTTGCATTTACGGAATATGTAAATTAAACCAATTCCAGCACCTGTTCCTTTTTGGTCGATTACATGTAACAATTTCTGACGATAAAGTTCATTCAATTCATCTTTTGAGAGCTGATTGAGATGATTAATTTGTTGAGTTAGTTTCTCAACCTGATTATTATCGATAAAATTGGATGTGGAAATATAGAAACTTCCATTTGTTTTGCCTAAAACAAACATGGCTTCGTTAACGCCATTGTTTTTACATGCATGCATCGAAATATTTTGAAGCAATTCAACCGAAATGTTGAAAAGCCTTTGCTTTCCAGCTTGCGGGTCGAAGTTTTTTTGAAGGTTCTTTTCAATCATCTGAATCACGGGAAGAACCGAATTTTCGGAAAAATCTCCCTTATGAAGGATTTGCATATCATTATGCATCATCATTTCATGCAGTTGAATCATTACCCTCAAATTATCTTCTGAAAGAAAAGTACTTGAAATTTCATCGTCGGTTTTTAGTTTCAGCATTAGGTAAAACATCGACGAAGAGTCGTTAATGTTAACAAAACAATACTCAATTTTCTGGCCAGTTCTTCGGGCCATTTCAATAATGCCTAACCCAGCTCCTCCTTTTTCGGAAAGTTTACCTTTGGCAAGCACTTGCTTCTGAAGTATACGAAGCTCATCGGTATTTAAACTGTTTACCCTGTCGAGTTTTTCTTGAATATCGGCAATATTGTTGTTGCTAACTGTGTTACCAGAGGTAATAAAAAAGGAATTACCTCTGCTACGTGCAAAAAATGCGCTGGTGGCTTCGTTTGCACTTATTCCCTGAGAGGTGCTAATTCCATGGCGAACAATATTCTGATAGCATTCAGCCATAAGAAAGCTGATTTTGTTTTTGAATTTCACAAAATTGCCTGAACTATCGATATTGTGGCTGGTTAGGTCGATAATTTTATGGGTCATGGAATCGAAAAACGAACCGGAGTATGCAAAGCAAAGGTCGTCTTGCTTCAAACTTTGGAACAAATCGACTGAAGTAGCAACATCCATGGTGGCTAATTTAATTTGAGTTTATGCAAGTTACATGAAAAAATGAAACGATATAATATTTTTCTAATTAATTGCATATAAACTGAATAGGAATCTGAAGTCGGCTAGCCCACGATTTTTCATAATGTTCAAACCCATCAAATTCTATAGTTAACCAATGGAAATAAAAAATTCATTACCAGCAAAAACCTTTAAACTCTATCCGACGAAACGTGGGGTAGAGTTTCATTAGAAACACTTTGGCTTTATAGCAGGAAAAGGCTCGACAGATTTACTTTTGCTACCATTTACCTTATAATTTAACAACAATGGTAAAGAGCGATTTGTCATTAAGAGGTGTTATGCTGTACTCTACCTTATGGCAAAAGCGGTGCATGTCAATAAGTCCGAGCCCAATTTTAAAATTACTCTCCTCAATCACTTTTCTAATTCGTTCCCTATATATTTTAGTTACATCAGATTTCTGAAGGGAACCAAGTTCGTTTAATCGTTTTGTTAGTGGTACAATTTCAGAAGTATCGATAAAATTGGAGGTGCCAAGTATATATAGATTGTCCTTCTTTCCTAATGTAAAGATCCCTTCCGTTCTTCTGTTAGCCTTTAGGCCATGAAGCGAGATGTTTTGTAAGATTTCAACAGTTATATGGTACAATCGTGTACTCGAAAAGTTCCTATCGAATTCATCACCCAAATTTCCTTCAATCATTTTTATAACCGGCATGATTGTTTCTTGAGAAAAGTCGCCTTTGTGAAGAATCAGAACACCTTCATTTGCTAGGGTAGTATGAAGATTTATCATCTTTTCGAGTGCAATAGGGCATGGTTTTGCAGGCCGATCATTGTCCTCAAGCCTCAAATGCAAATAGAAGAGAGAGTATTTAGAGTTTAGGGGTTCAAATGAATATTCGATTTTCTGGCCGGTTTTTCTGGCCATTTGAATAATTCCAATGCCTGCGCCACCTTTGCTGTTAATTTCACTCTTCATCAGAATGTTTTTCTGAATCTCCTTTAATTCTTCAGGAGAGAGGCTATTAACTCGATCGAACTTTTGCTTGAGTTCATTCACTGTGGAATTGCTTACCCTATTAGCCGATGTGATAAAATGATTACCACTTATATTGCGAAGAAATAGCAGGTTGGTGCGTTCGTGTAGTTTATTTAAATCGCTTTTTACAAGGCCATGCCTAACGATATTCTGGTAGCATTCGCCCATTAAAAAACTGACCTTATTCTGAAGCCCTGACCCTATACCCTTCGACTCGATATTGTAACGAGCCAGATCGATCATTTTAATGGTAAGTGCATCGGAAAACGAACCAGTATAGGCGAAACTTAAATCATCACCTTCCAGTTCAGAAAATAGCCTTTTTAAAAGTTCAATTTGCATTGGGCCATTCCAAATTTTCTATACAAGAATAGTAAAAAATATGCGAATAATAATACTTTTTAATAGTCTAACGGAATTTTCTAGTTTACTAAAAAACAAAATCGTACTTCATTTTGGCCTCGGCCATTACAAACGAGCTGTAGAATTGGGTAATGTTTTTAATGGTTGAAAATTTGTGGGTTATAAAATGGTGGTAGTCATCCATATCGGCACATTGAACTTTAAGTAAGAAATCGAAATTCCCCGATATATAGTAGCACTCCATAACTTCATCAAGGTCGTTCATTTGCCTTTCGAAAACCTCGATCGACTCTTTAGTGTGATCGTGCAGGGAAACCGAAACGTAAACAGTTAAATTCTTGCCAATAAGTTTGGGATTTACCAAAGCTATGTAGTTTTTAATGTAACCACTGCGTTCTAGTTTTTTAACCCGTTCGTGAATAGGCGTGGTTGATAAATTTAACCTCTCCGATAGCTCGCGAATGGTAATTCGACTGTTCAACTGGAGAATATTTAGTATCTTTCGATCGGTGCTGTCAATTTTGCGACTTTCCATTTTTTCTGCTTTCAAGCGTTTATTTAACCATATTCAACTACATGTTCTATCTGAATGCAAAAATATAGAACAATATTCTAAAGTATAATCAGAATATAGAACTATATTTTTCTTATATTACTTTTATAGCTATTTAGTGCTAGGCAAATGCATTAATAACTTATAAAATACTGTCCAATGATTAAACTTATCGACAAGGTTACCAACGAACAGGCATTGCAAAATGCTATTAAAAGGTTTAAGGAGCGTGGAATTATTCTTCCAACCTTCGAGCAACAGCGCAATCCAGAGTCGATTCCTCAAAAAATAAAGGATCAACTTAAAAACATTGGTTTGTGGGAAATTAACCCGCTAAACCTTTTTCGCATTACATGGAAAAATGAGCCAAAGGAAAAGGGTGGTCTTTTTGGAAAGGTTAACTACATTGAGCTACCTAGCGAACTTACTGGAGTAAAAGCACGCATTGTGCTAATGATTGGTAAATGGTTTCCAACTGGAGCTCACAAAGTAGGAGCAGCCTATGGCTGTTTGGCTCCTGCACTAATTACCGGAAGCTTCGATCCATCCTACCATAAAGCAGTTTGGCCATCGACTGGTAATTATTGCCGTGGTGGTGCTTTCGACTCGAAGCTAATGGGAACCGAATCGGTTGCCATCCTTCCCGAGGAGATGAGCGCGGAGCGCTTCAACTGGCTTCGCAACGAAATAGGTTCCGAGGTAATTGCAACCCCGGGTTGCGAATCGAATGTGAAGGAGATTTACGATAAATGCTTGGAAATTCGACGTACTCGTCCCGATTGCGTTATTTTTAACCAGTTTGACGAGTTTGGAAACCCCGCATGGCACTACAACACAACCGGCAAGGCAATTGAGGAAATTTATGGGTACATTAAAACTCCTAAAAGCAATTTGGCAGCATACATTTCGGCTACCGGTTCGGCTGGTACAATTGCTGCTGGCGATTACCTCCGCACCATTGCTCCACACATTAAGGTTGTGGCTTCGGAAGCATTACAGTGCCCAACTTTGCTCAATAACGGCTTTGGTGGTCACCGTATCGAGGGCATTGGCGACAAGCATATTCCGTGGGTTCACAATGTGAAAAATACCGATGTGGTAACCGCAATCGACGACGAGGACTGTATGCGCGTTTTCCGCTTATTTAACGAGAAAAAGGGACACGATTTCCTTAAATCAAAAGGTATCGATGCCGAAGTAATTGGCCAACTTCACCTTTTAGGTATTTCAGGTGTTGGCAACTTGCTTTCAGCAATTAAAACGGCAAAGTACTACGAAATGACCAGCGATGATGTAATTGTTACCATTGCCACCGACTCGGCCGAAATGTACCAATCGCGCTTGGCCGAACAAATTCACGAAAAAGGTGCTTACACAGAACTTCAGGGAGCAATCGACTTCGAAACCTGTCTTCTTGGCGAATCGGTTGATTATATGAAGGAGTTAACACATACCGACCGTAAGGCAATTCACAATTTAAAGTATTACACCTGGGTTGAGCAACAGGAAAAGGATATTGAAGACCTGAATCAGCTTTGGTACGATAGGGAAATTTGGAACAATCTTTTCCATCAGGTTGACCATTGGGACGATATGATAAAGGACTTTAATAAGAAGACAGGGCTACTATAACCACATTGGACACAATAAGTACAATAGATTAATGCGTTCTATGTGCCTATGGTAATAAATATAAATATAAATATATGAAACTCAACTTTCAATGCACTAATTGCGGTAAGGAGTACGGTCAATTCGATGTACAATACCTTTGTCCCGTTTGCGAAGCAGATAATACTCCAAGCATGCCCCCAAAGGGAGTGCTTAAAACCATTTACGATTATAAGTCGCTAAAGGGTAGTTCATTAACATTCGCAAAATTTAAGCAGAATCGCTTCGTCGACTTATTGCCAATCGAATTGGCAGCAAGTTTACCGTACTTAAAAGTTGGCGATACTCCATTTTATAGGGTCGAGAAATTAAATGGCAATACGTTACCATTCAGCCTTTTTTTAAAAGACGATTCCCAGAATCCAACTTTTTCGTTTAAGGACAGGGCTTCGGCAATCGTTTCGGCGTATGCGAAAGAGAATGGGTTGCATACGATTGTGGCTGCTACAACGGGAAATGCAGGCTCTTCGCTAGCGGGTATTTGTGCTGCTCAGGGGCAAAAGGCAATAATTATGGTTCCCGAAAAGGCTCCGGCTGCCAAGTTAACCCAAATTGTAATGTACGGTGCAACCATTGTTCCCGTTAAGGGAACATACGACGATGCTTTCGACCTAAGCATTCTGGCAACCAGGGAATTTGGTTGGTACAACCGAAATACGGCCTTTAATCCCTTTACCATTGAAGGAAAAAAAACGGTTTCGTTTGAACTATTCGAGCAAATGGGATTCGAAATTCCCGACCGAGTTTTCGTTCCAGTTGGCGATGGGGTAATTATTTCGGGCGTTTACAAAGGTTTTGAAGATTTGTTAAAACTTGGGTGGATTGAAAAAATGCCCACCATAGTCGCTGTACAGTCCCAAGGAAGTCAAAATATTGTAAGCAATTTAAATTCAACGGAATTCAAAATTATACCGAGTAGCACCATTGCCGATTCCATTTCGGTGGATGTCCCACGGAATTTCTATATGGCAAAGCAGTTTTTGGAAATGTACCAAGGCGAGCCGGTTATAGTGTCGGATGAGGAGATAATTACTGCATCGGGAATGCTTTCGCGCAACACAGGTATCTTTGCCGAACCCGCAGCAGCAACAGCTTTTGCAGGTATGCTAAAGTATAATGAGCAAGGGAAATTTGCCAAGGGCAGCAAAAATGTTGTACTTTTAACCGGTAGCGGACTAAAGGATTTAAAGGGCGTTGCGAGCATTGTGAAAATTCCTGAAGCGATTGAGGCGAATATTGACAATTTAAGAAAATAACCACAATAGGCACAATAGGGCTCTATAGCCTAATGTGTTCTATGTGACTAATGTGGTAAAAATTGTAGGTATGATATCATTCACCCTAAACACAAAACCAGTAGAATACACGGGTAGTCCCGATAGAGTTCTTCTGGATTTTTTACGTAACGACGAACACCTAACCGCTGCAAAGGATGGCTGTTCGGGTCAGTCGGCTTGTGGTGCCTGCACAGTTGAAATTGACGGCCAGGCAAAGCTTGCTTGCACTATTAAAATGAGCAAACTCGAGGGAGCCAAGGTTTTTACCATGGAAGGTTTTCCCGATTACGTAAAGGATACCATTGTTAAGTCGTTTGTTAATGGTGGTGCAGTTCAATGTGGATTTTGCATTCCGGGTTTTATTAGCCGAACAAAGGTTTTGCTCGTAAATAATCCAAATCCTACAATTCACGAAATTCGTCAGGCCATTAAACCTCACATCTGTCGATGTACGGGGTATAAAAAAATTGAAGAGTCTATTCTTTCAGCTGCCAGTGCCCTTAGGGCAAAAAAGGCTGTCGAAATTCGTGAAACAAACGGAAAAATAGGAGTTGCTCATCCTAAATTTGGTGCTTACGAAACTGCCATGGGAACCCGTAAGTTCACCGAAGATATCTATTTAGAGGGAATGCTTTTTGGTGCGCTTAAGTTTAGCGACTACCCAAAGGCTGTTGTAAAAAAAATTAACAAATCGAAAGCCGAAAAACTCGAGGGCGTTCATAAAGTTTTCACTGCAGCCGATATTCCTGGAAAGGAAAAGATTGGGTTAATTTATAAAGACCAGTCGGTAATGATTGGCGAAGGAAAAACCACAACCTACATTGGCGATGTGATTGCTGGGGTAGTTGCTGAAACCGAAGCCATTGCCCGAAAAGCAGTTGAGCTTATTGAGGTGAAATACGAAGTGCTAAAACCCGTGACCGACGTTTTAGAAGCCATTGACGGCGACCGAGTTCACCCCGAAAAACCCAACAATTTCAATACTACCCAGTTTACCGTAGGTAATGCAAAGGATGCTTTAGCAAAGGCGAAATACATTGCCAAAGGCAAATTCGAGACCCAGCGTGTTGAACATGCGTTTCTCGAAAAGGAGTGTGCCGTTGCGCACCCCGATGGCCAGGGAGGAATTGTGGTTTATAGCCAGGGTCAGGGCGTATATGTTGACCGTGCACAAATTGCATCAATTTTAAATATTCCCGAAAGCAAGGTTCGAGTTATGCTTGTACCCAACGGAGGTGGCTTTGGCGGAAAGGAGGATTTAACCGTACAGGGTCCAGCTGCTCTATACGCATTTATTTTGAATAAACCCGTAAAAGTTTCGCTTTCTCGAAGCGAATCAATACGTCATCATCCCAAGCGCCATCCTGTTTTTATGGACATGGAACTGGCAGCCGACGAGAGTGGAAAATTGGTCGCTCTGAAACTTCGGGCTGTGGGCGATACGGGTGCATACGCCTCGGTTGGTACCAAGGTTATTGAACGCGTAGCGGGTCATGCAACGGCTGGTTACTGCATTCCCAATGTCGATATTGAAGCCAAAACCGTTTACACCAACAATATTCCTTGCGGTGCCATGCGTGGCTTTGGAGCCAATCAGGTGGCATTCGCACTGGAAACCTGTATCGACGATATTTGCTATCAGGCGGGTTTCGATCGCTGGAAATTTAGGTACGATAATGCCCTTGCCGACGGATTATCAACCTCAACCGGGCAAAAAGTATATGGCGTTGGAATTAGGGCTTGTTTAGAGGAGATTAAGGACGATTTTTATAAGGCTAAATACTCAGGTTTGGCGTGCGCCATTAAAAATTCGGGTGTTGGAAACGGAATGGTAGATGAGTCGAAGGTTATTATCGATATAGTTTCTGAACATAAGGTTCTGATTAAACATGGCTGGACCGAAATGGGACAAGGGGTTCACAGTATGGCGCTCCAAACGTTTTGCGAAGAAACGGGCATTAACCCTAATATTATTGAAGTTGAAGTTGATACCGAAGCCGAAATTGAAACGGGAATGACCACCTCGTCGCGGGGAACTGCGCTACTTGGTTTGGCTATTATAAATGCCTGCAAGGCATTAAAAGACGACTTGAAGAAGCAGTCGCTAAAAGAGCTTTCAGGAAAATCGTATCGCGGACAGTACGTTTGCGACTGGACTACAAAGCCCGGAACCCCAAACGTTGAGCAAAAAACCCACTACTCGTATGGTTACGCTGCACAACTTTGTGTACTTAATGAAAAGGGCGATATTGAAAAAATAGTAGCTGCCCACGATGCTGGTAAAATAATGAATCCAATGCTTTTCGAGGGACAAATACACGGAGGCGTTCATATGGGTTTGGGTTATGCACTAACCGAAGATTTACCTATGAAGGATGGATTTTTGGTAAGCGATAAAATGCGCGATTTGCAAATTCTTCGTGCGCACGAAACCCCCGAAATAGTTGTTAAAGGTGTTGAAATAACCGATCCGGTTGGCCCATATGGTGCCAAAGGAATTGGCGAGATTGGTCTTGTACCCACAGCAGCCGCAGTTGCCTGTGCTTTTTACAATTTCGATGGGGTGAAGAGAACGAAGTTACCGATGAAAAGGAAATGATTCACCACAATAGACACAGTAGGTCACAATAGAAAAGCCTATGTGTCCTATGTGCCTAATGTGGTAAATAAACAGAATATGATTACCCAAAAATACCTTAACGACCTCACATACGAAATAATTGGAGCGGCTATTGAGGTTCACAAAGAAGTTGGATCTGGTTTACTCGAAAGCATTTATGAAAAGTGTTTCATACACGTTCTAAAAGATAAAGGATTTAAAATATCATCGCAACAAAAAGTTCCTGTTAAGTTTCGCAATATTTACTTAGATTGCGACTTGCGATTAGATGTTATTGTTGAGAATTTAATTATTGTGGAAGTTAAGGCTGTTGAATCAATTATTCCTGTTCACGAAGCCCAACTTTTAACCTATTTAAAGCTACTTCAAATGCCAAAGGGTGTTTTGTTGAATTTTAACTGTACTAATATTTTCAAAGAAGGTCAAAAGACCCTAGTAACTGATTTATATGCTAAATTACCAAAGGGTTACTAAGTTATCCTAATGTGTCCTAATGTGCCTATGTGGTAAAAAAACTATGCAAATTCTACTAAAAAACGCAAAATTCATAAACTGGGAAACGTTGGAGTTCACCCAAACCAATATTCTTGTCGATAACGGAATAAGTGGTGCTATTCATCTCATTTCCAATGAAGAAGAAATTGATAAAACGAAAATTTCGGAAACCATCGAATGTAAGGGCAAGTTGGTAACCAAATCGTTTGCTGTTGGGCATCATCACGCCTACTCGGCATTGGCAAAGGGAATGCCTGCCCCAAAGAAGAATCCCGTTAATTTCTACGAAATTCTGCAGTACGTTTGGTGGACCATAGACAAATGTCTCGATAAAGAAACCGTTGAACTTAGTGCGCTTGTTACAGCAATGGCATGCGCAAAGGCGGGTTCAACGTTTGTTATTGACCATCACGCATCGCCAAACTACATTAAAGGCTCGTTAGAAGTTATGGCAAAGGCCTTCGACACTGTTGGTGTAAGCCATTTGCTTTGCTACGAAATAACCGATCGCGATGGAATGGATAAAGCCCAGGAGGGACTTGAAGAAACCGAAAATTACCTTAAAAAGCACCCGGGTTTGGTAGGCCTTCACGCATCGTTTACCGTGGGCGATAATACTCTAAAAAGTGCAGTTAATTTAATGAACCGTTACAGCTCTGGGGCGCATATACACCTAGCCGAGGACCTTTACGATCAGGAGCATTGCGTTTCCACCTATAAAAAGCGGGTTACCCAGCGTTACTTCGATGCTGGATTATTAAATTCTCCAAAAACAATTCTTGTTCACTGCCTTCATTTAGAAGATGCCGAACGTGAAATCATTGGCAAATCGCCTTGCTGGGTCGCTCAGAATGCCGAAAGCAATATGAACAACAACGTGGGGTACTTTAATGGTAAAGGTTTGGGCGAAAATATTATGATGGGAACCGACGGAATGCATAGCGATATGCTACAAAGTGCAAAGGCAGCTTTTTTTGTGGGTCAACGCTTCGATACCATCGACTACTCTTCGTCTTACCATCGATTCCGAAATGTGCATCGTTACATTAGCAAAAACAAGTTTTTGGGCGATGGCGACAATAACCTTGTGGTGCTCGACTACGACACAGCAACCGAAATAAATCAGAATAACTTTCTGGGGCATTTTATTTTCGGCCTAAAATCAAACCATGTTCAACATGTAATTTCGAATGGAAAAGTGATAGTTAAGGATAGAATAATAACTACCGTTAATGAAGAGGAAATTTTTACCATTTCGAAGAAACAAGCCAAAAGACTTTGGACTTTAATGCAGAAATAAAATAAGTAATAGCATGGATATATTAATCAAGAATGGAACTATAGTTTCGCCGAGCGAAAAGGTTGGGGCTGATATTCTTATTTCAAATGGACTTATTCAAAAAGTTCATGAAAATATTGAAAGCAAACATGCAAAAATAATCGATGCTTCGGGAATGCAAGTTTTTGCTGGTGGTATCGACCCGCATGTACATATGCATTTGCCTACTCCTGCAGGTTTCTCGGCCGACGATTTCTTTACTGGAAGCAGAGCGGCGCTTTATGGAGGCACAACTTCGTTTATCGATTTTGTTACACCCAATAAGGGCCAATCGCTAACCGATGCGCTCGATGCCCGAATATTGGAGGCTGAAAATTCATTGGTCGATTATTCATTCCATATCAGCCCTATTGAATGGCGCGAAACAACCGAGGCAGAAATTAATGAGTGCGTAAAACGGGGCTTTCCATCGTTTAAGGTTTATATGGCCTACAAGTCGTCAGTTGGTTTGAACGACCATATTTTGCAAAAGGTAATAGATGCGGTTGCCAGGGCAGGGGGAATGGTTATCGTTCATGCCGAAATGGGCGATGAAATAGAATTGCTTCGCAATAAACTTTACAACGATGGCAAAACCGAACCGTTGTACCATCCCTTGTCGCGCCCACCATACACTGAAAGCGAAGCAGTGAAAAGTGTAATTGAAATGGCCGGCAAGGCCAATTGTCCGTTATACATTGTGCATGTTTCGTCGAAAGAGTCGCTATTTCATATTAAAAATGCCCAAATGAAAGGACAAAAGGTGTATGCCGAAACCTGTCCTCAGTACCTTTTGCTAAACGATTCGGTTTACAATGGCAGTTTTGAGCATACAGCGAAGTTTGTTTTGAGTCCACCCATCCGAAAGATCGACGATTCGCAGGCTCTCTGGCATGCAATCTCCGAGGGAGTAGTTCAAACCATTGGCACCGACCATTGTCCTTTTTCTTTCAAACAAAAGGCGATGGGGCGCAACGATTTTCGAATAATACCTAATGGCGCAGGGGGAGTGGAGCATCGGCTCACTTTGCTTTACAGTAATGGCGTTATTCACAATAGCCTAACGGTAAATAGTTTTGTAAACGTAACATCAACCCTGCCAGCCCAAATATTCGGACTGTACCCTAAAAAAGGTTTAATACGCGAAGGGTCCGATGCCGATTTGGTTATTTGGAATCCGACGCAAAGAGGAATCATTTCAGAAAAAACCCATCATCAGAATACCGATTTAAATATTTACGAAGGCTTCGAAACCATAGGTGCGCCAGAGATTGTTATTAAAGGAGGAGTTGTATTGGTTGAAAAGGGTGATCTGGTTTATGAAGTACAAAAAGGTAAGCTGTTGAAACGATTCATTTAAAAAAACCATTTTATGAACTTCTACAACTCTCATATTCATACTTTTACAAGTGTCGATGTGCCCGATAAATTTTTACCCTTTGCATTGGTTCGCATTCTTCGAACGGTATTGGGCTACAAAATAGTTACGGGAGTTCTGAAGCATATTATTCCGTTTACCGATAACGATATTTTCGATCGGTACGCAAGGTTTGTTGAAATTGGGAAATTGGGTTCGCAGCAAAAAATTTTCGATACATGCGCTATGTATTACCCTTTAAGTACTAAATTTATTGTGCTTTCAATGGATTTAGCTTTTATGAAAGCCGGAAGGGTGAAGAGAAATTACATAGAACAGTTAAACGAACTTGCTACTATTTCTATTTCCACGGGCAGAATCTACCCTTTTATTCATGCCGACCCACGCCGCGAAGGGATTTTCGATTTAGTAAAACATGCTATAGAGGATTTAAAATTTAAAGGGCTAAAAATATATCCAAACATTGGCTATTTGCCTTTCGACGATCGACTTTATTCTATATACGAGTACTGCGAGCATAATCGTATTCCAGTTATAGCCCACGGAAGCCCCATTAATGCTGTTTACTTCAGAGGTAATAGGCTAGAAACATTGCAATTGCTTTCCAATTCGTTGGTTCCTGTTGATGAAGTAGGAAAAAGCAATAAGGAACTGTGCGCTTACTTTTCGCACCCTTTGAATTTTGAAAAGGTAATTAAGGATTTTCCCAATTTAAAGTACTGTATAGCACACTTTGGCTCAGAGCACTATTGGAACGAGTATATTAAGAACCCGAGCAACCCCGGTAATTGGTTTGTACACGTTCAAAGGTTAATTCGCGAAAACAGTAATGTGTACACTGATGTTTCCTTTACTATGAATAACAGGGAACTATTTCCATTACTGAAAATTGTTCTAACCGATTTGGCAATTAGAAGCAAGGTGCTCTTTGGTTCCGATTTCTACATGGTTGAAACAAGAGCCAATGAGCGTAGATTCGGTCTCGATCTTAGGGCGTATCTTGGGGAGGAATATTTTGGGGATATAGCTGTGAAGAATCCCAAACAATTCTTGGGGGTTCAATAGTTTATTTGCAAAAAGAGGGTGGCTTAAAAAGCCACCCTCTTTGCGTTTCTTTTTACTATCTCTTTTAAAACATCGCTCGGATTGGCAAACCTGTTTGTAAGCATCATGGCAGCTATAATGTAGGGTTTGTAACCAGCTTCCTTGTAGGTTGCTAAGCGGTAGCGTTCAAAAACTTCGGCGCTTACTTCGCCCCGTTTGCACGAAACGCCCGAAATGTCGGCGGGTAAGCAATGCATGTAAAGGGCATCGGAGTTCTTGGTTAACACCGATTTCTTGGCATCGTACTCCCAATTGATATGATTCGCATTTTGGGCCAAGCAGTGCTTTTCGAGATCAACAAGTCCCTGTTTATCGGCCTTTTTTAAAAGTTCTGTGCGTTGCTGCATCACTTTAAATGGGGCCCAACTTTTTGGGTAAACTATGTCGGCATTGCGCATCGACTCCTCCATGGAATTGGAAACTTTAAACGATCCACCGCTCTTTTTGCTGTTGTTTTTAGCAATATCAACAATTTCGGGGATTAACTCGTAGCCCTCGGGGTATGCTAACTCTATGTCCATTCCGAAGCGCGACATGAGTGCTATAATTCCTTGTGGAACCGACAGTGGTTTACCATAACTTGGCGAGTACGCCCAGCTCATCACAATTTTTTTGCCTTTAAGGGCTTCGAGTGTGCCAAAATGATTGCGGAGGTGAAGCAGGTCGCTCATCGACTGGGTTGGGTGGTCCATATCGCACTGAAGGTTAACAATACCAGGACGAACGGGTAGAACTCCTTCTTTAAAACCTTCGTCGAGCGAAGCGCCAACTTCGCGCATATACTTGTTCCCCTCGCCGAGGAATATATCATCGCGAATGCCTATAAAATCGGTTAGAAAAGAGATCATTTGGGCTGTTTCTCTAACGGTTTCACCGTGCGAAATTTGCGATTTTTGCTCGTCCATATCCTGAACTTCTAATCCCAATAGGTTACACGCCGAAGCATACGAAAACCTCGTTCGGGTTGAGTTATCGCGGAAAATGGAAACGCCTAAGCCCGAGTCGAAAATTTTTGAGGAAACATTCTTCTCGCGAAGCCCTTTTAAAATGTCAGCAATCTCCATAATGGCTTTCAGGTCCTCTTCAGTTTTCTCCCAAGTAAGAAGAAAATCCTTTTGGTACAGATTGGATGTTTTGAACTTCTTGAGCTCATCAGTTCTTTTTTCGAGTTTTTTCATATTTGAGTTATTGAGTTATTCAGTTATTGAGTTATTGAGTTATTTTATTAACCTAATAACTTAATCACTAAGCAATTTCGTAAGCAAAGGCAGCATAGAATGAAGCGGCAGCAACCAAGTCGGAAACGGGAACCTTTTCGTTAGGAGCATGCGCCAGCACTTCGTTTCCGGGACCAAAACCTATTGTAGGTACTCCATGTATACCGTTTAGCGCAATACCATTGGTAGAGAATGTCCACTTATCAATTTTTGGTTTCTTACCGAATAGCTTTTCAAAGGTTTTTACTCCGGTCTGAACTATTTCGGCATTCTCTTCCAATTTCCAGGTAGGGTAGTACTTTTCCATTCCGTATTTAAGTCCTGTATACGAAGTTTCGGAGTACTCGAGAATTTCAACCTTGGCATCCATGCCCTTAATAAGTTCTTCAACCTCTTTTACAGCCGACTCTTTAGTTTCGCCCCAGGTTAAGCGACGATCGAGGTGAATGCGAGCATAGTCGGAAACTGCGCAAAGCGAAGGGCTACCCGAAATGATTTCAGAAATGGTTACAGTACCCTTGCCCAAAAAGTCGTCGTGCTTTAGGCGTTCGTTGAGTTTCTCAATTTCTAAAGCAACTTTCGATGCCATGTAAATGGCATTCTTTCCACGCTCAGGTGCCGAACCATGCGATGAAACGCCGTAGAAATGAACGTGCATTTCCATACGTCCACGGTGACCACGGTAAATATTTAGGTTTGTGGGCTCGGTGCTTATGGCAAAGTCGGGTTTAATTTTATCTTCCTCAATAATATACTTCCAGCAAAGGCCATCGCAGTCCTCTTCAATAACGCTACCAACAAAGTAAATGGTTAAGTCCTTGTCGAATCCCAGTTCTTTCAGAATTCGTCCTGAGGTAACGAATGCTGCTGGTCCTCCCTTTTGATCAACAGTTCCACGACCATGCACAAAGCCGTCCTTAATTTCGCCACCAAGCGGGTCAAAGGTCCAGTTTTCAAGACGCCCTAGGTCAACAGTGTCCATGTGCCCGTCGAGGGCAAGAATTTTCTTCCCTTTGCCAATCCGACCAATTACGTTTCCAAGTCCATCGATACGAACCTCGTCGAAACCAGCTTCTTCCATTTGGCGCTTCAGTTCAAGCTGAACATCTTTTTCGCCTAAACTAAGCGACTTGATTTTAACAAGTTTCGAAAGGTTTTCGGCTGTGTAGTTGCTGTATTTCTCCGAAAGTTCAGCAATTTTATTATGCATATTGTTCATAATTAATATAGAGAGTTAATATGGGTTGAAATTCTGTTTAAAGTGTTACAAGGTAAAGAAAGTATTTGAATTGCATATTTAAACATTGATGATTTTGAGCAACAGC
This sequence comes from uncultured Rikenellaceae bacterium, assembly GCA_964479665.1. Lineage (GTDB taxonomy): Bacteria > Bacteroidota > Bacteroidia > Bacteroidales > Tenuifilaceae > UBA2287. The sequence goes on along the minus strand of CAYZNN010000006.1, from coordinate 20,490 downwards.
TATATGTTCAAATTTATTAAATCTGCCAATTATGGCGGACTATTTGGCTTTGATTCCCTCGCACAACAATAGAATTTGCTCGTTATTGGCGGGCAATTGAAAACTAGGTTCGTGCTTGTGATTACCAACAGCTGAAATGGCATCTTTAATAGCTAGCCAAGCCGAAAAGGCCAACATGAATGGCGGCTCGCCAACAGCCTTACTTTTTCGAATGGCCTTAGGGTTTGGAGCATCCTTTAGTAGTTCAACGTTGAATTGCATGGGAATATCGTCGATGGTTGGAATTTTGTATGTGTCGGGCGAGTAATTGAGCATTCGTCCATCGATTGCCCAGCGAATGGTTTCGGTGGTAACCCAACCTAAGCCCTGAACAAAACCTCCGGTAATTTGTCCCAAATCGATTTGCTCGTTAATCGAATCGCCTACATCGTGAATTATATCGGTTCGCAGCAGCTTGGCAAAGCCAGTAAGCGTATCAATTTCAACTTCGGAAACGGCCATGCCAAAGGCAAAGTAGTTAAAAGGCTCACCGGTACCCTTATCTCTATCGAAATGAAGGTGGGGGGTTGCATAATAACCCGTTGCATGTAGACTAATTTGATCGAAATGTGCCTGCGCAACAAGCGATTCGAAGGGTATCGATTGGTTACGATGATTCGCTTCGAAAACAGCCCCATTTTCGAAAATAATCTCGCTGGTTGGTTCAAACGAAAATTTCGATGCTATCATTCTTTTTGCACAGGGCAGTATGCGTGCTCTTAACTTTTCAACAGCATTTTTAACGGCCATGCCGTTTAAGTCGGTTCCCGACGAAGCCGCAGTGGGAGAGGTATTGGGTACTTTCGATGTGTTTGTTGCGTTTACCTTTACCTTATCAAGCGGAACTCCTAATTCATAGGCTGCAATCTGCTGAATTTTTGTGTTTAAGCCTTGTCCCATCTCGGTACCGCCATGGTTCACAAGCACAGTTCCATCTTTATAAATAAGAACAAGCGCACCGGCCTGATTCAGAAACGAAGTGGTAAACGAAATGCCAAATTTAACAGGGGTTAAAGCAATACCACGCTTTACAAATTCACTGCTTTGATTAAACTCGTACACTTCCTTTCTTCGTTCGAAATAGTTGCTTTTTTCAACTATTCTTTCCCAAATAATGGGTAGCCTATTGAACTCAACCGTTTGCCCGTATGGAGTTTGATTGCGCGAATCGATACCATAAAAGTTACGATGGCGAACTTCGGCTGCATCAATTTTTAGAAAACGAGCGATTCGGTCTATCGCATTTTCAATTACTGCCATTCCTTGGGGACCTCCAAAGCCACGGTATGCTGTATTTGAGGGTAAATTGGTTTTCCAAGCAGTTCCTGTAATGCTAATATTGGGAATGTAGTATGAGTTTTCGGCATGGAAAAGTGCCCTTTCGAGAATAGCAATCGACAAATCGGTAGCCATTCCTGCGTCGAGATTTATGTCGACAATGAAAGCCGAAATTAAGCCTTCGCTGTTAAACCCAATTTTATATTTTGAAAGGGAGCGATGGCGTTTGCCTGTGATTTTCTGGTCGTCGTCGCGATTCAGACTGAGCAGAACGGGCTTACGTGTGGCATTGGCCATAAGGGCAGCCCATGCTGCAAAATGGCTTGCCTGCGATTCCTTTCCTCCAAATGCGCCGCCCATCCGTTTTACTTCGCACTCAACCTCGTTGGCGCTAACGCCAAGCACTTCGGAAACTATTAGCTGTGTTTCGGTAGGATTTTGCGAAGAAGCGTACACCTTCATCTCTTTACCTTCGCCCGGAACGCAAAGTGCTGCCTGCGTTTCGAGGTACCAATGCTCCTGAGCTCCGGTTTTCAGTTCACCTTCAAGCACGTGCTGCGCATTCTTTATCTCTTTTAAGGGAATACCTCTTTCAATTTTGTGTGGTGCGGCAATGGTACTGCTTTTCGCCATAGCATCCTCAATGGAAAGAATTGGAGTTAATGGTTCGTAAAGAATTTGGATTTTCTTTTCAGCTTCAAATGTCGCCTCAAGCGACGTGGCTGCTATTAAAAAAACGGCCTGACCTATGCAGTTTACTTCGCCATTGGCTAGGCAGGGTTCATCGTGCCTTAGCGGGTTTAGCTGGTTTGTACCCGGAATACGTTTGTAATCGAGAATATCAACAACCCCCTCGACTTCGAGAGCGGCTTTTAAATTGTAATTTACAATTTTGGCTTTTGCATAGGGGCTGTAAACAACGCGGCCGTAAAGCATGTCGGAACCAATATTTAAATCCGATATATAAACAGCCTTTCCGGTTACATGCTGAAAAGCGCTTTCGTGATGTGGAGATTTATTCATATTAAACTTTTTACTTTAAGAAAAATTTAACCACAAAGAGCACAAAGAGTCTTTGTGCTCTTTGAGAAGAACTTTGTGTCCTTTGTGGTTAAGTAGTTATAGAGTGCCATTGATTACTCGTTTTATACCATCTCTCCGTTTTACTACATTAAAATTAATTAGTAAACCCAATTTAAAATTTCCTATTTTAAGATACGTTAATGCTTGCGCAAGGTGAATATCGTTTAACGCTTCAACGCTTTTAATTTCGATAACCAATTTGTTTTCTACAAGCAAATCAATTCGATAACCACAATCCATTCTTACTTCTTCAAAAAATAATGGCATTGGTTTTTCTTTTTCAACCCACAAACCCGATTTACTAATTTTATAATGCAAACATTCCTTGTACGCACTTTCCAATAAGCCTGGGCCTAATGCTGAATGAACATCTATTGCCAAACCAATAATTATATTTGAAAGTTCGTTTTCAGTCATTTTATTAAAACATTATATGATTCTTAAAATCGGATAAACCACAAAGTGCACAAAGAAAAAATACACTAAGAGCACAAAGAGTCTTTGTGTCCTTTGTGAAGTTCTTTGTGGTCTTTGTGGTTAATCTTACTCGCATACTAATTTTAAAAGTAGATTTCTAGCTGCTGCTTTTCTAAACTCTGCTGAGCCTCGCGCATCGGAAATGGGGGAGAAGTCGTTGCCAATTACTTCCATTGCCTTTTCGAACCACTCGCGGTTAAAGGGCTTTCCGTGAAGGAACTTCTCTGTATTTTTTGCCCTTTTTACTGTTTCGGCCATTCCTCCGTAGGCTAAAACTATGCTCTGAATGGCCTCCATGTTTAGCTCAATGCGTGCACATAAGCTGACTGTCGAAATATCGAGTTGCCGACGGGTAGAGACTTTAAACGATTTAATTGTAATATTCTCATCGATTTTGGGAACGAATATACCCTTTACGAGCTCGTTGCTTTTCAAGCAGTTTTTTCGGTAGCCAGTAATAAAATCGCCTATATCGACCCAACGGCTTTCGGTGGGCGAAATAATCTCGACCCGAGCGCAATGTGCGGTTAACAAGGGAATTAAATCGCCAATGGGCGATGCTGTTGCTAAATTTCCGCCTACTGTTGCAACGTTTCGTATTTGTTGAGATGCAAAAACATTAAGAAAAGGGGTTAATGTTGGAACGTACCTGCTGGCAAAGGGCTTTAGTAGTTCTATTGTAACACCCGAGCCAATATAGAAACCGGTTGGCTCTTTTTTAAGGGTTTTAAGTTCGGGAACAGCTGATATGTCGATAATTTCGTCGAGGTATTCGTGTAATTTATTCTGCCGAATGGCAGTGTCGGTAGCGCCATTTACAATTTTTGCCAGCGGATTACTCTCCTTAAGTTCTATAGCATCCTGAAGGGTTTCGGGAAGAAAATAAAGCTGCTTGTCGGTTGTTAAATAAATTGCAGGTTGCTTGCGCTTTATTTCCTCTATGGCCTTTATAACCCACTTTTCGTTAGCATCGAAATGGTCGGGCTGAAGGTTGCTGCAAACGTCCAGTGCAGCATTCAGAATGGGCTCATAGCCAGTACAGCGGCAAAGATTGCCCGAAAGGCTTTGAATTACATCGTTTCTGTTGGGGTAAGGGTGACTTTTATACAAAGCAAAAATAGACATTACAATTCCGGGGGTGCAAAAGCCACACTGGCTTCCAGAGTGGTTTATTAGCGACTGCTGAACAGGGTGCAAATAGGTTTGGTTGCCTTCGTGTCGTTCAAGTCCTTCGATTGTAATAATTTGCTTACCATGTACCGATGCCAGAAAAACCAAACATGAATCGACGCTGTAGTATTTAATACGCTGGCCATCGAGTTCGCCAACAACTACGGTGCATGCACCGCAGTCGCCTTCGGCGCAGCCCTCTTTAACACCCTTAGTGATGCTAAACGAACGAAGATAGTTAAGAAGCGTGGTTGATGGGCGAAAGTTTGAGGTGTTAAAATCTACCTCCTTTACGGCATTGTTAAGGACAAACCTTATTTTATTACTTTTCATCCGTTTTAAAATACTATTATTATTAATTCACAATGTGTTACAAATATAATTATAACAATCTTTGTCAATCGGATGGAACACCCATGGTTAATTAATCAACTTTAGTGCTATCTGCATTACGTGGGTGTTTCATAGATTCAACGAATTTTTTGCGTCGATTAGTTTTGCAACTATACTAAGAGCAATTTCGGCTGGTGTTTCGGCGTTAAAAGCTAAACCAATGGGCATATTCACTTTATCAAGTTGCTCGGTAGAGGCTAAACCCTTTTCAAGCAAACTTTTTCGCGTTTCGGCAATTTTCCGTTTGCTTCCAATCATGCCCAAATAGGCCAAGTTTTTATTAATAAGCTTCGAAAGCACTAACTCGTCCCAGGTATGTTTTGGGGTACAAATAACTGCAAAATCGTGAGAGGAGAACTCTATTTCATCGGTTGAATTCTCGAAATCGACCAAAATAGTTTTAGCGCCCATAGGGTCGAATTCGTTATAAATATTCGCACGATTATCAATGTAGGTAATGCTAAACCCGAATTGTGCTGCAAGTTTGCCAACTTCGCGGCCTACATGGCCCGCTCCGAAAATGAGTAAGTTGTGGTTGTAGTTCATAGGCTCAAAGTACACCTCTACATAACCGCCGCAGCGCATATTTAGGTCCACTTCGAGCTCGTAGGTAGCTTTCGAAGTTTTCCTTTTTTTCAACACCTCTAAAGCGTATCGAACCGATTGCGTTTCAATGGTGCCACCACCAACAGTTCCAACAGATGTGCCATCGGCAAAAACAACCATTTTGGCACCCTCTTTGCGAGGGGTTGAGCCTTCGGTTTTTACAACAATGCAAAGCACAAAGGGTTCTCCTTTGCTTTTAATTTCAGATAGTTGAAATAAAATATCGGACATACTATAAAAAATATGCGTTTATAGTCGTGCAATATATGAATTTATTGGATAGTAAGGCTATATGGGGGGTAATAAAAAGCAGCTGGTTTAGTTAAACCAGCTGCTTTTTTATTATTTCCATTATTTTTAAAACATGAAAGCAGTTCGGAAACTGATGGTTTTGAAAGTTTCGTTTTTCCCCCTTATCAGGCCATTGCCGTCAATATCTTGGAAAGTCCAGCGATAGTCGAATCCAACTATAGCGCCTTTATAGTTATAGCCAATATTTACTCCTACCAGAGTGCTAGGGGTTTTCCACTCCTTAAAGTCTTGTACATTATTCTGTATATAGTAACCTTTCACATCGGCAAAACTGATCATTTTCTTAAGGGCTTCGCCCATTTTCAATTCACCATGTATCGACCTAACATTGGAATTTGCACCCATTAATTCTTGGTATCCAGCAAATACAGCAATATAATTGAAGAAGTTGAATTCGGCACTTGCATAAACACCATTCAGCTCATCCTGAATTGCAAGCAAACTTTGTTGTTTGGTAATTACGCTGTCGCGACCAATAAAGGAGGCTCTTTCTAACTCGTAGGTATTGTTGAAGTAACCGAAAAGGAACTCCTTGGAAGAACGGCGATACTCAGCTTTGAAAGTCAGGAAGTTATTAACACTACCCGTTCCAACGATCAACCGGATGCCTGGAAGGGCGGCTCCCCAACCGTAGGTTCTGTTTTCACCCCTCAGTTGAGTGAAATGCGAGTAAATATCGAATTGAAGCATCTCCCTTTCAATAATTGGAATACCAATATCAAAACTATAGGCATACATCCTCGACGATTGATTATTCAGGTTGAAAAGGTCGGACATGGATGATGTGTCGGCCGGAATGATTCCTAGAGCAACCAATTTGTTATATCTATCGGTTAATGTGGCACCCCAGTATGGGTCGTTAATCAGATAATTCCAATCGGTAGGCGTGAATTTGTCTCTTTCGGTTGCCCAAGCTGCGTTGGATGGGAACATATCAATTAAATCGGGTATGCCATCTCCATCCTTATCGAGGAAAGCTTTGTACTCATTCAGGTCGGCACCCAACGATGCACCTAATTCCAAAAAGCGGAAAGGCCGATAGAATACCCTAGTACCAAATAGTATGGAAGGTTTTTGTGGGCTTTCAACCAAAGCCTCTTTAAAGTCGTTAAAAAGCATTTCGGCACCAAATTTTGGTTTACCCTCGTTCTCGTCGGAGGAGAAGAAAAACGACATTTCAGCACCGTACCTTTTTCGTGTTGGGTATTGAACCATATTTGAATAGCCATTGAAAATATTCGAATAGCCAAGGTAGCTGTAATCTAGTCCTCCTAATTTTATGTAGAAAGGATCGCGCTTTTTCCCGTAACGGATGTAGTAAATTTTATCGATGTAATCGTGCCAATGATCCCAATCTTCCTTGCGAATTTGGCCATTCTCATCGAATAGTATTTGGAGGTCAACTCCAAACCCAAATTTGCCAATAGGAACATCGGCCCTTAGGGCAAATTGTTGATAGGTTTTACCATCAATGGTTACTGAGCCAACCAAGGCTCCGCCAGAAAATTTGGCACTATCGGGCATGTTGGCTTCTGGTGCCTGTGCGAAAGAGGGCTGTGCAAAAAGCAAAAGTCCTATCCCAACTAGAAATGTAAGCTTCGATTTCATACTATTTCAGTTTAAAAGTGAATTGAACTGTAAAAATGGTTTAATAGGATTCTATTCTCAAAAACCAAATTTAAGAGAAAATCGTGCCATTCGCCACGTTTTTTTAAAAAATGTTAAAATTGAACATAAAAATTTTTCTAAGACCATATTATCTAAAAAGCCCTACTTATAGCAAGTACAGCTTTTTAGAAATGGTTTCATTATTCATTCAATACACTAATGGTTTCTACCTGAATAACTTGACCTGTGTCAGTAGTGTAAGCAAAAACAACAATATCCATATTTTCAACATTCCAGTTTGCACTAAGGGTGCCAGCGGCAGTAACGGTTTGCGATTGATTGGCAATTGCTCCCGCAGCAAAAAGATCCTGACCCCAGGTTCCATTCAGTGAAGTTCGGAATACATGCTTATGTAAGTAATTGGGAATTGTACCGCTTGGGTAATTGGGATCGTTTGATGTTTTTTGTGGGGAAATTAATCCCGACTCGGTTATAAAGACACAAACTTTAGTTGTACTTATTGCAGTTAGTGCTTTGCCGGTTACCGATACGCTTAATGTCCGGGTTGCTTCACTATACTCACGGCTGAGGTTTAATTGCAACTCGGGTTCCAGCTGCAAACTTTCAGCAGTTGCGGCTGCCCAATTGGTTCTGTCGAGAACAGTAGAACCTTCGTATTGCCTTCTGTTTATTACTCCCGAAGGGTATGCTAAAACCCCAAAGTGACTATTGAGTTCGGTACCCGATGTTGTGCGGTAATCGATTGGGAATTCACTGGATGTTCGGGCAAAAAAACCAGCGTGGTAGGCAACTATAACGAAACGGTTGCCATACAAACTGTGTATTTGGCTAGCGGTAGCAGCACCTGCTGGACAATTGGGGCATTGGTGACCTGTAAATTCCTCTAAAAGAACCTTTTTCACTACATCGCCATTTCCACCATTATTCGAATTGTTTTCAATAAATGGTTCCTGTATAATGTCGCAACTAGTAATTACAATTGCTGCAGAAAAAAGGTGTAAAATGAACCTGTTCATATTGCATTACTTTTTAAAATGTGGTTGAAAGAATAAGTGAGGCGCCGTAGGAGGGAGGCACTAAACGGCAAACTCCGCCAACGCATACTACACCTGCCCTTTGCTTACCAAAACGGATCGAAACCCTATGGGCTTTATAATTATATGTAGCATTTCCAATGAAGTAGTGCTTTTTAGAGTAGTTGTACTGATCGGAAAGGGAAAATGTCCAGTTTGGGGCCAGCGTATACTCCATTAAGAGCATACCCCAGTTACCCATATCCTGCTTGGTTGAGAGGTGCTGAACCTCAACCCTTATGTTCTGCGACTGGAGAAAACTATACGAGAAATCGGCATAAAAAGCCCAAGCCTTAACCGGCTCTTCGCCGGGATGCCCTTGAAGTATTTCAACATTATAGAACTGATTGGCCATACCAAAAACCGTTTTTAGGTTTGAATTGATTTTTCGACTTATCTCCAATGAGTAATCGTGAAAATACTTCTCGTTGCCAATGCTCAAAAAGCTCGTTTTATATCCCAATGTTCCAGATGTTCCAATGTTAATTGTATCGTTCAGTTTTTGTTTATTAATTGAGTTTGCAACCGAGCCGGTTAACTGAACATTCGTACCATAGCGACCGCCTAGCAGGGAATTTTTAGGTATTCTATAGTTAACCTGTGCCATAATGCTGGCCTCGCCCAGAGGCTGTGTTGCATATGGATACATACCTGCCAGCGAATAGGTTTGCTGCTGCGATGTGGCTGGAATATAGCTTAATGTAAGGTCGTTGCCCGTGGCATTACGACTCGAACGAAAATCCATATTATCGACCCATTTTCCTGTAACAAGAACTCCAATTCCCTTAGCCGAATAGCTGGCAGACAGTACCAATGCCTGACCATTTTTATATACCAGGTTATTGGTGGAGGTTGGGTCGTTAACCCTGAATGCATATTCAGAATTAATGTAAATATCACTATTCGAAAAGGTAACGCGCCCAGCAAATGCCGCAACATTTTCAGGCAAACGGTAAATTGGGTCCTTATCGGGTTGGTAACGGCTTACGGCACTACCACCAAAGGAGAGCATATTGAATGATTCGGGATTAATTAGCGATAGGATGTTCCATTCGGCATCAATACCTCTAACCGAACCTGGACCCGAATCCCAGTAGAAGCGTTGCTTTCCAACAAATGTTTTTATGGCTAAACCCCTAAGGGGCATTATTTTGGCCCTAAAACCATCCATCGAATTGTCGATTCCCAGCTTGTTGTCCTCGTAGGTTCTAAATACCAGTCCACTACCAAATTGTTCGTAAAAATTTCCGATGGTAAATTCGAATAGCGAATCGGTATAGGTTAAAAAACGATTTGCAATGCCCATTCCCTCATAACGCGAATCGTATCCGAGCAATGGTGGCTGAAATGCTTCGTAGCGCATACCTGCGCTAATGTTTTTGTAGGAATAGATAATATTTCCAAAAATGTTGGCTCTAACATATTCCTTTACCTTCTCCGCACCAATTGTGGTATCGGTTAGGTAGTAGCTTGCTTCCGAATATATGTTGCCCTTTACAGTGGCCTTTTCAACAAAATCCTGTGAATTAACAACAAGCGAACTAGGAAGAATAGCGGCTAAAAGGACCAGGTTTAAACAATGTTGTTTTATTCTCATGGCTATTTCCCAGCTATTTCTTTTACCTTTCTAATTAGTTCCTTCTCGCTACCTTCGGTATAGGAGGTGTGCTGGTAAACGATTTCGCCCTTGCCATTCAGTATGAAGGTATGGGGTACATCGTTAACGGCCATGGCGCGCTTGAAATCGGAATTTACATCGAGGTAAAACTCATACTCCCAACCCCGCGACTTAACCAATGGCCGCACGTTGTTAACCGTTCGCGAATCGTCAACCGAAATGGCTATAATTTTTACTCCGGTTTCTGCTTGCCAATCGTCGTAAAGGTCGGCAATGGCAGTTAGCTCTTTAATGCAGGGGCGGCACCATGAGGCCCAGAAACTGATTATAATAGGTTTCCCATTATTGCTCATTTGCGAGGTATTAAACGTTTTGCCATCGAGGGTTTTTACTGTTGCGCTGGGTAGCTTTTTCAAACTTGTCCCCTGTGCCGAAACTGTTGCGCACGAAAAAAAAGATATGATAATAAAGATATAAAACGTTCTCATGGATAAAATGCTGTTTAATGTTTTTGTACTAATAAGAAATGCAACTTTACAGCTGAGAATGCTATTGAACAAGTAGTTTTTTGGAGAAGAAATTACCATTGATTTCCGCAGAAATAATATACACACCCATGGGTATTGGTATACTGCTGAACAATAGTTCATTACCATTCATGCTTGTTTCGGTTTCCCACACTACTTGCCCCAGCATATTGCTAATACTAATCCGCAGCGAACCCAAAATGGGCTTTGGAAAAACCATGCCAAAAGATGCTGATGACTGAACGGGGTTTGGATAAATGTTGAATGAAGCACTCGAAATCGCTGAATTGATGGTGTTTGGAGCCAATTTGAATTCGTGAGCCTGAATAACTTCACGCGTAGCAGTGTCCTGAACAAAAGCGGCTACTCGAAACGTCGAAAGGTCGACATTGAGCCCTGCAAAACTTTCGCTGAAGGTGAACTGTAGGGGTTCTCCCTGTGCAAGCGGAGCGAGGTCGTCCTTGGGCACTCTTACAAAGCGACGAAGCACATGGTAAAACTCCTTCTCGCCATTCGAGCCCGGAGGGGTGGCAAAGGTCACAACATCCTGGGTTATGGCTAAACGAACAATAAGATTATCGGTTGAAATGTTTGTATAGGGTTCAACAATAATGGAACCTTCAACGTTGGAGCCAACAATTTCAACTGTACCGCTTATGGCAATGGGGCTGGGGCGGCTGGTTTCCGAGTCGAACAGTTCAATATCGAAATAGTAAGAGTTATTCCCAAAATAGTTTCCTAAAACCGAATAGGGAGTGTACTGTACGTTATAGAAATCCTTTCGTTCTAAAATATCGACTGAGGCTGCATGGCACATGGGATTACCCGAGTAGCAATCGATTTGGTAAGCCAGAAAGAAACTGACATCGCGCGTTTTATCGGCAATTTGGCGAAGCATAACATTTGCTCCGGCGCAGGTTCCGCAACCAATACTCGAAAAATTTTCGAAAAGCACCTTTCTACCAGCGGTATTTTCAAGGGCTACAAAAGGGATAAAAAGGGTATCGGGGTCGGTTTGCTGCTGCCCGTCGACCATGCTTACCCACATTTTAGCGAGGTAATTCCCTGAAGCCCCCACATTAAGTTGGGTAGGCATTTGAAACAATTTGCTGGTCCATGGGTCAATCGAAAAGCCATTCAACGCGTTACTTTCAATGCTGCCATCATTAATTTGCCAGTTCAGCACCAGACTGCTAATGGGGTTTTTGGTATCGTTATTCACGAGGCAGTATACTGCCTGTTTTCCATTGGCTTGGGCAAATGGGCCCAAATTGGCAAATCCTACACGAACCTGCTCGGTGGTTTGCCCGTTAAGGGCAAACCACGAGAAGGTAGCAGATATAAATAGCGCCGAAAAGAGCTTGGTCATGTGCATTAATGCTTATTTAGTCAATAACCAGTTTAAGGGTTTGCTTTTGGCCATTGGCTAGGGTTAGAGTTACAAAGTAAACACCTTTGGGTTGTGAAATGTTCACGTCGATTTTGCCATTGGCAATAGCATGTTGCCCTTCCATAACGGCTGCCCCTAAAGCGTTAATAACTTTCACACGTACTCTTTCGGAAGCATTGGGGATGGAAATGCTGAATTGTCCGCTGTTGGGGTTGGGGTAGAGGGTAGCGGAGAAGAGTTGGTTGGGTTTAATTGAGGTGTGGGTCAATTGAACGTTAACCGTTTTATTTTCTCCATTAACTGTAACGCTTCCACTAAATGCAGCGAAACCCTCCTTATTTACAGAATAATCGTAAATTCCATCCTCAAGCATTATGGTAGCTTGCCCTTCGGCGTTTGTAGTTATTGTTTCTTGATTTATACTGATTGTAGCATTGCCTTCCGGTATGTTTTCACCCGATGTTACAACGAAAGTAACCTCATATTGTGGCAAAGGAACAATGATTTCAACTGTAATAGCTTCTCCTGCAACGACTACGATCCCCTCAATTGGCATATAGCCCTCAATGTTTACAGTGTATGCATACTCACCATTTATAATTTCAATGGTAGCCTTACCTTCGGAATCAGAAGTCAATGTTTCTCCATTAATTTGAATAGAAGCACCAACAATAGGAGCCTCGTTAGTGTACTTTATATCGAATGTAACAGGGTATGGTTGAGGGCTTAACGTAACATTTATTGTAATCGATTCGTCCGCAACAAGTGCCGTACCTGTTTCAATTAGGTAACCTTCGGCATCAATGGAATAGTCGAATGAGCCCGATTCGGTTTCGAAAATTGCAACACCTTCACTATTAGTAGTTTCAATTCTGTTATCGTATGTAACAGAAGCATTCTCTATTAATACATCATTATCATCTTTCACAATAAATATTGCAGTGTAGGTTGGTACTGGAGATAAGGTAACATTTACCGAAGTATTTGCATTGCTAACGGTTACTTCTCCGCTTGCTGCTGAGTAACCAAATGCATCAACTGTATAACCATGGTTTCCGTTGGGCAAAACAGCCGTACAAATACCATCCGAATTTGTAGTATAATTTTCGTCACCAATGGTAACAACAGCATTCTCAATGGGATTAGAGGCCTCGTTTTTCACATTAAAAGTAACAGTATAGGAGAGGGGGCTGTTTATCATTATCGACTGCATAATCTCCTTGTTTTCGTCGTTCTGAATGAAAACAACGAGCATTAGGTCGTGATACTCCTCAACATTTGTTCCGGTTAGGTTCTGAGTAAAAGAAAGGTTGTGCGTAACCCCATCGGTAAAGTTAACGGTTGTACCGCTTGCATTGGGCAGCATCTTCATCATTACATACTTAAAGGAAGTTTCTCCATTGCTAGCCACGTTGTTTCTTGTTTCTCTTTCAATAACTGCAGCATGAACCTTCAGGTTGTTGATTGTTATGTATGGAGTAATATCGATGGTTGCATGTACCGTTGTACCAAGGATATATGCTTTAGGCGAAATGGTGAAGAAACTGGGTTTGGCTTTTTCAGCATTATAGGCAGCATTAAGGGCAGTACCACTGGTTGCCGTTGTATTTCCACCCGTAAACAACGATGGTACAGCGCTTACCCCATAGTATGTCCTGCGAGTTCCTCCTTCAGCAGTGTAGTATGGGTCGCCTGTACCCGGCCAATTCATTTGGTACTTAATAATAGCATATTGACCTGCGTTGGTATTTAAAAATGGGGTAAACGTGTTGGTGTTAAATGTATAGCATGGGGCACAAGTGGAACTTGTAAACGACTCGAAGAACGGCATATTGGGTACCGAATTGGAAGCTACCATAATGGGTTTTGTAAGGCTATTGTTCGATGCGTCATCGTCGTCGCCACCGCCATTAATATTCGTTGCCCAAATATTCAGGCTATAGTTACCTGTATTGGAAAGCCATTTTTGCGAGAAGGTGTAGGTGTACGAAGAGTTTGTAGTTAAATTTAATCCCGAAACATTTTCCGAAATAGTAGTACCATCATTAACCCTATAGTTTAAAGTGAACGAAGAGATGTTATTCAAACCTAGGTTTTTAACCGTTGCCTTTACATCCGTATTGCCAGCTACAATGTATTTATTAACATCGATGCTGCTGAGAGATAGATCATTACTATGAGGAGTGTATAGAATAATATCATCGATAAACCAATAGTCGATTTGGTAAGCGTTTCCTGAAAGGAACAGGCAGAATTGAAAAGTCGACGAACCAACATCAGCATTTGATATGGTTATAATTCTATTTTCTGAAATATCGCTGCTGGGCGAAACTGACCAAACTGTATTCCACGTTCCATTGTTGGAACGGGTTGCAACACCAATGGTGTAGCCTGCACCATAATGGTCTACAAAATGCTTAAAACTTAAACTAAGATTTGTTACTCCCGACAAATTAACTACAGGAGAGATAAAACGAGTAGTTAGAGAACCATTTGTGTATGTAAACTTCAATTCAGGAGCAACTCCCTTTGCATACGATGTGTTGCTCTGTGTCCACTGGCTGTTGTAATTCTCAATACTCCAGCCTTGAGGTGGAAAAGTACCGCTGAAATTTTGTGTTAAATGTTCAATTCCAGCCTTGTTCTGACTATTTACCCAAAAGGGTAAAAGCAAAATAAGAAATAAAAAATAAAACTTTCTCATAGGATTAATAGGTTAAGGTAAATTTAAAACGTTTTAGATAGGGCAAATATATGAAAATTGAAATTTTAAGATTAATTTTGGCATTAAATAAAATTCAATTGTTATGCAAAAAATGGTTCTTAGTCTATTATTCGCTATGTTGGCTCATTCTGTTGTATCACAGAATTTTACAATTAGTCACAACGGTGGAAATGTAAGCAACACCGAATTTAATATCAATGGCACTTCATCAACCGAATACATTAAGGTTGTACTCAATATCACAAATAATTCGAGTGCTCCAATTAATATTAAAGTAAGAAGAAATGTAAGGGATAATATTGAAGGTTCTATAAACCTTTTTTGCCTTGGCAATTGCTATGACCCTTCAGTTGATGAGTCTCCTGTGCATTTAACTATAGGTGCAGGTGTTACAACTGGCGAAAACGACTTCTATGTCCAATTCTTTCCTGAGGGCAATACTGGAACAGCCAAAATTAAGTACGATGTATTTAATGCCGATAACCCCGAGGAGGTAGTGTCGGTTACAGTTAACTTTGTGATTACAGTTACTGGAGTTAACACCTTGTACAGCAATGCTTCTCTATGGGTAAGCGGATTGGTGAACCAGCAGGGTACGCTCCGCGTGGGTTACAGCTTGCCAGCTGCCAAGAATGGCAAAATATATATAACCAACATTTTAGGCGTAAAGGTTTCAGAGCTTGATCTGAACGACCGCTCTGGAAACATTGAATTCTCCGTTGCTACACTTCCCAAAGGAATTTATATTTGCTCGCTTCACAACGAGGGCAAGGTGCTTACTGCCAAAAAGTTTGTTGTGAATTAACCGAATAATCGAATATTCAACTCATTATAACCTAAGGGTTCCATTTTGCAACTCATGGATTAATTAGGGCCTGCCTCATTCAAACAGAACAGGGCCCTATTTTATTAAAAAGTAGGGGTGTATTCTCAATTAAGTTTTATGCGTTTTCATACTACCCACTGAAATAGGGTGTATAATTCTATATTCAATTGATAGTTAATTACTTTTCACAAAAACCATTCAACCCTTTTTTGATGTTTATAGGATATTCGGTGATGAAGATCAACCATTAGCAGGTATCATGTTAGGTATTCGAAAGTACCTTTGTATAAACTTTATAGCCCTTGATGCCAACTTTTTCTAAAATTCTCCTTTTATTCTTTGTACTCAATACCTACTTTGGGGGTTATTCGAACGCTCGGGGCATCCAAACCCAGCTTCAATATGTCGATACGCTGAGCCAAATAGTTGAGTCGTTGGTACACGATACTATAAAGATTGATGCTATTAACGATTACATTTTTCGCTATGCCAGCAATTCGCCCGCATACTTTATTCCCTACAGCGATATTGCCATAAATAAGTCGATTTTCCTTTCCGATTCCGTTCGCCTATCGAGGTCGCTCAACCGAAAGGCTGTTACATACTATTTTATGGACGACTACAGGCTCGCCCTGAACTATTACTTAAACGCACTTCAAATAAAGCGAACGGGTTCAAATTCCTGAAAATATTGCTTCTGACTATAATAACATTGGCCTAGTACTTTTAGACCAAGGTATATACAGGCAGGCACTCAAATACTTTTTAACAGCTTCAAAATTGCTTAATGGAAGCAAAAGGAGCGATATTATTGCACGGGTATACGATAATATTGGAATGGCGCACTACTCGTTGCAAAACTACGACTCGGCTCTGGTATGGTACAGCAAGTCGTTCGAAATTAACAATGCTATAAAGCAAATGTCTACCCTAGCTTCCAATATAAAGAATGTGGGCAATGTGCTGATTGCCAAAGGCGATTTTAAAACAGCTGCTTTACATTTTGAAATGTCGGCTAACCTATACGATTCCCTCGGAAACTTTAAGGTTCTTGCCGAAATATTGAATTTAATGGCATATAGCAAGGCAAAAATGGGGCAATACCCCGAAGCATTTACTGCGCTCGAAAAGTCCAAATTCTATAGCAATGCCATTGAGTCGGATAAGTTAAATTTGGAGAACCTCCTTTATCATGCTCGAGTATACGAATTGAAGGGCGATAATACAAAGGCTCTACAATACATGAATGAGTATATTGAGAAACGCGATAGTTTGCAGTTAAAAGATAAGCTTATAAATTATGAACAACTTAGAATAATTGCTGAAACCAACGAGAAAATTAAGGATATTGAGCTGCTCAAAAAGGTAAACCGAATACAGAAGGAGGAACTGCGCAATCAGCGTACAATTCAAGTTGGAAGCATAGTACTGCTGGCTCTTTTGCTTATTGTACTTATTCTGGTTATTCAAATGCTTCGAACCAAAACCAATACCAACAGAATGCTCGAGCGCTTGGTTGAGGAGCGTACCAGCGAACTGAAGAAGGCCAAGGAGCTGGCCGAACAGTCCGATTTTCAAAAATCGGAGTTCCTTTCGAACATTTCGCACGAAGTACGTACACCCATGAATGCCATAGTTGGCTTTTCAGACTTGCTGATGCATAATCCTTCCTGTAGCAACCAACGCGAGGAAATACTTTCCAACATAAAACGAAGCACGCTCAAACTGCTTAACCTTTTCGAAAAAATTTCAATTCTAGTTCAGCTCAATAATGGTTTGGATGTTGATTCGAAACTTAAAGAGTGCGATTTTGTTAGAATGTTTAAATCCATAGAAATTAATGCATTAAATAGGATTACTGAATGCAATTTGAAAATTTCTATAGATTTCCATATAGATGATGCTTTGCGAACCTCAAGCATTATTCTTCCTGTAAAATCAATAGAGATGGTGTTGAATGAGTTAATGGATAATGCCATTAAGTTTAGTGGTTCTGGAAGAGTTGAGTATGGAGTTTTCCTTTCCGAGGGTAGGCTTAATTTCTATGTTACCGACAATGGAATTGGAATAGAAAAAGAGAATGTTGAGAAGGTATTCGATAAGTTTGTGAAATTTGCTCCATCCCATTGCGGCATTTGCGATGGGGCCGGAATAGGCCTTGCAATTGTGAAGAAAAGCATCGAAAATTTTGGGGGAAGCATTTCCATTATTAGCGAAAAGGGTACCGGAACCAAAGTAGAGTTCACAGTACCCTTGAGTTAATACTTTATTCTTACTATTTACCTTTCGCTTCCAACCTTGTTGCTTTTAAATGCGCCAAATAGCGCTTAACCTCTTTACTCATTACAGGCGAAAGCAGCAGTAAAGCTATTAAATTGGGTATGGTCATGAAGGTTATTACCATATCAACAAAATTCCATACAATTTCGAGACCCCAAATGGCTCCTAAAAACGAGAATAGAGCAAAAACAAAGTAGTAAGGTTTTATGGCGTAGTCGCCAATTAGGTACTGTATTGCACGGCTTCCGTAGTACGACCAGCTGATAATAGTTGAAAAGGCAAACAGAAGCAAACCAAAGGTAACAACATGTTTCGCTGCAAATGCAAGTCCAACTTGTCCCATGCCCTCCTCAAAACCAAGCACTGTCATGCCAACGCCTTGCACCCCAGACGACCATGCGCCAGTTAATACAACTACTAAAGCGGTTAGGGTACAAATAACAATTGTGTCAACAAATGGTTCGAGCGATGCCACAATACCTTCGCGCATGGGGTGCTCTGTTTTAGCGGCGGCATGAGCCATGGGAGCCGAACCCTGTCCGGCTTCGTTTGAGAATAAACCACGACGGACACCCCAAACCAGAGACATAATGAACGTAGAGCCTACTAAGCCTCCTGTTGCTGCATACGGGTTGAATGCACTACGAACTATAAGCCCAAGGGCTCCAGGAATATCGCGCCAATGAACACCAATAACTATAATGGCAGCCAAAAAGTAAAGAGCAGCCATAAAAGGTACAAGCGCAGAAGTTACGTTGGCAATACGCTTTAATCCACCCACAATTATTAAAAGTACAAGGACTGCCAATACTATACCAGTTGCCAAAACAGGTATGTTATAGCTCGACATTAGAACGCTCGAAATGGAGTTGGCTTGTGCCATATTACCAGTACCCAGAGTACAAAGTGCTGCAGCACCTGCAAAA
This sequence comes from uncultured Rikenellaceae bacterium, assembly GCA_964479665.1. Taxonomy (GTDB): domain Bacteria; phylum Bacteroidota; class Bacteroidia; order Bacteroidales; family Tenuifilaceae; genus UBA2287. Next base: position 2,138 of record CAYZNN010000006.1, on the reverse strand, counting down.
ATGAGTGCTAGAGGTTTGGCAAATTTTCCAATTCGTTCCTTTAAGCCAATTTCAATATAATACATGGGACCACCCGAAATGGTACCATCGGCATTTACCTTTCGGTAAATTTGAGCTAAGGTACATTCCACCATTTTTAGCATCATGCCAAAAAAACCGGTAACCCAAAGCCAAAATATGGCTCCCGGTCCTCCCAGGTAAATTGCTAACGAAACGCCAACAATGTTGCCGGTTCCCACAGTGCCCGATAGGGCAGTGGTGAGGGCTTTAAAATGGCTCACATCGCCAGTGTCGTGCTTGCTGCTGTATTTTCCCGAAACCAAACCTAAGGCATGTCTGAAGTGGGTTATTTGCAGAAACTTGTATTTAATAGAAAAGTAAATGCCCGTGGGAACCAGAAGGATAAGAATTAAGTACCCGCCCACATAATCGTTGTAAAGGCTAATGGCATAATTAATTTTTTCGAGAATAGGGTGCATTCAGGGGTTTGTTGGTTAATTATTAGGGTTAACGGGTGATAAAGATAGAGTTTGAAAATGTAAATGCAAAAAATATCAAATTTGAATTTATTATTTTGATTCCCCCTTTTATTAAATGATGGGATTATATATTAGCTTTGTCTACAAATTTTAGCATGAATTCCAACTCAACCATAGCTGCTATTGCTACACCTCCGGGAATTGGTGCAATAGCCGTTATCCGTATAAATGGCCCCTTGGCCATTTCGATTTGCGAAAAGGTTTTTCGTTCGGCCAAAAAAGGAAAACGATTGGCAGAACAGTTTCCGTATACTATACACTTTGGATCAATTACCGATGGAGATAAAATAATCGATCAGGTACTTGTTAGCCTTTTCAAGGCACCCAATTCATACACGGGCGACGATTTGGTCGAGATTTCCTGTCATGGCTCACCCTATATACAGCAACGAATTCTCGAACTTCTTATTCAAAATGGTGCAGAAATGGCTCAACCCGGCGAGTTTACTTTAAGGGCCTTTCTGAATGGAAAAATCGACCTTTCACAAGCCGAAGCTGTAGCCGACCTAATTGCCTCAACGGGTGACGCCTCGCGTCGGGTAGCATTGAATCAAATAAGGGGAGGGTTTTCCTCAAAATTAAAGGAACTGAGAGACCAACTGCTGCATTTCATTTCATTAGTTGAACTTGAACTCGATTTTAGCGAAGAGGATGTTGAATTTGCCAATAGAAACGATCTTGCTAACCTATTAAAAGAAATCCGGGTTGTAATTGAGGGCCTTATTCATTCATTTCAGTTGGGAAATGTTATTAAAACGGGTATTCCGGTTGCAATTGTTGGAAAACCCAACGTAGGTAAATCAACCCTCCTCAATAAGTTGCTTAACGAGGAGCGCTCCATAGTTTCTGATATTGCAGGAACTACCCGCGATACCATTGAGGATACAATTTCAATTGGGGGAATTGTTTTTCGTTTTGTCGATACTGCTGGCATTCGCCATACAACCGATACTATTGAGAGCCTTGGTATTGAGCGAACCTATGCTAAAATATCACAATCTCTAGTGGTAATTCTTCTAATCGATGCACGTGAGGACGAAGCAGGCATTATTAATCACATTAACGAAGTTGCTTTAAAACTAACTTCCGATCAGCGGTTGGTTGTTCTGCTTAACAAAGCAGATTTAGTGGATCCCGATGTGATTAATAAGTTTATTCAAATAATATCTATTAAGTATCAGAAATCTAATACATTGTCAATATCTGCAAAGCACAATCAGGGAATTAGTTTACTTAAAAATTTGCTGTTTGAAATCACCAATTTGGGCAAAACCTCAAGCGATGAGGTAATAGTTACCAATGCCCGGCATTATAATTCACTGGCCAGAGCTCTCGATGGAATAATATTGGTTGAAGAGGGTTTGCAGACTAATTTAACAGGCGATTTGCTTGCCGTTGACATACGTCAGGTGCTTTACTATTTGGGTGAAATTACAGGCGAAATAACTACCGATGATATTTTGGGCTCTATTTTTAGCAAGTTTTGCATCGGAAAGTAACCACCACAAAACAACCAAACACAAAACAAATATAAAACCTACTTTAAGCCCTGAAAAAAGGGCTTTTTTATTGCTACAAAGTTATTATTTATTTTGTGAT
>CAYZNN010000005.1:1864-138319 GCA_964479665.1 uncultured Rikenellaceae bacterium | reverse complement strand
TGATAACCCTTCCTTATGAAGTATAAAGTTAATTTTCTAATGACGGATTTGGGTTTAACCGATCATTTTCAATACGTATACAACCCAACCGAGAATATTTTTGCACAAACTGCAACTAAAATAAATTATCCAAATATTAATTCAATACTTCCTGGTGATTACGTACAGGTTCAATTACAAGCCGATTATGAGTTTTACCCTATTCATAACAAATTTGCTTTTAAGTACTTGAAAAATACAATTGAAGAAAGTAAGAGTATTCCAATTCTTGTAAACAGAAAAATTGAAGCCTTCAATAATACTGAAACCCAATTGTTTTTCCCCGAAGCTTCAATCCCGTTCAGTTTAATAACCTTAGAATTGAGTTTATTGTACCTAATCAGGATGAGGTTCAGTATCAATTCAAATTTCGGGGGTCTAAAGAGTGGAGTTTATGGAAACCAGACAACGTTTTTGAATTTTACAATTTGGATTTTGGTTCGTATACCCTCTTGGTTAGGGCTAAAATAAATGGTAAGGTTCTCGATTCTAATCCAATTTCTTTCCAAATTGCAACTCCTTGGTTTCATTCTTGGTACGCCTATATATTGTATCTAGCAGTAGTTTTTTTGGTCGTTTTTCAAGTTTATACTATGCAAAATGTAAAGTTGAAAAAACAAAGGAAGCAAATGCTTATCAGAGAGAAGAATTCACTCCAGCAGCAAGCAGAAAGATATCGACAAGAGATTATGTTGCTTGAACAGGAACGCTTAAAGAATGAAAATGAAATTATTAAGCAGCAACTTAAAAATAAAACTATTGATTTGGCAAGCAAAGCTACGGATAATGAGGATAAAAGCCGCATTTTAATTACCCTAAAAGAGCAATTTGAAATTGCCCAAAAGAATCCGGCTGCATTGAAGAATAAATTGAATGAAATACAAAGGCTACTCGATTCATTCCTCGAGAAAGACTACAAAACGTTCGAAATTCAAATGGATGAGCTGCATCAGGATTTTTTCAAAAAACTTAAAACCAACTTCCCCGACCTTTCAACCCACGACTTACGTATGTGCGCCTATTTAAAGATTGACCTTAATACCAAAGAATTGGCCGATATGTTTAATATTCTCCCATCGAGCGCATTTATAAGCCGATCGCGATTAAGGAAAAAGCTAAATCTTAGTCCAGAAGAAGATTTACATGGATTTTTAAATAGTATATGATTTTTAATGCTAAAATAATTTCCTTATTTCTGTCAAACAATATATTTTGTTGGTTTCGTATTAATCAGATATATCCGTCATCATGGTTTGTGTTTCTTTGCAGTGATTGCATAGGGGCTAGCCAACCCTTAGTTTACTTCGCGCATTCAGGCACACAGCCTGCTCGTCATCCCTCCTTGTGTTTGGCCATTACCAATTTTAATGAAAATAAAAAAGGCCAACCCTTTTCGGATTAGCCTTCTGTGTGACCCCGGAGGGATTCAAACCCCCAACCTCCTGATCCGTAGTCAGGTGCTCTATTCAGTTAAGCTACGGAGTCGAATGCGGGTGCAAATATAGCATTTTTTTAAACACCAAGCAGGGTTAGGTAAAAAAATGTCCCAATTTTCACTGGGACATTTTTTGGTCTATTTCTCTTCCATTTTAACAATCTTCTCTTTAATCCTCGCCTTCTTACCAGTTAGGTCGCGTAGGTAGAAAATTCTGGCGCGACGAACCTTACCAGCCTTGTTGAAATCAATCTTATCGATGAAAGGTGAGTGAATGGGGAAAATACGCTCAACACCTACTCCGCTTGAAATTTTGCGAATGGTGAAAGTTTCGGTAGCACCGGTTCCTTTGCGTTGAATTACTACGCCTCTGAAGTTCTGGATACGCTCCTTGTTACCTTCCTTAATTTTGTAGTGAACCGTAATGGTGTCACCACTTTTAAAGTTTGGGTGCTCTTTTTTGGGCTCAAATGCCTGCTCGGCAACTTTAATAAAATCCATTTTGCAATCAGTTTAGTTTGTTCCAAAATAAGCAATATTACACGCTATCAGCATTTTGTAAGAGATTGCTTACCAAAAATGTGAATGCAAAAGTAACCATTTTTTGTAATTCCTACTAATGTTCATAAAAAAAAGCTGCATAATTGCAGCTTTTTCAAGTGGACTATTTTTTCTTCTCTTCGGGCTTTAGGAGTTTATCTCCTGTATGGTCAATTATTATTTTCTTAAACCAATCGGGGTATTGAGGATTATTTACTCCTGCTGGTGTTGCGTTGTATTTATTGTATTTGAAAACCCCATTCTCCTCTTGTTTAATGTTACCATCTATATATTTCACAAGTAAAAACTGGAATAGTTTTTCCCAACGAGCAACTAGTGCGTTGGCATTATTTACTGAGAAGTTTGTTAGGAATTCTGCCGCTTGGTCTGGTGCGGATTGATGCATTTCCAGCGCCATTTTATCCATCAAGCCAGTCATTTGAACGTATTGCTTTTCAAGTTCTTGCTGTAGTTTAACTATGTCGGCACTCATTACATCGTAACGTAGATAAGCAAAGTTGGTTACCTTACTGAATACCCAGAATGCAGCATTTTCGGAATAGTTTAAAAGGTCGCCATTACCCACTGCAAAGGTTTCGGGAATGCGAGTCATGCTGCAGTACATGGGTGTGTAAACCGATGTGGCTGCGTCGTCTACCCCAAACCAGAAGATTCCGCCAATGGCATTAGGAAGCCAGTTGCGCATTTGCGCTACAAACGAGAATCCGGTTTGCTGAGTAGCAGTGGCACGCTCGTTGACATAGGTTTTTCCATCGTATTTCCATGTTAATGGTCTCCAACGATAGGGAAGTCCATGGGGGCCAGCGCCCGGATCCTTGCGCATATCGAGTTCAGTACCCTCTAAATGGTCGCGCATGAAGTTCATAAGGTCGTTCACAGATAACTTACGTTCGGGTTTAATATACAGGGGCATCCTGTTTTTCAGGTTAAGTCCCTTTGCATAATCGAAATGGTTCCACATGCTCTTGTCAATATCTTTAAAGAAAGCCCAAACTCGCATTTCACAGGCGCGGGCCGAACCAAAATCGATAGGGCAGTATATATCGCTAAAACTGAAATCGCTGTCGTTGCCTTCGAAAAGTTTTTGACTACGGGCAAATGAAATAACATCGTGCGCATAAACAACTTCAACTGAAGGGTCGAATATTTTGTCCAAATTCTTTGAACTAATGGATGTTTTACCATTTTCCAATGGGAAAGTAGTTATTCGAGCATGGTTGGCATGTGCGCTAACATAGCCATCGGGGATACGAATCGCAACCCAAACAGCTCCCTTGTTTGCGTTATATGTTTTTTTGGTTTTTCGTTCGGTTACCATGTTGGTGCCTTTTCCAATAAGTTCCAGAATCCAAACCTCATTAGGGTCGGCAATGGAAAACGATTCACCGCTGCTATAGTAGCCATAGGTTTCTACCAGTTCGGCCATAATTTTAATGGCTTCTCGGGCATTTTTCGCTCTTTGAAGGGTAATGTATATTAAGCTACCATAATCAATCAAACCGGTTGTGTCAACAAGGTTCTCGAGCCCACCATAGGTGGTTTCGCCAATGCTAAGCTGGTGCTCATTCATATTTCCAACCACATTGTATGTTCTGAGCGCTTGTGGAATTTCGCCTAAATACTTTCCAGTATCCCATTCGTAAACTTTAAGCATAGTTCCGGGTGCGTAAGTTGCAGCAGGCCAATGGTAAAGTTCGCCATAAAGGTAATGCGAATCTGCTGCGTAGGTTATCATGGTTGAACCATCTACCGATGCGCCACGGGTTACTAGAAAATTGGTGCAGGCCTGGGAATCGAACCCCTGTATTAACAGAATGGCACTCAGAGCAAGTCCCAAAAGATTAAGTTTTCTCATTGTATTGTTATGATTTAGGTTATAGAATTTGCAAAAATATTATTTTAGTTCAGGTAAAAAAATGAAATTCAATTTAGCAGATTGCATTCAAGCAACTAATTCGATAGGAAATATTCCAGAGGGTTTAAATACTAATGCATTTATACAGCATTATTGACGGGAACTGGAGCAACATTTTACATGTTTAAGCAACCTGCAATCGAGTCAGCATGTGCTCCCGTTACTGAAGCCAAAGCCGAATTCTGCTTAATACTGAATAGAAGGGCCAGAAAACCGAAGATATGGGCCTCTTTAAAATCGATTATATTGTTGGACGGAATATTTATAGGATTTTGGCAAATTGTTTTCAAAGCTTCAATTAAAAAGGAATTTTTCGCACCACCTCCAGTAACCAGTACGCTGCCCTGGGGAGTTTGGTTTACTACTTTGCCAATTTGTTGTACTATATGTTCGTAAACAGTTCTTAGTATGTCTTCATCCTTAATACTATATGAGTTTATTATTGGAATAAATTCCACATCGAACCATTCGCGCCCCAGCGATTTCGAGCCATAATGGTTATAGTAGCTTATTTTGTTAAGTCGGTCTAGAAGTTCGAAATTAGTATCCCCACGCTTACCAATGTCCCCGCCAGAATCCATATCCCTGCCAAGCAATTGTGCCAAATAGTTTAAAGCCATGTTGGCCGGACAAATATCGAATGCAGTACGCTTACCATTGGATTTGAAGGAGATATTGGCAAAGCCTCCCAAATTTAAGCAAAAAAAGTACTGATTGAAAAGAAGTTCATCGCCAATAGGAACCAGTGGAGCACCCTGCCCGCCTCGGGCAACATCGCCCATTCGAAAGTTAGAAACGCAAGGTATGCCTGTTAAGGCAGCTATATGGGCACCGCTACCAATTTGGGTTGAAAAACCTTGCCTGGGCTCATGGAACAATGTATGTCCGTGAGATCCAATGATATCGATTGTTATATTGAAATTTAGTTTACTTCTAAATTCATTAACTTGCTCACCCAACCATTTGCCCAACCGGGCATCAATTAGCATAAGTTCTCGTCCGGAAGAATTATAAGCGCTCAAAAGCATTTGCTTCTGCTGCTTGGAGTATTCAATGGTTTCGGCTTGTAATATGGCATGCTTCCATTCGCCACTGGAATATTCAAATTCGCTGAGGCAAATATCGAGCCCATCGAGCGAAGTGCCCGACATGAGACCAAGCGTTACGTATTTTTTTGGAATGGGGTTCAACTTATTTCGACATGTTGAGGATTAGATTCGAAATGGCTTGATTCATGAGACCCATGAGGGTTTTAGGATCTTCTGAGAACTGATCGTTTACCAATCCATTAAGAAAGTTCGAATCGAAAACCCAATGTTCATTTCCCTTGGCTTGACCTAAAAACTTGTCGACAGGAATAACTCCTTTCTCAGAGTATGTTGTAATATTAAATACTATTCGGGGTTTTGGCTCGGGTAGGGGTTCTTCGCTTGCAGTGCTTGAAGTATCTCTTCTTTGGCGGGGAGCACTTCCATACCCAGTGGGTGTCGACACGTTTTCAAATTCAATATTTAAATCAACTTTTAAGTAAAATTTCGAGTTACCCCTTCGAATAGCTTTATTAATGGATGTATTGGGGAATTCAAACTCGTCGTAATCGAATTGATTGCCGTAAATGTTCACAGGATACAAATAGAGCCCAATCTCGCGCTCGAGCCTTTCTTCTAAAAGAATCCAGGTAATATCTTTTATGCGTTTAATTATTTTATTGGTTTTATGATTTTTAACCTCAGGAAAACTGCTTTCAAGACCTGAAAGATGTTCCATCATTTGTGGGCTAATTGTAACATTAAAGGCAATTAGGGCCAAATGCTTATTTCTATAATTTATTGAACCAGCATTGAATGGCGAAATAACCAGTAATAGTAGAAATAATGCCAATAGTTTATTTTTCATTTTTTTCAGATTTGAAAAGTGCAAAGTAGTACAAATGTAATACAATTTGGTGGCATTTTGAACCTTTCAACTAGCGTGCCATTATTTTACGACATGCCTATTGAGTTATAAACAAGATACGAAGGCCGTTTTCTTTTCCATCGTCTATGTGTCCAAAGCCATGGTGAAGGTTCTTTACGTATAACTTTTTCGAGTTTCTTGAAATAAAGGCTAGTAAGTTCACCATGCTCTAGCGATTGAGTGTTATCGCAAAGTACAGATAGTTCAACAGTATAGAATCCTCGTTTTACTCTCTGAATTTCAATAAATACAACAGGATAGTTGTATAGATGTGCATACTTTTCGGGGCCGTGTAGGCAAGGAGTATCCTGGTTCAGGAAATCGACCCAAAACGCTTTGGTCAAGTCAACGGGGCTTTGGTCGGCTACCAAAATATAAATGCAGGGTTCATTTTTAAATTTTTCGAAGGTGGCAAAGGTTTCGGCAGTTGATACCATTTGGGTTCCTTTATGAACCCGAGTCCACTTCATAAGCCGGTCGATAATAGGATTGTCGAGGGGTTTATAAAATGCCACAGGTTTGTGCTTAAGGTGCAAACCCGCTGAGAGCGCACCCCATTCCCAGTTGGCATAATGCCCCGCAACACCTATAATGCTTATGCCTTTATCATAGTAATTGTTGAGTAATTCGGGGTTTTTTATTACATAGCGCATAAGTATCTGTTTGCGGCTAATTGTGAAACCCTTAAGTGCCTCAATCGCAATATCGGCCAAATTTCGGTACGATTTATTCAGTATACTTCTTATTTCTTCTTTGCTTTTTTCGGGGAACGATTTTAATAAATTGGACCGTGCAACTTCAATTCTGTATCCAACCATATACCGTAAAAAAAGGTAAATGAAATTGCCAAAAAGGTACATTAATCTGAATGGTAATAAGGCAATCAGTATGAGTGCAACCGAAAAAATAATGAAGTATATGAAATGTCCAATCATTATTCGATTAAAAATTAAATTACAAATTTACATTTATATACCGAAGAGTTTCCCTTCTGATCAGTTACTATAAGTTCTAAAAAGAAAGTGCCTGTGGATCCAATTCTCTCCTTGTCAATAATATAGAATACCAATTTATTTTTTGGGTCGTGCTCAAATAGTGCCCATTTACCGTTTATTGTACCCCTAATGCTTTGAATACCACTAAAGTTATCATCTACAGTAAAGCGAATCTCTTTTTCATTTGTAATTCTTTTACCGTTAGCAATGTTTATTGGTTTAATGCTTGGTGGGATGGTGTCGATACTCACAAAATAATCGCCAAAGTTACGTAAATTGGCCACTACATAACCTTTATCCCACTTACCACCAGCTGCTTCAATATCACCCTTAGGATTGAATGTAGCTAAAAGAACTTTAATTCGGTATTTTTCTGGAAGCGAATCGGGTTTGATCGATAATTTATAGGGTTTATGCAAAGGGACTAACCTGTTTGCTATTTGGTAAACCCTTGAATAGCTTCCTTTTGGCTTTCCCGAAACATTGAATGTGAAAGGCAAATTATTGTATAGGGCATTTTCGGGAACTTCAACTATTAGCCCTTCGCCTCGGTATGAGTTGGCTTCAAAAAAATTCCAATTAGCTACTAATTCGGTTTTTATTCCATTCGATGGAACAATAAATTGGGTTTTTGGAAGCGTTCCTTTTAAAGTAAGCGAAACGGTTGTTTGGTTCCCATACGAATCGAGCACGGCAATTTTTACCCTATAAAGACTATCGGTTTTGGTTGAAATTCTTCCTTTGTTGCGAATAGTACCATAAGCCGAAAAGCCGTTATTGGGGTCGATGAAAAGTTTGTGTATGCGCTTCCCTTCGAGTTGCCCCAACTCGTAATCGATGTGGCTGTTGGCAAATCGTGTTTCTGAAAATTGAAATTCGTTAATTTGAAACGAATACCATGGGATTCCATTCACAGTCAAACTTATGCCGTTAATCCCACAGCGAATGCTACCATCGTTTATGAAATCGTACGCTTTAAGGGCCAACCCTATGGTTCCGAATACTTCGAGGGTATCGCTTACAACAATGTTTCCTTCGCTGGCATTAAGCTTAACGGGAATTCTATTATTAATTATGGTTGAAAGGGACGAGTCGAGTTGGTAAATCCAAAGCCCCTGAACCGAAGGTTTAATAACATCGGCAATTGGAATGTTTGAAAACGAAGGATTAATAGGAATCTGGCTGGCAGTTCTTCGAACTTCGAAATGCAAATGAGGACCTCCTGAACTTCCCGTATTGCCGCTCCACGCCACCTGTTCCCCTCTTTCAACCCTAATTTGATTGGGTTTTAAGTAAACGTCTACCTCGAACTGTTCCCGTTGGTACTGCTCATCCTTTATAAATTGTTCAATTATATCAGAAAACCTATCGAGGTGAGCATAAACCGTAGTGTATCCATTGGGGTGATCAATGTAAAGGGCCTTTCCGAAACCCGTGCCACTTATTTTTATTCTAGAAACAAAACCCTTATCGCACGAAAAAATGGCCGCATTATTTTTACCTCCGGTTCTGAAGTCGACACCCGAATGAAAATGGTCTGTTCGTATTTCTCCAAATGCCCCAGACAGGAATAGAGAGCCCTTAAGAGGAGGGTGCAGGTCGATTGATTTTTTTGAGTTTTGAGAAAAAACCTGAAAAAACCATAAACTCATAACTATGTAGAGAAAAGCTCTTAAATGCATAAAACCAATGGAAAATGAAAGAAAGCAAAACTAGTTTTTTAACTTTAGTTTGCAAAATAGACCAATTAATTTTTGATTATTTGCTAAACCTATAGTATTTTTGTTGTATTAATCAAACTCATACACTCAATGCAGGAAGAAGTTGTTAATAAGTTGAAAGCAAAAATTGACACACTTATTTCTGCGTATGAGAGTTTGAGGGAAGAAAACCTTAAGTTGGTTCAGCAAAATGCGATATTTGAGTCGCAGCTTAAACAAAAAGGGGACCTCCTGAATGAGTTTGAAAAAAAGGTTGACCAGCAACGAATGGCCAAAGCACTTCTGAATTCAAGTCAGGATGCTCATGAAGCCAAGTTGAAGGTTGCCCAGATGGTGCGGGAAATAGATAATTGCATTGCTCTTTTAAACAGATAGTGAACAAAGGTTTTTTTATGGAGGATAAATTGTCGATTCGAGTTAATGTAGCCGATAGGTACTATCCTCTTAAAATTGACCCAAACGATGAGGAGAAAATTCGTAAGGCAGCTAAACTGATTAACGAGAAAGTTATTCAGTACAAGCAACGATACAACGATAAGGATACACAGGATTTTTTAGCTATGGCTGCCCTACAGTTTGTAATAAAAATGCTCGAAAGCGAGAATAGGTTCGATGTATCGCCCATTGTTGCTCAACTGAATGAACTTAACGATCAGTTTGGCGATTATCTGGAAAAGAGAGAAATACGTTCTTTCAAATAGCATAGCCCGCATTGCATCCTTACTGGGTTTGGGGAACTCAACATTAAAAACTCTGGGGTAGGACTTAGGTTGACGTAGGACAGGCCTTAATCTGGCTTGCCAGATATAGCTTCTCGCTAACATTGGAAGTTCGAAATCAACGGCCATTCCAACCATGTTTATTTGGGGTTTCCTCCAAATATTAAGGATTGCAATGCGGGTTTTTTATTTATGATAAGCTAAACCCTTTTAGGGTTAGTGTGTTTACTAAATGAATAATTTACTAAAAGCTAAAAGTTTTTAATTCTCAAATAGATATCTAACGGCTTACTTTAAGTAAAAGTTAGAAAGTTAACAACAGTTGCACAAATAAAAATAAAAATTAAAATTATGATTACCGCAATATTATTATCCGCAGGAGCCCTACTGGTTGGCATGGTAGGAGGATACCTAGCCTGGAGTCTCATTTTAAAGAGAAGAAGGGAAAACATTATTCGTGAAGCCGAAGCAGAAGCCGAGGTGTTGCGAAAAGAAAAAATACTTCAAGCCAAAGAAAAATTTCTTGAACTAAAGAATGAGAACGAAAAAGCATTCGCCGAACGAAACAATAGGTATATACAGAATGAAAACAAATTAAAACAAAAAGAAACTCTTATTTCGCAGAAACTAGAGGAAACTCAACGTAAACAAAAGGAGGTTGAAACTATTCGGGAGAATCTGACCAATCAGATTGAATTGGTTGAGAAACGAACCGAAGAGCTGGAGCGTATGCATAAACAGCATATAGAAAAACTAGAGTCACTTTCAGGACTTTCAGCCGAAGAAGCAAAAAATCAGCTGATCGAATCGCTGAAAGCTGAGGCAAAAACTGCTGCCATGTCGTACGTTAATGAAATAATGGATGAGGCCAAAATGACTTCTACCAAGGAGGCCAAGAAAATAGTTGTACAAACTATTCAAAGGGTTGCTAGTGAAGCGGCTATAGAGAATTCGGTAACTGTATTTCATATCGATTCCGATGAGATTAAAGGTCGCATAATCGGTCGTGAAGGAAGAAATATTCGAGCCCTCGAAGCAGCAACAGGAGTCGAAATTATTGTCGATGATACTCCTGAAGCCATCATTCTTTCTGCATTCGATCCGGTTCGTCGCGAGGTTGCTCGTTTGGCCTTGCACCAATTAGTTACCGATGGACGAATACACCCGGCCCGTATTGAAGAAATAGTTCAGAAGACCCAGAAGCAAATTGAGGACGAGATTGTAGAAATTGGAAAGCGTACTGCTATCGATCTTGGAATTCATGGACTTCATCCAGAATTAATTCGCTTGGTTGGTAAAATGAAATACCGGTCATCGTACGGACAAAATTTACTCCAGCACTCTAGGGAGGTTGCCAATTTGTGCGCAATAATGGCTTCTGAGGTAGGTTTGAATCCAAAAGTAGCTAAGCGTGCAGGACTTCTTCACGATATAGGTAAAGTGCCCGACGATGAGCCCGAGTTGCCACACGCTATACTTGGAATGAAACTGGCAGAAAAATATAAAGAGAAACCCGAAATATGTAATGCTATAGGCTCGCACCACGATGAGGTTGAAATGGCTACACTAATAGCACCCATTGTTCAGGTTTGCGACGCCATATCTGGCGCTCGCCCCGGTGCCCGTCGCGAGGTTGTTGAATCGTATATTAAGCGTTTGAAAGAGATGGAAGACTTAGCGCTTAATCATCCGGGTGTTCTGAAAACTTATGCCATACAAGCAGGAAGGGAATTAAGGGTGATTGTAGGTAGCGAGAAGGTTTCTGATGAAGATGCAGCAAATCTTTCGTACGAAATTGCCAAAAAAATTCAGGATGAAATGACCTACCCAGGACAAGTAAAAATTACAGTAATTCGTGAAACCCGAGCGATTAGTTACGCAAAATAGGCAATTGAAATCTACTTTTGTTTAACTTTAGCTTCAAAAAACCACATAAACTTACTAAGGCATGGTTACATTTCCTATTCAAATGGTCGACCTGCATGGTCAGTATGCAAAAATTAAAACCGAGGTCGATGAGGCCATTCAAGAGGTTATTAATAGCGGAGCCTTTGTAAAGGGTGAGCACGTAAAATATTTCGAACAGGAATTGGCCCAATACCTTGGAGTTAAGCATGTAGTAGGTTGTGGAAATGGTACCGATGCACTTCAAATTGCGTTAATGGCACTTGGCCTTAAACCCGGCGATGAGGTGATTACCCCAAACTTCACATTTATTGCAACTGTAGAGGTTGTAGCCTTGCTTGGCCTTGTACCAATACTGGTCGATGTGGATGCGAATACCTTCAATATGGATATAAACTCATTGAAGGCAGCTATTTCGCCAAAAACCAAAGCGATTATTCCTGTTCACCTTTTTGGGCAATGCGCTAATATGGAGCACATTGCCGATATTGCAGCAAAAAATAATTTATTTATTGTTGAGGATAATGCACAAGCCCTAGGCGCCGACTACATTTTCACAAGTGGGCATAAGGTAAAAGCAGGAACCATTGGAAATATTGGAACTACTTCGTTTTATCCGTCAAAAAATTTGGGTTGCTACGGCGATGGCGGTGCCATTTTTACCAACGACGACCATTTAGCAGAAACCATTAGGTCTATTGCTAATCATGGTATGAAGAAAAGGTATCACCACGATATTATTGGTGTGAACTCGCGGCTCGATACTATTCAGGCTGCCATTTTAAGGGTAAAGTTGAGGTATCTCGATGAATACAATAATGCACGAATAATAGCAGCTAAACGTTACGATAAGTTGCTTGCCTCATCGAGCAACTTAATAATACCAATAAAGGTTAGCTATTCCAATCATATTTACCACCAATACACTCTAAGGTTAATTGAAGGTAAGCGAGACGAACTTCTAGCAAAATTAAGCGAGAAGCGAATACCAACTATGGTTTACTATCCTGTTCCACTTCATAAGCAAATCGCTTTTGAGGGCTTTAAAAAGTATGCACGCATTCAAAGTTTTCCGAAAACTGAAATGCTTTGCAATACTGTATTCTCGTTGCCCATGCATACAGAGTTGAACGATGAAACTCAAGAGTACATTGCCGAAGCGGTAATTAATTGTTTAGAGTAATTTAACCTAAATACATTATGCAAACAACCTACTTTGCACACCCAACAGCTGTAATCGATGAAGGATGCACCATTGGACAGGGAGTGAAAATATGGCATTTTAGCCATATTATGCCAAACTGTAGTATTGGCGATGGTTGCAATATAGGTCAGAATGTAGTTGTATCTCCTCAAGTTGTGCTAGGAAGAAACGTAAAGGTTCAAAATAACGTTTCTATTTATACTGGTGTAATATGCGAGGACGATGTTTTTTTGGGCCCTTCGATGGTTTTTACAAATGTAATAAACCCACGTAGTGCAGTAAATCGTAAAGCCGAATATGCTAAAACCTCAGTTAAAAAAGGGGCTACAATTGGGGCTAATGCAACAATTGTTTGTGGAATAACTCTTGGTGAATTCTGTTTTATTGGAGCAGGTGCAGTAGTAATTCGCGATGTAAGACCCTATGCACTTATTGTTGGTAATCCGGGTAAGCAAATTGGATGGATGAGCGAATTTGGACACCGACTAGAATTCGATTTGTTAGGATATGCCATTTGCCCCGAAAGTAATGTTAAATACAAACTCGAAAACGACAGCGTGAGCCGGATAGGCTAATGATTTCAATATATTATGATGAAAAATTTCTCATTAATAGGTGCGGCTGGCTTCATTGCTCCTCGCCATTTAAAAGCAATAAAAGAAACTGGAAACACATTGGTGTCTGCTCTCGACAAGCACGACTGTGTAGGTATTTTAGATAGCTATTTTCCTGAAGCCGTTTTTTTTGTTGAATTCGAACGTTTCGATAGACATACCGATAAAATTAAACGACAGGGAATTAAACTCGATTACGTTAGTATTTGCACCCCAAACTATTTACACGATTCCCACATACGCTTTGCTTTACGTCAGGGAGCTAATGCCATATGCGAAAAGCCAATTGTTCTAAATCCATGGAATATTGATGCCCTCGAAGAAATTGAGAAGGAAACCGGTAAAAGGGTTAGCACAATTCTCCAGCTAAGGCATCACCCTTCCATTATTGCCCTAAAGGAACAGGTTGAATCAGCTCCGGCCGATAAAATATTCGATATCGATCTTACTTACATTACCAGTCGTGGGCATTGGTATTTTATTTCGTGGAAGGGCGATGTTCAAAAGGCTGGTGGGGTTGCCACAAATATCGGTGTCCACTTTTTCGATATGTTATCATGGATTTTTGGCGATGTAAATGAAAATACGGTTCATCTTCTGAATCATAATAAGGCAGCAGGTTTTTTACAATTAGAAAGAGCCAGAGTTCGATGGTTCCTTAGTGTCGACTTCAACGATATTCCTAAACAAATTAAGGAAAGAGGACAGAGATCCTACCGTTCCATTACAATTGAAGGGAATGAACTAGAGTTTAGCGAAGGATTTACTGACTTGCATACAATAAGCTACCGAGAAATCCTTGAAGGGCGAGGTTATGGTTTAGCCGATGCTCGAAAATCGATACAAACAGTTTACGAAATAAGGAATTTTCAACCTATAGGAATGAAAGGGGAATACCACCCCATTTTAAATAACTTGAAATAATTTTTTACCATGAATCTTTACGACTCATTAGTTGCAAAAAACGAAAAATTGGCTGTTATTGGTTTGGGTTATGTTGGATTGCCCATTGCCATTGAATTTGCCAAAAAGATTTCTGTTATTGGTTTCGATATTAAGCCCGATAGGGTTGATCTCATGAAAAAGGGGATCGACCCTAGTCGTGAACTCGAAAGCGAAGCTTTTTTAGGTTGCGATATTGTTTATACATCGGAAGTAGAAGACCTAAAGGAGGCGAAGTTTTATATTGTAGCCGTTCCTACTCCAATCGATGAACACAATTTACCCGACCTAAAACCTGTTTTGGCTGCAACCGAAACTGTTGGAAAAGTTTTAAAGAAAGGCGATTACGTTGTTTACGAATCTACAGTATATCCAGGCTGTACTGAAGAGGATTGTGTACCTCTACTCGAGAAGATTTCTGGCCTTAAGTATATTCAAGATTTTAAAGTTGGCTTTTCACCGGAGAGAATAAACCCAGGCGATAAGCACCATACTCTAACTAAAATTGTGAAGGTTAGTTCTGGTTGCGATGGCGAATCTGCTGAAATTATTGCCAAAACCTACGAATTGATTATTACAGCAGGGGTTCATAGGGCCAGTTCAATAAAAGTTGCCGAAGCGGCAAAAATAATTGAAAATACCCAGCGCGACATAAATATCGCTTTTATGAATGAACTATCGCTCATTTTTAGTAGAATGGAAATTAATACTTACGAAGTTCTTGAAGCGGCTGGTACCAAATGGAACTTTTTGAAGTTTTTTCCTGGCCTGGTTGGAGGGCATTGCATTGGAGTCGATCCATACTATTTGGTTTACAAAGCCAAAGAGCTAGGTTATCATCCTCAAATAATAAGCGCAGGTCGATTTATTAACGACTCTATGGGAGGTTACGTGGCAAAGCAAACGGTAAAAAAAATTATTGCAGCTGATAAGAATGTTAAGGATGCGAGAGTATTGCTCATGGGAATAACATTCAAAGAGGATGTAAGTGATATTCGTAATTCGAAAGTTAGCGACATTATAAACGAGCTGGAATCGTATGGAGTGAAAAATATCGACATTATTGATCCTTATGCAGACCCGCATGAAGTGAAACATGAGTATGGTTTTAATATGGCTAACGAACCCAATGGAAAATACGATGCAATTATTGTGGCCGTAAGCCATCGCGAGTATATCGACTTAAATTCTGGTTTCTTCGAGTCATATGCTGCCAATGGTTGCGTTTTCATCGATGTGAAGGGTATTTATCGAAATAAAAGACCGAAAGGACTAACCTACTGGAGTTTATAACATTTTTCAGGAATGAAAGTTCTCGTAACCGGAACAGCAGGATTTATTGGCTTCAACGTAGCTAAACGGCTGCTTGAAAGGGGCGATGAGGTTTTTGGTGTCGACAATATTAATTCGTATTACGATGTAAACCTTAAACTTTCCCGCTTGAAGATTCTCGGAATTAATTCCAATGAAATTGAATACGGAATTAAACGTAAAAGTTCAGAATACCCTAATCACTCATTCATTAGGTTAAATTTAGAGGATAGGGAATCGATTCTTGCTCTCTTTAAGGAAAATAAGTTTGATGCAGTATGCAATCTTGCTGCGCAAGCAGGGGTAAGGTATAGCATTGAGAATCCATTTACCTACATTGATAGCAATATTGTTGGTTTCATTAATATTCTCGAAGGTTGCAGGCACGGTGGGGTTAGTCATTTAGCCTATGCAAGCAGTTCGAGTGTGTATGGATTAAATGAAAAAATGCCTTTTTCTACCCATCACAATGTCGATCATCCAATAAGTTTGTATGCAGCTAGTAAAAAGAGCAATGAACTTATGGCCCATACTTATAGTTACCTATTTAAATTGCCCACTACTGGTTTGCGGTTTTTTACAGTTTACGGACCTTGGGGCCGTCCCGATATGGCTCTTTTTCTTTTTACAAAAGCTATTTTAGAAGGTAAACCCATAGATGTATTCAATAGTGGTAATATGTTACGTGACTTTACCTATATTGACGATATTGTTGAGGGCATAATTCGTGTTATCGATAATCCACCTGTTCCAAATTTAAATTGGAATGGTGTTTCGCCCGACCCCTCGGGTTCAGTTGCACCTTATGCCCTATATAATATAGGTAATAGCAATCCAGTGAAACTAATGGACTTTATCGAAGCAATTGAGGAGGCGCTTGGCAAAACGGCTCAAAAGAATTTTCTTCCTCTTCAACAGGGTGATGTTCCTGCTACTTGGGCTGATGTTGATGATTTATCGAAAAACCTGAATTATAAACCAAAAACTCCTGTTAAAGAAGGAATCAAGCAGTTTGTTAAGTGGTATCTTAAGTACTATGGTAAATAGGAAGGGAGTTGTTAGACTATTTTCGGTACCCAGTTCTCGGTTCTCAGTTATCAATCGGCATTTTGCCTCTTACATAGAGTTTATCGAAGTGTCGGTCTTCCAACTTTCCGCTTCGGACTTCAGTAATCCAGCATCAAGCATCAAATCCCCCAAAAACCCATTAACTTAATAACGCAGCAACTCAATAACCCAACCAAAACTAACAAATTCTCCTCCTTCTCAATCTTAAAAAAATCTTATATATTTGCCTCGATGAAAAGTGCGAAATTGTTTACATACAGAATTTTTCTTCTTATAGCCGTAACCTGCTTACTGGCGCACGAGGTAGTTCCGCATCATCATCATTCCCCAGAAGTAGAAGAGAGCAAATGCTGTTCGCACAGCGAAAACTCACAGGAGATTCCTTGCTCGGTTTTTGATAATGTGCCATTCGACAGCGTTAAACAGAAACCCTTTTCGATTAGAAAAGAAAGCATTGCATTATCGTTTTCATCGTTTTTGGTTCCTGCTCACATTTCGGTAATTAAAAGTTTACACCCTAATTTCCTGGGTTTCTTTGATTTCCACTACGTACTAAAGAAACCTCTAGTCTTTATCAGCTCCTTTTCTCTCAGGGGCCCTCCAATTATTTAGCATTCCATTTAATCCACAGTTTTTATCCTGTTGACAATTGCCAACGGGTGATTCACATTTTATTTAGTACTAATATTTTACAAAATGAAAAGATTACAATACATTCTTGCCGTATTGGCATTTTTGGTATTCACTGCCTGTGGAAGTTCGAACTCAAAAACCCATTCGCATGTTCATGGCGAGGGATGCAACCATAGCAAAACCGAACAGGAGCACACGCACAGCCATAGCCAGGAGTCGTTTACCGTAGAAGCCGATTCAACCCAAACGCCCAGCCTCGATTCCTGTAAAGAAAGTAAATCGAAAAAGCACACCCGCACTCACTCCGAGGGTAAAACACATTCTCATTAAAATAGGTGATATGAGGACAAAAGTTTTTTTATCGATATTAGGATTTGCCATTCTTTTGGGATCCTGTAAAAATCAGGATTTCGATCCACACGCTGGGCACAACCACGATGAAGTTAAACTTCAACTGATTGGCTATAACCAAAGTTTTGAACTTTTTGCCGAAGCCGACCCTTTTTCCGAAGGAAAGGTATCAACAGTTCTGGTTCACCTTACCCATCTCAGCACATTTAAGCCGCTGCAAAACGCAAAAGTTACCGTAAGTCTTATTGTTGGTTCAAAAGGAATTCGTCAAACAGTTGAACGCTACGAACAGCCAGGAATATTTAGCTTCAACCTAAAACCCGAAGCAGTTGGAAAAGGAAAAATTATTGTCGACATTGAGGAGGGAACCTCGAAAAGCCGTATTGAAGTTACTGGGGTTGAAGTATTTTCCGATGACCACGATGCCATACATGCCGCCGAGCATTCAGCATCGCAAAGTTCTTTTGCCCTTTCGTTCACAAAAGAGCAGACGTGGAAGGTCGATTTTGCAACCGATTTCCCAAGCGTTGAGCCATTCGGACAGGTAATTAAAACTCTGGCCCAGGTTCAGCCAAACCAGGGCGACGAGGCGCTGATTACGGCAAAAACTAGCGGAATTGTTACCATTCCCAGCGAGGGGCTGCTACAAGGAAAAACGGTTGCTGTGGGCGAACTTCTGCTTTCGGTTTTGGGTAGCGGCATGGGCGACAACAGCTGGAACGTACGATTTGCCGAGGCACGAAATAATTTCGAAAAGGCTAGGGCCGATTACGAAAGAATAAAAACCTTGGCAACCGATAAAATTGTTCCCGAAAGGGATTTGCTTACAGCAAAAACCGACTACGAGAATGCCAAGGCGCTCTTCGACAATATGAACGAGAATTTTAATGCTAAAGGGCAACGGATTATTTCACCAATAAAGGGATTTGTTAAGCAGGTTCTGGTGCAGAACGGACAGTATGTTGAAGCCGGTGAGCCACTTGTTGCCGTTTCGCAAAGCAAGAACCTTCTTATTACAGCCGACTTGCAGCAAAAATATTTGCCGGTTTTGGGTTCTATTTCGGGTGCAAATATCCGAACTACCTACAACAACAAAGTGTACTCGCTAAAAGAACTAAATGGTCGTGTTGTTTCGTACGGGAAGTCTGTAAATCTCGATAATTTTCTAGTTCCCATATCATTACAAATCGATAACAGGGGC
Source organism: uncultured Rikenellaceae bacterium (assembly GCA_964479665.1). Lineage (GTDB taxonomy): Bacteria > Bacteroidota > Bacteroidia > Bacteroidales > Tenuifilaceae > UBA2287. The sequence continues at coordinate 119,749 of CAYZNN010000005.1, read as the reverse complement.
GATTTTATTCCGGGAAGCTTCGTTGAACTATACCTTAAAGCCCTTACAAATTCTAAGGCAATTACCCTACCTAACGCTGCATTGCTCGAGGAGCAAGGGAATTTTTTTGTGATGGTACAAATAACCCCCGAACTTTTCGAAAAGCGGGAAGTGAAAACTGGCGCAACCGATGGCTTTAAAACCGAAATAATAGAGGGTATTTCAACAAGCGAAAGAATTGTTACCAAAGGTGCCATTCTGGTAAAATTGGCACAGGCATCGGCAGCGCTCGATCCACACTCAGGACACGTTCATTAATATGTGAGAATATGCTTGATAATATCATAAAATTCTCGCTGAACAATAAGTACTTCGTACTTCTGTGTTCGGTTATTCTGATAGTTGTTGGAACACAAACCGCTCTCGACATGGACGTTGATGTGTTCCCCGACCTAACAGCACCTACCGTTGTGGTAATGACCGATGCGCACGGCATGGCCCCCGAAGAGGTGGAGCGAATGGTTACCTTTCCAATTGAAACGGCTGTAAACGGAGCAACCGATGTACGTAGAGTACGCTCGGCCTCGTCGCAGGGGTTTTCGTTTGTTTGGGTCGAATTCGACTGGGGCACTGACATTTTCAGGGCTCGCCAAATTGTAAGCGAAAAACTAATAGCCGTTACTTCGCAAATGCCCATTGGGGTTGGCATGCCAACTCTTGCTCCGCAATCGAGTGTTATGGGCGAAATATTCTTTATTGGTATTCAGGCAGATAGCACCAGCATGATGGATTTGCGAACCATTGCCGAGTGGAATGTTAAGCCGCTGCTACTAGCTACGGGTGGCGTTTCGCAGGTTACCATAATTGGTGGCGACTATAAGCAGTATCAGGTGTTGGCCAATCCGCAGCTTATGAATTACTTCGGAGTAACCCTCGACGAACTTGCCGAAATTTGCAACGGTATGAGCATGAACTCCACTGCCAATCCCATTAGGCAATTTGGTAACGAGTATGCTGTAAGGGGTATTGCCCGTACCTTCGATTTGGAAGAACTGGGTGCCACGTTCATTAAAATGAATAATAGTAAACCCGTAAGGGTTCGCGATGTTGCCGAGGTTAAAATTGGTAACGCCGTAAAAATGGGTTACGCATCGGGAAATGCCAAACCGGCCATTATAGTTTCTGTATCGAAGCAACCCAACACCAATACGCTCGAACTTACTCGAAGAATCGAATCGAATTTGACCGAAATTCAAAAATCGCTTCCAGCCGATGTGGTACTCGATACCAAAATTTTCCGTCAGGCCGATTTCATCGAAACTTCAGTTCGAAACGTGCAAACCGCACTTATTGAGGGCGCCATTTTTGTAATCATCATACTGTTTCTTTTCCTCGGAAGTTTTCGAACCACTATTATTTCTCTGCTAGCCATCCCGCTTTCACTGCTGGGAGCAATAATTGTAATGAAACTGCTCGGACTCAACATAAACACCATGAGTTTGGGTGGAATGGCCATTGCCATTGGTTCACTGGTAGACGATTCGATTATTGACGTGGAGAACATTTACAAGCGACTCCGCCAAAACAGGCTGAAAAGCGCCGATGAGAAACAATCGGCATTCACCATAGTTTTCGAAGCTTCGAAAGAGATTCGCGCATCGATTCTGAATGCAACGCTAATAATAATGGTTGCTTTTCTGCCTCTGTTTTTCCTATCAGGCATGGAGGGCCGAATGCTAAAGCCCCTTGGCATAGCCTTTATTGTGTCGCTTTTTGTGTCGCTTATTGTTGCTATGACTCTTACTCCGTTACTTGCCAAAATGCTGCTCACAAACGACAAGTTTTTGGCTCGAAACGAAAGGGACAGGTGGCTAGTTCGAAAACTTTCGGCTTTTTACGAGCGTACTCTGGAGTGGTCGCTTTACTACAAAAAAGCGGTGCTTGCATCTACTTTAGTGCTTTTCGCTGTTTCAGTGCTACTTTTCACCCAAATGGGACGTAGTTTTCTGCCCGAGTTCAACGAAGGTTCGTTAACCCTTTCGGTCGTTACCCAACCCGGTACATCGTTGGAGGAGAGCAACCGAATTGGTAATTTAGTTGAGAAAGAGCTGCTCGCTATACCCGAAATAACAAGCACAGCCCGCCGAACGGGCATGGGCGAACTCGACGAGCACTCCCAAACCACCAACAGCGCTGAAATAGATGTGAATTTTACCCTTGCAAAGCGCAACAGGTTTGAATTTTTAGAAGATGTTCGCGAAACGCTTGCAAAAGTTCCCGGAATTGCGGTAACTGTTGGTCAGCCCTTAGGGCACCGAATAGACCATATGCTTTCGGGAACCCGAGCCAACATTGCCATTAAACTATTCGGAACCGATTTAAACCGAATGTTTACAATAGGTAACGAAATAAAAAGTGCCATTGCCGATATTGAAGGTTTGGTTGATATAAACGTGGAGCAACAGGTCGAAGTTCCCCAAATTCAAATCCGTGCAAACCGCGAAATGCTTGCAGCATACGGAATTACCATTAACGAATTTAATCATTTTGTTGAGCTGGCTTTTGGAGGCGAGAAACTTTCCGACATTTATGAGGGGCAGCAACGCTTCGATTTAATTCTGAAGTTTACCAACGATTACACCCAAACCATCGAGGGCATTCGTTCGGCTCTGATTGATACCCACAACGGAAAAAAGGTTCCGCTGGAACAGGTAGCCGAGGTGGTTTCGGTATCGGGGCCCAGCTCCATAAGTCGCGAAAATGTTCAGCGAAAAATTGTTATTTCGGCCAACGTTTCGAAGGGCGATTTGCGAGGATTGGTTAGTAAGATTCGCGAGAACATATCGGCAAATGTTAAGCTGCCCGAAGGCTATATGGTAGAGTATGGCGGACAATTCGAGAGCGAAGCAAAGGCATCGCAAACTCTTACCATCACTTCAATTCTTGCCGTTTTTATAATCTTCCTACTGCTTTTTCAGGAGTTTAAAAACTTTAAGTTGGCAGGGATTATCCTGCTAAACCTACCATTGGCGCTAATTGGCGGAGTATTTTCAATTTACTTTTCCGAAGGTATTTTGAGCATTCCGGCCATTATTGGGTTCATTACCCTTTTCGGTATTGCAACCCGAAACGGAATTCTGCTTATTTCAAACTACCAGCATATGCAGCAGAAAGGTATTTCGCTTCGCGAAACCATTGTGAAGGGTTCGGTCGATAGGCTAAATCCAATTCTAATGACGGCCCTAACGGCAGCTCTTGCGCTAATTCCTTTGGCTGTACAGGGCGATTTATCGGGGAACGAAATACAGAGCCCAATGGCAAAGGTAATTCTGGGCGGTTTGCTTTCGTCAACATTACTAAACATTTACGTTGTTCCTTCTATTTACTTTATAACAACTCGAAAACAAAATGGGGGAGGTTCGCAATGAAAACATTTAAAGTATTTTTAGCATTGCTGCTGCTTTTTGTAGACTATAGCGCATTCAGTCAGAAAAGTATGAATTCTGTACTTTCAACCATCGAAGCAAACAACCCAACATTGCTGTCGCTACAATCGCATTTAGAGTTCGAAAAAGCTGAGGCCAGAGCCGAAAATTACCTCGAAAATCCTAGCGTTGAGTTTGGCCGATTTCCATCGGTTGGTGCAACGGGAGTAAAAACGGTATACGGAGTCAGTCAGGGTTTCGACTTTCCCACAGCATATGCAAAGCGCAAAATTTTGGCAAACCAAACCATTAAAAGCGCAGAGTTGGCATATAGGTTTGCGCGTCGAGAGATTCTGTTAGAGGCCAAGCAGCTTATTATTGAAAAAGCGGTAGTAACCAAAATGTTATCAGAAGCCCAAAAACGTTTCGATTTAGCCAAAACCTTGGAGCAAATTTTTGAGCGAAAAATTGCTGCCGGTTTGGTTGGGATGCTCGACCTGAACAATGCCCGTATGCGAACCGCCGAAGCAAGCCAAAGGCAAAACGAACTTGATGCTCGAATTAGGGTTTTAAACTACAAGTTGCTAGCCATGAATGGAATGAAACCCATTGATAGTCAAGGGGTTATATTTTCAATTTCGTTTCCCAGCAAGGATTCGCTTTTGAGTGCCTACAAGCAGAAGGATTTGCGATTTGGGTTGGCACAAGCACAGGTCGATATGGCAAGAGCCAACCTTGCCGTTGTGCGCCACGAGGCGCTTCCTAAATTTGAAATTGGGTTTGAAACGGAGCAGGCCACCGACGAGCATTTTAGGGGTATTAAAGCAGGCGTAACCATTCCTCTTTGGGCCGATATTGGCAGAAAGAGAGCGGCCCGTGCAAGGTATACCGCTGCAAATGCCGCCTACACCGATGCCAATTTTCAGCTTACAGCCGAGTTTGAGCATAAGTTCATGGAGACCGAAAGTTTAAACGAGCGCTATCGCGCATCGGTGCTTGCAATTGACGGTTATCAGAATATCGAACTGTTGAAAAAGGCTGTTGAAATGGGTGAAATCTCTATAGTCGATTTTTACACTGAGGTTTTGTTTCTGTACGAATTTACCGATCATTCGCTCGAACTCGAACTGGAATTGGCCAAGGCAATTGCCGATTTATTGAGTTTTGAGTTGTAGTAAAATGCCGATTACGCAGGTTGTTTTTAACACATGCGTTGTCGGCATTTTTTTTAAACAACTTTACTAAACAACTGTTAAGGCTTATAAGTACAATATCAATTTATGCCGCTTTCTCATAATCATAACTCGAGTGGTAGCAATATAAAGCTTGCTTTCATCCTCAACTTAGGCTTTGCTATTCTTGAGATGGTAGGAGGAATACTGGTTAATAGTGTTGCCATACTCTCCGATGCCCTACACGATTTGGGAGATAGCCTTTCGTTAGGAATGGCGTGGATACTCGAACGAAAGTCGAAAAAACCTGGAGATAAAAAGTTCACATTCGGTTATCAGCGCTATTCGCTTTTAGGGGCATTAATTAATGGAATTATTCTTATTGCAGGTTCATTATTTATTATAATTGAAGCCATTGAACGTTTCCTGTCTCCTCAGGAATCTAATGCATTAGGTATGCTTTTTTTTGCTTTTGTTGGAGTTGCTGTGAACGGTTATGCAGCCTTTAGATTAAAAGAGGGTAAAACTCTAAACGAAAAGGTTGCATTTTGGCATATGCTCGAGGATGTGTTAGGTTGGGTAGCAGTTCTACTGGCTAGTTTAATCATGATGGTAACAGATTCGACGTATATCGATCCGGCGCTCTCTATTCTAATTACACTTTTTATACTTTGGCAGGTAATAAAAAGGCTCAAGGAAACTGCACTTATATTTCTACAAGGCGCACCTCCAAAAGTCAGTATTGCCCAAGTTGAAGAAAAACTTATAGGTATTGACGGGGTTAGCAGTTTGCACCATACCCACCTTTGGTCGCTCGATGGTGAACAGAATGTTTTCACCACTCATATTAAACTAAGTAAAAAGATTGAAAACATGCAACAACTGGCAATTGTTAGAAACCAAATTGCCAGCGTTTTGGAGCCATTTAATTTTTCGCACCATACCATTGAATTGGAAATGAACAACGAAGTTTGCCGTTTAAATAAAATTGTTTTTTGAAAATGACAAGAAGAGCTCTATTAAAAAATGCTTTTTGTCTAAGTTTAATAACCATTTTGTATAATGTTATTGAGGGTTAAATTTCAATTCTATTTGGAATTTCAGACGATACGTTAGCTCTTTTCGGATTTGGTGTCGATAGTTTTGTTGAAGTGATTTCAGGTATTGGAATCCTTCATTTAGTTATACGCCTACAAAATACCTCTAATGAGAGTCCCGATAGTTTTGAGCGCACAGCTATACGTATTACAGGCTTCTCATTTTACCTTATTAGCTTTAGGGTTCGTTTTAGGTTCAGTATTGAATATTTATTTGGAAAGTGAACCTCATACTACAATGGTTGGAATTATTATTTCAGTACTTTCCATATTTACCATGTGGTTTTTAATGCGTGCGAAACTGAGAGTTGGAAAGCAGTTAGGATCAAATGCTATTGTTGCCGATGCCAATTGCACTCGAACCTGCTTTTACCTCTCCTTTGTATTACTAGCATCCAGTCTGATTTACGAAATATTTGGTATAGGCTGGATCGATGTACTTGGTTCTTTGGGAATTGCATGGTTTGCTTTTACTGAGGGACGTGAAGCTTTCGAAAAAGCGAGGAATCTTTCTCATTCCTGTAGCTGCGGATGCAACCCATAATTGGTTGCTAATGCAATTTGAATATTAACGCTTGGTTCGGGTCTAAATTAATATGGAAACCATTGCTTGATGCCTGGTTTGGATCAATTTCAAAGTTGAAACTATTATTTAGTAACTCATAGGCTTGCCAGGGCCTATCAATGGGTAATTGGCTTACTGTTATGGCATCGTTAGGAATTCGAAGGTTTATGCTGTAACCATTTATCTGATCGAAATTGCAAACTATAAGCAATACCTCATTTTTGAAATATCGAATGAAGGCGTAAATTTTATCAGTGTTTATCCCATCTGAGTTTACCCACATCAGATCGTAAAAACCTCCTTGAGGAATAGTTTCGCTTTGTAACCGAAGTTGGCTAAGTTTAATGTAGAAGTTGCGAAGTTGCCTTTGTTCATCATTTAGAAATTGTCCATCGAACTTTCCAATGTTAACCCACTTCTGATAATCCTCAATTCTCCAGTAATCGAAAATAGAGGTGCGTCCATCGTAACCACTGAAACCCTCACTATATAATGCTTTTTCTCCAATTTCTTGCCCGAAATATATCATTATTGGTCCTTTATGCAAAGTTGCAGAGAGTACCATTGCTGGAATTGCCTTAGCAGGGTTGTTTGCAAAAAAATGCGAAGCAATACGTTGTTCGTCGTGGTTTTCTAAAAAACGAAGCATTTTATGATTGAAGCCTTCGTAGCGTTGCCATAAATAAGTAATTTCTCTAGCAGAACCGTTGCCCTCTGTCAATGCGCGTAAAATGTCGTATAACCCAACTTTGTCATAAAGGAAGTCGAATCCTGAATTTAGGTAGTTTACGTATTCACTGGGCTTGTATACTTCAGCAATAAAAATGGGTGATTTATAATTTTCTTTTATTTGGGGAATTACCCAAGCCCAAAAATCTATTGGCACCATCTCGGCCATATCGCACCTGAAGCCATCAATCCCTTTTTTTGCCCAAAAAATCAGAATGTTCCGCATTTTGTGCCATGTATTAGGAATAGGGTTGAAATATTCGTTGCGCCCATTTAAATAGTCTACGCCATAGTTCAACTTAATGGTTTCGTACCAATCGGTTAAATTAGGTTTAGGCGTAAACGCATCGTTACCAGTTGCCCGTGCAGGGAATTCGGAATAGGGTGAGGCTCCAAGTGCATAGGGAAAACAAATTCCTTCGGGAAGCTGAAAAGCCTTTTGGGGGGTATAGTAAAAATTATTCTGAGGGTCGAAGGCTATGTTAATATTATCTGCTTGGCCTAAACAACCAGTGTCATCTGGCTGGTTTATGCTTCGGTACTGACGAGCAACATGATTGGGAACAAAGTCGATTATAACCTTCAAACCATTATCATGGCATCTGTTCACTAGGGCTTCGAATTCTTCCATGCGGTTGGCCGGATTTACTGCCAAATCGGGGTCAACATCGTAGTAATCGTTAATAGCGTAGGGCGACCCAGCTCTACCTTTCACAACCAAAGGGTTGCTGCTCGGAACTCCAAACCAATCGTAATTTGTACAGGTTGCGTGCCTTAAAACTCCAGTGAACCAAATATGGGTAAAACCCATATTCTTGAATTCCATTAGGGCAATATCCGAAAAATGCTCAAATTTTGAACAGCCATTCTCTTCAATTGTACCAAAGGGTTTGTTCAAACCCCTGTCAACCCTAAAGAGTCGAGTAAAAACCTGGTAAATATTTAATGTATGGGCCATAAACTCAAAGGTAATGCTTTTATGCATTTCGTTACTAAAGCAATTTCGAATCATTTAACTTTTTACTTGTCTCTTAATTGTTGCTTTTTCATTGGTAATAGCCTATTTTTGTTGTTAACAGAAATGTATTTGTTGAGTTAATCATTTAATTACCAATAACTAACTAAGCATGGATGCAAACGTAAAGGTGCTTGAAACCCTGAAATCGAAAGGGAAAGCCATGAAAGCTGGCGAAATAGCCGAAGCTGCTGGAATTGAAAAAAAGGATGTTGAAAAAGCCATCAAGAAACTGGTAACCGAAGGTAAACTTCACTCACCCGTTCGTTGCTTTTACGATATTAAGAAGTAGAACACATAGTGAATCCCAACGAAGCAAAAAAACGAATTGAATGGTTACGCTCGGAAATAAACCGGCATAACCATTTGTATTATGTATTGGCAAAACCTCAAATCAGCGATTTCGAATTCGACTCCATGCTGAAAGATCTGGAGGCGCTCGAGAAAAAGTTTCCAGAGTTTTCGGATCCATCGTCGCCCGCTCAAAGGGTTGGTAACGATACTAGTGAGGGTTTTGAACAGGTAACCCATAGGTACCCTATGCTTTCGTTGGCCAATACCTACTCGTTTAGCGAACTGGAAGAATTCGACATCAGGGTTCGAAAGGTTTTACCCAATGGAGTAGAGTATGTATGTGAACTAAAATACGACGGAACCGCCATTTCCATTTCATATTTAAATGGAGTTTTAAGAAGAGCAGTTACACGTGGCGATGGAAGTAAGGGCGATGATGTTACTTCCAATGTAAAAACAATACAATCGGTACCGCTGAGGTTATCGGGTAGCGATTTCCCTCCCGATTTCGAAATAAGAGGTGAAATTTTCATGCCCCATGCTATATTCGATGAACTAAATCAAATTCGAATACAGAAGGGCGAAGCCCCTTTTGCCAACCCACGAAATGCCGCCGCCGGTACGCTTAAACTTCTCGATTCACGATTGGTAGCCTCCCGAAAACTCAATTGCTTCCTGTATTTTGTATTAGGTAATAATTTGCCGTTTGCAAATCACTTCCAAAGCCTTATTAAGGCTCGTGAATGGGGATTTAATGTGCCTACAGAAACCAAACTTTGCAGTTCTATCGATGAAGTTAAGGATTTTATTTCGCATTGGGATTCGGCACGTAAGCAACTTCCCTTCGATACAGATGGAGTTGTTGTAAAAGTAAATAACTACATTCATCAGAATCTACTTGGTTTTACCGCAAAAACACCACGTTGGGCAATTGCATACAAGTATAAGGCGGAGCAGGTTGCAACACAACTTTTATCAATAGATTTTCAGGTCGGACGTACAGGCGCAGTTACTCCTGTTGCCAATTTAAACCCTATTCAGTTGGCCGGAACAACCGTAAAGAGGGCTTCTCTTCATAATTCCGATCAGATAGAGCTGCTCAATTTGCATTCTGGTGACACGGTTTGGGTTGAAAAGGGTGGTGAAATTATTCCAAAAATTGTTGGTGTCGACCAAACTATGCGAGATATTGGGGTCAGCAAAGTGCAGTTTATTTCGCATTGCCCAGAATGCGGAAGTAAATTAATTCGGCCCGAGGGTGAAGCAAGGCATTACTGCCCCAATGTTTATGCCTGCCCGCCTCAAATAAAGGGTAGAATTGTACATTTCATTGGTCGAAAAGCCATGGATATCGATGGACTAGGCGAAGAAACAGTTGAACTTCTTTTCAACTCGGCACTCGTAAAAGACCCAGCCGATTTGTATTGCCTCAGTTACGAGCAATTGCTAACCCTAGATAGGTTTGCCGAGAAATCGGCCACAAATGCCATAAACAGCATTGCCAAATCGAAGGATATTCCATTTCATCGACTTATATTTGCCCTAGGTATAAGATATGTTGGTGAAACAACAGCTCAGAAACTGGCAATGCACTTTGGTACTATTAATGCGCTTCGAAATGCTCGTTTCGATGAGTTAGTTGAAGTTGAAGAGGTGGGGGAGAGGATTGCGCAAAGTATCGTTGATTTTTTTAAAAACCCAATAAATATTGAGTTTGTTGAAAAACTTGAAAAATATGGAGTTAAAACATCCGAAGGTAAGAGCCTAGAATTGGTTTCAACTAAATTAAAGGGCTACAATGTTGTTATTTCAGGTACTTTTTTTCGCATTTCACGCGACGAGGCAAAGAGGTTGGTAGAGCTAAACGGAGGCAAGGTTCTTTCGGCTGTGTCTGGAAGCACTACATTGGTAGTTGCTGGTGAAAACATGGGACCTTCAAAACTCGAAAAGGCTACAAAAATGGGAATACGCATAATTTCTGAGGATGAGTTTTTAAGTATGATTAGTTAATCGATTAAACAATGGGACTGTTTACCAGGTACAAATTGCAATACGGGCATTACAAATTGAACAAACAGCTACGAACATTCGAACGAAGCAAACGGGTACATAATTTCGAATCGGCCCGCGCTGTTGGAATATTAAGTCCTGCAAATACTAACGATAGTTTTGAACAAGTGCTCGAACTGGCACACTTTCTTTCAGCAAAAAACATTGATGTATCGGTACTTGTTTTTTGTCAACTTAAAGAAGTTCCTCAAAGCTTTTTACTCCGTCGCAAAATTAACGTGTTCAATATTAAAGAAGTTAATTGGTACGGTAAGCCTATGGTAACCATTGCCGAGGACTTTATAAATAGAGAATTTGATATCCTTATCGACTTGAGTTTGATGGAACTTTTTCCTGTTAAGTGGATTGCCAGTTTATCGAAATCGAAATTTAAAGTTGGCGCTCTTAATTATTTAGGATGCCCCAACGATTTGATTATGAACGTTGGAAGAGGGGCTACTTTAAATTATTTAATTGAGCAGTTAAAGTATTATCTTAATTATATTAACAACCGTTTTGCTCAGGAAAAACAGCTGGTTGCAAACAATTAAAAAATTCATACAATGAATAGCAAATTTAAAGGACTTGGAGTGGCCATGGTAACGCCCTTCGATGTTGAAAAAGAAATTGATTACAATGCAACCGAAAGAATGGTTGAACACCTTATAGGTGGGGGAGCCGATTATCTTGTACTTTTAGGAACCACCGGTGAGTCGGTAGTACTTTCCGATGATGAGAAACGTGAATTTGTTGACTTTGTAATTGACAAAAACGACGGGAGAGTTCCTGTTGTTGTGGGTATGGGTGGTCACGATACTACTAAATTACTTAAAAGCATTAAAAGTTTCAATTTCAATGGCATCGATGGAATCTTGTCGGTTACTCCTTACTATAATAAGCCCACCCAAAAAGGGTTGGAACTTCATTTCAGAGCTTTAGCCGCGCAAAGCCCCCTTCCTTTAATTATATACAATGTTCCAGGGCGAACCGGAGTGAATATGTTGGCTGAAACAACCCTGAAATTGGCCCACGAAGTGCCCAATATTGTGGCCGTTAAGGAGGCATCGGGTAATTTAACACAGCAAAGTTACATTCTGCGCGACCGACCCGATGGCTTTTTGGTTCTTTCTGGCGACGACGGACTGGCTATGCCCCAGCTTTGCATGGGGATGGACGGTGTAATTTCGGTTGTTGGAAATGTACTTCCTAAAGAATTTTCGTTGCTTGTTAAAAAAACTATGAAGGGAGAATTGGATATTGCCAGAGAGCAGCATTGTAAACTAATTGAAATTATAGATGCGCTTTTCCTCGATGGGAATCCGGGTGGAGCTAAAGCAGCTTTATCAATTTTAGGAGTTATTGACAATAATTTGCGTTTACCGCTTGCCCCTGTGAGCGAGTCGGTTTACTACAAATTGCAAATACTTTTAGAAAATATTTAACTTTTCAATGGTTTCACTTGTTAATGAGTACAATTTGAAACAACTAAAGTATAACCAACTAAAGCAAAGCCATGGCAAATCTTTCAACAAACTATATGGGTTTAAACTTAACCAACCCAATTATTGCATCGAGTTCTGGTTTAACCGGAAAACTCAAAGATATTGTTGAACTAGAAAAGAATGGAATTGGTGCCATTGTACTCAAATCGATATTTGAGGAGGAAATTATTTCGGAAACCCGAGACAATATAAACCGAATGCATGCAAGCGGTTTCATTTATCCCGAAACCATGGAGTATTTCGATTTCGACGAGATGGAAGATCCCGTTGCCAATTTTTTAAAACTTATAGCCGATGCTAAAAAAACTGTTTCGGTGCCAATAATAGCCAGTATTAATTGCGTAACTGCCGAAAAATGGCCCGATTTTGCCAAGAGAATTCAAAATGCAGGAGCCGATGCTATTGAACTGAACGTATTTGCGTTACCCACCGATTTAAATAGAACTGCAGAGCAAAACGAAGAACTCTACTATAAAGTAATTGAAAGTGTTCTTAAAACAACAACACTGCCCATTGCCATTAAAATTAGCCCTTACAACTCATCGTTAGCCAATTTCATTAGTAAACTGAGCCAAACCGGAGTGAATAGTATTGTACTTTTTAACCGTTTTTATAGTCCCGATTTTGATATTCACAATTTCGATTTCACGTCGGCAAGTGTACTTTCAACTCCTGCAGAGATTGCCCTTTCGTTACGATGGATTGCCATTATGTCGGGAAGAGTAGATGTACATTTAGCTGCATCAACCGGAGTACATAATGGAAGCGGTGCAATTAAACAACTTCTGGCCGGAGCACAGGCAGTTCAGGTATGCTCTACTTTATACCGCAACGGTTTTGGCCAAATAAACCAGATAATTACCGAAATGAGCGAATGGATGGATGAGAAAGGGTTTAAAACCATCGACGATTTTAGGGGTAAAATGAGCCAGGTTCGCTCATACAACCCTGCCGCTTTCGAAAGGGTTCAGTTCATGAAGTATTTTCGAGAAATGGAGCGACCCTACTAGAACAATAATTCACTACAACTGTTGATATTAAAAGAAGATTGTTAATATTATGGGAATGCCCTAAAGGGCATTTCCCTTTTTATTTGCTATGTTTGCATTGTATTTAATAAGTATTACCGAATGAGAGAGGAGAACGAATTCGTTTTTGGCGAAGAGGAAACCCTCGATATAGTTCTGCGCTATGAGGATATGCTCCGTCAGAACCAAAGTGTATTCTTCGATGTAATTGAGTTCGAGAGCATTTTCGATTACTACCTATCCATCGATAAGCCTTCGCATGCCCTCGAAGCAGCCGATATGGCTATTAAAATGCACCCATATTCGCACGAAATTCAAATTCGAAGAGCTGAAGTTTTGAATATTGAGGGTAAGTTCGACGAGGCCTTACAAATTCTTACTTTCCTTGCTAAAGTTGAAGTCGAAAATCCTGAGGTCTTTTTCCTTATGGGGCAAGCCCATTTGTCCATCGACAATTTTAGTGCTGCCAAGGATTGTTTCAATAGGGCTCTTGAACTGGTTCCGTTCGATAATAGTTTCGAATTGATTTCTCGAATAGCCTCCCTATACCAAGAGCGCGACGAGCACCGCATAGCTATTTCGTACCTTCTACGTGCCATACAGTCGCATCACTATTCAATTAGCACACTCTTTGAGATTGCATTCTCATTCGAACAAATTGGCGAATTCGAAAGAAGCATTCAGTACTATAACGAGTATCTCGATATAAACCCTTTCTCTACCAATGTTTGGTATAACTTAGGGTTAGTCTACTCCCAAATAGGCGATTTCGAAAATGCAGTTGATGCTTACGAGTTTGCAGTTGCCATTTCACCCAATAACGCATCGGCCCTTTATAATTTGGCCACTAGTTATGCTTCACTCGATAACTATTCCGAAGCCATTGGAATTTTTGTTGAACTTATAGCATATGAACCCAATAACCCCAAAGTATACTGTAATATTGGCGAATGCTACGAGAAACTTAATCAGTACACTAAAGCACACGAGGCATACCAAATGGCTCTGAGTATTAACCCCGCTTTTGCCGAAGCGTACTACGGAATTGCAGTGGTAATGCTCGAATCTAAGAATTTTGAAAAAGCCATAGGACTTATTAGGCAAGCCATTTCGTTAGACGAAACCAATTACGATTTTTGGCTTGGGTTGGGAAAAACGCTCTATGAACTTAACAGAGTTAATGAAGCCCTCGATGCCTATAAGCAGGCAGTAACCATAAACCCCGACGAGCCCGATGCCTATTTGGGAGCTATTGAAATTCTACTTTACCAGCAAAAGTACAATGAAGTGGAACTTCTTTACCAAGAAATTTCAGAAAGTTTCTCCGATATTCATTTGCTCAAGGTAATTCGCTCTGCTGCTCAATATTTCCTTGGTAATCCCATTGAGGCAGTTGGTTCACTTAAAGAAGCCCTGGAAATTGAGCCCAATTCCATTTTCGATTTTCTTGAATTGGTTCCGGAATCGTTGGGAAAGGAGTTTTTAACCAAATACGGTAATTTATAGCTTTCTACTTCTCTTATGATTTTCAAAAAGGTTCGTCAACGTAGATTTGATAAAACTCTATCGTTTATAGAGAAAGTTTTACCAAACAAAACCCTCACTATTGTCGATTTAGGCCAACCCAACGATTTGGCCAGTCTCATTAAGCAAAGGGGATATAATATTACAAATACCACAGTTAAGGACTTCGATTTTGAACCTAAAGCCCTTGAAGGAAGCACTGCTGAGGTTGTTACAGCTTTCGAAATTATTGAACATTTGCTTTCTCCTTTCCCTCTTCTTCTGAATCTACCGGGCGAAACGCTCATTGCTACAGTTCCTCTTAAATTATGGTTTGCAAAATCGTATAGAAACAAAAACGACGAGTACGATATGCATTACCATGAGTTTGAGGATTGGCAATTCGATTGGTTATTAAAGAAAGCTGGATGGCAGGTAGTTTATAGTGAAAAGTGGATATTGCCTACAGGGCAACTGGGAATTAGGCCTCTTCTTCGCTTTTTCTATCCACGTATTTATGCTGTTCACGCAATAAGGATACATTAACCTAATTGTAATTAATGAAACACACAAAAAATATTGCACTGGTAGCCCACGACAACAGAAAAAACGATATGGTTGAATGGGTGGAGTGGAACTGGCACCGGTTGCTTAAGCATAAGCTTATTTGCACTGGTACAACGGGTAGGTTGGTAGAAGAGGCATTGCTCAGGATGCACAAGGATGAGACATCGAAGAGAATTTCGCTAACGCGTTTAAAGTCGGGACCTTTAGGCGGTGATCAGCAACTTGGCGCTATGATTGCCGAAGGCAACATTGATATTCTCATTTTCTTTTGGGATCCTATGCAGGCCCAACCTCACGATGTGGATGTGAAAGCTTTACTTAGAATTGCAAGCGTTTACAACATTCCTACCGCAACCAATCGTTCAACTGCCGATTTTCTTATAGGTTCGCCTTTGCTCGACCAGGAGTATGCTCCCCAAATTAAAGATTATAGCAATTATATAAATAGGAGCATCGATTAGAGGAATAGCTGAACTTATTTATTTCCCTTTTTTTATTTCTGCAATGGTCCACTTTAAACGTTTTGCGTAGAAAGGGCTTGCCATTTCAGATATGTATTCAACAGTATCCTCAAGTTTTGGCAAAGCATCGGGTCCAATTTGAATGAGTGTTTGCAAAATCGATTCGTGCTCTTTGGGTCGGGAAGTAATGAAAAAGCGCTCTACTAAATGGTCAACCGCTTTTTTGCCCAACTGGGCAATGGCTTCGTATTTATCGCATAAAATTTGGTGAATGACCATTGCCTCGTCGTTACTGAATTGAAAATCAGGAAATTTATTTACAATGGTTTTCGATGCAATTCTACGAGTATGCAAGTTTGCACTTAAAAGAAGTTGACAAAGTTCGTTCGGTTCTAGCAGTTCAATTTTTGATATCAGTTGGTTATCGGAATCGCTTTTCGGTTCATCCTTTTTCTTCATGAATATTTGTGCCTTGCGGAATAAACTTCCGTTTGCAGCAACAAGGACAATAACAGGGATTCCCCCTGTATAATAAAAAATATCGGAAATTTGAAGGGGTATTTCTTTCATCATGGGTATATCCGATGGTTTTAACCACCAATACTCGTTAAGCACATCGGGAAAGTTTTTACGAGCCTGAAATCGGGCGGCTTCTAAATCGTTTCCCAAACGAACGTCAACGATTTCACCCTTTTGAAATCGAGAGGAATAACGGAACGAGTAAAATTCATTGTTCCTATAATCTTGTTGGTCTAGGAAGCCTGCCACTTTAATAAGCGAAATTGAAATGTTACGGTAGTAAATATAGAAAAAATATGCCATAGGAAAAATTCGACATACTTTTAATTTCAGAAAATTGGAGCGCTAGTCTGGTATCTTATTCTTTTATAGCATTATTGGCATTTCTTTCAGTGGTTCTAGGGCACTGGGCCCAACTTTAACCTGAAATGCAATTGCTTCTACTCCTTTTGAACAAACCTCGAGAAGTTTCGCAGAATACTCGGGGTCGATTGTCCATGCTGGTGAAAAAGTGCTCACATCGGTTCTTTGAACAATGAAAAGTATAACGCTTCGAAAGCCTATCTGCGATAAATCGAACAACTCGTTCAAATGCTTGAGGCCGCGAGTTGTTTTAGCATCGGGGAAACGAGCAAAATGGTCATCCTTTAGCGTTACATTTTTAACCTCAATAAAACACTTTTCATTTTCGCGTTCAGCATAAAAATCGAGCCGGCTACTACCCACTTTAAATTCTCTTATAACATTATCCCACTTCCCTAAACTCGGAATAATGCCTTGTTTCAAGTAGTGTTCAACTATTTGGTTGGGAATGCTTGTGTTTATACCAACCCAATTGCCATCAATTTCAATCATTTCCCAAGTGAATCGGGTTTTTCTATTCGGGTCGTTTGTTGGAGTAAGAAATACTGGAGCATTAGGTTCTAGGCAGGTAAGCATGGACCCAGAGTTGGTGCAATGTGCTGTTATAATTTGTCCATCTTCAAGTTGAATGTCGGCCAGAAAGCGTTTATAACGTTTTATTAACTTTCCTTTAACTAGAGGAGGATTAAAACTATAGGAAGGCATTTTATTCAACTACCCGAATTTCAGTTGTAACTGGCATTACCTTTTTGTAAACAGCATTAACTCCACAGTAACGCTCTTCCGAAAGATTAATCGCCTTTTCCAACTTATCCATGGGCAAATCTGTGCCCTTAAACTCATAAATTATTTTCATAGAGTAGTAATGCTTCGGATGTTCTTCGGTTTGTTCAGCTTCAACCCAAACCCGAAGGCCTTGTAGTTCAACTCTCATTTTTTTTAGAATCGAAACTACATCCATGCCAGTACAGCCTGCCAAAGCTACTAGCATGAGTGGTTTTGGGCGCGGTCCCATATCGTTGCCTCCACTTTCGGGTGCTGCATCAAGTAATATTTTGTGACCATTCACATCGGCTTCGAATGACATGTCGCCTTGCCAATCGATATAAATTTTTGCTGTACTCATATTGTAATTGTATTTTTAAACATTTAACAAACTAGGTGCATTTAGGTTTAATAATTTTGTACTTGTACAAAGTTAAAACAAAACAAAGGTGAATTTCTTTTTTTGAGATTGTTTATATGTGTTTTTAAATTAATAGTTGAAACACAATTTGTGTTGGACTTTTAAATTCAATAATCCGTTCTTTACCCTGAGTGCCGTCAGGTAAGCAGTAACCAATTAACCGAATAACATATTAACTCAAAATCCAATAACCCATAAATGAGCGAAAAGAACTACGATCCCAGAATGCATACAGCAGAGCATATTCTAAATCAAGCTATGGTGAGTATGTTCGGATGCCCCCGCTCTAGGAATAGCCACATTGAGCGAAAAAAGTCGAAATGCGATTATCTTTTGCAAAAAGAACCTTTACCTAATGAAATAAAAGAGATTGAAGATAAGGTTAATGAAATTATTTCAATGGAATTGACAGTTTCCGATGAATTTATTAATAGGGACGAGGCATCTCGTTTTTTAGATCTTTCAAAGCTGCCCCCAGATGTTCCTGAAATGCTAAGGGTTGTTAGGGTCGGTAATTACGATGCTTGCGCTTGCATTGGTCCCCACGTAACAAATACCAATCAAATTGGTTACTTTAGTATTATTTCATCCGACTTTAGTAATGGAATACTTCGATTACGCTTCAAGTTGCAATAATTTTTTTGTAGCATTTTTTACGTAATTTGAATTCAGACCTAACGTATTACTTTGTATTTTTGATAATATTTAAACTCATAACCTTTCATAAACCAGTGTGCAATTACAAGCATATCGATACAGATCAAATAGCCGAGGTAACAGAGGGCAGCATTGATTTGGTTGAAGATATGGTTGCAATATTTGCAAAGCAAGTGCCTGAATATACACGGCAACTCGATTTTTTGTATAGAACAAAAAACTTTCAAGCAATGAGTAAGCTGGCCCATAAAATAAAAGGTACTGTTTCTTTGCTTGGTATTACCAAATTAGTAGCTGCCATGAAGAATCTGGAGAACCTTACTAACGAACCAACTGGCCCGAAAGATTGGGAACAGCATATTGAATTGTTTAAAAACGAGAGTATATTAGCTCTTAATGAACTGAATGATTATTTAAGTCGAATTAAAACCTGACGCCATGATAAATATTGAAAAAATTAACGATGTTCTTATTGTTTCTTTACAGAATAGCAGCAAATTGAACTCAGCCATTGCCCAATCGTTTAAACTCGAAGTTTCGAAAATTATCGATCAACCCAGATTAAAGGTGGTTATAAGTTTGGGTGGTATTGAGTATGTTGACAGTTCTGGTTTTGGTGCCCTTCTCTCAGTACTGCGTGTATGTAAGAGTAACGATGCTCAACTTAAACTTTGCAACATTTCGGCCGATGTTATGGAACTGGTTAAATTGCTTCAACTGCATTCTGTATTCGACATTCGCGAGAGCGTTGACGACTGTATGGAAACGTTTAGCCTTTAGCTCTTTTTAACCGCCCTTTGGGGCGGTTTTTTATTGCTTAATCAATTAACGTAAGGGTATTTCGTTATTAAACCAATGTGTTTAAACAACATAATTTAGTAATCACCTAAAATAACTTATTATGGCAATTGAAGAATTAACGAATCGGGTTAAAGAATCTAAAACCCTTAAGGCAATAGGAGTAGGTGTGCTTGCATTGCTTCTTCTCATCCCAGCCAGCATGATTCAGTCTCTTATAAGCGAACGTGAACTTGCTTTTAAAGAAGTATACAGAGAGGTTGGCCAAAAATGGGGCTATCCACAAACAATTGCAGGCCCCATTATTTCGATTCCCTTTTTGGTACATACACTCAGTGCCGATAACAAGATTATTACAACCCGAAAAAATGCCTATTTTTTACCCGAAAGCCTACGTGTTTCGGGTAATATAATTCCGGAAACCCGTTATAGAGGCATATATAAAGTGCCAGTTTATACAGGAAATTTAAAGGTAGAGGGTAGTTTTAAAATGCCCGATTTAAGCCAATGGAAGATAGACCCAACAAAGGTTTTGTGGGATGAGGTTACCTTGTCGGTTGGTGTTTCGGATACGAGAGGAATAAGAAATGTTATGGAAGTGAATATTGGTGATTCGACACATGAGATGAATCCAGGAAACGAAGCAAAAGATATAGTAGGTTCGGGAATAACGTGCATTATAGATTTGAAGGCTCTTTCGAACCTTTCGTTTTCATACAATATTGATTTGAACGGCAGCCAATCGTTAAATTTTATTCCGCTGGGAAAGCAAACGGCAGTAAATCTTACATCTTCCTGGGCTAACCCCAGTTTTTCTGGTGCATTCTTACCCGTAAATCGGAATATATCCGAAGATGGTTTTACAGCCGGTTGGGTAGTATTAAACCTTAATAGGAACTTTCCACAGCAATGGATTGGTAGCGAGTACTCAGTAGATAATTCGACCTTTGGGGTCGATTTCTTATTGCCAGTTGACCATTACCAAAAGAATACCCGGAGCGCCAAGTATGCAATAATGTTTATTGGGCTAACCTTTGTTGCCTTTTTGCTTTTCGAACTGATTTCAAGGAAAAAAATCCATCCGGTTCAATACTTACTGGTTGGAGGAGCACTTTGTGTTTTCTACACGCTGCTGGTATCGCTCTCGGAGCATATAGGTTTCTTTTGGGCCTATACCGTATCTTCGGTTGCAACAATAGCTCTTATTTCCGTGTATTTTTTCAATATTATTAAAACAAAAAGAGGAACTGCATTGCTAACACTTATGCTTGTTGGACTGTACTTATTCCTGTTTACAATACTTCAATTACAGGATTATGCTCTTCTAATGGGAAGCATTGGTTTGTTTCTGGTAATTTCAATAATAATGTATGTGTCGCGAAGCGTTGAATGGTATGGCAGTAGCGAGTAATAGATTTAATTGCGAACTCGCCGGTACTATTCCGGCGAGTTCTTTTTAACTATCTGAAAACTAAAGTTTCACTGTCGAAATAATCCACAATAATGGGCTTGTTCTTATTTATCTGCCCCTCCAATATTCGCTTTGAGAGCTCATTTAAGATATGTTTCTGAAGCATCCGTTTTATCGGACGAGCGCCATAAAGTGGATCATATCCAACGTTAGTAATCCAATCAACAGCACTATCAGTTATCGATATTTCTAATCCTTGTTCAAGCAGAGTTTCTCTTATTTTATTGAATTGCAAAAGAACAATTTCTCGCACCTCCTTTATTGTAAGTGGCGAAAACATTATTATTTCATCCACTCTGTTTAAAAATTCGGGACGAATGGTTTGTTTTAGCAGTTCAAAAACTTGAAGACGTGTTCGGTCGAGCACTCCCTGATCGATTATTCTTCCGGCATCGTTCAAATTACCCTGTATTATATGCGAACCAATATTGGAGGTCATTATAATAATAGTGTTTTTAAAATCGACCAATCGACCCTTGTTATCTGTGAGCCTACCATCGTCGAGTACCTGCAAAAGAATATTGAATACATCGGGGTGAGCTTTCTCAATCTCATCGAGTAGAACAACCGAGTAGGGCTTATGTCGAACCGATTCGGTAAGTTGCCCACCTTCGTCGTAACCTACATAGCCCGGAGGTGCGCCTATAAGTCTCGATACCGAATGACGCTCTTGGTACTCGCTCATGTCTATTCGGGTCATCAGGTTCTCATCGTTAAACAGAAACTCGGCCAGAGCCTTTGCCAGTTCGGTTTTTCCAACCCCAGTAGTGCCAAGGAAAATAAATGAGCCAATGGGCTTTTTAGAGTCCGACAAACCCGCACGGTTTCTGCGAACAGCATCGGCCACCGATGCTATGGCTTCGTGTTGTCCTACAACCCGTTTATGAAGTTGCTCTTCGAGCGAAAGCAGCTTTTCGCGTTCGCTTTGTAGCATTCGCGAAACGGGTATGCCAGTCCAACGGGCAACAACTTCGGCAATATCCTCTGCATCGACCTCTTCTTTAATTAGAGCGAAGTTTGCTTGACTTGCAGTGAGCTCGGCTTTGTGAGTTTCCATTGCCTTATCAGCTTCTTTAATTTTTCCGTAGCGAATTTCGGCTACCTTTTCGTAGTCGCTACGTCGTTCAGCCTCTTCGGCTTCAATTTTTAACGATTCGATTAGTTGCTTGTGCTGCTGAATTTTATCGATTATACTTTTTTCGCTTTGCCATTTTGCATGTAACTTACTTCGCTCATCGGTTAGGTTAGCAATTTCGCCATTTAGCACATCGAGTTTTTTTGTGTCGCCTTCACGCTTAATAGCTTCGCGTTCTATTTCGAGTTGCTTAATTCGGCGCTCAATTTCATCGATGCTTTCGGGTACTGAATTCATTTCGAGCCTAAGCTTTGATGCAGCTTCGTCAACAAGGTCGATAGCCTTATCGGGAAGAAATCTATTTGTAATATATCGATGCGATAGCTCAACAGCGGCAATAATTGCCTCATCCTTAATTCGAACCGAATGGTGCGTTTCGTATCGCTCTTTTAATCCTCGTAGTATCGATACCGCATCGGTTACCGTTGGCTCATCGACCAGCACATTTTGAAATCTGCGCTCGAGCGCCTTGTCTTTTTCAAAGTACTTTTGATACTCGATAAGCGTAGTTGCCCCAATGGCACGTAGTTCTCCTCGAGCCAATGCCGGTTTTAGAATATTTGCAGCGTCCATTGCACCTTCGCTTTTACCGGCCCCAACGAGCGTATGAATTTCATCGATAAAAAGTATAACCTCGCCGTTAGAGGCAATTACCTCTTTTATAACAGATTTTAAACGCTCTTCGAACTCCCCTTTATATTTAGCACCAGCAATAAGGGCGCCCATATCGAGAGAGTAAAACTGTTTCGATTTTAAATTTTCGGGTACATCGCCATTTATAATTCGATGGGCTATGCCTTCGGCAATGGCTGTTTTTCCAACACCCGGTTCACCAATTAAAATGGGGTTGTTTTTAGTACGGCGCGAGAGGATTTGGAGTACACGACGAATTTCGTCATCGCGCCCAATTACTGGGTCGAGTTTGCCGCTTCGCGCCATTTCGTTCAGGTTTAAGGCAAATCGGTTTAGGGCATTGTAAGTGTCTTCGGCTGTTTGCGAATCGACTTTAGAACCTTTGCGGAGCTCTGAAATAGCTGTTTTTAAATCTTTGAATGTGAAGCCAGCATCTTTCATTACCTGCGAAACTTGATCGCCACTTTCGAGTAGTCCTACCATAATATGTTCAACAGAAACAAACTGGTCGCCCATCTCCTTAGCCACATCACTTGCTTTTTGTAATGCCCTATTTGAATAGGAACTAAGGTACTGATTACCTCCAGATACCTTTGGTAAGGAGTTCAGCATTCTTGTAATAACTGCATCAAAGTTGGAAGTGTTTATCCCCATTTTCTTTATAAGGAATGATGCAATTCCATCGGCTTCGTTCATAATTCCTTTTAAAATATGAATGGGTTCTATTGCAGGATGGCTCATTCCTTGCGCAATTGTTGCGGCTTGCTGAATAGCTTCCTGCGATTTTATGGTTAAACTATTGGGATTCATAGTATAGCATTTTCCCAATGGTTATCAAATTACTTACCACACTTTGCGAAACGACAGTATGTCGTAATTCTAAGGCCTGATTCTGCCAGTATGACGCAAAAAAAGAGCCGCAAAATGTGCGGCTCTTAAAAAAATAAATTATGCAATTCTTATTCGGCAGGGCTCATAATAACCTGAAGCATATTGGCATTGTTGAACATTTTTTGTGCGGCTTTTTGAACTTCAGCAGGTGTTAACTTGCGAACCAAATCATCATAACCAGTTACTATATCCATACTATTTGAATAGTAGTCTCTGATTGCGGTTGACCAGAACCGGTTTTCGCGGAGTCGCTCACTACGTGTTTTCAGGAAGTACTCACGCGCCTTGTTCAGGTCGGTTTCGGTAGGACCTTCGGAAGCAATTTTTTCGAATTCGGAATGAACGATTGAAACTAGGCGTTCCGATTTGGTAGGATCAGTGTCGAAGAAAATATTAACCATAACCTGTGTGGTTGGGAGCTTGGAAATGCTAATGCGTGAAGATACACCGTATGTTCCACCTTCTTTCTCGCGAATTGTTTCGGTATAACGCAAATCTAGAATATGCTCTATTGCACTAGCATAAAGAATGTTTTGGTAGTTGAAATCGGTTTTATTCTGGAAGGCAACAAAACATGATGCTTTTGGAACTTGCATGGTTATTTGGAAAGGTTTCAAATTTTTTCCCTGTGGAAAACGGATGTGGTTATCCTTCCAATTTTCTTTTCTTTTAATATTTGGCAGCGACCCCAAATAGGTTTCTACCAATGGTTTAAGCGTTTCGGGCGTAATGTTGCCAACAAATACAAAGGTAAAGTCGCTGGCATCGGCAAAACGGTTTTTGTAAATGCTTTCCATCTTCGTAAAATCAACTTCTTTCAGCAATTCAAGATTCATAGGGCGTTTTCTGAAGTGCCTGTTATTAACGAAGAAATTAATTGAGTCGCGGAAAATCATGTTTGGATTTTTTCCAGCATTCTGCAACATAGCCTGAAGTTGCGACATGGTTGAACTGTATGCGGTTTCATCGAAACGAGGACTGGTAAAGTAAAGGTACACAAGTTGCATCATCAGCTCGATATCCTGTGGTGAGCTGCTTCCGGAGAGGCCTTCTTCAAATTCACCAATATATGGGTTAACGTTTACCAGTTTGCCCGAAAGCATTTTGTCGAGGTCAACCTTAGTGAACTTGCTAACTCCGCTCATCATGGCAATTGACGAGGTGAACTGGGCAGTTGGTACATCTTTGTCGGCTACTAATGAAAAGCCACCGGGGCTGTATGCCGAAAGTAGAACCTCATCCTCTTTGAAATTGGTAGTTTTAATTACAACTTTCACTCCGTTGGAGAGGGTCCATTCGGTTGCAGCTAGAACTTTATTCTCCGTTGCTTTTTTTACTTTTCCTGCTTTGGGAACTTTACTAATAAGGGGTTCGGTATTTAACTTGTCGGCATATGGTTCCAGCGGACTATTTTTTACCTGATTGTAAATGGCAATAATTTCATCTTTTGAAGGAAGGGTTTCGGCTTCTTTTTCGGGAGCGCTAATAAAGAAAACCATGTTTTCATCGGTAGTCCATTCCTTTGCTTTCACGCTTACCTCTTCGAGTGTAATTGTAGGAACCAGCGATTGGGCCATCATATACTCAAATTCAATGCCGGGTATTGCATCTCCACTGGTAAAGTGCGACATGTACTCGCGTATCAAATTGGCATTTTTAACCTTATCGCGCTCCTTGTAATCGTTTTCAATACTCCTGAGCATATCAGCTTTTGCCCTATCGAGTTCGGTTTGGGTAAAACCATGCAAGAAAACTCGATGGTTTTCTTCGAGCATGGTACGTAATGCACGCTTCGAATCGTTTTCACGTGCATTGGCCATTAAAACATAGGCGCTCTTTGTGCGAACCAAATCGCCATAATAGCTGTATGCAAAAAGGAAAGGAGGATTTTCTTTCTGCCTTATTTCGTCGAAACGAGCGTTAATAATTTGAGCAAAAAGATTCCTGATAAGTGCATTTTTATAAAATCCAAGAGTGTTCTTTTCCTCTTTGCTTACAGCGGGATGCTTATAGAATAACTCAACCATGGTACGAGTGGCTTCGGGGTCGGTGTAAATGCCTATTATTGGTTCCTTGTGGTTGGGAACTTCGAATTCGGGGCGTGCTTTAGCATTAACCGGCGCAGGAATTTTTGAAAATAATGCTTTAACTTTATTTTCCATCATTTGAGGATCAAAATCACCAACAATAATAAGTGCCTGAAGATCGGGGCGGTACCAATCGCGATAAAAGCGACGGATGGTTTCATACTTAAAATTATCTATAACATCTAGTTTGCCAATAACATCACGCTCGGCATACTTGGAGCCCTTATATAGGTTTTCCATTCGTGCTTGGTATGTTCTCCAGTCAGAGGTGCGACGGGTTCTCCATTCTTCGCGAATAACACCCCGTTCGGCATCAATTTCTTCGTCCTCAAACGATATGTAGTTTGCCCAATCGTGTAGAATTAACAGTGCCGAATCGATAATAGTTTCTCTAGTTAGGGGAACGTTCGATAGGTTGTAGGCTGTTACATCCTGAGAAGTGAATGCATTTACGTTGTGACCAAACTTAACACCAATGGTTTCAAGAAAATTGAGAATTCCTTTGTCGGGGAAATTTTTTGTGCCGTTAAACGCCATATGTTCAGCGAAATGGGCTAGTCCATCCTGATCGTCGTCTTCGAGCATGGCACCAACGTTGAAAACAATATAGAACTCTGCTCTTTCTTTGGGCTCACTATTCTTACGAATGTAATAGCGCATTCCATTGTCGAGATTGCCTACAACCACCTTTGGGTCGATAGGTAAAGGGGTATTCCAATTAACTTGCGCATTAGCACTACCATAAATAATGGTAACTAAAAGGAATAACAAAAACTTTTTTACATGTTTCATTTTTAAAAGTATTGGTTAATTTTAATTGGGTAGCCAAAAGTAAACATAATTCAGTAATTAGCAACACTGCTTCAAATTCGATTAATGAGACAAAACTCAAGAAATATGGTTTATTGCTAGTATTGAAATGAAAATTAAAAAATGTTAAAAAAAGGTTGCCCGAACCTTTTTTGGATTTTGGGAAATTGGTGGATTATGCTTGGCTTAGATGGGAACCGGGCAACCTGGTTGCTTGGTGGGAGCAACCTATTTTTACGTGTTTGGGGAACATATTAATTATATTAAAAAGCATGCCATTTTTATTTGAATTTCTATGTATTACAATATGAATGCATTATGTTTTAGTATGTTCCTTGTTGAATGTTTTTATATCCCCAAAATGTGGAATAAAATGAAAAATATTACCCAATAATTGTTTCAGTGCCGATAATACATTATTGACTATTTTTGTTGAAAACTAAATAAAATGACCACTAAGGAGAAATTTAAGCAAGTAACAGCTTACTTTCAGCATAATATGCTCGTTGCCGAAACCGAATTGAACCATACTAATCCCTACCAACTTATTGTTGCTACCATACTTTCGGCGCAGTGTACCGATAAAAGAGTAAACCAAATAACCCCTTCCTTTTTTAAAAAATTTCCGGTTCCCCAAGTGTTGGCACATTCCTCGGTCGAAGAGGTTTTTGAGGTTATAAAATCGTGCTCGTACCCCAATAATAAAGCAAAAAACCTAGTGGGTATGGCTCAAAAAGTTGTTGCCAACTTTAATGGCGAGATACCAATGGGTATCGACGAACTTCAGCAGCTACCCGGAGTTGGACGAAAAACTGCCAATGTGGTGGCTTCAATAGCGTTTAAAACACCCGCAATTGCTGTCGATACGCACGTTTTCAGGGTTGCCGCACGCATTGGATTGAGCAAAAATGCCAAAACCCCAACCGATACCGAAAAGCAACTTATGAAAGGTTTCCAAAAGGAACTTTGGGCAGTTGCCCACCATTGGTTAATTCTCCATGGGAGGTACACCTGCATTGCCCGAAAACCCAAATGCAACGAATGTGGATTGGCTGTTTTGTGCAACGAATTTCAAAAAAAAACATAAATAGTAAAGAGCCAAAAACCTAATTGTAAAACATGATAAAATCAATTTGCAATTAGTGAAAATAACCTTACGTTTGTGTCTCAATTTTAGTTATTTTGTCCTCTAACAATAATATTACATTTAAACAATATGAAACAAACTCCGTTTACCAAATTTCACATTGCATTAGGTGCTAAAATGGTTCCCTTTGCAGGTTACAATATGCCCGTTGAGTACACAGGTATTAACGACGAACACGTTACAGTTCGCGAAAAAGTTGGCGTTTTCGATGTTTCGCACATGGGCGAGGTTTGGGTTAAAGGCCCTAAGGCTCTCGATTTTATTCAGTACGTTACAAGCAACGATGCTGCTGCTCTTTTCGACGGAAAGGTTCAGTACTCATGCTTTCCCAACGGAAAGGGTGGCATTGTAGATGACTTGCTGGTTTACCGAGTAAACGCTGAAACTTACCTGCTTGTAATTAATGCTGCAAACATTGAAAAGGATTGGAACTGGATGGTTTCGCAAGCGTTCAAGTTTGGATTAAACGTTGGAAAAGAGCTTTATAACGCATCCGACGAAATTGCACAACTTGCTATACAAGGCCCCTTAGCGTTAAAAGCCATGCAAAAACTCACCAGTGAGTCGGTTGAGGATATGGAGTACTACACTTTTAAGAAAATTACCTTTGCTGGAATTAAGGAGGTAATTTTCTCAACCACCGGTTACACTGGCGCTGGCGGTTGCGAAATATACTGCGCAAACGAGGATGCTGATAAACTTTGGAAGGCAGTTTTCGAAGCGGGCGCTGAATTCGGAATTAAGCCTATTGGACTTGGTGCTCGCGATACCCTTCGTCTCGAAATGGGTTTTTGCTTATATGGTAACGATATAAACGATACAACATCGCCAATTGAGGCTGGTTTAAGTTGGATTACCAAGTTTGTCGATCACAAAAGTTTTATCGACAAGGATTACATGCTAAAACAAAAAGCCGAAGGCTTACAGCGTAAGCTCGTTGGTTTCGAAATGGTCGACAGGGGAATTCCACGTCAGCATTACAAAATTAAAGATGCGCAGGGAAATGTTATAGGCGAAGTTACCTCGGGTACCATGTCGCCCATGATGAAAATTGGAATTGGCATGGGTTACGTAAAACCCGAATTTAGCAAAGCCGATAGCGAGATTTTTATTGCCATTCGCGACAAGAGTTTGAAGGCTAAAGTTGTAAAACTTCCCATTTACAAAAAATAGGAAGCTTAGCCCAACACAATATAATAAGGTATGGGCTTTGGTCCATACCTTATTTTCTTACCATTTCTGCACACTACTATGAGCAAACGGAAAATTGAGGTTTGTTTTTCCACCACACTATTTCCACTTTTTAATGTCGATAATGCTCACGTGGTGGTTGTCGATGTACTTCGTTCTACCTCGGCCATTTGTGCTGCCTTTGCCAGCGGAGCAAAGCAGGTAATACCAGTTCCATCCGTTGATGAGGCTAGGATATACAAGGAGAGGGGATACCTTGTTGCTGCCGAACGCGATGGCCTAAAGCTCGACTTTGCCGATTTTGGCAATTCGCCCTTCAATTTCACACCCGAAACGGTGGGTGGGAAAGTGCTGGCCTATAGCACAACAAATGGTACGCAGGCTATTGCATATTCGGGAGGTTTATCGGTAATGGTTGGCTCATTTCTCAATATTAATGCTGTGGCTGAGTGGATTCAAAGCCAACCCGAAAGCGATCTTTTAATTTATTGTGCCGGATGGAAGGGTAAGTTCTGTCTTGAGGATTCGCTTTTTGCAGGTGCTCTTTGCGAAATTCTTTTGGCTAACCCAACTTTTTATACAAAGTGCGATTCGGTAAACGCCTCGCTCGAACTATGGAGCAACGCCAAAACCAATCTAAAAAGTTTTCTGGAAAAAATTGCGCAGCGGCATCGGCTTAAAAAGATGGGCTTAGACGATGTTTTAGATTTCTGTTTTACAACAAATGTAACTCCTATTGTACCCATTTTCGAGAATGGCACTATAACTCCAAAGGTGTTGTAGCTCAATTTATTGCATTTAATTTGACTGGCATTTATTTTTTGCTTAATTTTAGTGCTCTTTTCTGTTGTGTCAGTTTTTCGCTATATGCTTTAAATCATTATTAATTTATTAGGAAAAACGAAAAATAAGTTTGATTTTTGACCATAAAAAACCATTTCAAATAACAGATTAAAACTTAATAGCTATGAAGAAACATAATTTTAATGCGGGTCCTTGCATCCTTCCTGATGTAGCCCTACAAAATACAGCAAAAGCAGTTCTCGACCTCGATGGTATTGGCCTTTCGCTAATTTCTATTTCGCACCGTACTAAAGAGTTTGAAGCTATTCTTAACGAAACCGTTGCCCTTTGGAAGGAGTTACTTAATATTCCCGAAGGTTATCATGTTCTTTTCCTTGGCGGTGGCGCTAGCCTGCAGTTCTGTATGGTGCCTTTTAACCTTATGGGTAAAAAAGCAGCATACCTCGAAACCGGCGTTTGGGCTAATAAAGCATACAAAGAAGCTAAGCTTTTTGGCGAAGCAGTTTTAGTTGCCTCTTCAGCTGATAAAAACTATACTTATATACCCAAGGGATACACTATTCCTGCCGATGCTGAGTATTTCCATATTACAACCAACAATACCATTTACGGTACAGAAATACACGAGGATATGGATTGCCCCATCAATCTGGTTGCCGATATGTCGTCGGACATTATGAGCCGCCCTGTTGATGTTAGCAAATATGGTTTGATTTATGGTGGTGCACAAAAGAACGTGGGTCCTGCTGGAGTTACCTTTGTTATAGTTCGCGAGGATATATTAGGCAAGGTGGATCGTAAAATCCCTACCATGCTCGACTATCGCACCCACATTAAAGAGGGTTCGATGTTCAATACACCTCCTTGCTTCGCCATTTACACCATGCGCGAAACCTTGAAGTGGGTTAAGAGCCTTGGTGGCCTCGACAAAATGTACGAAATGAACAAAAAGAAAGCTCAGCTTCTTTACGATGCTATCGATAATAGCAAAATGTTCGTAGGAACTGCCGAAAAAGAGGCTCGTTCGCTTATGAATATCTGCTTTGTTATGAAAGAGCAGTATAAAGATAAAGAGGAAGCTTTTATGGATTTTGCAAAGAAAGCCGGAATGGTAGGTATTAAAGGTCACCGTTCGGTAGGCGGTTTCCGCGCTTCAACCTACAATGCGCTTCCAATAGAGAGCGTACAGGCTTTAGTTGACTGCATGAAGGAATTCGAAAAGCAAAACGCTTAATTGAATTACAAACATATGGGTTGAATGGGTTTCTCCATTCGGCCCTTTTCTTTAGATTTTCAAACTAAAAAATATAATACTATGGCAAAAGTTCTAGTAGCAACCGATAAGCCCTTTGCAAAGGTAGCAGTCGATGGTATTCGCAAAATTGTTGAAGGCGCTGGCTTTGAGTTGGCTTTACTCGAAAAATACACCGACGTAGCCGATTTACTGAAAGCCGTTGCAGATGTTGATGCAATGATAGTTAGAAGCGATAAGATTACCGCCGATGTTGTGAACGCTGCAAAGAATTTAAAAATTGTGGTTCGTGCCGGTGCTGGTTACGACAACCTCGACCTTGCTGCATGCACAGCAAAAGGGGTAGTGGCCATGAATACTCCTGGTCAAAACTCAAATGCTGTTGCCGAACTTGCAATTGGCATGATGATTTTTATGGCTCGCAACCAATTTAACCCCGGAACTGGTGGCGAAATAAAAGGTAAACGTTTAGGAATTCATGCCTACGGAAATGTCGGCAAACGGGTTGCTTCGCATGCAAAAGGTTTTGGAATGACCATTTATGCATACGACCCCTTTGTTAAAAGGGAGGATATGGAAAAGGACGGCGTAATTGTACTGAACTCGGTTGAGGAGCTTTACTCGGTTAGCGATTACCTTTCGCTTCACATCCCTGCAAACGACAAAACTAAAAAGTCAATTGGGTACGAATTGCTTACAAAAATGCCCAAAGGTGCCTGCCTCGTTAATACTGCCCGCAAAGAGGTTATCGATGAGGATGGTTTAATTAAGGCATTCGAGGAGCGTACCGACCTGAAGTACGCCACCGATATTATGGCCGATGGCCATACTGCTATGGTAGAAAAATTTGCTACCCGCTTTTTTGCTACACCCAAGAAAATGGGAGCCGAAACTGCCGAGGCAAACATCAATGCCGGCTTAGCATCTGCCAAACAAATTGTGAACTTTTTAAAGAATGGCGACCGCACATTTCAGGTTAACAAGTAGAAATCAATGCGCTGTTTAATATATTTGCGTCGTTGCGTCCCATTATGAGCGTAACGACGCATCTGTTTAAATATTAAAAACCAATACAATGATTCGAATTAAACCATTTAAGGGCGTTCGCCCTCCTAAGGAGCTTGCAAAAGAGGTGGCTTCCCGTCCGTACGATGTGCTTAACTCCGTTGAAGCCCAAGCCGAAGCAGGCGAAAAATCGCTGCTGCATATTATTAAGCCCGAAATCGACTTCGACCCTATTATCGACGAGCACTCGCAGGAGGCATACGATAAAGCTGTTGAGAATTTTAAAAAGTGGCAGGAGCGTGGCTGGCTGGTTCAGGATAGCAAGGAAATGTACTACGTGTATGCACAAACCATGAACGGCCGTACCCAGTACGGTTTAGCTGTTTGCTGCCATTTTGAGGATTACATGGAGGGGAAAATTAAAAAGCATGAACTTACCCGCCCCGATAAGGAGGAGGATCGAATGATTCACGTTCGCATCCAAAACGCCAATGTAGAGCCGGTTTTCTTTGCCTACCCTGCCATTTCCGAAATCGATCAGATTGTAAGCAGTATTGTAAAAAACAATATGCCCGAGTACGACTTCGTTGCCGACGAAGGCTTTGGTCATCACCTTTGGCCCATTACCGACGATGCAACTATTAAACGTATAACCGAAATTTTTGCTCAGCAACCAGCACTTTATGTAGCCGACGGTCATCACCGTACAGCAGCTGCAGCAAGGGTAGGGCAAGAGAAAAAGGCTCAGAATTCCAACCACACCGGAACCGAGGAATACAACTATTTTCTTGCTGTAATTTTCCCCGACAATCAGCTAAGCATTATCGATTACAACCGTGTGGTTAAGGATTTAAACGGGCTTACACCCGCACAGCTTATCGATGCAATTAAAAAGGATTTCGATGTTGTTGAAAAGGGAACCGAAATTTATACACCGAGCAAATTACACAATTTCAGCATGTACCTCGAAGGTAAATGGTACTCGCTGACAGCAAAACCTGGCACTTACAACGATAACGACCCCATTGGTGTACTCGATGTAACCGTTCTTTCGAACCTGGTTCTCGATAAAATTCTTGATATTAAGGATTTAAGAACCTCGAAGCGGATTGATTTTGTTGGTGGAATTCGCGGTTTAGGCGAACTTAAAAAACGTGTCGATAGTGGCGAAATGGCAGTAGCCTTTTCGCTTTACCCGGTTTCGATGAAGCAACTTATTGATATTGCCGACTCCGGAAACATTATGCCTCCAAAAACCACCTGGTTCGAACCTAAACTCCGAAGCGGTTTGGTTATTCATAAACTCGATTAATTCTTTAAAGCCCCTAAAGGGGCTTTTTCCATTGTTCTTGTTTTCATTAAAAGGTTACTTTTGTAATGATTATTTAAGGGCTTACTATGGCATTAGTTGGTCAGAATATTTCCAAAAATCAGAAACTCGCTGAGGTCGAAGGGTGGCTTTCGATAGCTGCAAACGTTGTGTTGTTTGGAGTTAAATATTGGGCAGGAGTGGTAACCGGATCGGTTGCTATTATTGCCGATGCGTGGCACACATTATCCGACTCGCTAAGCTCGGTTTTTGTTATTGTAGGAGCTAAAATGTCGGCCAAACCTGCCGATAAGGATCATCCTTTTGGTCACGGACGAGCCGAACTTATTGCTTCTATTCTAATAGGTTCACTGCTCGGTGTAATTGCTTATTCGTTTATTATTGAGGGTATTTCGGCTATACGAGAGCATAAACAGGCCAACTTTGGTACATTAGTTATTGTTGTTACTGTTGCATCCATACTAATAAAGGAGGGAATGGCTCAGTGGGCCTTTAGCATTTACCGTAAAACCAAAATGCAATCGGTTAAGGCCGATGGTTGGCACCATAGGAGCGATGCCATATCCTCGGTTGTTGTTTTGGTGGGCATTGTTTTGGGACGCTATTTCTGGTGGATGGATGGTGTTTTGGGAATAGTAGTAGCCATTCTTATTTTTCATGCAGCTTACACCATTATTCGCTCTTCGGGAAGTTCAATTTTGGGCGAAAAACCCGACGAAAATTTTATCGATGAAATAAAAGCAGTATGTAATGAATCTGCCGGATTCAACGTTCATCCGCATCACTTTCATCTGCATAACTACATATACCACAAGGAACTTACATTTCATATATTTTTAAAAGGAGAAATGACCATTGAAAAGGGTCACGATATTGCCAATAAAATTGAGTGTGATATTTTAAAAAGGTATGGCGTTGAAACAACAATCCATGTTGAACCTAAGCAGTAAGTTGTGAGTATTGAACAAAATTTATTGCAATTAAAAGGGCAAATTCCAGCAGGGGTTACGCTAATTGCGGTTTCAAAAACCCATCCTGCCGAAGTTGTAATGCAGGCCTACAATGCCGGACAGCGAGTTTTTGGCGAAAACAGGGTGCAGGAACTACTTTCGAAGCAAACCGTTCTGCCAGCCGATATCAATTGGCATTTAATTGGCCATCTTCAAACCAATAAGGTTAAGTATATTGCTCCATTCGTTGCGCTTATTCATTCGGTTGATAGCTTAAAACTTTTAAAAGAAATTAATAAGGAGGCTTCGAAAAATAGCAGGGTAATCGATTGCCTTTTGCAAGTTTATATTGCCCAGGAAGAAACAAAGTTTGGCCTATCGCAGGAAGAACTTTTCGAACTTATTGAGAACCCGGAAGTGCAGACTTTGAATAATTGTCGGATTGTTGGTGTAATGGGAATGGCAACATTTACCAACAATGAAAATCAGATACGAAATGAGTTCCGAATGCTTAAAGGCATTTTCGATACCATAAAAATTCGGTATAATTATTTAAGTCCATATTTTAATGAAATTTCAATGGGTATGTCGAGCGATTATACCATTGCTATAGAGGAGGGAACTACCATGATTAGGGTGGGTAGTGCAATTTTTGGCGAGAGGGAATACAATGGTACCTAAAAAAGCGTTATTTTAGGCTCACATTTATAAGCGTTGAATAGCAAAATTAAACTAAAAATATATGAAGAAGCTTGAAACAAATTATATGGGTTTAAACCTTAAAAATCCTGTAATAGTAAGCAGTTCGGGTTTAACATCCAATGTCGATTCAATAAAAAAGTTAGAAGATAACCTGGCTGCTGCGGTTGTGCTCAAATCGCTTTTCGAGGAGCAAATACTTCACGAAGCAGGCTCGTTAGGTGTTCATACCGATTACCCCGAAGCCGACGACTACCTTCGTGCGTATGTTACAAGCAACAACGTCGAAAAGTATTTGGAACTAATTGCCAAAGCGAAGTCAGCCGTTTCAATTCCTGTTATTGCCAGTATTAATTGCGTTTCGGCATCCAATTGGGTCGATTTTGCTGCTAAAATTCAGCAGGCTGGGGCCGATGCTCTCGAGATAAACGTTTTTGTACTACCTACCGATGCTCGCAAATCGGCCGACGATTACGAAAAGGTCTATTTCACCCTTGCCGAGAAATTAAAAGAAATAATTAACCTACCTGTAGCCTTTAAACTGGGCGACCATTTTACAAACCCCATCGGGGTTGTGGAGCAGCTGTGGTTCCGAAACGTAAAGGGTGTTGTGCTCTTCAATCGTTTTTTTGCCCCCGATATTGATATTGACAAAATGAAGGTGGTTTCGGCTGAGGTATTCAGCAATCCTGCCGACCTGCGCGACACCCTTCGATGGGTTGCTTTGGCAAGCAATAAGGTCGAAAAAATTGATATTTCTGCATCAACGGGAGTTCATAATGGCGAGGCAGCTATAAAGTTACTACTGGCCGGAGCCAAAACTGTTCAGGTTTGCTCTGCGTTATACCGCAATGGCCATGGACACTTAAAGGCTGTTGTTGAAAAAATTGAGCAGTGGATGGCCCAAAAGGGTTACAAATCGGTTGAGGATTTTAGAGGATTAATGGGGTATGGGAAAATTGGCGATCCTGCCGTATACGAACGTAGCCAGTTTATGAAATATTACTCGAGCCACGATTAATCTTTCAAGTTATATAAGAAAGAACGGCCCTTAACTAGGCCGTTCTTTTTGCTTTATCGAGGGTGCTCACCATTTCGAGCAAAAGCAACTGCTTATCGCGGTCCGTTTTAATAATATGCACTTTAACGCGCTTAATAAACTCATCGAGTTGCAAAACACTAAAACCATGGAGGTTATTTTCAATTACAGTAAAAGCTTCAAAGGCCGTTTGATATTCGGCGCTGCAGAGAATTTCGAAGAAAATATCGATATGCTCGGAGAAATCGAGTCGGCTTTGCCAGCAAGCAGTAACAATATCGGTAACATCCTTGTGAGGAAAGTTCGATTTGAGGAATTGAACAAAATGTGTTGCAGCCTCTTTGTCTTTTATGTCGGTAATAAATTCAATTACAGTTCTTTTTAACTGCTCGTTCCTTTTGCTTATAAGAATATTGAAAAGATATGGAAGAATGAATATACCACCACTCTCTCTGAGTTCGAGTAGCATGGCAATGGCCTGTTCATCGGAAGATTTTTCGAGAGCTAATAGTATTTTGTTCTGATAATCTGTATTTTGATTCAAATTCATAGGATTCTAGTTGGCCTGCAAATGTAATATGTTTTCAATTATTTTTAATGCCAAAATTCAAGCACATATTATTTTATATTTTTTGTAAATGAGTGTTAAATGCACTTTTATTGTTTTTTGTGCATGCATGTTGTAAAAAAATTATATTTTTACTTCACCTAACAATCATTTTTATCGTATACATCGAAAATTCGAATGAGTATGGCTCGAAGTTCTTTTACTAAAAGTCTTATAGGAACAACAATCGTTGTAATTGCTTTATTGGCAGTTAGTTGTTCTTCCGATGGGGAAAAGAAGAAAAAAATTGAGGTTGACATGAGCGATGTTGAAAATGCCGATGGCCTTAAGTCGAGCATTCAGTCGGCACGTCAAATATTCTACTCGCTTCCTTCTCCCCTTGAAACGGCTATGATTTTAAAACGGGCTGGAGCCAAGTATAATGAACAAATATTGAACCCAGTTGAAAATATTTCGAAATATACAACAAACAAAAGCATGGCGCTCAATTTGGGCATTTACAGTACCAATTTGAGTTATGCCAGTTTGTTCGACCAAACTCAGGCATCCATTAAGT
The DNA here is from genome assembly GCA_964479665.1 of uncultured Rikenellaceae bacterium. Lineage (GTDB taxonomy): Bacteria > Bacteroidota > Bacteroidia > Bacteroidales > Tenuifilaceae > UBA2287. The sequence continues at coordinate 83,272 of CAYZNN010000005.1, read as the reverse complement.
ATATGGCGGCTTCAAAAAAAATGGCTGAAAATCTGGGTATCCTCAATGCCATTGATAACACAGTTATTCAACGTTTAGAAGAAAATGTTAATAACCGAGAGGTTATCATGGATATTATATCTGAAACCTTCTTAAGTACCAATTCCATACTCGAGGAAAATGACAGAGTAGCCATTGGCTCAATAATATTGGTGGGTGGTTGGATTGAAGGTCTTTATATTGCAACATCATTAGTCGATAATCTATCTGTTGCCGATAATGAACTAATCGATCGAATAGTTGATCAGAAACTCTCGCTTGGTACTGTGCTTAAACTTCTTGAACAGCATGCTTCAAACCCCGATGTAAGGGACGTTACAAAAGACATTTTAGAATTGAAAGCAATTTACGATCAAATTCAAATATCCAGTTCCCAAGTTGAAGCTGTTCAACAAGGTGGTGTAACTACGCTTCGTTCACAAAACGTAGTTACTGTTACTCCTGATACTTTCCAGAAGTTGAAACAAAAAGTACAAGCAATTCGAAAGAGTTATACATTGTAAAATGCCATTGTCTATGAGAACTCTTACAATCATATTTATTCTTGGAGTATTCCTTCTGAATCCGTTTACTTCAAGTGCTCAGTGTAAAAATTTTGCAAAAAAGGTTTGCAAACTCGAGTTATCCCCATATATACACGATGGAAACTTCAATGCAGCCATTCTAACCGAAGGGGAGGATGCGGAACTTTTTAAAACTTTTTATGCAGGGCAAGAATATAGAATTGCGGTGTGCGGCTCCGAATCGATAACTAAGGTCGAATTTAAGGTAATGGATGTTGACCGTAGGGTTTTGTATACGAATGTTTCTAAAAATTTTTCACCAGTTTGGGACTTCAAAGTTGAGTCCACCCAACAACTTATTATTTCGGTATTGGTTCATAGTAATCCCAATAGCCGTCCCGAAAACCTCTCAAGTGGGTGTGTTGCCATAATGTTTGGTTTAAAAACCAACTAAAATATTATTGGTACTAATAAAAGCCGCACTTGCGGCTTTTTTATTACAATTTAGTTTTTAAAAATTTAGCGGTAGCTGATTTCTTGACTTTTACCAATTCCTCTGGAGGGCCCTCAAATATAAGTTCCCCTCCCTTATCACCTCCGTTGGGTCCCAGATCAATAACCCAATCGGCACACTTAATAACATCGAGGTTGTGCTCAATTATTACCAAGCTGTGACCTTTACGAATCAGCGAGTTGAACGCATCGAGCAGTTTGTGGGTATCGTGAAAATGAAGTCCTGTGGTAGGCTCGTCGAATATAAATAGGTGAGGTTGCGTAGCCTGGTCTTTTTGGAGGTAGTACGCTAACTTAACGCGTTGGCTTTCGCCACCGCTAAGGGTACTCGACGATTGTCCCAGTTTAATGTAGCCAAGGCCCACATCCTGCAAGGGTTTTAACCTGTTAACTATGCGGTTATTATTGGTGTTTTTTTCCTCTTCGAAAAACTCAATGGTTTGATTTACTGTCATCTCCAGTATGTCGAAAACGCTTTTTTCTTTGTACTTAACCTCAAGAACTTCGTCCTTAAAACGCTTTCCTTTACATTGTTCGCAAATGAGGCTTACATCGGCCATAAATTGCATTTCTACCTTTATAAATCCTTCTCCCTGGCATTCCTCGCATCGACCACCGGCAATGTTGAACGAGAAGTGCGAAGGCTTAAAGTTCATGCGTGTAGCATAGGGTAACTCCGATAGCATTTTACGAATCTCATCGTAGGCTTTAATATAGGTAACCGGATTCGAACGAGACGAACGACCAATGGGATTCTGGTCAACCATTTCAATGCCTTTAAGTAAATGCAGGTCGCCCCCAATTTTGTTGAAAAGGCCGGGTTTTTCGCCCGTGCCCACTATATGCCTTGAAACTGCAGGGAAAAGAATTCGTCGAATGAGCGAAGATTTTCCAGAGCCGCTAACCCCAGTAACCGCTACCATGCAGTTAAGAGGAATTTTAACATCGATATTTTTTAGATTGTTTTCCCTCGCTCCGCTTATAGTCAGAAAATTGCTCCATTTTCGACGTAATTCGGGAATAGCAATAGCCTCCCGCTTATTTAAGTATTTGGCTGTAAGCCCACTGCTTTTTTCCAATAAACTCAAAAGGGTTCCCTCATAAACAACTTCGCCTCCTTTTCTTCCAGCTAATGGCCCAATGTCGATAATATGATCGGCAGAACGTATGATTTCCTCATCGTGTTCAACAACCACAACAGTGTTTCCCAAATCGCGAAGCGATTTTAAAACTCCAATTAGCTTATGTGTGTCTCTTGGGTGTAGTCCTATACTTGGTTCATCGAGAATATAAAGAGAGCCAACTAGCGAAGAGCCTAACGAAGTAGCCAGGTTTATGCGTTGACTTTCCCCACCCGAGAGCGTATTCGACAATCGATTGAGTGTTAGGTATCCCAGTCCAACCTTGCTTAGAAAAGTTAAACGTTTTCGAATTTCGATAAGGATGCGTTTTGCAACCTTTTCTTCGAAATCGGTTAGGCAAAAATTGTTGAAAATTTCAACGAGTTCGTTAATAGGAACATTTACTAGGTCGCTTATGGTTTTACCGCACATCTTAACATACTGAGCTTCTTTTCGCAAACGGGAGCCATTGCATTCGGGGCAAATGGTTTTTCCCATGTAACGAGAAAGCAATATTCTATTTTGAATTTTATATTTATGTTGTTCTAAATATTCGAATAGGGGTTTTATGCCCATAAATCCGGTACGACCATTCCATAATACATCCTTATCCTGGTCGGTTAATTGATAGTAAGGTCTATGAACAGGAAAATTCCATTGGGCAGCTTGTGAAAGAAAATACGATTTATAGTTGCTCATACTTTCTCCTTTCCAACATGCAACAGCATCTTGATAAACCGAAAGGCTCTGGTCGGGGATTACCAAATTTTCGTCGATACCAATTACCTTACCATAACCCTCGCATTTAGGACAAGCGCCAAGTGGATTATTAAAACTAAAAAGATGCACCGAAGGCTCTTCGAATTGAATACCATCTGCATTGAAATTGCTCGAGAATTCCAACTCGCTTCTCTCGTCATCGGTTAATGTAACAATAATGCAGCGTCCATGACCCTTTGCAAAAGCAGTTTGAACCGAGTCGGCACATCGGCTCAGAAATTCCTCATTGTGCGATACTGCATAACGGTCAATTACTAAACGCAGGTTTGCTTGAGATAGAGTGAGCAAATGACGCCACTCCTCTGAGTCGATACGATAGATGGAATTATCAACTTCAATACGTGTAAAACCCTCCTGCGATAGGGATAAGAGTATGTTTTCAGGATTGCTTTTATCATCGGTTTCAATGGGTGAAAGTATCAGCTGCTTTGTGCCTGTTGGCTTTGATGCAATGAAGTTAACTACATCGGTAACCGAATGGCTTTTCACTTCAACGCCCGAAATCGGTGAGAAGGTGCGTCCAATTCGGGCAAAAAGCAATTTAAGGTATTCATAAATTTCGGTTGTTGTTCCAACCGTTGAACGTGGATTTTGGGAAATTACCTTTTGTTCTATGGCAATTGCGGGAGGTATCCCTGTAATTGAGTCGACTTCGGGTTTGTTGATCTTCCCCAAAAATTGACGAGCATACGATGAAAGACTCTCAACATATCGCCTTTGCCCTTCGGCATAAAGCGTATCGAATGCAAGCGATGACTTTCCCGACCCTGAAAGGCCCGTGATAACAATCAATTTATTGCGCGGAATATCTACGCTTATATTTTTAAGGTTATGAACCCTTGCCCCTTTAACCGAAATGCAGTTGAAATTGTTGGTCTTGCTCATGAAAATCCAATTAAACCCGCAAATTTACTCATTTTTATCCACTTAAACTTTAATCCATTTAACTAAAATTTAGAAAGTATTAGAGGCATTTTTTTACTTTAATTGTGAGTATGTGAAAAAAAAATAGTTATTTGGCACAATAAATGCTAAACCAAATACTGCAATTTTAAAGGAGGACTGCCTATAGATCAATTCTACCCTAAAACCAATAAACCAAGGAGGTAGTTTTGGAACTTCACAACCCATCTGATTATGAACTCGTTCAGCAGTTCGTGTCAGGCAGTCAAAAAGCAATAGAATTGCTTATTCGTCGTCATCATAAAAGAGTTTACGGCTATATTCTATTGCTTGTTAAAAACCCTACAATAGCTGAGGATATTTTTCAGGATACCTTTGTTAAGGTTATTCGATCGCTTAAGGAGGGTCGATACGCTGATAACGGACGTTTTGTTTCGTGGGTTATGCGCATTGCGCATAATTTAATTATCGATCATTTCCGCAAGGAAAAGCAAATGAAAATGGTTTCGAAAGACAATGGTGCGGTTGATGTTTTCAACTCTCCTCGTTTTTCGGAAAAGAGTATTGAGGAGGACCTGGTTTACGATCAGGTTCTTAATGATGTCCGGTCTCTGGTTGATAGGCTGCCCGAGGAGCAGAAAGAGGTGGTTTTGCTTAGGCATTATGTAGGGCTCAGCTTTAAAGAAATTGCCGAACAAACTAATGTGAGTATAAATACTGCTTTGGGTCGCATGCGGTATGCCCTTATTAATATGCGGAAACTTATGGAGGAAAGTAATCTTTCACTTTCTGTATAATGATTAGGCAATATTTTCCTTTTGGGTTCGTTTATACAATGTCCCCAAATTCCATTGCCTATGCAAAATAACTTTACTCCCTTACTATTTGTTTACCAGCACTTCCCAAATTCAGATCAGAATTGCATTATCGATTTCAAAAGAATCCGATTCAATAAAATGCTTGAAAGCGACTTTGTGAAGTATGTTGACAACCTTCCCGGATTGAGCAATGAACTTCTGGAAAGAATCATTGCGTCCATTAAGTAATTGATTCATAGCAAATAAAAAAGTCGGAAAAATATTTCCGACTTTTTTATTGACTTTATATATTTAATATAATATATTTGTGATATTAAAATAATATCACTTTTAAAAACTAGACCAAATGAAAACAATCGAAGAAAACTTTAGCGGAATTAAATTATCAGGAATTCCCATGTTGCTTTTTAACATTCTATTCCTTTTGGGAATAATTTACATGTTTGTACAGGTTGTCCAGGCAGTAGAAATTAGCGATACCCTACGCGCAGTTCTAATTGTTGCGTGTGTTATTCTATTTGTATTTAATAATATTTTTTGGGCCGGTTTCATTCAAATTGAACCGAACGAAGCCATAGTAATGGTGTTTTTTGGTGAGTACGAAGGAACTATCAAGGAAAACGGTTTTTTCTGGGTGAATCCGTTTTATGCTAAAAAGAAGCTTACGCTTCGCGCCCGCAACCTCGATGCAGAGCCAATAAAAGTTAACGATAAAACGGGTAATCCAATAATGATTGGTGTTGTAGTGGTTTGGCGCCTTGCCGATACTTACAAAGCTTCGTTTCATGTCGACAATGCCTCAATGGCCATCGGTACTGCTGGCGCAACGGGAGTTGTTAAGCTAAACGAGAAAATGTTGGCTTACCAAAACTTTGTGAAAATTCAATGCGATGCAGCCTTACGTTTTGTAGCAGGAATGTATGCATACGACCACTCTGGAACAGCAACTGAAAACGAAATGACGCTTCGCTCGAGTGGTGAGGAGATAAACCAAATTCTCGAAGCGCAAATGAACGAACGGCTTGCCATTGCTGGTATTGAGGTGGTTGAAGCGCGCATTAATTACCTTGCATACGCACCCGAAATTGCGGCAGTTATGCTTCGTCGTCAGCAGGCCGATGCAATTATTGCTGCTCGAGAGAAAATTGTGGATGGCGCAGTGGGAATGGTAAAACTTGCGCTTACCAAACTTGCAGAGGATAAAATTATTGAGTTCGACGAGGACAAAAAGGCTGCCATGGTAAGCAACCTAATGGTTGTATTGTGCTCCGAGGATTCGGCTAGTCCGGTTATAAATGCCGGTACCCTACACCAGTAGGCATGAGCAAAAAGAAAACGTTCGTTTTGCGAATCGATCCCGACAAGTTCGATGCTTTGGAAAAATGGGCAGCCGACGAATTCCGAAGCACCAACGGTCAGCTCGAATGGATTATCGACAGTGCTCTTAAAAAGGCTGGTCGTTGGAAAAAGGGAGGTGCCGAAACGCACAACGAAAACAACCCAATAAGAGAAAAATGACAACAATAGTTCAATCGAAACAACCATGCCCAAAGTGCGGAGGTAAAAACTTCGAAATGGGTGAAGTTTACATGGCAGGTGGCCTTGTAACCAAAATTTTTAACATTCAGAATCGTAAGTTTACTTCGTTTACCTGTGCCAAATGTAAATACACCGAACTTTACCAAGTGCCCATGCGAAAGGCGCTGAATCTTCTCGATTTCTTTATAGGATAAGGTTATTACTCTTTTTTCACAGTGAAACTGGAAACAACCTCTGTGCTATTCAATAAAACTAATAGCACAGAGGTACACAGAGTTTATTCGATTTTAAACCATTTATTTTATTTCATATTGCTATGAAACACATATCAAGTTTACTTCTCGTTGTAACTATTTTCGCCAACATTTATGGCCAAGGTATTACTGGCAAATGGTTAGGTGAACTTAAAATTCACGGAACCAATCTCCCAATAGTTTTCAATATCGATACAACTCAGCAGGGTTTAAAAGCTACAATGGATAGCCCCAAACAGGAAGCTTACGGAATTGAAGTTGCTTCAATTTTATTCGATAATAATAAGTTAAAAATCAGCATGCCCAAGTTAATGCTCGATTATGAGGGAAAGCTAATCCATGCTGATACCGTTTCGGGCGTGTTTGTGCAAGCCGCAATGCCACTTCAACTTAAACTGGTACGCTTAAAAGATGATTTGCAATTGGTTAAGCGCCCGCAGGAACCCAGTGTGCCATACCCATACATTGCTGAGGATGTTCAATTTGTGAATAAAAAGGCCAATATTACCCTGGCTGGTACTTTTACTTATCCTGAGGGGAAAGGAAAATTCCCGACGGTTGTATTAATAACAGGGAGCGGACCACAAAACCGCGATGAGGAGTTGCTCGGTCATAAACCATTTCTTGTTTTATCCGATTACCTCACCCGAAAGGGAATAGCAGTGCTCCGTTTCGACGATAGGGGATTTGGTAAATCCACTGGCGACTTTGCTTCGGCAACATCGACCGATTTTGCAACCGATGTGGAGGCGGCCATTAATTATATTTTAACAAGAAAAGAAGTTGATAAGAAAAAGATTGGCCTTGTAGGCCATAGCGAGGGTGGAAATATTGCTCCCATGGTAGCCAAAAATTCGAAACATGTAAAATTTATAGTGCTAATGGCCGGAACGGGCATTCCTGGAAGCGAACTTCTTCTATTGCAGCAAGAACTAATTGTGCGTGGAATGGGAATAACCGAGGAGGAAATGCAAAAATCGAAGAAATTAAACGAGGCAATTTTTAGGTTAGTTCATGCAATGAGCGATACCGATGAGCTGAAAAATGAGCTTGCATCATTAGTTCTGGAATTTGTAAGGGAGAATCCCCAAATGGCGAATCTGCAGAATATGTCGGAAGTTGAAATAGTGAATACCGTATTAAAGCAATATGCTTCGCCATGGATGATTAACTTTATAAAGCACAACCCGGCGACCGATTTAGAAAAAGTGAAATGTGCCGTTTTGGCCATAAATGGTGAAAAGGATTTGCAGGTTCCTGCTGATAAGAACCTAAATGCCATTCAAGCGGCATTAGACAGGGGAGGGAATACTAGCTATGATATTAGAAAACTTGCTGGTTTAAACCACCTTTTTCAGGAGTGCAAAACGGGTTTACCGCAGGAATATGGCCAAATTGAGCAAACCATATCGCCCATTGCACTCAATTTAATTGGTAGTTGGATTCAAAAGAAAGTTGCTAAATGAAAAGTTTAGCGCAACCTATCGAGGCTGCGAACCAATGCTTCGTCGCGTGCAATGGCACGGAGGGCCAAAAATACAAGAATTGCGCTTACAACTGGGAAAATAAAAACAATTTCGTAACTGGCCTCACCGGGTAACGCCGACTGGGCCATTCGAACGTAGTAGTATGCAAGAGCAGGTATTCCCAAAAGTAGTATTATTAAAAAAACACTTAAACGAATCTGTAGCATACGCTTACGGTACAAGAAAATAATAATTACATTTATTAAAAAGGAAACTACCAGGAGAATGCTGAGTGGTATTACATTAAATACAGTTTCTCCTTCGGATAGAAGGGGAACCAAACCATTAAAATCTAATTGAAAAAGTATTTGATCAGTATTCCTTATCAACTCGGCAAATGGAAAGAAGAAAAGAAAACCAAGAAAAAGAGCTGAGGCAAGTAAAAACAACGATTGTACTCTTTGTATCATAGCATTTATTTTTTTAGCAGATAATTTTATTTTGTTACAAGGTCAAATTTAATTCAATTTAATAAGAAAATGAAATATTCATACATTGCTCACTTGCTAAGCACCTAAAATAATGTAATATATGTAGTTATTTGGTTATTTATAGAAATACCGAGGGCATATTGCCCTTTCCCCTTTTTTTAGCATTTTTGTTATCGGATTGAACGAGTAAAGAATGCGCCATTTAACCCTTATAAGCGATTGGTACCAGAACGACAACTATGTAGGTATGCTGAAAGGGCTGATTTGTAGCAATTGCCCTAACCTCAGCATAATCGATATATCGCATAATGTAAACCAATATAGTGTGGATAGGGCAGCCTACCAGTTAAAACATAGTTACCATTATTTTCCGCAGGGTACTATTCACTTGGTTATGGTTAATAGCGAAATAGTTAAAAGGGCCCAATTTCTTTTCTTCGAAAAGAACGATCATTTTTTTCTACTACCCGACAACGGAATTGTTAGTTTGCTTTTCAATGAGCTTCCTGAGAAGGTGTTTTCGCTCAAATACGAAATAACCAGCAGCTTTAATTCGCTTGAATGCGTATTGGAAGTGCTTAAGAAAATGAATGATAATATTGAATTTGAGCAATTTGCCTTGCCCACTAGTGAGTTCGAAACAAAAACGATGCTTATGCCAACCTGGGAGGATAATATTATTGTTGGCAATATCATTTATATCGACTCATACTACAACGCAATTTGTAATATTTCGAATGAACTTTTCGACCAAATTGGAAAGGGACGACCCTACGAAATTTACGTTCAAAGTTACCATAATAGAGTAACCGAGTTGAGTACAACATACAATCAGGTACTGCCAGGTGAACTCTTAGCACTTTTCAACTCAGCTCAGTTACTAGAGTTTGCAATAAGAAACGGTTTTGCTGCCCAACTATTAAACCTTAGTATAGGGTCGGAGGTTAAGGTTAAGTTTTTGCCTTTCAAGCAGGATATTTTACTCATGTAGTACTGCCCTTTCAATTGGGTATTTATTAACCACAAGTGTTAATAATATTCCCCCATCTGCGGTAAATAAATTCGTAATTTTGGCTGCATATAAATAACGAAAAATGGAAAACGCAGCCCAATCGTTTACACGATTACTCGAAATTATGGATGAACTTCGGGAGAAATGCCCGTGGGATAGGGAACAAACCTTTGAAAGCATCAGAAATTTAACAATTGAGGAAACTTACGAATTGGCCGATTCGATTCTCGAAAAGGACATGGAGGGCATTAAAAAGGAGCTGGGCGATTTGCTCTTGCACATCGTTTTTTACTCAAAAATTGCCTCAGAAACGGGTCATTTCAATATTACCGATGTAATTATCAATATTTGCAAGAAGCTCATATATAGGCATCCACATGTTTTTGGTACCACACAGGTTAGTGGGGCCGACGATGTAATAAAAAATTGGGAGCAAATTAAACAGTCGGAAAAGGATGGAAATAAAACAGTTCTGTCGGGTGTTCCTAAATCACTTTCGTCACTAATAAAGGCCAATAGAATTCAGGAAAAGGTACGAGCAGTCGGTTTCGATTGGGATGTACGCGAGCAGGTTTGGGAGAAAGTTTCGGAAGAACTGGATGAGGTAAAAGTTGAGGTGAAAAAGGGCAACCAGGAGAGAATAGAATCGGAATTTGGCGACCTTTTATTCTCCATTGTTAATGCCGCACGACTTTTTAACGTCGACCCCGAAACAGCACTGGAGCGAACCAATAAAAAGTTTATAAAACGCTTCGGTTATCTCGAAAGCAAAACTATAAAACAGGGACGATCGTTGAAAAACATGACTCTCGATGAAATGAATATTATTTGGGAAGAATCGAAACAGTTCGATAAAGCTTAACATGATGCAAATACTCATTAAAAAAGCGCTATACAGTATTCTAATTGTTTGGGGTGTACTATCGCTCGTGTTCGTACTTTTTAATCTTATACCCGGCGATCCGGCCCGTATGATGATGGGACAACGAACCGATGAAGCATCACTGAATGCCATTCGAAAGGATTTGGGACTCGATAAACCGCTCGTATTTCAGTACTTAAAGTATATCAATGACCTTTCACCCGTTTCGTTGCATAATTCCCGTAATGAAAAAAGTTACATTTATTTAAATCCTTCAGATTATAATGTTTTTGCTACAATAGGAATTACGGGTAGTAGGGTAATTGCATTCAAATTCCCTTACCTGAGGCGTTCGTACCAGAGTGGTAAATCTGTGTCGGCAATAATTGCCAATACCATTCCCAATACCTTTGTGTTGGCTTTCTCATCAATGGCTTTTGCCACTCTGCTAGGAGTTTTCTTTGGAATAATTTCGGCACTAAAACAAAATAGTTGGATTGACCGAAGCCTTATGTTGCTTTCGGCCCTAGGTATGAGTTTGCCTTCATTTTTTGCTGCAATTATTTTCGGGTGGGTCTTTGCGTTCCTGTTAGGCGATTACACAGGGCTTAACCTTACCGGTAACTTGTGGGAAATTGACGATTTTGGAGAGGGCTCAACCTTAAAGTTACAGAATTTAATACTACCTGCATTTACTTTAGGTATACGCCCTTTAGCGGTTGTAACCCAACTGGCTCGGGGCTCAATGCTCGAAGTTCTTTCAAACGATTACATTCGAACGGCAAAAGCAAAGGGGCTCAAGTTTACCAGCGTTATTTGGCGACATGCTTTGAAAAATTCTTTGAACCCTCTGGTTTCAGCTATTTCGGGATGGTTTGCAGGGTTAATGGCTGGTGTTATATTTATCGAGTACATTTTTGGTTGGAAAGGAATGGGTTACATTATGGTAAGTGCCCTAACTAGTTACGATGTACCCCTTGTGATTGGTACAGTTATTACATTCTCAATTGTATTTGTAATTGTAAACTTTCTGGCCGACTTGGCTTACACCATAATTGACCCAAGAGTGAGGTTCCAGTAATTTTAAGATATACTTCCATTTTTTGATATATTTTTGAATAGAACATTAATATCAACCCAAATTTTTTTAGCAATGAGAAATAGAATTGTAGCAGGTAACTGGAAAATGAACACCACAATTACAGATGGAGTTGCACTTTGTAAAGATGTTCTAAACCTTTCGGCGAATCTTCCACAGAATGTTACTTTAGTGGTTGCTCCACCCTTTACTCATATATCCGAAATATTAAAAGCCCTCGAAAATACTCAAATTGCTGTTGGGACTCAGAACTGTGCTGCTTGGGAAAAGGGTGCCTATACCGGCGAGGTTTCCGCAGCAATGATTGCTGCCTGTGGCGCAAAATATGTTATAATAGGCCATTCTGAGAGGAGAGAGTATTTTAACGAGAGCAACGAAACGCTTTTGGCTAAAGTGAATTTAGCTTTGAATCACCAATTAACGCCAATTTTCTGCTGCGGTGAAAAACTTAACGAGCGCGACGAAAATCGCCACTTTAATGTGGTTAAGGAACAAATAGAAGAGGTTCTCTTTCGATTAAATGGTGAGTCAATGCAACGAATTGTTATTGCCTACGAACCCGTTTGGGCCATTGGCACCGGAAGAACCGCAACACCAGAACAGGCTCAGGAAATGCATGCGCATATTCGCCTTTTACTTTCAAATCATTTTGGAAACTCTATTTCGCAAAGCATCAGCATTCTATATGGTGGTAGCTGTAAGCCCGATAACGCCCAGGAGATTTTCTCGAAACCCGATGTGGATGGAGGCCTTATAGGTGGTGCTTCGTTGGTTGCAACCGACTTTATTGCTATAGCTAAATCATTTCCCGAATAGAATGGACTACGTAGAGGTACAGTTCAGTATACAACCATACAGTTCCGATGTTGCTGAAATTCTGATTGCTAATTTGGCACAAACTCAATTCGAAAGTTTTGTTGAGGAGAATGATTTTCTCATGGCTTATGTGCCTAAACTCAATTTTAACCCTGAATCCATAAAGGAGTGTATTGCGTCCCTAAGTGATCAATCGATTACCATTAGTTTTTCTTATAAAATCATTCCCCAGAAAAATTGGAACGAAGTATGGGAATCGAATTTTAGTCCAATAATTATAGAAAACTTATGTAGGATAAGGGCCCCCTTCCACCCCGTGGAGTACGGTTGTAATTTAGAGTTGGTTATTGAACCCAAAATGGCCTTTGGAACCGGACATCACCAAACCACCAGGTTAATGGCTCGCGAACTTTTCAGTATTAATCTGAAGGATAAATCGGTTCTCGATATGGGCTGTGGTACCGGAATTTTGGCAATTATTGCCGAAAAATTGGGTGCCCAAATGGTAGTTGCAATCGATAACGACGAATGGGCGTATACAAATACTCTTGAAAACGCAGAAAAAAATGGCTGTCATCGGATTCAGGTACAATTAGGAGATGCAAATCGGATTGGATCCCCATTATTCAACGTAATTCTAGCCAACATTAATTTGAATATACTCATTGCCGACATGAAGGCTTATTACAAAAGTATGCTGAGTGGTGGGCTTATCCTTTTCAGCGGAATTCTGGTTGATGATGTTTATACCCTTCGAACTACTGCAGAAAAGGAGGGTTTCCAATTCATTAGTTCTAAGTTCTGCGATAATTGGGCAATGGTTATTTTTTCAAAATAAACCAAACAATAATTCTAATACAATGAGGTTGAATTTGCGATTGGCATTAATGATAATTCTGGTTTGTGCTGCTGCATTAGGGTTAACAGTAATAAATCTTTTACCTGCTGCAGATCAGAAATTTGAGAGTTTCTCTCCTGAGTTGGAAAAGTTTCCCAGCGAATTACATGCATTAATTCGAAATGAGTTAACTAAAGATGAGGAAGTCTTCATAGGAGATCTTACTATTCTTTGGCCAACCGAATTTTTTTCGGAAGAGCAAAAACAACTTATTGTAAACAACTGCAATAATTTGCTGAAAAAGAACCCTACAACCCGAAGACCATTTATTAGCCTTGTAAAAATCCTGGTTAGTTTACGAACAAACGAAATGGCCAAAAAGCATTTCGACAGTTGGAATAAAGGATTCAGGCAGTTCACAGAGAACCCAAGCATATCCATAGCATGGATTGATAAGTTTTTAGCCAATGCCCATGCATTTTTTACAAAGAACACGCTTCAAATTAATCCGGCGTACGATTGGCTTATTACCCCAACCGATTATAGCATTCATTTCGATACCACTTTAACCTATCGCTTTAAACAAACGAACCTTATTTGTCGGTCCGATAAGGACTCGATTTCTATTCAGGGAACGCAGGGTGCTTATTATCCCATTTACGGAGTCTGGCGCGGGAAGGGTGGAAAAGTAACCTGGATACGAAGCCAATTTCCCGAAAATGAAATATTTGCAACTCTTAGTTACTACCGTATAGATTTGAGTCGGAACGATTATCAGGCCGATTCGGTACTCTTTACCAACAAGGATTATTTCGACAGACCCGTTTTGGGGAAACTGAAAGACAAGGTTTTGAAAAGTAGTAGACCCGAGAATATTTATTTTCCTGAATTTACAACCTATACTTCGCGGCACAAAATTGCAAATCTATTCGATGGAGTTGATTACGATGGTGGTTACTACATGATGGGTGGCCAGCTGATTGGTACAGGAACCCGAACTAACCCTGCTGTAATTGAAATTAAACGACAGGGCAAGGATTTTTTGCGTATAGAGGCACTTCAATACATCTTTCGTAGGCAGGTAGTTGTTTCAAACTTTGCAAGGGCTCGGTTTAAAGTTCAAACCGACTCAATTTTTCATACCGGGCTGGGTTTTACATATAACGACCAAACTCAAACGGTATCGCTTTACCCAACCGATTTGCTTACTACCAAGAGCCCCATGTCGAGCAGTTACCACAAATTCGCATTTACATTCAATGAGTTGAGTTGGAATATTAAATCCGACATTTTAAACTTTGGTGCACCAACTGGTTCTTCATCCGGCCGTTCGTATTTCGAATCGAATAACTTTTTTAACGAGGTAGAGTTCGACGATCTCATGGGGCGCGATGAGCAGCATCCGTTACTGGCCATAGCCCAATACACTCGGAATATTAAATCGAGGGAGTTCGATGCCCGTGGATTTGCTCGTTACGTTCGCAAATCGGAAGAGCAAACACGAATAATGCTCATGCGCATAGCCATGATGGGTTACATTTATTACGATTCCGAAACAGGCGAAGCGCAAGCGGTGCCCAAACTTTTCGATGCCATAAGGGCCCGTGGCCGACAGATTGACTACGATGTTATTCGTTTCAATTCTTCTTCGCCCGACCGAACACCCAACGCTGTTCTCAACTTGGCAAACCTCGAAATGACCGTAAGAGGAGTGGATGATGTTTCGGTGAGCGACTCGCAGAACGTTTTTTTCTTCCCAAAGGGAAGGCAAATTGTTTTGAAAAAGGATCGAAACTTCGCATTCGATGGGGTAATACGAGCTGGTTTACTCACCCTTTTTGGGCGGGATTTCAATTTCGATTATGCTTCGTTCAGTTTTAAACTCAACTCAATCGATTCAATGAATATCGATTTTCAAACCGATCAGTTCGATTTTTACGGAAAGAAAATATTAAATCAGGTAACTAGCACCATCGAAACCATAACAGGAGAAGTATATATTGATAAACCTCACAACAAATCGGGGCTGGTTAAGAACAAGGAGTACCCCATTTTTGTCAGCACTCAGGAGTCGTTCGTTTACTACGACGATAAAACCATTCACAATGGTATTTATAATCGAGAAAAATTTCATTTTAAAGTATTCCCATTCACATTTAAAAGCATAAACACTTTTTCTAGATCCGACATGCAATTTGAGGGCATTTTGTATTCGGCCGACATTTTTGCTCCCATAAAAGATACCCTTGTGCTACGTCCCGATAATTCATTAGGTATTATTAATACTACACCCGCTGAAGGAATTGCCATTTATCAGGGAAAAGGTCGGTTTTTTAACCGAATCGATTTGAGTAATATGGGTCTTCGGGGCCGTGGCGAAATTGCCTACATTACTTCGAAAACTACATCGGACGATTTCTACTTTTTCCCCGATTCCATGAGAACCTTTGCTAAGAGTTTCCATATTGCAAGGCACGATAAAGCCATAGAGTATCCCGAAGTAACCGGAAAGGAACATATTGTAAAATGGCTACCCTACAACGATAAACTTTTTGCCTTTCAGGGCGACTTTCCTTTCGATATTTTTTCGGGTGAAACCAAGTTAACTGGCAGCTTGGTCCTCGATCCATTGGGTATGGTTGGTAAGGGTTTAATGGACCTGAAAAAAGCAAGGCTTCGTTCCAACGAATTTGCTTATAATGCATTGGATTTTAACACACCTTCGGCAAGCCTCGAAATGGATGTTCCGGGAACGGACCGATTGGCCATGGTTTCGAATTTGGTTCAAGCCAATATTAGTTTTAAAACCCGAAGTGGCGAATTTAAAAGAGTGAACGAGAGCATTTTTGCTAATTTGCAGGGTATTGAGTACGATTCGCATCTTGACCGATTTGTGTGGAACATGGATGGCAATGAGCTAACTCTTTTAACTTCGGGTAGGCAGAAGGCTATTGAAATGGAGAAATTTTATATTTCACGAATGGCCGATAGGGATACCCTTCCAGCTGGTTCGCTATATTACTCAACTCGCTTTCCCGAGGATTCGCTTTATTTCTTTGCTCCCCGTGCCACATATAACCTTTCGAACCCCAATTTGAAAGCCGACTCGGTTCGCTATTTGCTTGTTGCCGATGCCGTTATACACCCTTACCGACAAAAGGTTGAGATCGATGCTCAAAAACGGCTTATGCCGTTAAGGCAATCGGTAATATATGCTAACCAATCCAATAGGTTTCATCGAATTTACAATTCAAACATTACAATACCTTCGCGTAAGCACTACCTTGCTTCCGGAACCACCGACTATGTGGATGAAAGGGATTCGATTCAGAAGGTATTCTTTAATGAAATTACAACCGATACTAGAGGGAATACTTTTGCCAAAACTGTGGTTACCGAACCCGATAGTTTTAAACTGAGTCCAAATTTTCGCTATACAGGGAATATTGAGTTGTATGCAACCGACAGATTCTGGACCTTTGCCGGAGGTGCCCAACCCATACAGCATTGTAAGCAGATTCGGCCGAGTTGGCTAAGGTTCACTTCAATCATTAACCCCAAGAATGTACTGATCCCAATTACAGAAAAGCCCGTAAACCTTAACATGGTGAATCTGTTGAGCGGAAGTATAGTTTCATCCGATTCCATTCACCTTTACCCTTCGCTTGTAAGTGGACGTAAGTTTTTTAGCGACAAACCCTTAATTCCAGCCGAGGGTGTATTTACCTATAATCATCGGAATAATAGGTTTTTTATAGGCCCAGAGTACAAACTGAATAACCCCGATACTACTGGAAATGTTATTAGCCTCTCTAAGGACATGTGCCTGCTCTTTGGCGAAGGGGTTATATACATACCCGTTAATTTGGGACAAATCAAAAACTTCGCTTCGGGAAGCTCCATTCACCGTTTAGCCGATAGCACCATAACCATTGATGCTGTATTGTCTCTGAATTTTCACTTCAATCAGGTATCGTTAGCAGCCATGGCTTCCGATATTCTAGCAACTTCGGGTTTGGGCAATGTGGACTTGAACAGCAAATCGTTTTTCAATTATATTAACCTGAGAGCAAACCCTAAGGATGCTGCAACTGCTATTAACCAAATTAAACTTTTTGGCAATATTAGTCAATTGCCCGAGGAGCTGGCAAGCACCATAACCTTTTCCGATGTGCGTTTCCGTTGGGATCAGCAAAATCGTTCGTTCGTATCGGTTGGAAAGTTGGGAATCAATGCTTTAGGTATTAATCAGGTAAATAAACGGGTCGATGGATTTATTGAGATAATAAAACGCTCAAGCGGCGATTGGATAACAATATTCATTAAACCCTCGCACGATAAATATTACTTTTTTTACTATGTAAGGGGTTCCATGCAGGTTGGTTCGCACAGTTCGCTCTTTACCGATCCGATAAAGCAAATGAAATCGAGAGATAGGAAGGTGAAGGTGAAGTTGGGTCAAATTCCCTACAATTTCACTGTTGGTACCAAAAGGGAACATACACGGCTCGAGGAGCGTTACAACGATTTGATGGGAGTAAAGAAGGAGGAGCAGCAAGCTAACCCAGAGAAGGAGAATAACGAGTAGGGGATGAGAATAGAGGAAACCGGCCTCGACCCCTTTGAGGCCCGCAACTACGACAGCCGCCTAGCCCGCTGGCTAAACCCCGACCCCGCAGGGCAGTTCTTTTGCCCATACCTAGCCATGGGTAATAACCACCGCTACCGCACGATTAAATCGCGTGGAAATGAAGTAAATTGGTTAAAGCCCTGCTGGGCAAAGGTTACAACTAGGTCTAAGTTAAACAGCGATCCCCCTCGCTCGGCGAAGTTTAGCTGCGCTCAGCTCACTCCGCTGGGTTGTAACTTCGTCGTTGCTAACCGAACGAAGTGAGTTCGACGAAGTCATACAGCGTTCTCTGACCGCACAAAATTCCGCTTAATTGCTGCTGAGCGTAAGTTGCCAGATTAAAACAACGTTCGACGGCGGTTCCAACCGCCATTGTTAAATTTTAGCAGGTTTATTGCCTCAACCTTTGGGCAGTCAGGCTCCGGTTGGTTGTACCTGCGGTAAGGCCAAAGTTATCTCGCTGCCTGAGGTGATACAGTGAACTTGTCGAACTCCTATCGATGGCAGCAACAGCATTGCAAATCATAATCTTCTACTCAGCCTTTTATCCTGGTTCTGGGTACTTCCCAAATTTCGAGATTCCTAATGCTGCTGCCTTCAATTGAAAAGCGAATCGCCGTTCTTACTCTATGTAAACCATGAATACCCGCTGCGCCGGGGTTTATATGAAGTAATTCGTACTTTTTGTCGTAAATAACCTTCAGAATGTGGGAGTGACCACAAATAAAAAGGTTGGGCCGTAGGTTTTCAATTAGTTTCTTTGCCTCGGGTTCATATCTATTGGGGTAACCACCAATGTGGGTTAACAGTACCAATGTATCTTCGCATTTGAATTGCTGAATTTTTGGAAATGCCATTCGGGTTTTGTAATCGTCGATATTGCCATGAACCGCAACAAGCGGTTTGAATCGTTCAATGGCATGGGCGATTTCTAAATTTCCAATATCGCCTGCATGCCACATTTCGGTACAATCAGAAAAAAACTCTTCGAGTTTGTTGTCCCAAATGCCGTGGGTATCGCTTAATAGCCCTATTCGTTTCATTACCGGTTCATAATTACTATTTTTGTCGAAAATACAAAGGTACATGCAATTATTCTATATTCCCCTGGTTCCGGGAAAAAGCATAATCCTTCCCGAAGAGGAGTCGAAGCATTGCGTGCGCGTGCTTCGTATGGCCAAGGGCCATACATTACAAATGGTTGATGGTAAGGGCAACCTGTACCATGGCACCATTACCGACGATAACCCCAAGCGTTGCGCGATTGCAATCGACCGAGTTGAATTGGAGTTTGAAAAGCGCAGCTTCAGGTTGCACATTGCTATGGCACCAACAAAGAATATTGAGCGGTTCGAATGGTTTCTAGAGAAATGTACCGAAATTGGGATCGACGAAATTACACCCATAGTTTGCGAACACTCCGAAAGGCGACTAATAAACAGAGATAGGCTCGAAAGGGTAATGGTCTCGGCCATGAAACAATCGGTTAAGGCATGTCTCCCTGTTCTAAATGAGCTTACCCCATTTTCAGCATTAATCCAAAATGCAACTGAGGAAACGAAACTTATTGCCTACTGCGGCAATTTTAACAATAAGCATTTAAAGGAACTAATTCAACCCAAACGGAGCGTACTGATTTTAATTGGTCCCGAGGGCGATTTTTCACCCAGTGAAGTTTCCCTCTCCTGGTCGCACCATTTTTATACCGTTAGTTTGGGAAAATCGCGTTTACGCACAGAAACCGCCGGAGTTTACGCATGTTCTATTGCCAATGCCATGAACGGTTAGTTTTCTGTTGCTCTCAGCCAACTAATATAAACAGAAAACCCCGGAATTCCGGGGTTTTCTGTTATGTATGGGTTTCGAATTACTTCTTAATGAAGCGGCTGCTCACGGTGTTGCCGTTGGCATCGGTGGCGCTGATGATGTAGATACCGGTGCTGAGCTGGGTTGTGGGGAGCACGAGGCTCTCGCGGCCCAGGTTGCTAACGCCAATTACTTGCTGGCCAAGCATGTTGAATACACGGATGCTGCTAATGGCAGTTCCTGCAGCAATGTTCAGGTCGCCCGAGGTGGGGTTGGGGAACATGCTGAACTGGAAGGTGGCGTTGGTGTTGATGCTGGTTGCCACGTTCACGGTAACGGAAGCTTTCAAACCATGGCCATTGAAGTAGGTTACACCCTCGTAAACCAGGGTGATTTCACCCTCGAGTACCACCTGACCGGCAACGGAACCATCGTAGTTGTCGGTATTCCAGGTTACGGGCAAATCAACGGTAACCTCGGTAAGGTTGCCAGGGGCACCCAGGGTAACGGTTACCATTGCGGGCAGGTTAAGATCCTCAACAGCGGTGCCGTTAGCAACGTTGATGTCGGCAATGGCTGCTACCTCGCCCAGGTTGCGGGTGTAGTTCTCGCCCCAAACAGCGTGGTAAACATTCTCCTCGTCCTCAGCAGATACAACGAACACGCGGTTCATTTTTCCGTCGGGGTCGGCGGGGGTTTCAGCCATATCCCAATCACCGTTCTTGCGGAACTTGAACTTGATGGTTTGGCCTGGGCGCAGTTCGCCGCCTGCGGTGATGCTGTAAATGTTGCTATTCTCGGGATCCACTTCCAAAGGATCGGTACCGCTCCAGCCGGTGAAATCGCCAGCCATATCGATGAAGTCCTCGGCTGGGTCGAACTCTTCCAAACCGGTAATGTCGAGAATGAAGGTTACCGACTTGTCGCCAGCAGGCAGGATGGTGTAGGAGGTTTGGCCAGTTACGGTACCATCGGCTGCAACTGTGAAGGCGGGATTGCTACCCTCGATGAGCCAGATGCCCCACTCGCTGCCGTCGTCCTCAATGGCACCCCACTCGTGGCTGCCGGGCTCCACGTTAAGCGTAACGGTCCAGGTGTGTGCGGGGTCCTCAACCATGGCTACAGTGGCCCAGCCGGTGGGGGTACCCTTGAACTTAATGTTGGTATAGATCTCTTTCTGGTCGATTACGGTGAAGGTAACGGGGAAAGTAACAACCTCTGCTTCCATTTCTACGGCAACAGCCAGTGCCTCACCGGCAACGGTGGCAGTACCTTCAAAGGCAACAAAGCCCTCTTTGGTAACGGTGTAGGGGTACTCGCCATCCTCCAGGTCGATGGTGGCCACGCCGCTGGCGTCGGTGGTGAGCTCCTCGCCGGCAACAGCAATGGTGGCTCCCTCAATGGGATCGGTACCATCGGTTACGGTGAAGGTAACGGTGTATTCTGTTGGAGCAACAGTACCAGTTACCTGAATGTTGTCGAGCATGAATATAAATGCATCGTACGATACGTACTGAATAGCAAAATAAATTGGGGTTCCAGCATAGCTATTCAGATCGAATGTGAATTGAGTCCAGCTCGTTGGAGCTTCTAGGTATGGACCTGTTGATATTTGAGTAAAGTTTTCAGTTTCATTACCAGTAGTTGAAACAAGAACTTTAAAACGTTCTAAACCGTATTGGTCAGTTAAAGATTTTACCCAAAAACTCAATTCCGATCCTTCGGTTGGAGTAATTTGGGGTGAAATAAGCCATTTATTGTCATTTGTGCTTGTATATTGAATGGCAATGGCATATTTGGCCCCATCTTGAGCAGGATGGTTATTTACAATTGATGGCGTAGTTTGGCTAGGGTTAAAAGCCATCCAAGCAAATGCAGTGCCTTCTCCAGGAAAATTGAAGCTGCTAGAGGAGTAAGTAGGTCCTGAAGTAACTTGAATTGTTGTCCAAGGAGAGAGATCAGTTGTGAAATCTGTATAGGTTTCAAAACTTTCGGAAAAAATAACATCTTTCGTAGACTTTTGAGCCGTAGGTACTGCCTGAGGCTTAATTGAAAGGTCTACATGCTTTTCTTGTGCTAGAGTGGTAGTATAAAAACTGCCTGCAACAAGAAGTGACATAAGTGTTAGTAAAGTCTTCTTCATAATTTGCATGTTTTAGTTAATAATTGGGTTAAACGTGGGTAAATATAAAAAAAAATGATATAAAAAAATAAAAAATAAGCATTTGGTGTTAAAAAAAACTTAGCAGCCGCCTACGGAGTAGCGTATTTAACTACTCCATAGGCGGTTATATTACATTAATCGCCAACTACCATTGGAATCTCTTCCCTTTCCGATTTGCCTGTACCAGTAAGGTTTCGGAAAGTTACATAAATTCTCTGCATATTAAACGTTGTAGGAACTGCAGAGTAGTAACTGTAAAAGGCTTGGGGAACAAATGTTAGCCTAAAAACTGAGTCCTGAGGATTGCCATAGGGTATCATTTTGAGGCGCTGAATAGCAGGGGTTTCTGCAATGGCGGTCCAATCCTGATTCCAAACAGTTGTTGGGCTTGGTTGTGGCCTATATGTAACACTGAAGGCTGTAGTAGTAATGTAAATAGCATCGGAATTTTTCAGCTCGGGGTTCTCCTCGAGCTTTTGGTCGTATAGAATGGTTACTACGTCGAACTTGGTAAACGACATGGGGAAGGTTTTAACCTTCTTAGGTTTTTCAACAAGACCAGGGGCCTTGAAGAGGGTTACTAACTGGTCGTTGGTTTGTTTGTCGCCTGCCTTGCTGCGAAATAAGCAGCCAAAGGTTGTCATAGCTTTAGTAGTATTCCAGTACTGAATAGGAATTATATCCTTTCTCCAGAGGTTAGGATAACCGGGAACTTGAGTTAAAACAGTCGATTCGGAAATGCTACCCCAGGTACCCTGGTTGGCTGCATCGCCCAAACTTTCGGTATTATTCCAAGCCCACATGTAAATAGGTGTAACCTCCGAAAGGTTATCTCGGTCCGATTTGGTACGGTCGAATATAATACTTACATTCTCAGAGTAGTATGGTCTCGAAGGCCAAACTGACAGCATGGTAGCTACGGTAGAGAAGTCGTATGGGGTAACCTGAAATTCATTGGATGCAACTGTACCATCGGATGTTTTCAGTATGCCTCTAATTTTAGTTACAGCTGTAGCGAAATACTCGTTGGGTGAAGGAGTTATGGTGAAACTCCACATATTATCGCCACCCTGGCACTGAACTCCTGTAGTTAAAATCTCATCGTCGTTGGCTCCAAGCCACATAATCATGGGGCCAGGATTATCCTCCAGAATGGTTCCAAAGGTACTCACGGTAATTTTTACCGATTCGGTAACCATGAATGCAGCAGGCGCAGTAAATGCACGCTGACCATTACTGGTTTTTGCAATCATTAAAAGAATAATTGCAAACAATATTGAAGTGGTTATAATTCTTTTCATAGTTACAATGTATTTACAATGACACTCTTTCGAATAGGTAGCGGTACGATACTATTTTTTCACCTCCCGAACTTCGGGTAAACATGTATTTGAGAGGCAGGTAGTCGCGAGGTGCTGCAACCAAGTTAATTCGCATGGTGTCAATGGGGAGCATTTCGGTGTTTAACTTAATTAGGTATAATTGCGAAGGAAAATCGATATTATCGAAAGTCCATTTGCCCGATGTGGTGAAAAAGTTAGGAGCATTATCGGGGTTTAAAATTTCGAATGTTGAGGGCGAATTGTTTTCATCAACATTGAAAGTAATTCTATAGTTTTCAAAGTTGAAAAAACTGGTAATATCAATTTGGGTTAACGCTAACTCCTTTGCAATGGCAACCTCGTCGAGTTGAACTATAGTTGTCAGTTTCCATGTGCCTTTAACGCCATCAACCTTGTTGAATGGTTCGCCAACCGGTTCGTACTTTTCGGGCTCGCACGAGAATATAAAAAGGCCCAAAAAGGTTATAAGCGAAAATAGTTTGAAGTATTTCATAGTAATAGTTTTTTAGGTTAACAACCACCTTCGGGGTTTTTTTGAAACCCTGGGTTATTTACAATTTCGCTCTGTGGGAACTGCAGGATTGATCCGGGGCAGTTCCAAGGAGCATTTCGAATTACAACTGTTTCTCCCTTAGCGCCAATGCGCTTGAGGTCCTGTCCCAAATGGCCTTCGCAAATAAACTCGAGCCTGCGCTGAATACGAGCCTGCTGAATTATTAATGATGCTGATGAGGGTGCCATTTGGTTTCCAGTACCGTATGCCCTATCTAAAATATCCTGAAGATCTTGTTGTGCTACAATTAGGTTGGTGTTTGATTCAGCAGCCGATTCGGCACGAATTAGTTTCAGTTCGGTAATAGTAATTACAGGAACGCTCAAGTTGAGGGAACTGTTGAATTTTTTTATTACTTTAAAGCCATCAGAGTCTTCGTACCAGGCTAGCGCTCTTTTATCGGTTGGGTCGGCAATGCCGTAATTATATGCCGATTGAGATAACTTTATATATGGAACAGAATTAACGGATCGCATTAAGCCTGAGAGTTCGCCGCCTCGATTCACGTATACAGTTTCGCCGTTTTGATTTTTTGAGGCAGAAACTCCTTTAAAAAGGGCCTCGGTTGTGCCGGTTTGTGAGTAACGAGCCATAAATTCGTTCTCGGAAGGATTGAATGATGCAGGCCCCCGATTAATTACCTCATTCGCATAAAAATATGCTTGCGAAAAGTTATTCATTTGGAAGTAAATACGAGCAAGTAGCGCTTTGGCCGACCATTGGGTTGGGTAAGCTTCGAATGGGTCGTATTCCAGGTCGCTTTCCTCGGGTAATAACTCTTCGCAGGCTTCTAGTTCATCAATAAGAAAATCGTAAACCTGAGCTACAGTGGCACGAGTTGCCGATTCGGGTCGGGGACTGGTTTTAATTGGTATCCCTAAATGGCTATTGTCGGAAGTGAAACCGTAGGGCTGCGCGAATAAACGTACGGTTTCAAAATGGGCCAAAGCACGAACAAATCTGGCTTCGCCTTCAATAGTTTGCCTCAAATTCTGATCTTCAATCAGGTTTAAATTATCCAGTACGTTGTTTGCCCTATAAATAGCAATGTAAGGTTCTGAATAAACGGCCCCGATAATACCCTCGAAAATTGAAGAGGAACGATTGTAAATTACAGCCCAGTCGCCATCGAGAGCAGTTCCTAGGATATTATCGGTTAAAAGCTCAGAAATAACCTGAGTTCTTCCACCCAAAAAGCTTCCACTAAAAAGAACAGTATAAGTGGAATTCTGAAGCATTCTCACATCATCACCAGTTTTTAAAGCATCATCTTTGAGCAGTTCTCCCTCAGGGTAAAGACTCAGAAAGTCGTTGCACGAAGGAGCAGCCAACAAAATGGTGAAGAGAGAAAGTAGTATTAATGCTTTTGTTTTCATATTCAAGTATTTAAAAGCTTAAGTCAATTCCAAAAGTAATTGTTTGCTCCTGAGGTGGAGTTAAGTAGGTAATATTGGAGCTCATGTTCCTGTCTGCTATGTTTTCGAAATCTCTAGCAATTTCTGGATCTCCATTAAACTTGGTGAAAGTTAATAGGTTGCTGGCAGTAATGTAGAATCGGGCGCTTGTTAATTTCAGTTTAGCGCTTATGTTTTTTGGAAGGGTATATCCGAGTGAAACATTTCGTAAACGAAGATAAGAGGCATCGTACAGGAACATGGTTGAGTTATATTGCCACTCGCCAGGTAAACCGGGGTAGTTCGATGGCCTAAGAGTTAATTTAGGGAATTTTGCAATGTCGCCAGGTTCCCTCCATCTATCAGTAATTTCCTTTCTTAAATTCCAGTCGGTAACTACTCCCAATTGTCGTTTACCCGAGTTGTCGTATATGTTTCCACCAATTGTAAATACAAACATGAAGCTGAAATCGAAATTTTTGTATCCAAAGGTATTGGTCATTGCGCCAATAGCATCGGGTACTACCGATCCAACTACTACACGATTATCGAGCGAAAAAGTTTTGGTTTCATTGCCATCCTTGTCGAGCCAAATGGGTAACCCATCGGCAGGGTCAACGCCAACGAATCGAACCAAATAATTTGCACCAACAGGTTTACCAACAACAATACGGGTGTCGTTTGTTCCGCCACCAACAGCATCGGGAGTAAGATCGCCTATTCCTAAAACTTCGTTATGATTAGAAGCAATGTTGAAATCGGTTGACCATGTAAATGCACCTACCAGATTGTTTGAGCGTATACTAAACTCAACGCCTCTGTTTAGAATTTCGGCAATATTGTCCCAATAGTTTCCAAATCCTGTTGATGGAGAGTTGGTCCTTTGAATAATAACATTTTTAGAAATCTTATTGTAAAAAGATATTTCGCCTGAAATGCGGTTGCGGAATAATCCAAACTCTAGGCCAGCATCAAAGTTATGAAGTTCTTCCCACTGTAAATTTGGATTTTCGAGGTTACTAGGGTAAGTAATAGGGTAACCATTATAACCAGGAACGTTGTTTTCGGGAGGAGAATATGTACCTATCCAGGCGTAGTTAGGTAAATTTGCATTTCCAATAATTCCATAGCTCATACGGAGCCTCAGATTACTTAGTGTGGAATTATCCTTTAGGAATTCCTCTTCAGATATCCGCCAAGCTGCAGAGGCTGCAGGAAAGAAACCAAAGCGGTTGTTTTTTCCAAAACGCGAGGAACCATCGGTTCGGGCAATCAATTGGAATATGTATTTATCATTTAGTATATAATTTACCCTGGAGAAGAAACTAACAAAAGACCACTCCTGAGGGGTAGAGCGAACCTTTAATTCCTGAAAAAGAGGTGTTCCTGATCCATCGAGTGTGCCACCCTGATTAAACCCTGACCAATAGGGACCATCGACATCTTTTGCTTCTAGATAGTAAGATCTTCTAATGGATGTTTGCAGCTCGCTACCAAGCAAGAATGTGAATTTATGCTTTTCGTTTAAACTAAGTTCGTAGTTAGCAGTTAAACTACCTGTTTTATTAGTAACATACGAAGGCCACGACTTTGCATACCCAATATGATCGGACTCCAAATATTCCTGTGGTTCATAGCGTTGTTCTCTAATATCCATATAGTCAATGCCTCCATTAGCCGAAAGGGTTAAACCCGGAAGGGGCTTTATATTAAGAGAAAGGTTGTTAATGGTTCTGTTTTCATAGTTACGCCATTGGAGTAGTTCCTGTATAATCAATGGGTTTGTACCGTTAGCAGATGAATTGTATCGGAAAAGAGTACTATCTGCATTGTAAACGGGGTAGTATGGAAGGGCAGTCGACATAGCAGCTCCCGTACCTCCAGTCCACGCTGCACCTACTCTATGGTTAATACCATAATTGTAAGAAGAAGAAAAAGAGAAACTAAAGAAGTCGGAAAAATGGGAATCAACATTCAGGCGAGCGTTCATTCTTTGGTATTTATTGTTACGCAGGTAGGAAGCGTTGTCGCTGTATGAGCCACCTACATAGGTATTAATCCATTTACCCCCGTGGTTATAGGAGAGGTTATAATCGTGCTTAATACCCGTTTGGGTTACTAAGTCCCACCAATTAGTATTAACAGTTTGTGCCCTTTCAAAAGCAGCTAATCGGGTCGCAGCATCGTCATCAGATGCAGAAAAGTTGGGAAGCCAAACTGGCCCAGTTCCACCATCATTTTCCCATGCTTCCTGGCGAAGCTGGAGGTATTCATCGCGCGAAACGAATTCAGGCACATAGGCCGGTTGTGAAATACCTACTCGCGAAGAGAAGTTAAAATAGTTCTTCTTGGCTGTTCCCCTCTTGGTTGTAATAAGAATAACGCCATTTGCCCCCCTCGACCCGTAAATACCCGCAGAACCAGCATCCTTGAGGATTTCAACCGATTGAATATCGTTGGGATTAATGGTTGCAAGCGGGTTATTATTCATTGCACCGCTATTACCCCTAATAAAATAATCTTGTGTTATAGGAACTCCATCCACAACATAAAGTGGATCACCACCAGCCGAGATAGAACCAACACCTCTAATTCTGATTACAGATCCGGAACCTGCAAGCCCCGAGCCAGTAATTACCTGAACACCCAAAGCTTTTCCTTGGAGGCCAAGTTCAAACGAAGGGGTTGGGAGCGATACAAGATCCTTGTTTTCTACCTTAGCAATTGCGCCGGTAACATCGCGTTTGCGTTGGGTTCCGTAACCTACAACAACAATCTCTTCGAGAGAAAGCGATTGGTCTTGAAGAGTGATGTTAATAACATTGCGTGCGCCAACGGCAACTTCTTGAGTTTCGTAACCCATGAATGAAAACACTAGAAATGCGTTACGGTCAGCACGAATAGAGTATTTACCATCGAAGTCGGTTGTGGTACCGGTTGTAGTACCTTTTATTAAAACGGTAACCCCTATCATGGGCGATCCATCTTTGCCATCGGTAACGGTTCCCGTTATAGAAATTTCTTGCGCCATAGCTGCAAAGCTAATAAGCATAATGCTTAGTAGCGCAATAATTGGTTTTAGTAACTTACTACCATGCTTCATAATTTATAAAAATTACAGTTAGTTTGTGTTTGTAAAAACAATTGCTGGCTGTTTTTCCTTTCAAGCTTTATTCTTGACAAGATACGATTTTTTTAAAGGAATTTTAACTTTTTTTTACACTTAAATTAATACATATCATTGCAATCGAATGCGCAAACGGGTGTGCAATCGTTGTAAAAGAATAATCATGTAATCATTCTATTAACATTGCTATATTACCAAAGGTTCAATAGTTGTTTTCAAACAAAAATTGCTAACTTTGATAACTCATGAGTTTAAAAAAAATTGCGAAACAAAGATTAGTTTGGATTGATTAAAAGTTGTAATTATGAAATCGCATCAGGTAACCATTAAAGATATTGCACGCATTCTGGGAATAAGTGCATCCACCGTTTCGAGGGCGTTGAAAGACCATCCCGATATTAGCGTTAGCACCAAAGAGCAGGTTAATAAAGTAGCAGCCGAATTGAACTATCGGCCCAATCCAATTGCTCTGAGTTTGCGAAGCCGAAGAAGCAACGTTATAGGTGTAATGATACCCGAATTAGTTCATTACTTCTTTTCATCGGTTATAAGTGGCATTGAAAAAGTTGCCAGTGAGCATGGTTATAGCGTTATTGTAAGCCAATCGGGCGAGAATTTCGAAAAGGAGGTTGCCCTTTGCGATACCTTTTTAAATAGCATTATCGATGGACTCCTCATATCCGTTTCAAAGGAAACCACCGACTATTCGCACCTTAATCTATTTCGAGAAGAAGAAATACCTGTTGTTTTTTTCGATAGAATGATTGAAGAATTTGCCTGCGACAGGGTTATTATCAACGATTTCGATGGGGCCTATAAGGCTACAGAACACCTTATAATCGAAGGGCGTCGACGTATCGTTCATTTTGCTGGTCCGCAAACCCGATTAATTGGCCGCAACCGAAAGGATGGTTATTTGCAAGCGCTTCGCAACAACGGGGTTGTTGTTGATGAATCGCTTATAATCCCCTGCGACGAATTCGATAAAGCTATTGTTGAAACCACTAAACTCATTGAAAATGGAGTGAAGTTCGATGCCATATTCACAGCAAACGACTTTACCGCTGCAGGCGTTTTGAAAGTTTTAAAAATGCGAGGCATTTATGTTCCACGCGATGTTTCTGTGGTGGGGTTTGGCAACGATTACATTTCGAAAATGACCGATCCGGCCTTAACGAGCGTTCAGCAACCCGGTTTTGAAATGGGTCAGAAGGCCATGGATATGCTGATACACAGAATTAAAAATCCCAAGAGCAACGATTTTAAAACCGACATTTTACCTACTTTGTTAGTGAAACGCGATTCATCTAGGGGAAAGTAATCACAAAAGTTATTAATGAAAACCAAAGCTTCGCTTTGGTTTTTTTGCTTGCTATCTCAAACGATTGAAACTTGTATTTTGTTAAAATACACTGTTTTACACCTTCCTTTTTTACTAATTGTATTTGGAATTGTAATAATGATGGCTTATTTTAGCTGCGCTGGCTTATTACTTTTTTCTTTTCTGCTTTCCAAAACCTGGAAACAATTTTTTTTACATAATACTTTAACTGTCATGACTAAACGTCCCCGTTTAAGTTTTTGGCAAATCTGGAACATGAGTTTCGGATTTCTGGGCATTCAATTCGGTTTTGCCCTGCAAAATGCCAATGTTAGCCGTATTTTCGAAACTTTAGGTGCCGAAATAGACGCTATACCAATTCTTTGGATTGCTGCTCCCCTAACCGGTCTTATTGTACAGCCAATTATTGGCCATATGAGCGATAACACATGGGGGCGTTTGGGTCGACGAAGACCTTTCTTTTTAGTAGGAGCTATTTTGGCTTCGTTGGCATTGCTAATTATGCCAAATTCGCCCGTGCTTTGGGTCGCCGCTGGTATGCTGTGGATTCTCGATGCTTCAATTAATATTTCCATGGAACCTTTTCGCGCCTTCGTGGGCGATATGCTTCCAAGCGAGCAGCGAACCAAGGGTTTTGCTATGCAGAGTTTCTTTATTGGTACCGGAGCCGTTGTCGCTTCGGCACTTCCCTACATTCTAACCGAATGGTTTGGAGTGGCAAACACTGCTGCAGAAGGTCAAATTCCTCCATCTGTAAAACTTTCATTTTACTTGGGTGGGGCAGTATTTTTTGTGGCTGTTTTATGGACTGTTATTCGTTCTAAAGAGTATTCTCCCGAACAACTAAAAGCATTCGAAAAAGCCGAGCAAGCCGAGGTAAAGCAACGTACAGGCAAAGAGGCTATTGTTAAGCATGTCGATCATTCAGCAAAATACTTTTATAATCACAGTTTTACATGGCTCACAATTGGCGGTGCACTTTCGGCCTTAGTATATACAATGGGTTGGAAAGCAGAACTGTTTATACTCACCGGAGGCGTTGCTGCATTTGGCTTTGTTATGCTTATTGCAGGCTTTTTTGTTTCAAAAGGCAAAGCCGACAATGGCTTATCGGTAGTAGTAAACGATTTGTTTAATATGCCCAAAACTATGGTTCAACTTGCTGTTGTTCAGTTTTTCAGCTGGTTTGCATTGTTTGCAATGTGGATTTACACAACCGCAGCAGTTACACAGCATGTTTACGAAACTACCGATACTAAATCGGCACTATTTAACGAAGGTGCAAATTGGGTTGGTATTTGTTTCGCCGTTTACAATGGTTTTGCAGCAGCAGTAGCGTTTCTTCTTCCTGTAATGGCAAAGTATACAAGCCGAAAAACTACTCATGCCATTTCGTTAATAGCCGGAGGACTAGGATTAGTATCCATTTATTTTGTTAAGGATCCTTATATGTTGTTGCTTTCGATGGTTGGGGTTGGACTTGCTTGGGCTAGTATACTTTCAATGCCTTATGCAATATTGGCAGGTTCATTACCATCGAATAAAATGGGAACTTACATGGGAATATTCAACTTTTTCATTGTAATTCCTCAAATACTTGCAGCAAGTCTTTTAGGTTTTTTTACAAAATCGCTTTTTGGCGGCGAAGCCATTTACTCGCTTATGCTAGGAGGAGCATTGATGATAATTGCTGCAATTATGGTCTTTTTTGTAACCGATACTGATGATGTGAAATAAGAATCGGTTATCGGTTCTCAGTTGTCGGTTCTATTAACAGACAACAGATTACCGATAACTGACCCTTCGGGAGCCTTAGGGCAAGTAACTTATATCCGACAACAAAATGATACACGCCTGCATATTCGACCTCGATGGGGTTGTGGTTGACACTGCAAAATACCACTACTTGGCTTGGAAGCGCCTTGCTGCGGAGCTGGGTTTCGATTTCGAGGAGTACCACAATGAGCGATTAAAGGGCGTTAGCCGCATGACCTCATTGGAAATTCTGCTCGAAGTGGGCGGAATGACAAACTCCTACTCGCCAAACGAAAGGGAGAGAATGGCAACCAAGAAGAATGAATGGTACCTCGAGTACATTCGGAAAATGACTCCCGACGAAATTCTTCCGGGGGCAAAGGGATTCATTGAGGATTTAAAACTTAATGGCATTGGGGTAGCTTTGGGTTCGGCAAGTAAAAATGCCCCGCTAATTTTAGAACGTATTAACATGCTGAGCCATTTCGATGTAATTGTCGATGGAAACCGGGTTTCGAAAGCTAAACCCGATCCCGAAATATTTCTTTTGGGCGCAAGTGATATGGGTGTAAGCCCAAAAAACTGCATTGTTTTCGAAGATGCCGAGGCGGGAGTTGAAGCTGCACTAAACGCTGGAATGCGTTGTGTAGGCATTGGAAGCTCCGAAAACCTCTCGAAAGCCAATGTGGTAGTGCCAAATTTAGTGGGATTTTCCTTCGTTTATTTGGAAAATACCTTTGCGAAGATTTGAAAACGAATTAATTATAAAAATAAACAATATTTGTTAAAATGAACAAGTACCTTAAACACGACGAATGGTGCATTATTGAGGAGGGGTTTCAGCCCGAGAATACTCGTGCATCGGAAAGTTTATTTAGCATTGGGAATGGTGCCATGGGACAGCGTGCAAACTTCGAGGAAGCTTTTAGCGGCTCCACGCTTCAGGGTTCGTACGTTGCCGGTGTATACTACCCCGATAAAACCCGCGTGGGTTGGTGGAAGAATGGATATCCCGAGTACTTTGCCAAGGTTATAAATTCGACCAACTGGATTGGTATCGATATAGAAATAAATGGTGAGGCGCTCGATTTGGCAAAATGCCAGGTCGATGAGTTTCGAAGGGTGCTAAACATGAAGGAGGGCTACCTCGAGCGCACCTTTATTTGCGAAATTCCCTCGGGCATTAAGGTTGCCGTTTCGGCAAAGCGCTTTTTAAGCATTGCTAACCCCGAACTGGGCGCTATTAAGTATAGCGTAAAACCTTTAACATCGTGCGCCAGTGTAAGGGTAAATCCTTACCTCGATGCCGATGTTCACAACGAGGATTCGAACTACGGCGAAAAGTTTTGGGACGAGGTGGAACACAAAGTTGAGAATAATGAAGCATATATAGTTACCAAAACTAAGAAGCTCGATTTTCATGTTGGTCATGGTATGTCGTACTCGCTTTTCCTTAACGGAAACCGAATGAATATTGATGCTGTAACCATTGACAAAGAAAAATACGTTGGTTCGACGGTTACACTCGACCTGGCTTCGGGCGATGAGATTACTATATATAAGTATGCTGCCGTAATTTCGAGTTTAAACCACGAAAAGGGAACCTTTCCGAAAGCAATAAAAGGCTTGCTAAGCCTTGCCGAATCAAAAGGCTTCGATGCGCTTCTTGCAGATCAAGCAGAGGCTTGGGCCGAGATTTGGGCGCATAGCGATATCACTATTGAGGGCGATGTGGCTGCCCAGCAGGCAATTCGATTCAATATTTTTCAATTGAGCCAAACCTACACGGGTAAAGATGAGCGATTGAACATTGGCCCTAAAGGTTTTACAGGCGAGAAATATGGAGGATCGACCTATTGGGATACGGAGGCCTACTGCCTTCCTTTTTACATGGTAACGCACGGTCAAAAGGTTGCCCGCCAGCTATTACTATATAGGTATAAGCAGCTAGGTAAAGCCATAGAGAACGCCGAAAAGTTGGGCTTTACCAATGGAGCAGCGCTTTACCCAATGGTTACCATGAATGGTGAGGAGTGCCACAACGAATGGGAGATAACCTTTGAGGAGATTCATCGCAACGGTGCAATAGCTTTTGCCATTTTCAACTACGTTCGTTATACGGGCGATAAGAGCTACTTGGCCAATTTCGGACTCGAAGTTCTTATTGGCATCGCTCGTTTCTGGGCGCAACGCATTAACTTCTCGAACGAGAAAGGGAAGTACGTAATGCTGGGCGTTACAGGCCCCAACGAGTATGAGAATAATGTAAACAATAACTGGTACACCAACACCATTGCTTGCTGGTGCATGGAGTACGCCAGTGAAGTGGCCAATTACGTTAAGAGCACCGAGCCCGAAAAGTTTAATACCCTTGTTGAAAAGATTCGATTCGATGAAAAAACTGAACTGGGTAAATGGAACGACATAATTGGTAATATGTACTATCCGGCCGACGAGAAACTTGGAATATTCCTTCAGCAGGAGGGATACATGGATAAAGAGCAGATACTGGTTAAGGATTTGGATCCGAAACACCGACCAATAAATCAGAAATGGAGCTGGGATCGCATTCTTCGTTCGTGCTATATTAAACAAGCCGATGTGCTTCAGGGATTATACTTTCTCGAAGATAGGTTTGATATTGAAACCATTCGTCGAAACTTCGAATTTTACGAGGCTCGAACCGTTCATGAGTCGTCGCTTTCTCCATGCGTACATTCGGTTCAGGCTGCACTTATTGGTAATATTGGTAAAGCATATGAACTTTACCTTCGCACTGCCCGGTTGGATTTGGACGACTACAATCACGAAGTAAAAGAGGGCCTACATATAACAAGTATGGCTGGTACATGGATTTCGGTTGTGGAAGGTTTTGGTGGTATGCGAGTTCGAAACGACATGCTTACCTTTAAGCCACTAATTCCCGAGCAGTGGAAATCGTTTAGTTTTAAAGTGTGGTTCCGCGAAAACTTACTGAAAGTAAATATTCTCAATGGCGAGGTGGTAATAACCAACGAAGAGGGCCCAGTAATTAGCGTAATGGTTTTCGATAAAGTGCATAAAATTGGAAAAGAAGAGGTTTTGAAGGTAAGCAGGTAGTTTTTTAGTCACACAGAGTTACACGGAGAATGATTATTATTTATGGAGATAACTATTGTTACACAGAGTTGCTCAGAGTAGGCACAGAGTTACGGAGAGAATGTTTTTTATGAAAATTAATCAGATAACTGAAAAAATAATTGGTTGCGCAATTGAGGTTCATCGGCATCTCGGTCCTGGCTTACTCGAATCTGCTTATGAAGAATGTTTATTTTTCGAACTTCAATATGCAGGATTAAAAGTAGAACGTCAAGTTGCCGTTCCTGTAATTTGCAAGGAGATAAGATTGTAATGTGGTTACAAAATTGATTTGCTTGTTGAAAATTAAGTTGTAATATAATTAAAAGTGGTTGATGAATTTAACCCTGTACACGAATCACAGATTTTAACATACATGAAGTTGGCAGATAAGCCAACGGGTTTATGATTCAACTTTAATTTTACTCTTTTAAAAAATGGAATTAAACGATATATTCTATAACCTCTGAGAAACTCTGTGAGGGCTCTGAGTATCTCTGTGTAATTCTTTTTTAATTCCAAACTATTCACCAATTTTGAATAAAATTAAATCACTATAACTATGAAACGTTTTGCTGCCGGGGTACTTACCGGTAAACAAGTACAAGAGGTGTTTGCTGCTGCAAAAGCCGAAGGTTGGGCAATTCCTGCCGTTAACGTAACCGGAACCGACACCATTAACGCTGTTCTCGAAACGGCTCGCGAGGTTGGGTCGCCTGTAATTATTCAGTTTTCGAATGGCGGTGCATCGTTTTATGCCGGTAAGGGGCTCTCGAACGACAATCAAAATTCCGCTATTCTTGGTGCCATTTCGGGTGCAATGCACGTTCACCTTTTGGCCGAGGCCTATGGTGTGCCTGTAATAATGCATACCGACCATGCAGCAAAAAAATTGCTTCCATGGATCGACGGCTTGCTCGATGCTGGCGAAAAGCATTTTAAGGAGACAGGTAAACCGCTTTACAGTTCGCATATGCTCGATCTTTCGGAAGAAAGTTTAGAGGAAAACATAGAGATTTGTGCCAAGTACCTCGAGCGTATGTCGAAAATAGGCATGACCCTCGAAATTGAATTGGGTGTTACTGGCGGCGAGGAAGATGGCGTTGACAATACGGGAGTGGATAGTTCGAAACTTTACACGCAACCCGAAGAGGTTGCCTATGCCTACGAGAAGCTTATGAAGGTTAGCCCCAACTTCACCATTGCAGCATCGTTTGGTAACGTTCACGGCGTTTACAAGCCTGGCAATGTGGTTCTTAATCCTGTAATTCTTAAAAATTCGCAGGAACTAATTCAAAAGAAATTTAACACCTCAGCAAAACCTGTCGACTTTGTATTCCATGGTGGCAGCGGTTCCGAAAAGGAGAAAATTGAGGAAGCAATCGGTTACGGTGTAATTAAAATGAACCTCGACACCGACCTGCAATGGGCTTTCTGGAACGGAATCCGTACGTTTTATCTCGATAAGCAGGGTTACTTGCAAGGCCAAATTGGAAACCCCGAAGGCGACGATAAGCCCAACAAAAAATATTACGATCCTCGCGTTTGGCTTCGTAAGGGCGAAGAGAGCATAATTAAAAGGCTTAAAGAGTCGTTTGAGGATTTGAATTGCATTGGAAAAGGATAGTAGAACGCTGATATCGCTGATTTAACGCCTGCTTGTCCTCAGACAGGGATTTACGAGGATTATTTATTAACCCCAATAGACACAGTAGGATACATAAGAAAATTAATAAAACAAGTGGTTGCGTCTTCGAGTCGTTGCGTTTTTTTATTTTCTCTCTGTGTAACTCTGTTTCTCTGTGTTTGCTTTTTTTAAACCCATAATTTTCTTATAATGAAGATAAAACTCATTTCGTTATATTTTTTAATTTCGTTTATGCCTACTTCGTTTGCCCAAACAATAAACCGAATTGAACCACCAAATTGGTGGGTTGGCATGCAAAACAAGGAGCTGCAGGTTTTGGTTCATGGAACAAACATTTCGAATGCCGAAGTTGAGTTAGATTACCCAGGTGTTGCGCTTGTAAGTGTCGATAAAGCAGAGAGTCCCAACTACCTTTTTTTAAACTTAACTATCGATGCTAACACCAAACCGGGTAAATTCGATATTACCTTCAAGTTCTCGAAGCGAAGAGTTGTAAAGCATACCTATAGCCTCGAGGCTAGGAGAGAAGGCTCGGCAGAACGGAAAGGTTTCGATGCCTCCGATGTAATGTACTTGCTGTTCCCCGATCGTTTCGCCAATGGCGATACTACAAACGATACGTTTAAGGGAATGACCGATAAGTTCGACCGAAAGGACCTTTACGCTCGTCATGGGGGCGATATTCAGGGGATAATTAATCATCTCGATTATCTTAATGAGTTGGGAATGACCGCTATTTGGGTTAACCCATTGCTCGAGAGCAATCAGCCCTGGCAGTCGTACCATGGTTACGCCATTACCGATTTATACCGGATCGATTCGAGGCATGGCACCAATGAACTTTATCGTAAAATGGTTGAAGAGGCGCACAAACGGGGATTGAAAATTATTAAGGATATGATTTTTAATCATGTTGGCAGCAAGCATTGGTGGATTGATGATTTACCCTGGAAGGACTGGCTTAACCAATGGCCAAAGTTTACTCGTACCAATTACCGCATTCCTGCTACCTTCGATCCGCATGCATCAGAAGCCGACAGAAAATTGATGGAGGATGGTTGGTTCGATACTCATATGCCCGATTTGAATCAGCGAAATCCCTACTTGGCTAAGTACTTAATTCAGAATAGTATTTGGTGGGTAGAATACGCCAATTTGGATGGAATCCGCATGGATACACACCCATACCCCGAAAAAACGTTTATGGCCAATTGGGTAAATGCCGTAATGACCGAATACCCCAATTTTAACATTGTTGCCGAAACGTGGATTAATTACCCGGCATGGACTGCCTATTGGCAGAAGGGAGCCAATAATCGCGATGGTTTCGATTCGGGTGTTCCAACGGTTATGGATTTTCCGCTTTGCTACGCAATGAATAAGGCTTTCGACGAGAAAGAGGGTTGGGACACCGGATTGCTTCGATTGTACGAAATTCTAGCTCACGATTTCCTGTATGCCAATCCGCAGAATGTTCTTATTTTCCCAGATAACCACGATATGTCGCGGTTTATGAAGGATAAGGATATGGCCATTGGTCGTTTTAAGTTGGGAATGGCTTTTCTGCTAACAACCCGAGGAATACCCCAAATTTACTACGGAACCGAAATTCTTATGGATGGCGACGATGCCAATGGACATGGAGTGCTTCGAAAAAATTTCCCCGGTGGTTGGCCCGACGATAAACGAACGGCTTTTACTGCCGAAGGCAGAACCAAAAAGGAGAATGAGGCTTGGGACTACCTAAGCGAACTGCTGAAATGGCGAAAAACAGCTACTGCCATACATAATGGTAAGCTGGTGCATTTTATCCCCAACGATGAGGTTTACGTTTTCTTCAGGCAGAATGACGAGCAAACAGTAATGATTATTCTGCACAATGGGTATCAGCCTAAAGTGCTAAAAACACAGCGATTCAACGAAATACTTTCAAATTTTAAGGGGGGAGTCGATATAATTTCCGACAAGAAATTGAATAGTTTGGATAAAATTCAACTTTCGCCACGATCGGCAATGGTGATAGAGTTAAATAAATAACCAAGATAACCACAATAGAAGGACACAGTAGGATTAAGTAGAAAAATACTATTGTGGTCTAATGTGCCTAATGTGGTAAAAAAAGTAGATATGAAACGTATCCTAATTATTTCGTTAGTTGCCCTGCTTACCTCTTGCGGAGCACGTGAGATTATTCCACATTATGCCAAAAAATCGGAAATACACGGTTTGGCCAGTATTATTCAGCTTGCAGGCGAAGAAACCGAGATTATACTTGAAGATTTCTTCCTCGATATATCGAAAATCGATTCGGTTGTGGCTCCGGCAAACTTCGATGTTCTGTTTGCCAACGAGGGTAAAATTTTAAAACTTGTATCGAAGAACGATGAAATTAAGCGCCTTTCGGAGCTGAAGGTTTGGTCCGATGGGGCTTGCTACTCACTGCTAATGCGTAAAAGCCGAAAAATTCCTCTGGAATTTACCTACGTTCCAAAGGGTAAACAACCCAAAATGGTTCAGCTTAAGGGACAAATGAACGATTGGAACCCATCGAAAACCAATCTCGAATTGGTTGATGGCGTTTGGAAGGTTAACCTTTGGCTGAATCCCGGAAAATATCATTATCAGGTGGTTGTTGACGGAAACGGAATTCTCGATCCCGCAAACCCCGATATTGAAGACAACAATATTGGTGGGCAGAACTCGGTAATGCGGGTTGGAATTGTAGACCAAGCTAAATTACCCATTATTTATACAGTTGAAAGCAAAGGCAGTAACCTCGAAATTGGTTTGAAGAATGCGGTTGACGACATTTTTGTTTTTTGGGAGAACTACCGATTAAGCGAGGAGTTTGTTAAAACAAATGGAAGTTCGGCAGTTATAACCATTCCGGCCAATGCAAACGGATTAAAGCGTTCGTACATACGTGTTTGGGCATACAATTCCGAAGGCGAAAGCAACGATTTGCTCATACCGCTCGAAGGTAGGAGAGTGGTTACCGCTACATCGCAGCTCAACCGATCCGATTTGCATACGCAAATAATGTACTCACTCATGGTCGACCGGTTTTTTAATGCTACAAAGGATAACGACCACCCGGTTGACGACCCCGAAATTCACCCCAAAGCCAACTACTATGGTGGCGACATTTTGGGAATTACCCAAAAAATTCGGGATGGCTTTTTTACTAATTTGGGCATAAGCACCATTTGGATTTCGCCCATAACGCAGAATCCGCTTGGAGCCTACGGAATGTATCCAAATCCTAGAACCAAGTTTTCGGGTTACCATGGTTACTGGCCCATTTCCTCAACGAAAGTCGATTTTCGCTTTGGCACGTCCGATGAGCTTCACGAAATGCTGGCCGAGGCGCATAAACGAGGAATTAACGTAATACTCGATTACGTTGCCAACCATGTGCATCAAGAACATCCGCTTTACCAAAAGCATCCCGATTGGGCCACCCCGCTATACCTACCCGATGGAACAATGAACACCGAAAAGTGGGATGAACACCGACTTACCACCTGGTTCGATACATTTATGCCCACGCTCAATTTGGAACGCCCAGAGGTTTACGAACCCATGACCGATTCGGCCCTATTTTGGGTTACCGATTACCAGTTCGATGGTTTTCGTCACGATGCAACCAAGCATATTCCCGAAGTTTTTTGGCGCACCCTTACCCGTAAGATGAAATTGAATGTGACGAATCGAAGCGTTTTTCAAATTGGCGAAACGTATGGAAGCCACGATCTTATTTCGAGCTATATAGGCAGCGGAATGCTTAATTCGCAGTTCGATTTTAACGTTTACGATGCTGCGGTTTCGGCTTTTGCCCGTCCCAATGTGCCTTTTACAAACCTTAATGGAAAAATAACCGAAGGCTTTACCTACTACGGGTGGAATAACCTTATGGGAGTTATAACCGGAAATCACGACAAGGGTCGCTTCATTTCGTATGCAGGCGGGGCACTCTCGTTCGATGAGGATGCTAAACGTGCCGGATGGACTCGCGAAATTGGCGTTGGCGATGCCATTGGTTATAAGCGACTTCAAATGCTTAACGCATTTAATTTAACCATTCCGGGGGTACCAACCATTTATCAGGGCGACGAATTTGGTCAGCCCGGTGGCAACGACCCCGATAATCGCAAGATGATGCAGTTCGAAGGATTTAATCCGCTTGAGCAGGAAACCCTCGACGCAACAAAAAAACTTACGAACCTACGCAGAAGCCATATGGCTTTAAACTATGGAACCTTTGAGCCACTAGTGGTTACAGAGAAAACCTATGCCTATGTTCGAACCTACCTAAACGATATGGTACTGGTAGTTTTTAATAAATCGGCCGAAAACGCTAGCGTTGAAGTTGATTTACCCGAACGTTTCGCCTCGAAAAAACTGGTAGCCCATTTTGGGAGTACAACCATTAAGAACAACGGTAAAGTAACTGTAACACTCAATGGCGAAGGGTTTGAGGTGATTACGGTTGAGTAGGTAGATTTTTGAATTAAATTTAAGGCGCTTTTTTAAAGCGCCATTTTTATTGGTTTTGCTAACTTCGCACCATGGATGGTATATTTAAGATACATTTATCGGAGTCGAATATTTTTGCAATTCAAATTTGCAGATTCATAGCTAAACAGAACTATGGAATTGTTCTGAATAGCAATCAGTACAATTATAAAATTGGTGTTAATGCTGATATCAACCGTTACCAAATCCTTGCTGCCATTGGGGTAAAGCGAGTTATTGAACCAAATTCAAATTGCTTTGGGGAGTTAAAGAAAGAATGTAGCAAACCAAATCAATGGCTATTTGGCTATTTGGGGTACGACTTAAAAAACGAGATTGAAAATCTAACTTCCCAAAATCCCAATTATTCAGGCTTTTCGAGTATGCTTTTTTTTGAACCCGAATGGGTTATTTCAGTTGTTAATAATGAATTGACCATTCACTTCGATTCGAAAAAACATTCACGTGCCATGGCAGGTAGTTTATTCGATGAGATTTTGAAAGTTCCTCGAACGCCAATAGCTGCTGAAAGTATTCAATTGCAACCCCGAACCAGCAAAAGTGAATACATTGAATTGGTTAACAAAGTAAAACAGCATATTCAGCGTGGCGATGTTTACGAATTGAACATATGTCAGGAGTTTTATGCTGAAAATGTGGGTTTTAATCCCATTGAGTTTTATATAAAGCTCAATGAACTATCGCCAACTCCTTTTTCTGGATTCGGCAAGTTTGGAAAAAAGTATATTTTATGTGCCAGTCCTGAGCGCTACTTAAGCAGAAGGGGAACCCGAATATTCTCTCAGCCCATCAAGGGCACCGCACCACGTGGCGAAACACCTGAAATGGACGAGCAATTAAAAGTGACGCTAAAAAACGACCTCAAGGAACGGACAGAGAATGTAATGATTGTAGATTTGGTTCGCAACGACCTTTCGAGAATTGCCCAAAAAGGCAGCGTACAGGTCGATGAACTTTGCGAAGTGTATTCTTTTCGGCAGGTTAATCAGCTCATTTCTACCATTTCATGCCAGTTGCAAAGTGAGTTCGACAATGTTGATACTATTAAAGCCACTTTCCCAATGGGATCGATGACGGGTGCCCCCAAAATTAGAGCAATGGAGCTAATTGATGAATATGAAAATTTTTCGCGTGGTCTCTTCTCTGGCTCTTTAGGCTATTTCGACCCAAATGGCGATTTCGATTTCAATGTGGTTATTCGATCGCTTCTTTACAATAAGGAAAAAAAATACCTTTCGCTTAGCGTAGGAGGGGCAATAACAATAAATTCAATCCCTGCCGATGAGTATAACGAGTGCATGCTAAAGGCTAAGGCGGTTCTTGAACTTCTTCAAAAAAAGTAAGAATGTATAAGGAATTCAGGCATTTTATTGAAAAGAATCAGCTCATTCATCACGGTCAAAATGTGTTGATTGCGGTGAGTGGTGGGGTCGATTCCATGTCGATGCTTTATTTGTTCTCGCTTTGCGAGTGGAAATTTGCTGTAGCTCATTGCAACTTTAGTTTGCGGGGCAAAGAATCGGATGCCGATGAGAAATTGGTAGAAACCGCTTGCCTCAAGTTGGGATGCACGTATCATTCTAAACGCTTTGATACCCAAGAGTATGCTACAAACAAAAATCTTTCTATACAGGTTGCCGCACGTGAACTACGTTACAATTGGTTTAACGAACTGTGCCTTGAAAATGGGTACGATTCGGTTGCTGTAGCCCACAATGCCAATGATGTGGCTGAAACCATGCTCATTAATCTGGTGCGAGGCACCGGTTTAAGCGGATTAACAGGCATTAAAGTTCGAAATGGGCGTATTATTCGTCCTCTTCATTTTGCAACCCGTGAACAGATTGAACTTTTTGCGATTGAAAAAGGTATAGCATTCCGAAACGACAGTTCCAATTCGGAGAATAAATACATAAGAAACAGAATTCGGAATGAAGTAATACCCATTTTAAAGAGCATTAATCCATCTTTTATCGAATGTGCAAACACCACAGCAAAGCACCTTTCTTTAATTGATAAAGCCATTAGCGAAGACATGCAAAGATTTCATAAAAAGGTGCATTCGCAAGTTGCTGATTCCGAGCGGTACTCAATCAATTTGCTCAAGCAATATCCTTACTGTCAGGAGTATATGCATAATCGGTTGTGCAGATTCGGTTTCTCTTCCGACACTATTTCCGATATCTACAATTCGCTATATTCACAGCCCGGAAAAATATTCATTTCAGCTTCGCATAGGGCTGTGCGCGATCGGGAATATTTATTTGTACACCCCTTTTCGGAGGATCAAATAGTTTATGAGGATGTTCTGATTTTCAAACCCGATGATGGGGTTTATGGTACGTTTAGAATCCGATTTAATATAACTTCTCTTACACCATCATTCCAAGTTAAAAAAGATAGTTTGGTTGCCAACCTCGATTTCGATAGGTTGGAATTTCCTTTACTTTTACGCAGGTGGCAGGAGGGCGATTGGTTTATGCCATTTGGAATGAAGGGACGAAAAAAGCTGAGCGACTTTTTAATAGACAATAAAGTTTCAATTCCCGAAAAGGATAGGATAAACGTATTAATTTCCAATAACCAAATTGTTTGGGTAATGGGTTACCGAATCGATTCGCGATTTGCAATTACTAACAGTACAAATAAGGTGCTCAGCATTGAACTTAATAAACGTCAGTAGTGTTTAATTATCAAATTAACTCAATCCTAATTAAATGTAATATGTTAAAACAACGAACGCTTTTTATTATGGGAATAATCCTATTTAATGCAATTGCTTGTACAAATGTGCCTGAGAGCGACAATCCTTTGCTCGCCGAGTTTAAAACTCCGCACAAAACTCCACCCTTCAACGAAATTAAGCACGAGCATTACGCTCCGGCCATTGAAGTGGCTATGGAGGAAACTCGTAAAATTGTCGACGAAATAATTGCCAATTCTGCTGAGCCCTCTTTCGAAAATACAATTGTTGCCCTTGAGCGATCGAACGAAAGGCTTAGCATCATTACCAATATTCTTTT
The DNA here is from genome assembly GCA_964479665.1 of uncultured Rikenellaceae bacterium. GTDB lineage: Bacteria > Bacteroidota > Bacteroidia > Bacteroidales > Tenuifilaceae > UBA2287. The sequence continues at coordinate 39,780 of CAYZNN010000005.1, read as the reverse complement.
CAACCTTAACCACGCCGAAACCGATAGCGTGCTTCAAAAAATTATTCGCGAAATTGCTCCGATGCTTACCGACTTCAGCAACGATATTCGTCTTAACGACCAACTTTTTGCCAAGGTGAAAGCGGTTTACGAGAAACGCGAATCGTTGAATTTATCGGTAGAGCAGCAAACCCTACTCGAAAAATCGTACAAAGGTTTTTCGAGGAACGGTGCCAACTTAAGCCCCGACGACAAGGAGAAGTACAGAGCCATAACCCGCGAACTTTCGGAACTCTCGTTAAAGTTCAATGAGAATGTTTTGGCCGAAACCAACTCGTTTCAACTTCACTTAAAGAAAACCGAAGAACTGGCCGGTCTTCCCGAAAGCCTTGTTAAAGCGGCAGCAATGACAGCCAAACAGAAGGGCAAAGAGGGTTGGGTTTTCACTCTCGACATGCCAATGTACGTTGGCTTTATGAAGTTCTCGGAACGTCGCGATTTGCGTGAAAAAATGCACCGAGCCTACACAACCCGCGGTTTTAGAGGGAACGAGAACGATAATTCGGCAAATGTGCTCCGAATTACCGAACTGCGTTTGCAACTGGCCAATTTGCTGGGTTACCCCAATTTTGCCCAGTATGTTCTTGAGGAGCGCATGGCCGAAACGCCCGAGAAGGTTAACGATTTTCTGAAAAATCTTCTCGATGCAAGTATTCCTCATACCCAAACCGAAATTGCTGAAGTTCAACAAATGGCCACCGAACTAGGTGCTAAGTACAAACTCGAGAAATGGGATTGGAGCTACTTTTCGGAAAAATTAAAGAATAAAAAGTACAACTTTAACGAGGAGGAGCTCAAGCCCTTCTTTCAGCTCGAAAAGGTTAAGGAGGGCGTATTCAGACTTGCCACCAAACTTTTTGGCACCACCTTCAAGCGGGCTAATAACATTCCGGTTTACCATGCCGATGTTGAAACTTACGAGGTGATTGACGAAAATGGAAAGTTCCTTGCTGTTCTTTACCTCGATTTTTTCCCCCGCGAAGGGAAAAGCGGTGGTGCCTGGATGACAAGTTTCCGCTCGCAGTATATCGATGGTAAGGGAAAAAATATTCGTCCGCTTATTTCGGTGGTTTGCAACTTTACTAAGCCCACCGACGATACTCCCTCGCTGCTAACCTTTTACGAGTTCACAACCTTTCTCCACGAGTTTGGCCATGCTTTACACGGAATTTTTGCCAACAGCAACTACTCTAGCCTATCGGGAACGACCGTTTTCAGAGATTTTGTTGAGTTACCCTCGCAAATAATGGAGAATTGGGCAATTGAAAAGGAGTACCTCGATATGTTTGCTGTTCACTACCAAACAGGCGAAAAAATTCCGCAGGATAAAGTGGATGCCATTATTGCCAGTCGCAATTTCCTAGCTGGCTACGGCTCGCTTCGTCAAATTAGTTTTGGCTTAGTTGACATGGCATGGCACAGCATAACCGAGCCATACAAGGGAGCCATTCTCGATTTCGAACTACCTGCAATGGCCAAGGCCGATTTGCTTCCAGCGGTTAAAGGGAGCGCATTCAGCACCTCGTTCAGCCATATTTTTGCCGGAGGTTATGCAGCTGGCTACTACAGCTACAAATGGGCCGAAGTACTCGATGCCGATGCCTATTCGGTATTTAAAACCAACGGAATTTTCGACCGTGCCACAGCTCAATCGTTCCGCGACAATATTCTTTCGAGAGGCGGAACAGAGCACCCAATGGAACTTTACAAGCGCTTTCGCGGTCAGGAGCCAACCATTGAGGCATTGCTCGAACGCAGCGGTTTAAAAAACTAGCTATACACAAAAAAAGACCCGACGAACAGTCGGGCTTTTTTTGCATTCGTTTGTGAGCTAACGGAGTTAGTGAGTTATTACCTGCCTGCCGACTGCCTGACGGCAGGCAGGGGTTATTGAGGTCTGAAATCTGAAGTGATGCGTATAATACCAACAACTATCAATTATCAACCATCAACAAACAACTGAACAATAAAACAACTGAACTGACAACCGACCCTTCGATAAACTCAGGGCAACGGAACCTTAGGGCAAGCAGCCGACAGCTACTTCAACCCATTCCCAATTCTAATTCCAAAGTAGACGGTACGTGGAAGGTTTGGACCGTACATGTATCCTGGATCCCTTTCGCTGCCCATGTCGAAATCGTTTTGGTACGAATTCAGTATATTTTTTACACCCCCAAAAACCTGAAAGTTTGCACCATTCGCTTTTACATTGTAGCGTACTTTTAATCCAAAATCGTTAAAAGCATTGCTTTCGCGTAGTTCACCATCTTCGGGATTGGCTAGTTGTGGCCCAAAGTATGGAACCAGCATTTTACCGGTGTATGTTCCTGTGGCCGAGAATCCCAACTTTTTATTAACTTGCCAATCGATAGTAAAATAACCGTATGTGTTAGGGGTGCGGAAGAATCGACGCTCATCGAACTCCTTAGCGGTTTGGTATAAACTGTTTTGGTAGGTAAAAGCTGCTTTAACCAGCCAACCTTTGGCAGGGATAGCATTCAACTCGAGGTTTACACCTGCAACCGTTGCGCCATCTTCGGCATTAACGCGAGTATAAATTACTGTTCCATTCTCATCGGGTTCACCGTACTCGTTATGGAAAGGATTAAGAAGTTTGGTGTAAAAACCTTCGGCTAAAAAGTTGAAGAAAACCTTACCAATACTATTTTCATAATCAACCGAACCCATAAAACTATGGCTAGTTTCCTGAATCAAATTGGGGTCATTTTTATGAATTACCTGACGAGCAGTTGAGGTAAGTATATGCAAGTCTTCGTCGAATACCTGTGGCGCTCGATACCCCTGTGCGTAGCTGAATCGAGTTTGCAGGTGGTGGTTTACTTCGTACATTAAACTAATACGCGGACTAATAACTCCGTTGCTGATGCTGCTTGTAAAACCATCCTTATAGTCAATTTGATAGTAATCGTAACGAGCTCCGAGTGCTGCTTTAAACTTATTAAATCGATGCTCGTACTGTGCAAATGCACCAACAATGTTCATTTTCTGATCGGCAACCGTTCGGTTTTCGTTATGGTTATACACAATGCTATCGTTCACAATTTCGCCTTCACGATACCCCAATTTTTTGTCGTTCAAATACCCTCCAGTATTTTCAATGCCAACAATAAGGTTCGAACTTTTCATGTTGTAGCTGTACTGCGTGCCAATGGCATAGGTAAGATCGGTTGTTTTTCCGTAATCGCTCAACGATTTTCTAGCTCCGTAATAGGAGCCCCTTTCGACCATTTGACCCGAAACGAATACCGAGAGCACATCGATGTCGCGTAAAAACTTATCGTACGTTATTGCGCCGGTATTTATGTTATGCTCAACGGCTTCCGATACGTTGCTTTCGTGCAATGGAAGGTCGAACTTATCGCCACCACGTCGTTTTTCCTTAATGTTGAAATAGTCGACAGCCACCTTGCTGCGTGCACCAAAACGATGGAACACCCTTGCTCCTATGCTGGTATTATCGAGCGAAGTAAGCTCCGAAATGCCATCGTTGTTTGCATCGAATGGTTTACGATTACGGGTAAAGCCGTAAACGGCAAGTCCGGTTTTTAAATCGGATGTAACCACCGACGAGTTGAAACTAGCGTTATTATCGGGAGTAATTCCACCTATATTGTTCATGCCAAAGCCGGTAAGACTAGTATTCAACCCCATTTCGAACGAGTTGTTAACCGGATCCTTCAGAATAAGGTTAACCGTTCCGGCAATGGCATTGCTGCCATAAAGAGCCGAACCGCCTCCACGAATCACCTCAACGCGCTCTATCATGTTCGATGGGATTAGTTCCAACCCGTAAACTCCTGCCAATCCGCTAAAAATGGGACGGCTATTTATGAGGATTTGCGAGTAAGGCCCCTCCAGACCATTCATGCGAAGCTGAGTAAATCCGCAATTTCCGCAGTTGTTTTCCAAACGTAGCCCCGGACTAAAGTTTAATCCATCGCCCAGCGTAACCGACTGGGTCATATTGAAAAGTTTTGGGGAGATGGTATTAACTATGGTCGACGATTCCTTACGACGCTGCTCGTTGCGGTCGGCAGTTACAACCACCTCATCGAGCCCAATGGCATCCTCGTCGAGTTCGAAATTCACTTCAAGGGTTTGTCCGGCCTCAATAGTTATTTCAACTTGCTGCGAACGGTAACCAATTGCTTTAGCTTCGATGGTGTGCTTGCCAACTGGTACGTTTATCATACGGAAGTGCCCCGTTTCGTCGGTTGCAGTGCCTATGGTTGTTCCCTTAATAATTATGCTTGCGAAGGGAATATGCTCATTTCCATTAACAACGTGGCCAATAATATTGGCATCGGATTTCTTTTGAGAAAAGGCTTTGGTTGCAAAAATCAATACAGAAAGGCAAATGATTGAGAAAGTTCTCATTTATTATAAGTTTATTATGTTAAACAAACCACCCAAACAACTATTGTTGTTGGCGTTTAAAAAGGTTAAGAATAAAAATTGGGAATTAGATTTCTTAAAAAAGCAATTGGGGAGGTGCACGATTAGATTTAGCACCCAAATGGAATATTTCTGGAATTGAATAAGGGAAAAATTGAATTTTCGTTGTTTCGAAATTTCCTTTCTTGCAGTTTGAGAATGCTAAAAGCATGAAAAGTAACAATAAACTGCTTAGGAAAAATAGTTCGCCCTGTGTGTGGTTATGGTTACTATTAAAGGGGTGGGCGTGGGTTTCGCTATGCCCATTTAAGAAAAAGTGTGTATGAATAAATAATGAGTTGTTAATGGTTAGCAAACCAATTAACCAGAGTAGTCCGAAAACAAATCCCTTTTTAAAATGATATGATATGTGCGTGCTCATTATGGTTGCAAATATGCAACAACAATTTCATATCATAAATACCAACATATTATGATTTCGACAGAAAAGATGTTAAAAGTTTTAGATTTTAATAAAATGAGGCTGTCAAAAAAAAGTTTAACCACAGGAGGCTGTATCATAAGTTATAACTCACCAAATGGAATTCGCCGAAGGCAAACACCTAACCTCAAAGCCCACTAAGGTTTTTCAAAAAGTTCACAAAGATTTGTATTTATGCGTGCTGACTTCGTGACTCTTTGTTATTTCTTTGTGGTTAGGTGTATATTAACTATTTATGCAGTCGTAATGCGAAATAGTTTAAATACTATATTACTCAAGTACTAACCTCATTTCTTTTGGGTACTCAACTATATATACAAGTTTAAAGGTTTGGCTCTTTAGGGGTTCGAGAGTAATATCCCAATTCATTAATCCATTTTCGCTGTTTAGTTTACCCTTTGAGGCTTCAGCCACTTCTACCTTAATGCTCTTGTCGGTTGCAATGGGTATTTGGTCGGTTAGCCTAAGTTTGATGGGCGACTGTTTCAAACTGCCCACTGTAATTTCCCAACCAACGGTTTCAGTAATTTTGCTTCCTATAAAGTTTTTCACTTTAAAATCCTTAATGCGATTACGGGTAACGGTAATGGCATTATCGACTCCAAGCGGAAGTTTAAGCGTATCCTGCGCCATAGCCGGATCGAAGTATGCCGAACCAGTGTAGGCGTTGTTTAGGTATATCGATGCGTTTGCCGAGAGAAGATTTAACCGATCGATATTGGCTATGCTTGCCATTAAAAATACTTGCTTCGCAAGTTTGGGTATGGCCAAATACTCGTATTCGGTTTCAAGCTGAGTCTTTTCAATCTCTACCATCAGCGGATCCTTTCCGGTTACTATTGTGTAAGGGGCAGGCAAAGTGTAATCGACTGAGGTAACAGCATCGTTCCGTTTGGTGAAATCGGCTACTGAACCTGCCATAACCATTACTTCTTCAAGTTCCATGGCATCCTTTGCAACCGACATTGGAGCCGATTCTGCTCTGGTGCGCTTGGCCGAATAAGCCATTGGCGAAGGTGCTGGAACAGGACGTATATACCAGGGGTATATGGTGGGCGGATTGGCATTGAGCTGAGGTTGGCCTGTGCTGAAGGTAAGTTGAACATTATCCCAGTTTTCGCCCGTAAAATTATTGGCCGATGCTTTAAGAATTAAGTTTACTGGGGTTCCGGGGCCATTGGATCGAATATCGTACATGGGTGCCCAGTTGGCCGATGAAGTGAAGTACGAAACTTTTAACTTAGCTTTAACCGGCTTATCGGCAACAACTATAACGGTAAGCTCCTGATTCAAAGATATTCTATCGGCCGAATAGGGGTATAGCCTTGCCTTTATTCGTTCAATCTCCTCGTTCAGTTTGGCAATTTTGCGCCTATTGGCTATACTCCCCTTTTTAATTTCGGAAAGGCGAGCCCGATAAAAGTCAGCAGCTTCTTTCAATTCGGTAATTTTAACACCCGTTTGCTGTCCGCCAATTGCCCTGTTTTGGTTCAGAAATTTCTCCTCCTCGTCCCAAACAGTTTGGACAGCATCGGCATCCTCCTTTTGCGCAAGCAAAAGTGTTAGGCTATCGCGCATTTGCCGAACCTCTTTGGGTACATTTTTAGGTTTATTGTCGTATCCCCCTTTAATCGACATTATGGTAAAAGCTCCCTCACCCTCAACCTGAAATGTTGATGCATCGATGGTATTAGGTAAATTCTTAAATACAACCGATGTTCTTCCGGCCAATAGGTTAATAGAAGCGCTCCGCGTAATATGGGCTCCGCCAATGTATAACTTTACCGTTTCAACCTTCGATTGAACCGGCAATTCGGTATTTTGCTGGGAATAACCAAAGGCAAATGCCAAGGTTAGCTGCAGTGTTAGCGATATGGATCTCATTTTAGTATGTTTTAGTTGAATGTTTATTTACGTAGCATTGACGGCTCTTTGATAGCAAATCCATAAAAAACTGCCAATTATTTTTTAAGTTTTTCCATAAAACGCTTACTATCAATAATAAATCGGGTGTGGGTTCCCGAACCAATTTCACCCTCTTCGTCCCAGGCGCGAACATTAAAAACAAGTTTCCGACCTTCAATTTCAATTAAATCGGCTTCGGCAAAAACCTTCATGCCAAGCGGAGTGGCCTTTATGTGTTTTACACAAATTTCGGTGCCAACCGTATTGTGCCCTTCGGGCAAATGGTTTAGCACAGCGTGAAGCGCAGCGTTTTCCATAAGTGCAACCATGGCGGGAGTTGCAAAAACTTCAACTAAGCCCGAACCGTATTTGGCCGCTGTATTTTCGTATTCAACAATTTGCCGCGCTGTGTACTTTAATCCTATTTCCATTTTGTTTTTTATTCAAAAATAGGCAAGTTGGTATTAATGTGCATAACAAATAAGTTAAATAGTTAGATTTGCAAAAAACTTCAAAACTATGAGCATGGTAATAATTGAGCATTTGAGCGAAGAGCAAAAGGTGAAAAGGGGCATTCCCTCGTGGCCCATTTGGGAAAAAGAAATCTCCCGTTTCGATTGGTTTTACGATTCCGATGAGGAGTGCCAGATACTTGAAGGTGAAGTTACCGTTGAAACTGCCGACGGGGATTTTACCATTAAAGCGGGCGATTTTGTTACCTTTAAAAAGGGGTTGAAATGTGTTTGGGATGTTAAAAAACCCATAAAAAAGCACTATAATTTTTTATAGTAAGCGAAGTTGGTATTACATTCCCCCAATATTACCATAGCCCTTTTAGCCGGAGGAAAGGCAAGCCGAATGGGTGGCACCAATAAGGCTTTGCTTACGCATAATGGAAGAACATTTGTGGAAATAATCCTTTCGAATTTAGGAGAGGTATTTCCCAAAACAATAATTATTGCTAACGAGTTTGAGCCCTACGCCCAATTGGGCGTTCCGGTTTTTGCAGATATTTATAGGGAAAAGGGGCCTGTGGGAGGAATTCACTCTGCCCTTTATAACACAAATACAGAATTTATTTTTGCGGTTTCGTGCGATATGCCCTTTGTTGATGCTCAAATTGCCCGACAGATTGCATCCGTTGCAACGGAAGGATTTAGTTACGCATACGTTCCGAAAGTAGCCGAAAATCCGGAACCCCTTTTTGCTGTTTACAGCCGAAATGGGCTCAATTCCCTTACCGAATTGCTTGAGCATAACAACAATGTGCCCATTAGGACATACCTTAATATTATACCAACACAGTATATAGAATTACCCAATACTCCCGAAACCCAAAAATGTTTTACAAACATTAATACTCAGTCCGATTTTAGGGAACTGTTAGGATGCTAAAACCATATTATTTAGTAAATAACATAGCTCACCATCAACCACCAACGATCAACCGCCTATCTATCTTTTCCGATTTTCTTTTTTATACTTTTTGCTTGAAAGTTCAAGAGCTGTAATAAAACCCAATTGGGTTAGTTTTTCGAAAAGATCAGCATTTAGGGTTTCAGTACGGTCGCTTTCTAAGTGAAGGTGTTTATAGCCACCCGAGGTGTTGAAGTATAGTGTTGGTATTCCTTCACGATAAAATGCTTCAGCATCGGCTCCGCCACCACCGAATGTATTCATTGATAAAAGATTAAAGCGCTTCGTGTCATTCTTTTTAACAATATTCCATGTTTTTGGAAAATTAAGTTTGCCTCCAACAGCAATCGAATCGCCCTGAGCAACACAGTCAAAGTTTACCATGGCTGCAATTTTCTTTACATTTACAGGCGAGTTGGCTACAAAATGGCGAGAGCCATGCATTCCCGATTCTTCTGCAGAAAATACAACAAACAGTATAGACCGATCCGTTTTTATACTGCCATTTTTCAATGCCTTGGCAATTTCAATTAGCGCAGCAACCCCCGAAGCATTATCGTTGGCTCCTGGATAAAGTAATGTATTTGCTTGCATTCCAACATGGTCGAGGTGAGCGCCCAGCACAATATATTCTTTCTTAAGTTTTTTATGGGTTCCTTCCCAAACAGCAACTACATTATAAGTTGGAGCATTTGGTCGATATTTAGAAATAACATTAATTGACATTCGTCTTGGTATATGAAACGAGTGGCTTGTTTTCTTAATGCTTAATTGGTATACAAGTGCTGCATAGGTTGTTTTAGCCGAAGTGAAAATTGAGTCGGCAACAGAACGAGTTATTTGAATCATAGGGATACTATCCAAATGGGGTCCGTTGCCACAGGCTACGCTACCAATAAGTTCTCTGGTTTGAAGTTCGTTGGGACTAGGCATTAAGATTAATGCAATAGCCCCTTTGCTGGCAGCAATTTGGGCTTTTTGTCGTGGACTAACATCGCCCCAACTTCCATTTAATGGTTTCCAATTGGGTGCACCTTTATATACAAGTACAATTTTACCTTTAACATTAACCGAGTCGTAATCGTTTAATTCGGGATGGTTTAGCCCGTAACCTGTATAAACAATTGGAGCATTAACTTTTCCAGAACCAGAAAAACCTCTGCAATTAAAATCAATACCCAACTTTAAAGGAGTTATATTGCTTCCTGTTTCTTGAAACAGAATAACGTGCGCCCGTTCAATTGAATTGGTTTCAACTTCAAAAGAATGTAGAAACCTTTCTTGTCCAACCGGTTTAAGTCCCAATTGCTTTAAACGAAGTGCAACGTACCTTGCAGCTTCATCGTACTCTTTTGTGCCCTGTAAGCGTCCTTTAAATCTGTCGGATGCAAGAAACCCAGTAGTTTGCATCAAACTTTGGCTCGAAATGTAACGAAGGGTTGAGTCGATTTCTTGCTGCGAAAAACCGTACAATCCTTTGGCAAGTAATAGTAGGGTTGTAAATAAACGAAAGTATATCATCGGAAATAGTTTTTATTACTATTACAAATATCGATGCTTTTTGTTGATTATTATTTTACCAACCCCTTTTTCGTTTAATTTTGCATTTGAATTATTAGAATAATCAAATGGAAGTATCCCTTGCCGATAGCAACTTGTATTCGTATGTTATTCTCCCAGTGCTTATAATGCTGGCTCGTATTTGCGATGTTACCATTGGTACCATGCGAATAATTTTTGTTTCGAAGGGGCAGCGATATGTGGCTCCTATTTTAGGGTTTTTCGAAGTCTTTATCTGGATTATAGTAATTGGACAAATAATGGCAAACCTTAATAATTGGGCTTGCTATTTTGGCTATGCACTCGGTTTTGCTCTAGGCAATTATGTGGGCATGCGGGTGGAGGAGTACTTGGCTGTTGGTAAACAGTTAGTTAGGGTTATTGCTACAAGAGACGGAATTGACTTGGTTAAAAGTTTAAATACAAAGGGCTTTGGAGCAACTCTTATTGAGGGCGAAGGAAGTACTGGAAAAGTCCAACTTATTTACATTATTGCCAATCGCGATAGCATGTCGCAAGTTCTTACAATTATAAACGATTTTAACCCAAAACTTTTTTACTCTATTGAGGATATTAAAAAGGTTAGTTCAGGAATATTTCCTAGTCAATCCCCTTATAATAAATTGAATCCCTTTTACCACTGGAGAAAAGGGAAATGAGCACCGATTATATTACTTTTGCATTCGTAGGCAATTAAATAATAAAGTTAGAAATGAACGAAAATAAACCAATCAGTGCCTTCCTTGAAAAGCACTATCTCCACTTCAATGCAGCAGCTCTTGTTGATGCTGCTAAAGCATACAAAAAGCATGTTGAAAGTGGAAAGAAGATGATGATTACCCTTGCGGGTGCCATGAGTACTGCTGAATTAGGCATTAGTTTGGCCGAAATGATTCGGCAGGATAAGGTGCAAATCATTTCGTGTACCGGTGCAAACCTCGAGGAAGATATCATGAATCTGGTTGCCCATAACCATTACAAAAGGGTTCCCAATTACCGCGATCTTACTCCCGAGCAGGAGTGGGATTTGCTTCAAAATGGATTAAATAGGGTAACCGACACCTGCATCCCCGAAGAGGAAGCCTTTAGAAGGCTGCAGGCACACCTTTTTAATTTATGGAAGGATGTTCAGGATAAGGGCGAGCGTTATTTCCCCCACGAGTTTATGTATAAAATGTTGAAGAGCGGCGTACTTGAGCAATATTACGAAATCGACCCGAAAAATTCGTGGATGATTGCTGCCGCTGAAAAGAATATTCCCATGGTTGTTCCGGGTTGGGAAGACTCGACTATGGGCAATATTTTTGCTTCATACTGTGTTACGGGTGAACTTAAACCCTCAGTAATGAAATCGGGAATTGAGTATATGGTATTTCTTGCCGATTGGTACACTAACAATGCTGGAAATGATGGTATAGGTTTCTTTCAGATTGGAGGAGGCATTGCAGGCGATTTCCCTATTTGTGTAGTTCCCATGTTGCATCAGGATTTGGAGCGCGATAACGTACCCTTTTGGAGCTATTTCTGTCAGATTAGCGATTCAACAACTAGTTTTGGTTCATACTCCGGTGCAGTTCCCAACGAGAAAATTACTTGGGGAAAGTTAAGTATCGATACGCCCAAATTCATTGTTGAATCAGATGCAAGCATTGTTGCACCGCTTATGTTTGCTTACATATTAGGTTGGTAATTACAAGTACACTATAAAATAAAAAAAGGCCCATTCAAGGGCCTTTTTTTATTGGTGCTGCTCTCGCAGCAAATCGTTAACAGTTTTAACCGGATTGAAAGTTACAATAGGAACCTCAACAAAAATGGTTATCCAATCGCTCATGGCACCGTTCCACAAGCCCGGAAGTTCCTGCGCTTTAAGCTGCTTGCCGTCTTTACTTTTTATTGAAATAAAGCCTGTTTTACGATCTACAAACTGAAGCAAATTGTATTTCGAGCCATCGGCATCGGTTATCCCGCAAACCAAATCGACTGGGTTAAAGTGAGTTGCCGAAGCGGCAATTTTCTTGAACTTGGAGTTATTCAGGTCTATTTGCGACGACTCAACAATTTGCAACGATACCGAGCCATCGGTATTTTTTGCCCAAAAGGGGCCACCACCGGGCTCGCCCTCATTCTGAACCATTCCGCAAACCCTTATGGGTCGGTTTAACTTTTTAATGAGGTAGGGTAGAAGCGCTTGAGGATTCTTTTTGTTTAAATCCTTTGGTGGAATTATGCATAACTCGTCAATAGTGAACTGTAGCACCTCGTCGAGGAAATCCTGAGTAATCTCATCGTTACTTTGCAGCTGATTTAAGTAGTCGAAAATTAAGCTTTGGTAGCTTATTAAAAGCCCCGCAAGGGCTTTTTTGTAAACCACTGTTTGTGGTTTAAGCCTATCGGGAACCACATTATCGATATTTTTTATGAAAATAAGCTCGGCATTTAAATCGTTCAAATTTTCAATTAATGCTCCATGTCCTCCCGGACGGAAAACCAAAGAACCATCAGCATTGCGAAACGGCTCGTTGCTGCTATCGACGGCAATGGTGTCGGACGATTTTTTTTGCTCCGAATAGGTTAAACGGAACTTTACACCATGCGCTTCCTCAAAAAGTCTTTTTACTTCCGACTCTAACTCTTCAAAACCTTTTCTGTGTTCAGGCGATACTGTAAAATGAATGCTAACACTATTATTCGGGGTTCGGGCGTATTGTGCTCCTTCTACTAAGTGCTCTTCGTAAGCGGTTCGTGAGCCATCAGTGTATTTATGAAATTTTAGTAAGCCTTTTGGTAAAATACCATAATCTAATCCTTCTGAGCCAAGAAATAATTTTAGTATTGTTGTGAATTCTCGCTTTTCTATTAGTTCCTCAATATCGTAGCCGCTTTTCCACATTTCATCTTTTAGCAACTGATAAAATGCAAAGTTTTTAATATTCTCGATAAAGTATACAATGGAGTTAAAACTTTTGTCGGCAAAGCACTCTTCGCCTTTAACCGGAAACTCCTCAATAAATTCGAAAAGATGCTTAAACATTCGGGTTGCGGCTCCCGATGCGGGAACGAATTTCATGCGCGAACCCTCAAAACCTTTATAAATTTCTATTAAATCTTCAACCTCTTCGCACTCGAGCTTAATAATACCACGCCCAACCGTTGCAGGCTCAGTAATTTCGAGAAAGGGGAAACCCTTCTTGAAATTTTCGATTTGCTCTTTTACTTTGCTTTCGCTTACACCTTGGTTTTTTAATTGCTGTAAATCGGTTTCGGTTAACATGGTTCGAAGGTTTACTATTATTCTGCAAATATAGCTATTGTTTGGGTTTTTCGGTTGCTTGCCCTGAGGTTCCCGAAGGGCCAGTTATCAGTTGTCAGTTATCAGTTCGATTTTTCTATTGTTCATTTGTTCTATTGTTTATTTGTTTGTTGATAGTTGATATTTGTTGGTATTATACGCATCACTTCGGACTTCGGTCTTAGGACTTCCAACTTCCAACTTCAGTCTTCAATAACTTAATAACTTTGTAACTCAATCTAACTCCTAACAAAGTGAAGCATTTCGAAGGGTATTTCCATCGAGAATTCTATTAATCCCGACACTTCTCCATTCGAATACCATGGGGTTTGGTAAATTAGCTTTTTAATCCCTTTTTTTTCAATTGTGTACGAATTAGTTTCGCCATTCTGCATTAAACGGGCAATGGTTTCGCGCGATTTTTCGCCATGGCAATCGAGCAAACTTTTCCCAATAAGCGAATTGCCACCCCATTTTTCGAAAGTTTTCGACGCTTTTTCGTTCATGTAAACTATTATTCCATTTATATCGCAAATGGTAATTGCACAGTTTAAATTATTAAACCACTCGGGCGAATTGCTCATTTTTTGTATTTTTGGGATGATTCAATCTGTTACTTTGCAAACCTAGCATTAAGAATTTAAATAATGGCTCAATGAAAGCAAAAATCCCCAAAACGCCTCGAATGCCTATTTTCCGCGATAGCGGATTTCATTTGGTTGACATACCCACCATGAAAAAGGCATTTGCCGATGAACTAAACTATCCTCGTGAGCCTGAACTGTATATTTATAGTCGGTATCGAAACCCAAACGTAGCAGCGGCCGAAGAACTTATAATGGAACTCGAAGGCTGTAATTGGTCGGTAGTTGCGCAGTCGGGTTTGGCAGCTATTGATATTGCACTATCGATTTTTCAGAAACAGGGTCAAACCAACAAATGGCTGTTCTTCTCCGAAATTTACGGGGGAACAAACCACTTTATCGATAATGTTCTGGTTAAACGAAGGGGAATCGATGCCGTTAGGTTTTTCCCTAGCGGAAACGATTATAGTATCGAATCGTTCGAAGAATTGCTAAAACAGCACAAACCTTCCATTGTTTTTTTTGAAGCGGTTTCTAATCCCATGCTTATAACTATCGATGCCGAAGCGTTTATCAATGCTGCCAAGCAGCAAGGTGCCACAGTTATTGTCGACAATACCTTTCCTTCGCCCTTTTTATGGAAACCATTAGAGTCGGGTGCCGATTTGGTTATTCACAGCGTTACCAAGTACTTTGCCGGACATGGAAATATTTCGGGGGGGGTTGTTTCGGGTAACAATCCCGATTTATTAAAGCAGGCCATAGAGTATCGCAAATTGGTGGGCCATATGATGTCGCCCGACGATGCTGCACGACTTTGCGACCAGCTTAAAACCTTCGAACTTCGGTTTGAGAAGCATTGCAAAAACGCCTTTATTTTGGCCAACTATTTTACAAGTCACCCTGCCGTTGAATCGGTTCTGTATCCCGGTCTCGAGTCGCACTCAACCCATCAGAACGCACTGAAACTATTTAAGGGCAAAGGATTTGGAGCCATAATTACAATCGATTTGGCTGGGAAAAACGATAAGATTAAAGCCGATCGGTGCAATCAGCTTGTCAGTTTGCTGGTCGACACCATTCCACTGGTTCCAACTTTGGGCGATACAGAAACCATTCTTATGCCCATTGAACCCGTTTGGGGCGATAAGTTCCCATTTCCTGGAATGATTCGTTTTTCGGTGGGCATTGAAAATTCCGACAAACTTATAAAAGTGCTAAGCAACGCACTTAACGCCCTGAAATAATGGCAACTACAAGCGGTTTTATTTTCGACTATGCCAAATGTGTTGGTTGTGGTGCATGTGTAGTGGCTTGTTTTAACGAGAATGGCACAAAGCCCCCAATGGCTTGGCGAAACATTAGAACGTATAATAAAAAAAAGGTTCCCCTTTTGGGTTACGTTCACCTTTCGATGGCCTGTAACCATTGCAAAGAGGCGCCTTGCATGAAGGCTTGTCCTTCTATGGCATACTCATTTCACCCCGAAACGGGTGCAGTGCAGCACAATGCCAGCGTTTGCTTAGGATGCAGGTATTGCACATGGGCTTGTCCGTTTGGTGCGCCTCAGCATAACAAAGAGGAGGGGATTATTGAAAAGTGCCATTTCTGCCATCATCGAATTGAAAAGGGGCAAAAACCCGCTTGTGCCATCAATTGTCCCACAGGTGCTTTGAATTTTGGCGAAATTGAAGAGGAGAAAAAAGCAGATGCATTTGGTCTGTCGCAAAAAACAGTTTATCCGAGGGTTCAGGTTCTTAATAGTGAAGTGGTATGTAGTTTTCCAGAAATGGATCCGTTGGCTGCTGGGGTTATAAATTCGTTGAATTCCAATAGGTTAATTGAGGGCGAAAGTAATGTTAATGGCATAAAAGAGGAGTGGCCACTAGCAGTATTCACCTATTTGGTTACTGTTCTAACAGGTTACATTATTTCTATTCCGTTCGGAAAAATTATCGATTTTCCTTTTTGGGTTTTTGTAGCAATTTCTGCAATAGCCCTAATGTTAAGCACAACTCACCTGGGAAAACCTTTTCGGGCATACCTATCGATTCGAAACCTAAAAACCAGCTGGTTAAGTCGCGAAATACTCCTTTTTGGGGTGTTTTCTGTAGTTTCGTTAATATCGTTAGTTCTAAAAACCGAATGGTTAAGCTACCTATCATCGGTACTATCTATATTACTTCTGGTTAGTATCGAAATGGTTTATTCGGTTACAAAACGAAAATATAATGCTCCTGTTCATAGCGCCAATACCGTGTTAATTGCGCTAACTTTTGCAGCTCTTTTCGGTGGATTCTGGAATGTTCTAATTGCATTACTTGCCATTAAAACAATACTTTACATTGCAAATAATGGTATTCAGCAACCAAAGCCTTCGGCTTTAAAAGTGTTTGGTGCACTAATTCGAATTTCGCTTGGCTTTATTGTTCCATTCGGAATGGTAAACTATGCGCAATCGTTCAGTTATTTTGCTTTGTTTGCTTCAGTAGCTGTGGCCGAACTAACCGATAGGCTGCTTTACTATAACGATTTTGAAGCAGAGAGACCATTATAACCAAATTATCTTAACCAATTTTTCATTCTCAATTAATTGTTCGTTTAAAAAATTAACATATATTAGCTTAGTTCAGTACCATTGTAAATTACCTACTTGCGGGTAAAATTAGCAAGGGCGTAACCGAAAAGCCTTACGAGTAGGAAAACTAAAAACCCTAATAACTATGGAATAGCAGGTTTACTTTATTTGGCAATTGTTATTCTATTAATTGCATCAATTTGGATTGTATTTACAAAAGCATTAAAACCCGGTTGGGCATGCTTAATTCCAATTTATAACCTTATTGTTATGCTTGAGGTAGCAGGCAAACCCTGGTGGTGGATTTTCCTTTTCTTAATTCCAATTGTACAACTTGTATTTATAATTATGATGTTTCACGGAATTTCAACAAAATTTGGAAAAGGAGTTGGCTTTACCATTGGTTTAATTTTCCTTGGTTTTGTATTTTTCCCTATACTGGCTTTTGGCGATGCTAAATACAATGGCTAATTAAGTAAATGTTTTAATGAGGTTGCTTTCGGGTAACCTCATTTTTTTTGACTGTAAACGCAACAATTTTTTTTAACCATCGTTTATCCATTTAGTTTAACCAAATGGTTAATTTATGACAGAACTATCGATCGATACCGAAAAAGCAATACTTAATGCAGCGCGTAAGGTGTTTATAGCCAAAGGTTTTCATGGAGCTCGAATGCAGGAAATTGCCGACGAGGCCGCAATAAACAAAGCCCTGTTACACTACTACTTTCGGAATAAGGAGAAACTTTTTCAGCAAATTCTGAAGGACACATTCTCAGTATTCTTTCCGAATATGCTTATGTTCGTTTCCAACAAAAATGTTCCTTTTCAGGACAAGATTGCTGAGTTCATACGCAGGTATATCGAACTAATTAGTCAAAATCCATTTATACCCGCATTTTTAATATCGGAAATGCACCAAAATACCAACGGGGTTGCAAACTTTATTGAAAGTACCGGAATGAATATTAACGAAATTGGTACTCGCTTTAAGGCGCTAGTTCAACGCGAGTTGAACCTAAGCAATGCTGAGGCTAACCATTTTATTGTGAACCTCATTAGTATGTGTATTTTTCCGTTTGTGGGCCGACCCCTTTTGGAGCGAATTCTTTTCAACTCTAATGCCAGCGAGTTCGATGGTTTTATTGACCAACGGGCCAATGTGGTAATTGATATGGTGCTAAAATCGTTTCCCAACAAACAGTTACTCCCATGAAGATTTTTAAACTATTAACGCTCTTTTGGCTTTTTACCCTTGCCCTATCGGCACAGGAAACTCGAAAAACAGTAAGCCTATACGAGTTGCATAAACTCGTTGGCGAAGTGGGTCGCTTAGCGGGTATGAACAGGGCAATCGATTCGGTTCAACGGCTTCAAACTAAAAATTTAACGGCAGCATGGCTTCCCAGGCTCGATGCTAATGCACAGGCAACCTGGCAATCGGATGTTGTGTCTATTTCGGTTCCATTTCCGGGTGTTACAATTCCTTCGCCAACGCACGTTCAGTATAAGTTTACCCTCGATGCATTGCAAGTAATTTGGGATGGGGGTGTAACCGCCGAGCGAAAAAGCATGGCCAAAGCTCAGGCCGAGATCGAAAAAACGGTTGTTGGCTCCGAAATATATAGCGAACGCGAACGAATTAACGATGCTTTTTTCGGAATCCTTTTGCTCGATATAAACGAAAAGCAGATGAGTTTGCTTGAAAATGAATTGCAAAGTCGCATTAACGAAATGGATTCGAGGGCTTTACAGGGAGTTGTATTACAATCGGCTGTTAACCAGCTGAAAGCCGAACGGCTTAAAATGCAACAAAGGTTACTGGAAATACCATCGCGAAGAAAATCGTTTATTGCTGCCATTGAAACGTTAACCCAAACTAAAATTGAAAGCAACGCCATTTTCGTTGTTCCATCATTTTCAATTTCTGATAGAAATAAAATTCTTCACCCCGAATTACTACAGTTCGATGCCCAAAGCAAATTTCTAAATGCTTCTATAAATTTATCGGTTAAAAAACGATACCCTACAGTAGCCGCATTCCCAACTGCTGGGTATGGTAAACCTGGACTTAATATGATATTGAACGAATGGGACTTTTTTACAGTGGTTGGCGCAAAGGCTTCGTGGAATTTATGGGACTGGAACACAGCGCATCGCGAACGGGAGCAAATGAGCATTCGAAAGAATATGAATACTTCACGTAAAATGGCTGTTACCGATGCTTTGTCGCTTAAAATACTTACAGCCGAAAGGAAGATTGATATGCTGCAGAAGCAGCTGGAGACCGACAAGCAAATTATAGAGCTTTTGCATCAGGCTGAACAGGAAACAGCCTCGCGGCTGCTAAATGGAGTGGCAACGGCAACCGATTACCTTATTAGTTTGAATGCTGTGAGTCACGCTAAACTTGAAAAAGAGATTAGGGAACTTTCGGTTATTCGGGAGCGCGCTCGTATTGCTTTCTATTACGGAACGGATTTAAACTAAACGGAATTATATTATGCGAAATTTAAAAGTAGAATTAATAGTGGCAATACTTGTTGTGGCTGCTTTTACCCATTGCAGCAATAAAAGTCGCAAAGCCGACGCCTACGGTAACTTCGAGGTTGAAGAGGTTGCCGTTTCGGCAGAGGTTGGTGGTGTAATTCAGCAATTAAATGTTGATGAGGGAGTTGAACTTGCTAAGGGCGTTTTGGTTGGCACAATTGACTCGACTCAGTTAGTTTTAAAACGGAAACAGATTGTTGCTCAATTGGTTGCAACCAATGCGCGCCTGCCCCTAATCGATGCGCAGGCAAATGTTTTTAGAGAGCAAATAAGGGTTCAAGAGAGGGAACTTGAGCGTTTAAGCCGACTTTTCGAGCAGAAAGCTGCAACCCAAAAGCAGGTTGACGACTTAGAGGGTTCTCTATCGGTACTACGAAAGCAGTTGGAATCGGCTCTGTTGCAAAAAACGAGTATAGCAAGTGAAAGGGATGTAATTTCAACACAACTTCTGCAATTAGACGATCAGATTAATCGGTGCCGAATTCGAAACCCAATAAAGGGAACGGTACTATTAAAGGTTACACGCGAAGGCGAAATGGTTAGTCCTGGTAAACCCATTTACCGAATAGCAAATTTGGAACACTTGAACCTGAAGGTTTACATTTCGGGGAGCCAGCTAAGCCAATTCGAATTGGGAAAAAAGGTGCGCGTTTTAACCGATGCCGAAAATGGTAAAACGAATGAAGATGAGGGAGTTATTTCGTGGGTTTCGGCCAATGCCGAGTTTACACCCCGAACCATTCAAACCCGCGAGGAGCGGGTAAATTTGGTGTATCCGGTTAAAGTACGGGTAAAAAACAATGGCCATTTACGCATTGGCATGCCTGGCGAAGTGGTGCTAATTCAACATTAGTATAGCATGTATGCCATTGACGTACATAGCATAAGTAAGAGTTATGGAAAAGTTAACGCTCTAGTCGAAGTTGACTTGTCGGTTGAACAGGGCCAAATTTTCGGCCTAATAGGCCCCGACGGGGCTGGTAAAACCTCACTTATACGCATTATGGCAACGCTGTTGAATCCAACCAAAGGAAGCGCACAGGTTATGGGTATCGATGTGGTTCAAAACTTCCGTGGGGTACGCAAAATTATAGGCTACATGCCCGGTCGTTTTTCGCTTTACAGCGATTTAACCGTTCGCGAAAATCTTGAGTTCTTTGCTGGCGTATTTGGCACAACTATCAACGAGAACTACAATTTAATAAAGGATGTTTACTCGTTGCTCGAGCCTTTAAGCAATCGGTTAGCCGGACAGCTTTCGGGTGGTATGAAACAGAAACTTGCGCTCTCGTGCGCACTTATTCATAGGCCAAAAGTTCTACTTCTCGACGAACCTACTACGGGAGTCGATGCCGTTTCGCGCAGGGAGTTCTGGGAAATGCTACTTCGACTTAAAAACGAGGGGATTACCATTTTTGTTTCAACCCCCTATATGGACGAGGCCACGCTTTGCGACCGAATTGCACTTATTCAAACCGGGCGCATTTTAAAGGTCGACACACCCATTGCCATTACCGAACAGTTTCCTCATAGGCTGCTGAATGTAAATTACCCCAATGCGCAATCGCTTCTCGAATTTCTTCGAAAACAGCACTTTACCGTTAGCGCATATATGTTTGGGCATTGCATTCACCTTGCCATTGAAAAGGATGGACTAAATAACGAAAAGTTGCTACAAGTTTTTACTGAAAAGGGTTTTTCGGATGTGGCTATTGAGAGCATAAATGCTAGTGTTGAGGATTGCTTTATGGAACTATTGAGGTAGTAACCAATGTGAATTTTGAGGTGATTTTTTGAAAATATGCAAAAACGGGTTGTAATAGAAGTTGAAAACCTAACCAAGAAGTTTGGCGATTTTATTGCCGACGATAACCTAACCTTTTCAGTTAATGAAGGTGAAATATTCGGTTTTTTGGGTGCCAACGGAGCGGGTAAAACTACTGCAATGCGAATGATTTGTGGATTGCTAAAGCCTACTTCGGGAAAAATTATGGTTGCAGGTTGCAATGCCTACACTGAAACCAACCTTTTAAAATCGCGAATTGGCTACATGAGCCAGAAGTTCTCTCTTTACGAAGACCTTACGGTTAAGGAGAATATTCGATTATTCGGCGGAATTTACGGTTTGTCGTCGAAACAAATTAACGAACGAACCAATCTTCTGCTTAACGAATTGGAAATGCAAAGACTGGCCAATTCGCTTATTGCTTCGCTACCACAGGGATGGAAGCAAAAATTGGCATTTTCGGTGGCCATGATTCACCGGCCGGTGGTTGTTTTTCTCGACGAACCAACGGGTGGAGTCGATCCAATTACCAGACGTATGTTTTGGGAAATGATATACCAAGCCTCGCGAAACGGCACAACCGTTTTTGTTACAACCCACTACATGGACGAAGCCGAGTACTGCGACAGGGTTTGCGTACTGGTTGAGGGACGGATTAAAGCATTGGGTACTCCTCAAAACTTAAAGGAGCAGTTTGGTGCCACTACCTTTAACGATGTATTTCTATCCATTGCCCGTTGAAAACCCTTGATTCTAAAGGAAAATAAAATGAGAAATCGATTTTATAATTTCATTATTAAGGAGTTTCGGCATATTTTCCGCGACCGAAAAACGCTGCTCATCATTTTTGGTATGCCCGTAGCGCAGCTTCTAATTTTTGGTTTCGTTATTACCAACGAAATTAAAAATGTGCAGGTGGCCATTTGCGACCAGTCGCACGATTACCTTTCGGTTGAGTTAACCAATAAAATGCTGTCGTCGGGCTACTTTGTTTCAACATTAAACCCCATAAATATTAACCAATGCAACGAAGTATTACGAAGCGGAAAGGCCAAACTTGTGGTTGTGATTCCACCCAAATTTGCTGAGGAATTCTATAAAAATGGAGCAACCTCTATTCAGCTAGTTGCCGATGCTTCAGAGGCAAACACGGCAAGTTTAATTATTAGCTACGCATCGGCCATTATTAACACGTTTGCTAACGAAAAAAATGCTGGATTAACCAATCAGCTGCCTGTGAAAACAAGTGTGCGAATGCTGTTTAACGAGGAGATGAAAGGCGTTTTTATGTTTGTGCCCGGCACCATGGCTCTAATTTTAATGCTTCTAACTGCCATGATGACTTCAATATCGATTGCCCGCGAGAAGGAGTTGGGAACAATGGAAATCCTTTTGGTTTCGCCTCTTAAACCCATTCAAGTTGTTTTAGGAAAAGTATTGCCCTACGTTGGACTGGGATTTACAAATGCCATTCTTATTGTTTTATTGGGTTTTTGGGTTTTCGGTTTACCAGTTAGGGGAAGCGTAATATTGCTACTTGGCGTTTGTTTACTATTTATTCTGCTTGCCTTGTCGTTAGGTATTCTAATATCTTCAGTAAGCAATTCGCAGCAGGTGGCCATGTTCATGTCTATGTTCGCGCTGCTGCTTCCTACCATTCTGCTTTCGGGGTTTATTTTTCCCATTGAGAATATGCCTAAAATACTGCAGTGGTTAAGTTATGTTATGCCCCCGCGCTGGTTCATTTCAGCCATAAAAACAATAATGTTGAAAGGAGAGGGGATAGCCTTCATTTATAAAGAAGTTCTTATTATGAGCGGAATGACCCTGTTCTTTTTGGTAGTAAGCGTTAAGAAGTTTAAGGAGAAACTTGAGTAGAAGAACCATGCGAACAATAATTTATTTAATACAGAAGGAGTTCCTTCAAATTTTCAGGAATCGAACTATGCTTCCTGTAATATTTATAGTTCCCATTATACAGCTTCTTGTATTGGCCAATGCGGCAACCATGGAGATGAAGAGTATAAAAATGGCCATTGTTGATGCCGACAGAAGCGTACAATCGCGCCAGCTCATTTCTCGATTCGAGGGATCGCCTTTTTACAAGTTAACCCACTCAAACCAATCGGTCGAAAAAACAATAGAGTGGATAAACAGCGGTGAGGTCGATGCAATTCTTGTGGTTCCTAATACCTTTTCGCTTTCGTTGGCTACAGGGCAAACTACGGAAGTACAGCTGCTTGTTAATGCCATAAATGCTACGGCAGCCGGATTAATTAATGTTTACACATCCTCAATAGTTTCGCAGTATTCGGGTAGTTTAGGCATTAGTGTAATCGATATGTCGGCTTCAGTTCCAAGTGTAATAAAAACCATACCTCGGTATTGGTACAATCCGCAACTTAACTATTCGCACTTTATGGTTCCCGGAATTCTGGTAATACTTGTTACCATTATTGGCATGTTCCTTACCGCAATAAACTTGGTTCGCGAAAAGGAGATGGGTACCATTGAGCAAATTAATGTTACACCCATAAAAAAATACGAGTTTATAATTGGAAAACTTATTCCGTTTTGGATTATTGGGTTAGTTGAACTGGGTTTTGGGCTAACCATAGGCAAACTCATTTTCGATATTCCTATTGAAGGCAGTTTGCTTACTCTTTTCGGCTTTGCCGCCATTTATTTGTTAGTGGCATTAAGCGTAGGACTTTACATGTCCATTCTTGCAGCTTCGCAGCAGCAGGTAATGTTTATGGCTTTTTTCTTTGCAGTTGTTTTTATTCTAATGAGCGGCATTTTTACACCTACCGAGAGCATGCCCAATTGGGCACAGCAATTCAACAGGTTAAACCCATTGTACTATTTTATGCGAGTAATTAGGATGATTCTTGTAAAAGGTGCTCACTTTAAGGAGATTGCAACGGAATTTATGGCAATTTCGGTATTGGCCATAACAGCGTTAACACTTGCCATTGGCAGGTTAAGGAAAACGGTATAGTTTAATTAGTTTTTGGATGCTATTAGGGTGTACGATGGCGAAATGAAAAGGAACCTTCTTCCTATTAACGCCATTTTTAAATTAAGAACCCATTTTATTAGGTTGACCATTAAATTTTTAGAATAGGAGTAAAAGTTGTTCTCAAATTTTACTTCAAATCCTAATTCTTTGAGTTGATTTTTTAATTGATCCGTATTAATCAAATTCTCAACCCAGTTTCCTGTGTAGGGATCGCATGTATTGGTAGGGTGGGGATTTGTGAATGATATGGCTCCTTTTTCAAGATATTCATCTATCGATTTTTGAATGTCGCCTTGCATTTGACCCCTTGTTGCCTTTGCCAAATGGTCTATTTCCAATTTTGATAAACCTTGTGAATATTCAAAAATCATTAATCGTCGAACTTCTAGAAATGGTCGTTCCAAGTCACGTTCCTTCCATCCTAAATGCTTTTCTCTGCCAATATACTCAGCTCGGTTGTGCAATTTTTTAAGTCGTCTCGAAACAATAGGATTATGCGAATTGGCACTAGTTGTAAAAACAATTGCGAAACTACCATTTATTTGCATAGCCCTGCTGTACCAATCATTTACATTGTAAATGTGCTCAAGTACATCCATGGAACACAGAATGCTGGGAGATATGCTGTTACGATCAGTGAAATCTTTTAATGTTTCAATGTTGCCACAAACAAAATGATCGATAGTTATACCAATATTTTTTAGAATTATTGCAGCATCGGAAACCGAAACGTCATATATGTCGTTATAAATTACGGTTTTAAAGCCAACCTCTCTGGCAAATGCCGATAGTAAGCCGGTTCCGCCACCGTAATCGACAAAAATAGCCTCTTCAACAGAACACTTTAAATTCTCAATGGCTTTAGCCATTAATTGCGAGTATAATGGCAGGTAAAATGTTAGTTTCTTAATATAATCGTTCAGGTAGCGCTTATTGTAATTCGAAATGTTGAGTTGGTTAACATCAATATTAATTAATTTTTGATTTAACGAATTGGCGGCCAATTCTATTTTAAGTATTTGATTTCCCGCTAATTTGTATCGGCTAGGGAAGGCAAGGTATCTCATAAACTATTCTTTCTTACAAATATTCACTAAAAATTTTATCCAAAGAAATAATGACCAAAATAATAATTATGAACGTAGGTTCATTAATTTTGCACTTATATATATTATTTATTAGATGCCACGACCTTTTAAGTGCCGAACTCTTACAAACCCACCAATTATGAAGGGTTATAGACCCTTTGGTATAGCAAACTCCAGTTCGGTAGGTGTTCGCTTGTCGCTCGAGGAGTACGAAAGTTTCAGGCTAATTAACTATGAAATGCTAATGCAGGACGATGCTGCAAACAGAATGAACGTATTGCGTCCTACCTTTACCCGTATATACAACAGAGCACTGAAAACAATTGCTTTAGCCTTTGCAGAGGGGAAACCCATTGAAATTGAAGGCGGAAATTATGTGTACTATAAAGATTGGTATCGTTGCAAGCGGTGCTTTAAATTAGTTAATGGCTGCGAGAATCATAAAAAATGTGAGGGTTGTAACCATTATAGTCCCGACGAATTGGAATCGATAAATACAAATAGAAGTTAAACCTTTGTTTTACTTAAATAATAGAATGTGAGAAAGATAGCAGTACCAATTACCGCAAACAAACAAATTGATGGCCACTTTGGACATTGCGAGTTTTATGGTGTTTACACAGTTTCCGAAAGTAATGAGATTACAGGTTTCGAAAAACTCGATTCGCCGCAGGGTTGCGGATGCAAGTCGAATATTGCAGCTGTACTTGCGCAAAAAGGCGTAACTGTAATGCTTGCCGGTGGAATTGGCGGTGGAGCCATTAATGTTCTTAACAGCTACGGAATTGAAGTTGTAAGGGGTTGCTCAGGCACTGCCGACGAGGTAGTTAAACAATTCATTAGCGGAGCAATTGCCGATAGTGGCAAGAGTTGCGCAGCGCACGAACAGCATCATGGCGGTGGGCATGGGCATCAGTGCAACCATTAAAAAGCTGAAAAGTGAAATTATTGAAACCCCCATTCTACCCGAAAAAATGGGGGTTTCAATTTGGCTTTATTTCTGTAATTTTGCCAGTAAATTTCAATTTAAATGCATTCTGGCAATAATACGCGTAAACTGTTAATTATCATTATAATAGCAGCAATTGGAGTTTCTGCTGTTCTCTTTTTAGTTCGTAACCCATTGCTTCGGCTGTTTGCCAATCGTAAAATTTCGGCCATTGATTCATCAACTGGCTACTCAATTCACTATAAATATCTTGGTTTTAAAAGAGTTAGAAATTTGTACGTTACGAACCTTTCTGTAAGTTCCAACGATAGCCTAAAGACCCTAAGTGTTGGGAAAGTAAATGTAAAACTTTCGTTTTGGGATTTACTTCGCTTAAAAGCTAATCCCAAAAGAATACAGCTTGATACACTAATTATTAGCGTTGGGTCGGTTGCTGCAAATTCAATTGGAAAATCCGACTCGCTTGGTAGTACGCCAGAACATCAATTGAAAGAGTTGATTCAAACCCGAAAAGTAAGTAGAGCAATAAAAGGGTTTATTGGAGTATCGACCGCTGAAATTGAAGTGAAGAATCTTTTAATTAAGTTTTCAAAAGACGAATACACACTCCGCATCGAAACGCCCTTTTTTTTGAGTGAAAAAGGGTTGTTCAAATCGACATTAAGTATAACAGAGAATAACCATTCAAAAATTCTTAACATAAATGGCAATGCCATTAAAGCATCCAATTATTTTGATGTTTCGATAAGGGGAAGCGAAATTGGTAAAGTGAAATTACCCCTTATTGAAAATATGTACGATTTACAGTTCCAATTCGATTCGCTTCAATTTGCATTAAAGGGAAACAAGCTTCATGCCGACAGTGTGAGCTTAACCGTATCGTCGGGGATATTCGGCCTGGAAATTGACCATCGACACTTGTCCGATAAAACTGTAGTTGTAGATAATGCCTCTCTTAAGCTGGGCGTTGGACTATCGAACCAATATATTACCATCGATTCGCTTTCGTATTTTAACTTAAATTCCTTTAAACTACCCATATCAATTGTTCTTACGAACAAGAGAAAACCAAGAGCAATAGTAAAAAGCGAAAACCGAAGGTTTTTAGCATCGAGCCTTTTCGAATCGTTACCGCGTGGGCTTTTTAATACATTGCAGGGTGTTCGTGTTAAGGGAGAAATGGAGTTCGACCTGTTTGTCGACCTCGATTTGGCAAACCCCGACAGCCTCAAATTCGATATAAATTTGCATACGCATAATTTTGGCATTAATGCATTAGGTGCCGAAAACTTTTACGCTCTGAACGACACATTTACCTTTATTGCCTACGAAAATGGCATAGCCATTAGGGAAATAGCAATCGATAGCACCAAAGAGAGCTTTGCTCGCTTGCATTCCATTTCGCCATATCTAATTAATGCATTGGTAACCTCTGAGGATGGCGGGTTCTTTTTTCACAAAGGGTTCGATTTCGATGGTATTCGCTATGCAATGGTTCAAAACCTTACAAAAAAACGTTTTGTCCGGGGCGGCAGCACCATAACTCAACAGCTGGTTAAGAATGTTTATTTGAACAGAAGCAAAAATATTATGCGTAAAGCCGAGGAGGCTCTAATAGTTTGGCTCATCGAAACGCAACGCTTGGTGCCGAAGGGTCGAATACTCGAAATTTACTTTAATCTAATTGAATGGGGGCCTAATGTTTATGGAGTTAATGAGGCCTGCAGGTTCTATTTCGATAAGTTACCCAGCGATTTAACCCTTAACGAAGCGCTCTTTTTAACAAGCGTTGTACCCCGACCCAAAAGCATTCATTCGAGTGTAGATGCCGATGGCAATTTAACCCCCTTTCTCTTCGAAAACCATTTACGCATAGCACGTATAATGCTTCAACGCCAAATGATTTCGCAAGAGGAATTCGATATCCTAGCCCCAAAGTTGCACCTTTCGCAAGCAGCATCCGAGTATCTAAAGAGAAAAGGCAATATGACAGAATATGGCGATGTTATGTTGGAGAAGTGGAGTGATTGATGTTTAGGTTATTGGGTTATTGAGTTATTGCCTGCCTGCCGCCTGCCTGCCGGCAGGCAGGGCTAGGCAGGGGTTATTGAAGTCCGAAGTGATGTGTATAATACCAACAACTATCAACTATCAACAAACAAATGAACAATAAAACAACTGAACAGAAAACCGATAACCGACAACTAAGAACTGATAACCGACCCTTCGGGAGCCTCAGGCATGCTACCCACAACCTCCTACCTGCTAAATCCTTCATCAATACGGTTAACCCAGAAAAGTTTTTGCGTTTCGAGTTCGAGTGCTGCTAAATTTCCTAATCCAATTGTTTTGTAAACGCAACCCGCATCGAGTGGGATGGTACGTGCCAAAGGCGTTTCGATAATTCGTTGTATAGTATCAATTGGCACTGGAGTGTGCCCGTAAAGAATCACTTTGTTTGGCATAAAATAATCGGGTGCTGGAGTTGAACGCGACCAAAGCATTGATTCTTTGTCGGCAAAAGGGTCACTTGCAGCGTAGTTTATAGCTCCGTGAACTAGAATATACCGATCCGAAATAACCTTGAATTCGGGAATACTATTGAAAAAATCGATATGACTTGTTGGAATGCCATTGGGAAACGAAAAGGAGTTGCCAATCACATTGCTGTAGGAATGTAACGTTACATCGCCAGCGTTCATTTTCCAAAGTTTAAAAGCGTAAAGGTCGTTAATTGAGTCGAGCAGCATTTGCTCGTGATTTCCGCGAAGCGGAAAAACTTGGTAACCCTTTTCCAAAAGATTAATAAGGTAATCAACCGTTTCGCAGCTCTTTGGACCACGATCGATATAGTCGCCTAAAAGGTATAGGCTATCGGTTTTCGATAAACCGAATTTTTCTTCAACTAAAAATTTTAACGTTTCGTAGCATCCGTGAACATCGCCAACTACATAGGTTGCCATGGATTATTGGTTTTGTTGGGAAGCTAAACGGAAAAATCTATTCGTATCTCAATGCTTCGATGGGATCGAGTTTGGCAGCCTTAACTGCTGGTATATATCCCGACGCTAAACCAACTCCAAAGCAAATAACCAAACCCATCAGAATCCAGTACCAAGGAATTAAAAATGGGCTCCCAGTAATCATCGACACTATATTACCAACCAAAATGCCCAGAACAATACCAAGTACACCGCCTAATTGGCAAATAACAATAGCTTCGAATAGAAATTGTTGTTTTATTGTGGAGGCGGTTGCTCCAATTGCCTTACGAGTACCTATTTCGCGTGTGCGCTCGGCAACTGCTACAAGCATTATATTCATCAATCCAACTGCAGCACCAATAAGAGTAATAATTCCAATAAATGTGGCAGCCATGGTTACATACTTCAAACTGTCAAGAAGCATGCGGGCAAGTGAATCGCTTTTCTCAATATTAAAATCGCTTTGGTCTGTAGCTTTCAACTTGCGAACTAACCGAAAAACTCCTTCGGCCTCGTGAGTTGCATACTCGAGCATTTGTGGGTTAACGGGTTTTACATGAATGGTAAAATTCATGTTGGGTCGTGAAAAAAAAGTAACAACGTTTTGAACAGGTATAAGAACTGAGCGGTCGGCTCCACCCCCAAATGCGGTACCCTTCGATTTTAAAACGCCTATAATTCGGTACTTTCCATTTCCAACGGTAATTACTTTCCCAATAGGATCTTCATTTTTTTCGAAAAGCAGCGAAACTATTTCCTTTCCAACAATTGCTACAGCCCAACCGTTCTCCTCTTCCATGCTCGAGAAGGTTCTACCGTTTTCAACTTCATATCCAGCGGTGTAAAGGTAAGTGCCAGTTACACCATGTACTTCAACATTGGGGTTAGTTTTTTTAAATAGGTGTTTAATTGTACTTGCACCAGAAGCCCAAACCTGAATAGAAACTGATGCAGGGAATTGAAACCTGTCGACAAATTCTTTTGCTTGCTGGTAACTGATATGTTGATGATTGAGTGTACGGTATCGCCTTCCACCAATTTGTACGCGCATACCTCTGCTTTGGATTGAAAAAGTGTTGGCTCCCATCATGGAAAATTCACTGCTAATGCTCCCTTTAATCGAGTCGATAGCCGTTAAAATGCCTACAAGAGCCATAATTCCAAAAGCAATTATAAGAATAGTAAGTACGGTTCGAAGGGGGTTGGAACGAATGGCACCAAACGAAATGCGTAGATTCTCAGCGAACAATGCAAGCTTTCTCATTATTTTACATTTAAACAACCAAAGGTAAAACAATAACCAAATTATTTGTAAGGTGCGCATGTTAAATAATACAAACAAATACCATTGATGAAGTGAAAAGCATCTATTTTTGTAAAAACAATTGAGTTGTTATGCGCATTCAGGAACGTATCGATGCATTCGAAGAATTGGGAAAAGCCATAACAAAAGGCGACCAAGTTTTAATTGAACCCTTAAATAATGCTATCCGTCATGCCCATATTGAAAATCAGTGGTTTACAGCCGATTTTTGTTGGCAAGCCTTAACTTCAATAGCTACTAATTGGTTATCAACTGAAAATTTGAACTCATGGATAAGTAAATACCCAATTCTTGAACATTACGAAATTTCGAAAAGAATAGCAGTTGTAATGGCAGGGAACATTCCTTTTGTAGGTTTTCATGATTTACTGTGCGTACTAATAAGTGGACACACTTTAATTGGAAAAAGTTCTTCGAAGGATGGAGGATTAATGAAAGCCTTAATTGGTGTATTAGAAAGCGTTGAGCCTCGCTTTAGAGAAAAAATTATTTTAAGCCATGAAAAGTTACCTGCTTTCGATGCGGTTATTGCAACAGGAAGCGATAATTCGTCGAGATATTTCGAATACTATTTTGGGAAATACCCACACCTGATTCGGAAGAATAGGAGTAGCATTGCTGTTTTAAATGGCTGTGAAAGTGATCTGGAACTGAGTTGTTTGGCACACGATATTTTTAGCCATTTCGGATTGGGTTGCCGGAATGTTTCGCTGCTTCTTTTACCTAACGGCTACCGGTTACCCCAGCTCCTGCCACATTTCGATAGTTATACCTACTTTGCAAATCACAATAAGTATTTTAATAATTACGAGTATAATCGAGCTTTATACTTGATGAACCATATACCCCATTTCGATAATGGCTTCTGCATTTTTATTCAGAATGATTTGGTTGGTAGTCCGGTAGGTGTAACCCATTATGCCTTTTATAATAACACAATTGATATTAAGTCATTTATTAACAGTAATTTGAATCTCATACAGTGTGTTGTAGGAAATAGTGGATTAATAGAGGATGCTGTTCCCTTTGGCAGGGCTCAGCACCCTTCGCTTACCGATTATGCGGATGGGGTTGATACCCTGAATTTTTTAGTTAATATACCATAACTTTAATTTGCATTATCGTTTTGTTATTTTTAAACTACTTTTTTACTTTGCAGCCTTTAATAACCTAATAATACTATGATTTACAAATTCCGAATGATATCGGGTGGGGAAGTGGCATTCCTTCGCGACTACGAAATTGAAGCCCGAAGCACTTTCCTCGATTTTCATGCTTATATTCAAAAAAACTTAAATTACGACACGCACCAATTAGCCTCCTTCTTTCTAGCCGACGAGCAGTGGAACAAAGGAATGGAACTAACGCTAATGGATATGCAAAACGACAGCGGTTTTGCTGCTATTCCCATGGAAACTGTTACAATTGGCGATATACTTAAAAATAAGAAGGAGCGTTTGTTATACGTATTCGATATTTTTTCCGACAGGGCGTTCTTTATTGAACTCATCGATATTTCGAAACCGAACCCAGAAATTGTTTACCCCTGCTGCTCGGCATGGATTGGTGAAGCACCAGAACAAATTCAGTTGGATTTGAACGTTGATGATATGGACCTAGGAGATGAAATTGATGAGGATATTGATGAAGTATTTGGGGATGATTTGGGCGATGAAGGTATTGATTACAATACCGAATTTGGTACAAACAAAAATGAAGATTATTAAACTTCAGCAGCATTGTCAGAAAACTATTTAATTGTATTATTAGGACCAACAGGGGTAGGTAAAACAAACCTCAGTTTGGCTTTAGCCAATCGACTTAAAGCACCAATATTATCGAGCGATTCGCGTCAATTTTATCGCGAAATGAATATTGGTACTGCCAAACCAAGCAATCAGGAACTTTCACAAGCCACTCACTATTTCATTGGCCACAAGTCGGTTACCGAAAGGTACAGTTGCGGCATGTTCGAACTGGATGCTCTTCAGAAGTTGAACGAAATATTTGCTGAACAAAGCGTAGCATTACTAGTTGGTGGGTCGATGCTATACATTGATGCGGTTTGTAAGGGAATTGATGATTTTCCGGCCCCCGACCCTAAGTTGCGAAGGCAACTTCAGGAACTTCTCAAAAATGAGGGGATTGAGAGCCTAAGGGCCCAACTTCGCATACTCGATCCTGATTATTACCAAACGGTGGACCTGAGGAATCCCCAGCGCATGCTAAAAGGGGTGGAAGTTAGTTTGCAAACGGGCCGTCCGTATAGTACTTTTCTTTCTAAGCAGGCAAAAGAAAGGGATTTCAACATAATTTACATTGGGTTAAATAGGCCTCGTGAAGAACTTTACCAAAGGATTAACTCAAGGGTCGACTCAATGGTTACCAATGGATTGGTCGAGGAGGCTCGAATCCTTGAACCTTATAAACATAACGTTGCCCTAAAAACAGTGGGTTATGCTGAAATATTCGACCATTTTGATGGGAAGCATACTTTAAATGAAGCTATAGAGTTGATAAAACGCAATTCGAGAAGATATGCCAAACGGCAATTGACATGGTGGGAAAGGGAGCCAAGTATCCAGTGGTTTCACCCCGATAATTATAGCGAAATAGAATTTTACCTAACAAATAGAATTATATAAGAAACTATGATTTTGCCTTCCTGATAGCAAAAAAGTGAATTTTTTCAAGCAAATCGGAAGGTTTAAAGGGTTTTAAAACAAATCCATCCATGCCCGTTTGAGTTATACGATTGCGTACATCAATCATAGCCGATGCTGTTAACGCGATTATGGGAATTTTACTTTTCAATTTTCGAATCTCTCTGGTTGCCTCATAACCGTCCATTACAGGCATTTCTAAATCCATAAGCACCAAATCGAATTTTTTCTTTTGAAGCATTTCTAATGCTTCTTTGCCGTTTTCAACATGTGTGGCCTCCGCTTCCCATTTTTCGAGAAATTTAAGAGCAATCATGGCATTTATTTCATTATCCTCGGCAACCAGAATTTTAAGCCCCTTTATACTTATGTCGGACTCGCTGTTTATTGATTCTGTATCGGGACGTAACTCTAGTTTATGAACCTTTTTAAGTTTAAGAATGAAATAGAATTCTGAGCCTTTACCTAGTTGGGTACTCAGCATCAGTTTGCCACCCATTAATTCAACAAGCTTTTTCGAAATGGTTAAGCCCAAGCCGGTTCCCCCTATGCGCCGGTTTTTTGGTGAGTAAACTTGAGAGAACTCGCAAAAAATTTCATCAATCTTATCGCTTGGAACACCAATACCCGTATCGGCAACAGAAAAACGAATCTGGTAATGTGTTTTAGTTTCTTTTGCTTTCGAAAGCATGAGCTTAACGCTTCCTTTCTCGGTAAATTTTAATGCATTGGATATAAGGTTGGCTAATATTTGGTTAATCCGTATCGGATCGCCAAGTACTTTTTCCGTAACAGTTCTATCGAATTCCATTAAAAAATCTATGCCTTTTTGTTGTGCCGTTGTTTCGAATGTTCTGAAAGAGCCCTTGGTAACATCCGATAAGTTAAAAGTTTGGTTGTGAATTTGGAATTTTCCAGCTTCAATCTTGCTAAAATCAAGAATGTCGTTCAAAAGGACTAGTAAATTTTCTGCGGAAAATTCAAGGGCTTTTAAATATCCCATCTGATGATTTGATGGGTTTTCTTGAAAAAGAATATTGGTTGTTCCAATAATGGCATTCATGGGTGTACGAATTTCATGACTCATTACCGAAAGGAATTGCTCTTTAGCTTTCGAAGCCTCTTCGGCTAATTCTTTGGCTTTTATAAGTTCAGCTTCCTGCTTTTTACTTTCTGTAATGTCAACCATTACCCCCATGTATCTGTATACCTTATCGTCCTTAAATGTTGCAATAATGTGAACAAGTACAGGTATTATATGACCTTTATCAATTTGTGCTTCCAATTCTACTGAGTGTAATTCAGGATTGCTTTGAGAATTCAGTAAATAGTTAGTAATAATTGACTTGCTATTTTTTGCAAAAAGTGAAGAAATATTAACCTTATGATTTACTTCCTGTTCATTTAAATTGAAAGTTTTTAAAAGGAAGTTGTTAGCAAACGTAATTATTCCCTTTTCATTGGCTTCGAAAACCATTTCGGGAAGAAGCTCCCCAAGCTGTCGGAAGCGTAGTTCGCTTTGAGCAATTTTTTCTTCAGCTTTTTTACGGGAGGTAATGTCGTTCATTACAACAAGAATGCACGATTTGCTTTGAATGCTAATGAGTTCAGCTGAAAAAAGGCAAATTAATTTATTGCCTTGCTTATTATATATTGTGGTTTCTCGATTTCGAATTACATCGCCAGAAATTAATTTTCGTTTCAGTTCCTCACGTAAATGATAATCGGCGTAAATTTCGAGTTCCCCAGATTTCTTTCCAATAACTTCTTCTCTTGTAAGACCGGTTAGTCGAAGGAACGTTTCGTTTACATCCAAGAAAGTTCCATCCTTAAATGTACTTATCGACATTAGAGCAGAACTACTTTCGAAAGCTTTACTAAATTTTTCCTCTGAAAGCCTCAAGGCTTTTTCGGCTTCAATGCGGTCAGTTATATCTTGAAAGATGGCTAAAACAACCTGTTTTTGGCTCCAAATTCCATTAAAAAAACGTGCTTCAACAGGAATTGTTTTTCCCTTACTTGTAATTAAATTGATGGTTATCTGCTCTCGCTTCCCATTGTAAGCCGAGGATATTGCTTTTTTAACCCTTTCTCTATCATTTGCATCAATTACGTTAACAATTCCACTCATAAGCAAATTCTGTTCTTCGAATTTCAATTTTGAGTAGGTTGCCTTATTGGTTTGGATTATAGTGCCCGATTTTGAAAGGATACAAACCAGGTCTTCGAAACCGTTCACTAAAAGTTTAAAATTCTGTTCTTCAAGGGCCAGGGTTTGTTCCAACTCTTTCTGCTGGGTAATGTCGTAGCAATTATTTAGGAGAGCAGTATTGCCATTCCATTCTATTAATGCAACAGTGGTCTTCAACCATAGTAAATGCCCATTTCTATGGTTAATCCGAAAAGTAAATGAACGTGATGGCTTACTGCTAATTTCTTTAAAGTTTTCGCTGAAAAGCAACTTTAGGAGTTTTTTATCCTTACTATTTACAATATCTAAAAAGTTGCTTTCGAAAATATCATCATATGAGTAACCAGTCAGATTCCTAAAATATGGGTTATGAAATACGATTCGATTATCCTGAATGATATAAATGCCCGTATTGCTTTGGTTTATAATTAATTCGAGAGCCTGATTAGTTAAATTCATTTTTAAATAAACTTAAAAATTATGTTTCTTTCAATGCCAAAAGATAGCTTATTATCTCCTTTTGGCAAAGAAATTAGGGGATTAATAATTAATTGTATTAATTAGAATTAATTAAACTTTGACCAACTATATTAGTTTAATATGTATTACTAATACCTTAACAAAATGACCTCGAAGTACATGTTTATTATATTTTTTTCTATTGTATTTACAGTTTATGCTCTAGTAAATTATTATATATACTGGCATTTAAAACAATGGAAGCCAAATTCTAATTGGATATATTGGGTAATTCAAATAACTTTTTTTATTGTTGTTCTAGCATATCCTATTGGTCGAATTTTCGAACGATTTTACCTTAACTCCTTAACTGAATTTATTGTTAAGCTCGGATCGATTTGGCTAGGTGCCATGCTTTACTTTACTCTGACTTTTTTTGCTATAGATATAATACGTTTTTTTGCATTTATTGCAGGCTTAATATTCAAAACTCCCAGCATATCGCCTTTATTATTGAGTAGCAAAAGTCTTTTAGTAGTATCTATTTCCGTTGCTACTATTGTATTATATGGCTTTTTTAATGCTTTGCAGCCTACTATAAAAAGAATTGAAATTCAAACATTAAAGCATTTGAACCCAAATGGAAGAATAAAACTCGCCATAGCATCAGATATTCACTTAGGCACAGTAATCTCGAATGGACGATTAAGTCGAATGGTTTCAATAATAAACAGCCAAAAACCCGATGCGATTCTGCTTGCAGGTGATATTTTTGATGAAGATATTGGGCCAGTTATTGAGCGGAACATGGGAGAATTGATTTCGAAACTCGATGCGCCGCTTGGCGTTTTTGCAGTTACAGGTAATCACGAGTACATTGGCGGTGTTAACGCTGCTGCCGATTACCTTACAAAGCATGGTGTTCAAGTACTACGCGATACTTCGATATTGGTAAATAATAGTTTCTATATCGTTGGCCGCGAAGACCGGCAAGCGAAGTACATGGCTAACTATATAAGAAAAAGCATTCCAGAACTTATTTCTAATATTGATTCTGAAAGATTTAAAGTATTACTCGATCACCAACCCTACAATCTTCATGAAGCATATGAAAATCGAATCGACCTTCAAATTTCTGGCCATACCCATCATGGCCAGCTTTGGCCATTCAATTACATTACCAGGGCTATCTTTCAAATAAGTTATGGTTATCAGCAGATTAATGGAAGTCATTTTTACGTTTCAAACGGATTTGGAACATGGGGACCTCCGCTACGAGTAGGAAATCGACCTGAGATTGTTATCATTGATATTATTGAGCAATAACCTAGCTCCCCGTTTATTTATCAGTTTTATTAGGCAAAAGTTGTTTATAATAGTGCAACTTAGTAGATTTGCTATAATGTAAAATGCAAAACTTTTCATTTCCATTTTACGTTATTCCAAACGGTATTTTATTTAGCCTCAATGATAAATTTTTCTTTTTATATAAAATTCCGCTCAGTAATAGTAAGCATATCTCTTATGTGCTTACTTTTTATTGCACCCAATCTGGTAGCTCAAAATCAACTGAAAACATTCATGAGGCTAAGAGTTAAGAAGGGGAATGTAGAGGGTGCTAAAATATCTGTATTCAAAAATGGTACGCTTGTAAGCGAAAATACGATAAATCGAGGTGGTAGGTTTGAAATTGGGCTCGATTACGATTCCGACTATATACTCTCTTTCGAAAAGGGTAATTATGTGA
Organism: uncultured Rikenellaceae bacterium; assembly: GCA_964479665.1. Classification (GTDB taxonomy): domain Bacteria; phylum Bacteroidota; class Bacteroidia; order Bacteroidales; family Tenuifilaceae; genus UBA2287. The sequence goes on along the minus strand of CAYZNN010000005.1, from coordinate 2,743 downwards.
CTAAGCGAATAAATATTAATACCACTGTTCCTCCTACATTTCTAAAAGATCGTGAAGAAATTATCGATTTTGAAGTAGAACTAAATCCTCAGGAAGACCAAACTGCCATAAAAGTTTACGACAATCCCGTTGCAAAAATTAGGTTCGATGGTCGAACCAATAGTTTCGATTATGATTTGGATTATTCAGCAAGTTTCCAGAGAAAAGTTATTGAAGAAGAGAAACAAATTGTTCAGGAACAAAAAAAGCAGGCTGAGGAGGCAGCTAAAAAAGCTGCAGAAGAACAAAAGGCTCAATTAGCAGCTGAGGCTGAGAAAAGGCGGCAGGAGGATTTGGCTCGCAAAAAGGCAGAGGAGGAGGCACGTAAAGCGGAAATGGACCGTCAAAAAAAGGAAGCAGAAGCAAAACTTTTAGCCGAAGCTAAAGCTAAGGAAGAGGCACGAATAAGAGCCGAAGATGAGAAGCGTAAAGCCGATGAGGAGGCAAAACGCTTGGCAGCAGAGGAGGCTGCAAAACGCGAAGTGCAACGACGGTTAGAGCAGGAACGGCTTCGTCAGGAGGCTGAAAAGCAACGGTTAGCCGAAGAGGCACGCAAAAAAGCTGAAGAGGAAGCCCGATTAGCAGATTTGGAGAAACAACGCAAAGAAGCTGAAGCAAGAGCATTAGCTGAAGCAAAGGCCAAAGAGGAAGCCCGTTTGAAAGCCGAAGAGGAGAAACGTAAAGCCGAAGAGGAGGCAAAACGCTTGGCAGCAGAGGAGGCTGCAAAGCGCGAAGTGCAACGACGGTTAGAGCAGGATCGACTTCGTCAGGAGGCTGAAATGCACCGGTTAGCCGAAGAGGCACGCAAAAAGGCCGAAGAGGAGGCCCGATTGGCCGAAC
>CAYZNN010000005.1:0-1764 GCA_964479665.1 uncultured Rikenellaceae bacterium | reverse complement strand
CGGTTAGCCGAAGAGGCACGCAAAAAGGCCGAAGAGGAGGCCCGATTGGCCGAACAGGAGCGCATTCGTAAGGAGGCAGAAGCAAAAGCCCTTGCCGATGCTCAAGCACGTGAGGAAGCATTGAAGAAGCTTGCTGAAGAAAAAGCAAAAGATGAAGAAGATGCCAGAAAACGAGCCGAGGAAGAAACTGCACGTCGCGAAGAACTTCGACGGATTGAACAGGAACGAATTAGAAAGGAAGCAGAAGAAGCCCGCTTGGCAGAGGAAACACGAAAAAAAGCTGAAGAGCAAGCACGGTTAGCTGAACAGGAAAGAATTCGTAAAGAAGCAGAGGCGAAGGCCCTAGCTGATGCTCAGGCTAGAGAAGAGGCCCTCAGAAAAATTGCAGAGGATCAAGCAAAAGCAGAAGAGGATGCAAGAAAGTTGGCGCTTGAAGAAGCTCGCGCCAAAGAGGAGCGAAAGAAAGCAGAGGATGAAAGAGTTCGAAATGAAACTGAACGTATTAGGCAAGATGAGGAGCGTATGCGCAAACAGGTTGAAGAGGATGTTCGCCGTCAGCAGGAAGAAATACGCAAGCAAGCTGAAGAGCGTACTCGCCAAATGCTAGCAGCAAAAACTAATGAATTAACTGGCGAAACCATTCCGGTTGAGAATTTAGCCAAACGTTATTCTAAAGATCGAACCGATGAGCAAATATTCCTCAATCTTATAATTATTAGGCGAACCGTTATTAATCGCGATGGCGAAATAACGTTTTACTCAAAAGTAGAGCACGATAATGGTGCAACCTATTATTTCCGTAATGGTGAAACCATTTCAGCCTGGCAATACAAGTATGAGTTAAATAATTAAATAATCATAAGGATGCGAATTCAACTAACTTTGGCTTCTTACTAAAGTAGTGCGTAATTTTTTTAGTTCTCTTTTATGCAGCACTTCACCACCGCTTGTCCGCGTAATTGCTATAGCACCTGCACTTTTAAGGTTTTTGTCGATAACGGAAAGGTTGTTAACATTGAGCCCCATCCTGCAAGTCGGGCAACGCCCGAAGGTATTTGCCTTAAAGGATTGAGCTATGTGGAAAGGGCAAATTCGCCCGACCGAATTCTTTACCCTCACCGTAAGGACGCCAATGGAACGTTTGTGCGCATTTCGTGGGGCGAAGCGTTCGATGCAATTTCGGCACAATTAAATCATTATAAAGAGCATTACGGTCAGCAAAGCGTATTTTTTTACGCTGCCAGCGGAATGTCGGGGTTAATGAACGACTTTAGCCTTAGGTTTTGGCGAAACCTTTACGGTGGTGCAACCACCGTTTATGGCAACTTATGCTGGCCTGCCGGACTCGAAGCCACACGCATTACTCTTGGCGAGAATAAGCATAATGTTCCGTGGGACTTGGAGAATGCTATGCTAATTGTTTTGTGGGGAAAAAATCCTGCCGAGAGCAACATTCAGGAGATGATTCCCATTGGTAAAGCTATTGATAGCGGTGCGGAGCTGATAGTAATTGACCCACGGCGAACCGACTCGTCGCAGCGAGCTAAGCTATTGCTGCAGCCAATTCCGGGAACCGATGCTGCGCTCGCTTTGGCGGTAGCCAATATTATTATTCTGAATAATTGGCACGACACCCATTTTATTTCCAATTACGTTACGGGCTTCGAAGCGTTTAAAAACCATGTTAAGAAGTTCACTTCGCAATGGGCATCAGAAATTACAGGTGTTTCCGAAGAACTTATTTACAAGTTGGCATGGAGCATT